>NZ_QPMK01000040.1 GCF_003344785.1 Thalassococcus profundi | reverse complement strand
AGCAGCCACACCAAAGCACAGAATTGTTAATATTATACCCATAATTATTTACTTTAAATTATTATCGTTTCACTGATGAGGCCAATACATAAATAGATAGATAGACTTTTTATGTATCACTTCCATCTTTATCCTCAAATCCGCAAGCTATAGGGTTTAGTGGGATTTTGCTTGCAAAGCGACAAAATTCATTTTATTGTACATATTTCTTGCACAACAGAAATGTCGCAGACACAAAATCCCSTTACCCCATAAAGCGACTTKAGGTAATACGCTGGTTTAACCAGAAAAGCATGGTCTTTAACCAAAGTCTGTCTTGAACAGGTTGGCATAAKCATTGTTGTCTGAGTAAATGTTCAATACATGCCTACGTGATGTCTTAATCCATTTCGCAGGAACAGAGATGAACTTGAAAACAAAGGTCTTGATTCTGCTGGTGGCAYGCAATCCAAATTCATGGGTTTTCAATCTCTGCATAATAGCTTTGTAGAAGTTTCTGATGAGAGCTGTCATAAGCAGGAATACAGTATTCTGTGCCATGAACGATTTTGGCAATCGAKKCCAGCCAAAGCCAYKGTTCATGTCATCGAAGATACATTCCTTGCCACCACGAAGATTGTAGGATTCCACGATGTCTCTTGCACTCGRCTTGTAATCGTWAGTCAGTATACATCTGTAGGTATATTCGCCTTCCCAAATGTCAAGGTCTCCATCTATTCGCCTTTGTCTCTGTATGACAAGACGATACAGTTTTCCTTTCCATTTCWCAACAAGGATAGAATTCAACTCAAACTCAATACCGTTGATTTCAACAGTTTKCCTTCCAGTTAAGGCAAACATGGAATCGTAGAAAGAAGAGCATCTGTTGGCACGAATATAAAAATGCCTGCAATGAGCCTCTACCATATCTACGATTTCCTCCGAACATGAGCCGCAATCCATGCGGGCACGAGAAATATATATTTCCGAAGCCTCCAATCGCTTGAAGATTCTTTCCAAAGTTTCTTTTTGGTTGAAGCGYACGTTTGTGTTGYCGTCTCTATTTTCAATACCAACAATCATGTCGTTWATGACAGCTACACCTGGACTATAGCCCAAGAACTTCTTGTAGGTTGGTTTTGCATCATACTTCTCTGTTTCAATGAACTGATGGTCAAAGTCAAAATCATAYTCTTGACCGGATTTCAATTGACCAGTAGCAAGCAGGGCATTGACCAGTAAGCAGTTSATCTTGTCTGCAGTATTGAAATCATAGGATTTGCCAGAAGCAGATTTATAGGTGATGYTCTTAMAAGTCAGTTCTTCGATAGCACGTAATATGGTGTCTGCGCTGCAAGTGCGAAGAGTTGGATGAAGAGAYAAATGTTTCATCAGGTGAGTTGTAACATCCTCAATACATGAGCCACCACAAAGATATACGCACATCAGAGAGCGTAGAATCTCGCTATATTGATAACCAAACATAGTGCATCTCAATCCCAAGGTRGAATCTATKGTTTGAGCTAAAAGAGMATCAAATTGCTCCATAATMGAAAAAATTCCYCCAAAAGGAGTGAGTTTCTCWGATTTWATTTGTAYYTTTGCCATGTCATATTAGAGTTTTGCTTGTCTTCTTTTCGCAACACTAAGRTAAGTGAAAWTTCTGACATGGCAAAATCCTGRGCAACTTTTTGTTGCTCAGGYRCTTATAAAWAATRTTAAAYTATARTGTTGCGGAATTAAGGAAGGATAACCAAACATTAATGCATAATATTTTCTCAAAAAGGGAAAGACTTCTAAAGCCCGTTCCACCCAATATAGTTCTCAAATAAGGTCTATTATCCATACTTGTCTATATTT
>NZ_QPMK01000039.1 GCF_003344785.1 Thalassococcus profundi | reverse complement strand
GAGGGTGTGTCATAAGTCTGTGACGCACCCCTTTTTATTTTTTGCCTTTTCACAGATACGAAATCTTTAAAAAACATTTTTATTTACAACAAAGCCCAAACTTTCACAAGCTCGGGCTTTGCCTTTCCGCAAAAGATTTGTATCTTTGCAGAAAACTTCTTTAAGTATGGCAAAGATACAAATAAAATCTGAAACTCGGCACGAATTGAGCTTTTTTCCTAACTCTTTCGATGATTATGTGCCAAAAGACAGCAAAGTTCGTATGGTGGATCRTATTRTTCGCAGTATGGACATCAACCCTCTCATGGATACCTATGATGGGATTGGTGCTCCTCCTTAAAGTCCKAAGATGCTTCTAAGTTTAGTTGTTTTTGCCTATATCAATGGCGTTTATTCCTGTCGTGGCATAGCGGACGCACTTAAATACGATGTTCGCTATATGTGGATTTGTGGAGGTAAGCAAYTATCTTTCGCAACAATCAACCGCTTTAGATCCAATCATATGATTAAATGGATCGACTTTTATTTTGATGCAGTCGTCTCCATMTTGGTTGAAAAGGGSKTGATTAGTCTGGAGGAACAATATGTTGATGGYACTAAGAAAGAGTCGAAAGCAAACAAGTACACGTTTGTATGGAAGAAGACTGTGGAAAAGAACAGGGCTAAGCTCTTGGAAAAGACCTCTGCTGCATTGGCTCAGATAAAAGAACAAATTCGCCTGAATRGCRGRAGTGACATTAAGGAAGAAGACWGCGAGCCAGCCACTTCCCCCAAGGATGTARAGAGAAGTGCACGTTTGTGTGAGAGGCAAGCKAAGAACCTTCCTAAGGCAAAGCTTMCAGGAAGAGAGAAGCAAAAGCTAAATACTCAGATAGMKCACTTGTYCAAAGCCTCGGACAAACTGTGCGAGTATGAAAAATCACTGGATATACTGGGCGAGAGAAACAGTTACTCCAAGACTGATCCCGATGCGACCTTCATGCGCCTCAAGGAAGATGCCATGAACAATGGGCAGACAAAGCCTGCCTATAACCTTCAAATTGCGACAGAGAATCAATATTGGACGAATTTCGCCCTTTATCCCAATCCAACAGACACCCTGACCTTCAAGSCTTTTTTGGATAAGTACAAGAAAAGATATGGRAAGCRATCCAAGMGCGTCAACGCAGACTCAGGGTATGGGTCGGAGGAGAACTACGAGTACCTAGAGATGGAAGARATGATGGGTTATGTAAAGTACAACTGGTTTCACAAGGAACAGCATAAGCCTTTCAAGGAGGATGCCTTCAACCAAGCGAACTTCTACTACAACARGGATGATGACTATTATGTCTGCCCCATGGGACAACACATGGAACCTTGTGGACAACGGCAAAAGAAAAGTGACTCCGGCTATGTGTCTGTCATTACATTATATTAAGCACAACGATGTGATGGATGTCCGCTTGGAAGTCTCTGCAAGAAATCCAAAGGCAACAGAACCATATATGTCAACMATAAACTGAATGCATATAAAAAGGAAGCCTTCCTGCTACTAACGTCTGAAGAGGGCTTGAAACACAGAAGCCAGCGACCGATAGAGCCGGAAGCTGTATTTGGGCAGATGAAGGCAGATATGCATTATAAGCGATTCAGGCATTTTGGAATGGACAAGGTTTACATGGATCTAGGAWTGTTCGGAATGGGATTCAATTTGAAKAAATATTTGGGTATAAAACGATAAAACTCAATTTTGTTTTTTTTATCGTCAGGGATAACTATGCCCTTTTGTGGGCTTTGGGGCTGTTTTGTTATCGATAAAACAAGAAAAGTAAAGTTTCTATACAATATAATAAGATTCCCTTTGTGAAGAAAGACTACGATTCAACTAGAATATATAGAAACACACACAAAAAAAGGGTGCGTCACAGACTTATGACACCCCCTCCTTGGGGTGAAAA
>NZ_QPMK01000038.1 GCF_003344785.1 Thalassococcus profundi | reverse complement strand
CGCCGAGGCGCGCCAGGCCCTCCGCGTGGCTCTGGCCGAGGGCGACCGCGCCGCCGCCGCCGTGGCCGATGCCGACCTGGACGAGGCCCGCGCCTCTGCCGACCTGACCGCGGCGCGGCTGGCGCGGCTCACCATCACCGCGCCGATGGACGGGCTGATCGTCTCGGGCGACCTGAGCCAGCGCATCGGCGCGCCGGTCAGCCGTGGCGAGACCCTGTTCGAGGTGGCCCGGCAGGACGGCTGGCGGCTGCGCATCGACGTCAGCGAATACGACCTCGGGCTGGTGCAGCCGGGCCAGACCGGGAAGGCGGTGCTGGCGGGCCTGCCGGACGATCCGGTGCCCTTTGAGGTGCGGACCATCGCCAGCGTCTCGGACCCCGGCGAGGGCGAGAACCGCTTTCGGGTCGAGGCGCGGGTCACCGATCCGCCCGCCGGGTTGCGCCCGGGCCTGCAAGGCGTGGCCAAGATCACCGCGGGCGAAACCTCGCTGGCGCGATCCTGGCTGCGTGGCACCCTCGTGCGGCTGAAACTGCTGCTCTGGCGCTGGGTGCCCTGAGCATGAGCGACACGCACCGATCCGCCGAATGGTATCGCATCAGCGCCGCGCGCCCGCGCCTGCGCCGCGATGTGCGGGTGATCCGGCATGTCTACCTTGGCCAGCCCTGGTATGTGCTGGCCGACCGCACCGGCACCAAGGTGCACCGCCTCACCCCGGCGGCGCAGGAGGTGGCCGGGCGGCTCGACGGGCGGCGCAGCATCGAGGAGATCTGGACCGACCTCACCGACCGTCTGGCCGAGGATGCGCCGACCCAGGACGAGATCGTGCGCCTGCTGTCGCAGCTGCACCAGTCCGACCTGCTGGACAATGCCGACACGCCGGTTCTCGACGACCTGCTGGAGCGGCGCGACAAGGACCGTCTGCAGAAGTGGAAGAAACTGCTGCTGAACCCGCTCTCGGTCACCGTGCCGCTGGTCGATCCCGACCGCGTGCTGATCGCGCTGGCGCGGATCATGGGCGTGGTGCCGCGGGCTCTTTGGTGGCTGACGGCGCTGGCCATCGTCGCCACCGCGCTGGCGCTGCTGCCGCTGCACTGGCCGGCGCTGACGGCGCGCGGACTCGAAGGTTTTCTCGACCTCGAGAACCTGGCGCTGATCGCGCTGATCTACCCGGTGGTGAAGGCGATCCACGAACTGGGCCACGGCATCGCCGTCCGCAGCCGCGGCGGCGAGGTGCACGAGATGGGGCTGATGTTCATCGCCTTCTACCCCATTCCTTACGTCGAAGCCTCGGCGTCGCTGGCCTTTCCCAACAAGTGGGACCGCGCCGCCGTCGCCGCCGCCGGGGTGATCGTCGAGTTGGTCATCGCGTCGCTGGCGTTCTTCCTCTGGATCGGGGCCGAGCCGGGTACGGTGCGTACCATCCTCTTCAACACCATGGTGATCTCGGGCCTGTCGACGCTGGCGGTCAACGGCAACCCGCTGCTGAAATTCGACGGATACCATGCGCTCTGCGATGCGATCGAGATCCCCAACATGGCCAAGCGCGGCAACGACTGGTGGGGCGAGATGGTGCGCGTCCACATCCTGGGCACCGGTGAGCGCCGACGCACGCGCATGCAGACCGTGGCGTGGGAAAGGCTCTGGTTCGCGCTCTACCCGCCGGCGGCCTTTGCCTACCGGATCTTCATCTCGGTCACCATCGCGCTTTTCGTCGCTACGACTTACCGGCTGGCGGGCGTCCTGCTGGCGCTCTGGTCGGTGTCGCTGATGCTGGTCTGGCCGACGCTCAAGACCGCGCACAAGGGGCTGACCGATCCACGCATCCAGCGTGTCGGGCAGCGCGCCGTGCTCGGGGCGGCGGGGGCGGCGGGGGCGCTGGCCGTGCTGCTGTTCCTGGTGCCGCTGCCGCATTTCGCGGTGGTGCAGGGCGTCGTCTGGCTGCCCGAAGAGGCGCTGCTGCGCGCGCCGCAGGCCGGGCGGATCGCGGCGCAGCATGCGGAGCAGGGTGCGGCGGTGGCCCCGGGCACGCCGCTTTTCACCGTCTCGGCACCCGAACTCGCGGCCGAGGCGCGGGTGCGCGCCGCGCGGCTGGC
>NZ_QPMK01000037.1 GCF_003344785.1 Thalassococcus profundi | reverse complement strand
CGTAGGTGTATGCGCCGTCCTCGCCGATGGTCAGCGTGCCGTAGGTGCCGGTGATCGCCATGCCGACGGTCGCCGCATCCTCCAGGTCCGCGCCGGTGTCGCCCGCGGCGACCCCCACGACGGTCTTGCTGTCGCCGGYRTCCACGTCGGTGTCRTTGRCSAGCACGTTGCCCGTSGCCGAGGCATCCATGTCCTCGACGACCGCGTCGCCGGCGTTGGTGTCCGCCACCGCAACCGGCGCGTCRTTGCTGCCGGTGATGGCGATGGTGACCGTGGTGCTCGAGACCGCGCCTTCGCTGTCCGCCATGGTGTAGGTGAAGACGTCCGAGGCATTCTCACCTTCGGCCAGCGCATCCGTCGCCGGAAGGCTGTCGTCCAGCGCGTAGCTGTAGGCGCCGTCCTCGCCGATGGTCAGCGTGCCGTAGGTCCCGGCGATCGCCATGCCGACGGTCGCCGCATCCTCCAGGTCCGCGCCGGTGTCGCCCGCGGCGACCCCCACCACGGTCTTGCTGTCGCCGGCATCCACGTCGGTGTCGTTGACCAGCACGTTGCCCGTGGCCGTCGCGTCCACATCCTCGACGACCGCGTCGCCGGCGTTGGTGTCCGCCACCGCAACCGGCGCGTCGTTTTCACCATCGACGTTGATCGTCACTGTGGTGGTCGACTGCGCGCCGCCACCGTCCTGGACGGTGTAGGTAAAGGAGCCCGTGGCCGGGCTTTCCGGTGCGACGTCGATATTCGACACGCTATAGCTGCCGTTTGTTCCCAGGGAAATCACCACGCCGGAATTCAGCGTGATGGTGTACCCGCCGAGCACATTGGCCACGTTGGACACGCCGGCTCCGCCAACAACCGAGATGATCGTTGCCGTGTCGATCGTATCCACGTCCGTGTCGTTGGCCAGCAGATCATTGGCCCCGGGCGTTCCGTTGGTTGCCACCGTCGCGGCTGGTCCGACCTCGTCGATGTCGATCGTATCGGCCACCGCGGTGATCGGATCGTTGACACCGGTAATCGTGATGCTGATGCGCGCGGTGTCGGTGCCACCGTTCCCATCGCTGACCTCGTATTCGAAGGTATCGATCGCCTGCTCACCATCCGCGAGCCGGTTGAAGAATGCGTTGGGAGACGTCAGGTCGTACTGGACAGACCCGTTCTGCTGCACGGTGACCGTGGCCCCGAAATCGGTGACGATGGCCCCAGGAGAAATGTCCACCGGCGAGCTCTGGACCGCGGTGCCGTCTCCGTCCTCGTCCGCAATGTCGGAAACCGACACAATTGTCAGCGGATCGTTCTCCGGATCCGTGTCGTTGTCGAGCGCATTGCCTGGCTGGCCGAAGATCGCGTTGAAGGTGATCGAAGAGCCTTCCGTGGTCGCAACCGTATCGTCGGTCGGAGTCGGGCTGTCGTTCTGCGGCGTGATCGTCACGGAAACGGTTTCGATGTTCGAGTCGCCGCCGTCGCCGTCCGACAGCGACACGTCGATGCTGCGCGACAGGCCGGCGCCCGTGGGATTGTCCTCGCTGGTGGCATAGCCGAGAGCCTGCAAGAGGGTCTCGACGCTCTGCACGGTGGCCGCGCTGTTGAAGCTGACGGCCAGGCTCGCGGTATTGCGGCCCGACACCGTGCCGATGACGGTGCCGTCGACAGAGACGTCCTGCGTGAGGTCGTCGACCGAAACGAGGCCGCCGCCATCGAAGTCGAGCTGATCGGTGAGCAGCCCCATGGCGACGGTCGCGGTGAGGCTGCCGCCGTCGAACGAGGCCTCGTCCGGGTCGGTCAGCGTGGCTGCGGGATCAAGGATCGTCAGCACACGGTTGGACGGATCGACATTGTCGTCGACGGATTCCAGGTGTGTGACCGCGTCCTCCAGGGTGATCGTCGGCGCGTCGTTGCTGCCGGTGATGGCGATGGTGACCGTGGCGCTCGAGACCGCGCCTTCGCTGTCCGCCATGGTGTAGGTGAAGACGTCCGAGGCATTCTCACCTTCGGCCAGCGCATCCGTCGCCGCGAAGGTGTCGTCCAGGGCGTAGGTGTATTCACCGTCCTCGCCGATGGTCAGCGTGCCGTAGGTGCCGGTGATCGCCATGCCGACGGTCGCCGCATCCTCCAGGTCCGCGCCGGTGTCGCCCGCGG
>NZ_QPMK01000036.1 GCF_003344785.1 Thalassococcus profundi | reverse complement strand
TGGTGACGCCGCAGCCGATGTAGCAGATCTTGTCGAAGGGCGCGTCCTCGCGCACCTTGGCCAGCGCGATTTCCGGCACCACCGTGTGGTTGGCGAAGGTCGAGCAGCCCATGTAATGATGGATCGGCGTGCCGTCGAGCATCGAGAATCGCGTCGTGCCGTCGGGCAGCAGGCCCTTGCCCTGGGTCGTGCGGATCGCCTGGCAGAGGTTGGTCTTGCCCGACAGGCAATACTCGCATTCGCGGCACTCGGGCGTGTAGAGCGGGATGACGTGATCGCCGGGCTTGAGGCTGGTCACGCCCTCGCCCACCTCCAGCACCACGCCCGCGCCCTCATGGCCCAGGATGGCGGGAAAGATGCCCTCGGGGTCGTCGCCGGAGCGGGTGAATTCGTCGGTGTGGCACAGGCCCGTCGCCTTGATCTCCACCAGAACCTCGCCAGCCTTCGGCCCCTCGAGGTTCACCTCCATCACTTCCAACGGTTTCCCGGCCTCAACGGCCACGGCTGCACGGGTGCGCATATCCCTCGTCTCCCCTTGTTGTTGTCGAATCCGCGCGGACCCTGCACCGGGCCGCCCGCCGCCGCAACCGCGACGAATGGTTGCAATCTGCCGCAGGCGGCACGGTGGCGCAACGCTCAGGGCGCGGGGGTCTGAGCGAGTTCTGCCGCGATGTCCGCATCGAGAGGCACGTCCAGAGACTTCAGCATCCCGGCCAGCACCGTGTAGAATCCGACCGTGGCAAAGAGGTCGAACAACCCCTCCTGCCCCACCAGCGCCACCACCTCCGCGACCTGGTCGGGCGTCAGCCGATGGTCCGGCCCCAGATGCGCATCCACCGCCCCGGCGATCACCGCATCCTCCGGCGCCATGGCGTCGAGCGGACCGCGGATGCTGGCGATGCGCGCGTCGCTCATGCCCAGCTTGCGGGCGCGGTAAACGTGGCTGTCCCATTCGTAACTGCTGCCCATGTGATGCCCGGTGCGCAGGATCGCCACCTCGCTCAACTCGGGCCCCAGCGCGGTCTGCACCACCACATGATCGCGCAAAGGCGCCCAGGCGCGCAGCAGTTCGGGCCGATGCGCCATGACGCGGTAGACGTTGAGCTTGGTGGCAAAGCCGCCCTTGAGATCGGCCAGCGCCTCGGGCCAGTCGGCATCGGTCAGCGGGGGAAAGGCAGGCATGGCGGTCTCCGGGATCAGGGCCTGCCGATCCTGCCCCGGCGACGGCCCCGGCGCCAGCCCGGGCGGTCAGTTTTCCAGCCGATAGTCCTCGTGACAGCTGTAACAGGCCTTGGCCACGGCCCGCATGCCGAATTGCACTTCCGCGCGGCTCTCGGTCTGCATCGTCTGCGCGGCCGCCTCCAGCTTTGAGGCCTCGGCGGTGAAACCTGTCCAGTCGCTCCAGATTTCGGGTCGCGCCTCGGATTTCGGATCCTGTGCCGCATCCTCGAAGGCCGCCGCAACCCCTGCTGCCTGCGCCGCCAGCGCATCGACCAGCCGCGCGGCCTCGTCTGCGTCGAACCGCTGCGTGCCCTTGGCAAAGGCACCGAGCCCCGCGACCGTGTCCTTGATATCCGTCATCAGGTGCATGCGCGGCATGACCTTTGGATTGGTTACGCCGGAATGGGCAAGCGCAGCCCCGGTCAGGAGCGGCAGCAGGATCAGCAGGACGGTGGCGCGGTACATCGGCTTTCCTCTCGATGGCGTGTCCTAGCTACGCGCTCCGCCGCGCGAAAGTTTCACGGCCCGGACTCGACTCCGGGCGATGCGAAGCCTAGAACATAAAGTGAACAAACTGCTGCTGCCCCATGTCCAACCGACGTATCCTCTCGCTCTGGTTTCCGCGCCTCAGCGCCGAACGGCTGTTGCGCCGCGATCCGCATCTGGACGCGCATCCCTTTGCGGTTGTGCGCGACAGCGGCCAGATGCAGGTGCTGTCGTCGCTGTCGCTCAAGGCGTCGCAGGCCGGGCTGACCCCGGGCCAGCCGCTGCGCGACGCCCATGCCATGTGCGCGACGCTGCTGACGCGGTTGCAGAACCCGCATCGCGAGGCGGCCTTCCTGGGGGTGCTGCACCGCTGGGCGGGCAAGTTCTCCCCCTGGGTGGCGCAGCAGGACGGCGACGGGCTGGTCATCGACCTCACCGGCTGCGCGCATCTTTTCGGCGGCGAGGCGGGATTGGTGGACCAGGTGCGCCGCGACTGCGCCGATCTGGGGCTGACGGTGCGCCTGGGGCTGGCGGACACGCTGGGCGCGGCCTGGGCGCTGGCGCGGTTCAGCGCGCAGGATCCCGGCCATCACCGCAGCGGCGACGCCATCGAACAGGAGGCCCGCGCCACCCGCGCCAAGGCCGGCAAGCGGCGGCACTGGGAACGCGGCGGCCCCCTGCCCGGCCTGCCGTCCCGGCCCGCCGCCAGCGGAGAGATCGCGGCCCCGGGCAAGGCGCATTCGGCCCTG
>NZ_QPMK01000035.1 GCF_003344785.1 Thalassococcus profundi | reverse complement strand
GAGAGGACGACCTCCGGCAACAGCCTCGGCCCCTGCTCTGGCCCCTGGCACTGTCCCTACCCCGCCCCTTGCCCCTTGCCACTTTCCGGTTAAGCGCAGCCGGTATGGCCGCCTGGTCCGCCCTCCTGTACGTTGACTCTGATGGACTGTTTCTGGACTGTTCCATTTTGCATTCATCGGGTTGGGGTGCCTGTTCTGTCATGATTTGGAGTGGATGTTTATTTCACATCCTGCTAGCCACTCCAGATCTTGTGTTTTTACCTGCTCCTGTGATTAGCCACTGTGATCGGCGCCGGCTGTTGCTAGCGGCGCGGCTAATGTTGGCGCTCTCTGCGCTGCTATCATCAAGTTACCGGACTTTTGGCAGCATAATCCACGGCCGTGGTTTCAACACATCGAGGCTCAGTTCCAGCTGAGAGGAATAACGCAGGATGTTACTAAGTATTTCCATGTGGTAGCGGCTTTAGATGCCTCAACGACAGCCAGGGCTATGGCGCTACTAGAGGCTCCTCCGGCTACCGGCAAGTACGACGCGCTAAAAACATTCCTGTTAAACCTCTTTGAACTGTCGGAGCTGGAGAAAGCAGACCGCCTGCTGTCCCTGAATGGCCTTGGCGACAGCAAGCCATCCGAGTTAATGGAGAGGATGCTGGCTGTGCTGGGCGCAGCAGATCCATCATTCCTATTCGCCCACATTTTCCTGCGGCAGCTTCCAGCCCCTGTGCGCACCGCATTGGCTAGTTCCCCCCTCCCTTCCTCCAGAGACTATCGGGCGCTGGCTGTGGAGGCAGACAGGATTTTTCTTGCCAACCGGCAGCAGTTTGTCCATGCGCTGTTGCCCTCCCAGCACACGTCTGCTCCACTTTCACCCCCGGTGGACGGCCAGAGCACTACAGCTGCTGTGACAGCCCGCCAACAGCGTGCGGATGGGTGGTGTTATTACCATTCCAGGTTTGGGGCCAAGGCCAAGCAATGTCGCCAGCCTTGCAGTTTTGGAGCTCAGGGAAAAGCCAGGGCCGGCGCTCATTAGCAGCTATGGGTGCTGGCCGTGACTGCAAGCTGTTATTCATCACTGACTCCTTGTCTGGCCGGCGACTGCTGGTCGATTCTGGGGCTCAGCGCAGCATCCTGCCAGCAAAGCCTGTGGACACCATGGCTGGCGGGCATGGCCCCCCCATGGATGCCGCTAACGGCACACCCATTCGCACGTATGGCACACGGTATGTGGAAGTGTGTTTCGGCGGGCGGCGTTTTGGATGGGATTTCGTCATGGCTGCTGTGTCTACGCCTCTACTGGGGGCGGATTTCCTCTGTGCTTACAGTTTGTTGGTAGATGTCACAAACTGTCGCCTAATCGATGCCCTTTCTTTTGCTTCGTACCCTTGCTCGCTGGGAGGGGCGGGGGCACTTTGTCTGTCGAATACGCTTGCCACCGGAGACCTGTATCAACGCCTACTGGCTGAGTTCCCTGACATCACCACCCCCACGTTCTCATCGGCTGTGGCTAAGCATGGCGTGGAGCACTACATCACCACGGTGGGCCCCCCAGTCTATGCACGGGCCCGGCGTCTCGACTCTGCCAAGCTCACGATCGCCAGGGAGGAGTTTGCCACCATGGAGCACCTTGGCATTGTGCGACGCTCCAACAGCCCGTGGGCTTCCCCCCTGCACATGGTGACCAAAACTGATGGGGGTTGGCGTCCCTGTGGTGATTTCCGTCGCCTGAACAACGCCACCACCCCTGATCGGTACCCTGTGCCGCACATACAGGACTTCTCCGCCCACTTATCCGGTGCCATAATCTTTTCAAAGGTGGACCTGGTTCGCGGTTACCACCAGGTTCCTGTCCACCCGCAGGATGTCCCCAAAACAGCAGTCATCACACCCTTTGGCCTTTTCGAGTTCCTGAGGATGCCTTTTGGCCTCAAGGGGGCAGCGCAGACGTTTCAGCGCCTCATGGACTCTGTGCTGCGAGACATGCCCTTCCTGTTCGTTTATTTGGATGACATTCTTGTGGCCAGCGCATCCGCAGACGACCACCTGATACATCTCCGGCAATTGTTCGGCCGGCTCAGTGAGCATGGTCTCATCATTAACCCGGCCAAGTGCGAGTTTGGCCGGTCGTCCATCACCTTCCTCGGCCACCACGTCACCCCACAGGGGGCCGTTCCGCTCCCTGCCAAGGTGGACGCCGTGGCCAGTTTCCCACGCCCACGCACTGTGAAGTCCCTGCAAGAGTTTCTGGGCATGGTGAACTTCTACAACCGTTTCCTCCCCCATGCGGCCCAGCTCATGCGGCCCTTGTATGACGCCTTGCGGGGTGGAAAACCAGCAGATGTGTTGGATTGGTCCCCGGAGATGGCTGATGCCTTTGAGGCCGCCAAAACCGCACTGGCCAATGCTGCTCTGTTGGCGCACCCGTCTCCGACCGCCCCAGTTGCACTTACCACGGATGCCTCTGATTATGCCGTGGGGGCTGTGTGTGAACAGTGGGTGGGCGGAGCCTGGCAGCCGCTGGCCTTTTTCAGTAGGAAGCTCCGTGACAACGAGAGGAAATACAGCACCTTCGACAGGGAGCTCCTGGGTCTTTTCCTCGCTACCCGTCATTTCCGTTTTTTATTGGAGGGCCGGCGGTTCACGGCTTTCGTTGACCACAAGCCGCTGACGTTTGCCATGGCCAAGTCTTCAGAGCCATGGTCTGGTCGCCAGCAGCGCCAGCTCTCTGCCATCTCCGAGTATACCACTGACATTCAGCACGTGGCCGGCAAAGACAATTTTGTTGCCGACTGCCTCTCTCGGGCGGTCACTGGGTCCGTCCACTTGGGCCTCGACTACGCAGCCATGGCTGAGGATCAGACCGCGGACTCAGAGGTACAAGCCTATAGGGCGGCCCCCACGGCACTGCTCATGAAGGATGTGGCATTTCACACGGCCAACACTACACTCCTTTGCGATGTCTCCACTGGCCAACCGCGCCCCATGGTACCTGCTGGCTGGAGGCGAAAAGTTTTTGATGCCATCCACGGCCTGTCCCACCCTGGGGTGAAGGCTTCTACCAAGCTGGTGGGGGCCAAGTTTGTCTGGCCAGGCCTGCGGAGGGACGTTAGGGCCTGGGCTGCTGCCTGTGTGGCATGCCAGCGCGCAAAGGTCATTCGTCATACCAAGGCCCCTTTGGCACACTTCAAAGTGCCAGAGAGACGTTTTGATCATGTGAATGTGGACCTGGTGGGCCCACTTCCCCCCTCCCGTGGTTATACGTACCTCCTCACTATGGTAGACAGGACCACAAGGTGGCCGGAAGCGGTTCCCCTGTCCTCCATTACCTCAGCTGAAGTAGCCCGGGCGTTCATTATGGCTTGGGTAAGCCGTTACGGCACACCGTCCGACCTCTCCTCGGACCGGGGCCCGCAGTTCACATCAGAGCTTTGGACAGCAGTCGCCGAGGTCCTGGGAGTCAAAGTCCACCGTACCACAGCCTACAACCCACAAAGCAACGGACTTTGTGAGCGGTTTCATCGGGACATGAAGGCCGCGCTCAGGGCTAGCCTTACGGACAACAACTGGGCTGACCGCCTCCCATGGGTTATGCTGGGCCTTCGCTCCGCCCCCAAGGAAGATCTGCAGGCCTCATCGGCCGAGCTGGTGTACGGCCAGCCTCTGCGTGTTCCGGGGGAGTTTCTTCCAGATGCCACGGCCCCGTGGTCGGTTTCCTCCCATCGCGCTGTGTCCCGGAGAATTGCAGACGCTTTTGTTCCCATTCCCACATCTCACCATGGCCTACCCCAGTCCTACGTGCCCAAGGATTTACCATCCGCCAAGTATGTTTTCATCCGCCACGATGGCCATCGTACTCCGCTGCAGCCCCCCTACGATGGGCCCTTCCGTGTTCTGGCTGGAGGGTCTAAGAACTTTGTTGTGGATATGGGGGGCAGGCCTGAGCGAGTGGCTATAGACCGTCTCAAGCCTGCTCATAGGGATATTGGCGAACCGCTTCAGCTGGCCCAGGCCCCGCGGAGAGGACGACCTCCGGCAACAGCCTCGGCCCCTGCTCTGGCCCCTGGCACTGTCCCTACCCCGCCCCTTGCCCGTTGCCCCTCTCCGGTTAAGCGCAGCCGGTATGGCCGCCTGGTCCGCCCCCCTGTACGTTGACTCTGATGGACTGTTTCTGGACTGTTCCATTTTGCATTCATCGGGTTGGGGTGCCTGTTCTGTCATGATTTGGAGTGGATGTTTATTTCACATCCTGCTAGCCACTCCAGATCTTGTGTTTTTACCTGCTCCTGTGATTAGCCACTGTGATCG
>NZ_QPMK01000034.1 GCF_003344785.1 Thalassococcus profundi | reverse complement strand
CGGCGGCCATCTGGCCCAGCCGTTCCGCGGCGGCCCGGTCCCCGGCCTCGACCGCGCGGCGATAGAGCGCGATGGCCCGGTCGGGATCGGCCGCGGTGCCGCGCCCGGCCTCGACCATCGCGGCCTGGGCGGTCATGGCCCGCGGCAGGTCGCTGTCGGCGGCGCGTTCGAGCCAGCGATAGGCGCGGGCGTCGTCCTGCGGCAGCACGTCGCCGGCCAGGAAACCCTGGGCCAGGTTGAACATCGCGCCGGGATCGCCGGCGTCGGCGGCGGCCTCGAGCCAGCGCAGCGCCTCTGCGGCGTCGGGGTCGACATCCTGGCCCAGCAGATAGCGGGTGCCGAGGTCGCGCTGCGCGATCGGCAGCCCGGCCTCGGCGGCGCGGCGGTACCAGCGCCGGGCCTCGGCGGGGCTGGCCTCGACGCCGGTGCCGTGGTCATAGGCGCCGGCCAGGAAATACTGTGCCTGCACGTGGCCGCCCTCGGCCGCCTGTTCCAGCCAGTGCAGCCCCTGTTCGACATTCGCGGTCTGACTGTCGCCCCGCAGGTAGCTGCGCGCCACCGCGAACTGCGCCTCGAGGTGGCCCTGTTCGGCGGCGGCCAGGTACCAGTCGAAGGCCGCCTGCGGATCGGGCGCGACCCCGTCGCCCGCGGTCAGAAGCCGCGCCAGCATGACCTGGGCGTTCGGGTCGCCCCGGGTGGCGGCGCTGCCCAGCAGATCGGCGGCCCGTGCCGGATCGCGCGGCACCGTGTCCAGCCCCTCGGCCAGCAGCACCTGTGCCAGCAGGGTGGCGGCATCGGCGTGGTTCTGCGCCACGGCCTTTTCCAGCCAGCCCACCGCCGCCTTGATGTCGCGCGGCCCGCCGCGCCCCTCGATCAGCACCCGGCCATAGCGGTACTGCGCCAGCGGCGTGCCGGTCTCTTCGGCCAGGGCCTTCAGCCCGTCGCGGACAAAGACGAAATCGCCCCGTGCCCAGGCCTGTTCGACCTCGGCCATGCCGGGCCGGTCGGCGGCCTCCTCGGCGGCGGGATGTGCGGCGGTGTCGGGTGCGGTGTCTTGCGCCGGGAGCGGCAGCGTGAGGGTCAGAAGGGCAAGGGTGGCGCAGGCGGGCAGGACAGAGGGGAAAATCCGGGGCATTCAGGGCCTATTCTGGCATAATCGACTGGGTTCAATGGGCGTGACTTACCGCAAGGGAGCCACGTCGCGCAAAAAGGGTAACGCGGAACGCCGGGCCGTGCGAGCCTCAAATCGCGCGTCGCTGCCAGGGCCGGACCGCCGCCCCGCCGCAGGGACCGCGGTGGCGAAGGCCCGCGCGCGCCGCCATTCGCCGGTCGCGGTGCCCGGCAGGGACACGGGGGATGCCTGCGGCATACGAGAGACGCTGTCTCTCGTGCTCTCTGAGGGTTATTCTGAACCGAAGAAGGGGGGAGGGTTGGCGATTGCCCCGTGCCGCGGGGCGTGGTTACATGTGTCCCGAGCGAGAGGGTTTTTTCAGCAATGCATTACACGACGAACGAAGAGCGCCGCGAGGCGGGCTTTTCCCTGCTGGAACTGATGGTGGTGGTCGTGATCCTGTCGATTCTGGCGCTGGTCATCGTGCCGCGGGTCATCGACCGGCCCGACCAGGCGCGGGCGGCGCGGGCGCAGTCCGACATCGCCGCGATCGCCAGTGCCGTGAACCTCTACCGGCTGGACAATTTCCGCTATCCCACCACCGAACAGGGGCTGGCCGCGCTGGTCAGCCAGCCCTCGGCCCCGCCCGAGGCGCCGAACTGGTCGGGCTACATGGACCGGCTGCCGCAGGATCCCTGGGGTCAGCCCTATCAATACCTGGCCCCCGGCGTGCACGGCGATTTCGACATCTTCACCTATGGCGCCGACGCCGCCCCGGGCGGGTCGGGCGCCGATGCGGATATCGGATCATGGATGGCACAATAGGCCCCGGATCAGACCCTGACACGGCCGGATTCACCCTGATCGAGCTTCTGGTCGCCGTCGCCGTCCTGGCGGTGCTGGCGGTGGGGGCGAGCCTGGCCGCGACCCGCGGCAGCGGCGGGGCGGAGGATGCGCAGCGCTTTGCCGACCGGTTCGCGGCGCTGCGCCAGCTGGCGGTGCAGGGGCAAAGCCCGCGCGGGCTGCAGATCACCCCGCGCGGGCTGCGCATGGTCAGCCGTCGGGACGGGGTCTGGCAGGAGGACGGCCAGGAGGTCCGCTGGCGCGGACGCGTGGGTTTTGCCCCGCAGGAGCCGCCCGGCAGCGGCGATGCGCCCGAGATCGTGTTCCTGTCCAACGGCCGCACCAGCGCCTTTTCGATCCGGTTCGGCAGCGGCGCGGGACAGCTGTGCCGCAGCGACGGCTGGACGGGGCTGACATGCGACGACGCCTAGACGACGACCGCGGCCTGACGCTGCTGGAACTGGTGATCGCGGTGGCGGTGCTGTCCATCGGGACGCTGGCGGCCTTGCGCGCCACCGACCAGTCGCGGCTGGCGCTCTCGGGCGCGCAGACCCGGCTGCTGGCGCAGGTGGTGGTGCAGAACCGCGCCGAGGAGCTGCAGCTTTACGGCGGCACCGGCGGGCCCCTGCCCGGTACGGTCGAGATGGGCGGCCGCCGCTTTGCCGTCACGGTCGCCTATCAGGCCACCGCGGCGGGGCTGCGGCAGGCCAGCATCCGGGCCCGCGCCGACACCGGCGAAGGCGCGTTGCTGGTGGCGGTGCTGCCGCCGCCCGGGGTGCGGTGATGCGGCACACGCGCAAGACGGACGGCGGGCTCACGCTGATCGAGCTGGTGGTCGCCATGGCGATCTTTGCGCTCATCGCGGTGATGGGGCTGCAGGCGCTGACCGGGGCGATGCGGATGCGCGACCGCCTGGCCGACATCGACACCGACACGGCCGAGCTTGGCCTGGCGCTGGGGCTGTTGCGGGCTGATCTGGGCGCGGTGGCGCCGCTGCTCTTCTATCCGCCGGACGGGCCGCCGCTGTCGGCGCTGCGGCTCGACCCCGCCGGCCGGGTGCTGGGCCTGTCGCTGGCCGGGCAGCCCAGCCTGCCGGCGCGGCCCGGACCCGGATTGCAGCGCGCCGAATGGCGGCTCGACGCGGGCACCGGCACGCTCAGCCGCCGGGTCTGGCCGGTGCTGCATCCGGCCGAGGCGGGGCAGGCGGCCCCCGAGGTGGTGCTGATGACCGGGCTGCGCGGCTGGTCGCTGCGCACCTACTGGGAGGGGATCGGCTGGGTCGCGGGCAGCACCGGCAACACCCCGGCCATCGCCCCCGAGATCGGACCCGCCGATGACGACGAAGCCACCGAACGCCAGCCGGAAAGCTATTCCAGCATCCTGCCCGAAGCGGTGGAACTGACCCTGCAGACCGCCGAACTGGGCGAGATCGTGCTGGTGGAGAGCCTGAAATGACCCCGCGGTCACGCGGTTTCGTGCTGGTCAATGCGCTGGTGCTGGTGGCGGCCCTGGCCGGGATCGCCACCTTCCTGCTGGCCCGGGCCGAAGGCGCGCGGGCGCGGGCACATGAGGCGCAGGGGGCGGCGCAGGCGCGGCTCTACCTCGATGCCTTCGAGGCGCTGAGCATCGGCATCCTGAGCTCCGACCGGGCCGGGGGCGGCATGGATCACCCGGGCGAGGATTGGGCCCGGGCCGATTACGACGTGCCGCTGGACCGGGGCCGCGTCGCCGGCGAGATCGCGGATATGCAGGCTCTGTTCAACGTCAACTGGCTGGCCAACCCCTCCGATACCCTGGCCCGCGACGGGTTCGAACTGCTGGTGACGCGGCTGGGGCTGCGGCCGGGTCTGGCCGAGGAGATCCCGGCCTTCCTGAGCCGGACCGGCCCCGCCGACAAGACCGCCTATGCACGGGCCGACCCGCCCCTGCGCCCGGTCGGCGGACCGGTGCTGTTCCTCGATCAGCTGCTCGACATGCGCGGGCTCGGGCCGCGCGATCTCGACCGGTTGCGGCCTTACCTGACGGCGCTGCCCGGGTCGCAGCCGCTCAACGTCAACACGGCGCCGGCGCTGGTGCTGCAGGCGATGATGCCCGGGATCGGCCCGGTGGTGGCCGACCGGCTGCTGCAAAGCCGCAGGCTGGAGCCGTTCGTGTCGGTCGACGATTTCGTCATGCGCCTGGGCGGCCTGGGCGCGACCGCGGTGCTGAGCGAAGAGGACCTGCCGCGCTTTGCCGTGGGGTCGTCGTGGTTCCGCGCCGACATCCACGCGACGCTTGACGGTCACAGCCGCCACAGGATGACGGTTTTCGAACGTCCGCCGCTTCCCGCCGGCATCCGGGTGGCCTATCGTCTGGCCCGGGTGCCGTGACCCGCATGGCCCGAGAGCAGGAGAGACAGTGCCCGTGAGTGCCGGACAGGACATCGCCCTGCATGCGCTGGGGGCGGAGATGCCCGCGGGCCGCCACGTGGTCCTGGTGCCGGGGGCGGAGGTGCCGCTGCTGGCGCTGGACCTGCCCGAGCGCCTGCGCGGCCCGGCGCGCGAGGACGTGGCCCGGCGCCAGCTGCGCGACCGCATCGGCCTCGATGCCGCGCGGATCGAGATGCGGCCCTTTTCCCCGCCCGGCGGCGGCGATAGCTGGCGCCGGGCGCTGGTGGCGGATGCCGAGGCGCTGGCCGGA
The DNA here is from genome assembly GCF_003344785.1 of Thalassococcus profundi. Lineage (GTDB taxonomy): Bacteria > Pseudomonadota > Alphaproteobacteria > Rhodobacterales > Rhodobacteraceae > Puniceibacterium > Puniceibacterium profundi. The sequence continues at coordinate 2,289 of NZ_QPMK01000034.1, read as the reverse complement.
TGGCGGGCGCAGGCGGGGCCGGGCTGCCGCGCGGTGCTGCCCGATTACCTGGGCCTGCCCGCCGCCGCCGAGCTGTGGTCGATCGAGGTCACATCAGGCTCTGTTCTGGCGCGATTGGGGCTGGAGGACGGGTTTTCCGCCGATCCCGACCTGGCCCGGCTGATGCTGGAGCGGGCGCTGGAAGACGCGGAGCCGCCGGCCCCCAGGGCGGTGTTGCTGAACGGCGAGGATGCCGGGATCGCGGCGCTGTTCGCGGCGCGCGACATCCCGGTGGTGACCGAGGCAGCGGCGCTCGATCCGTTGGGCATCGCCGCGCCGCAGGTGCTGGGGCATGGCGAAATGGGCGTCGACCTGCGCACCGATCCGCGCGCCGCGCGCGACCGGCTGCGCGCGCGGGTGCTGCCCTGGCGCTGGCCGCTGCTGATCGGGCTGCTGGCCGCGGCGCTTTGGGGTGCGGCGCAGGGGCTGGGCACCCGGGCGCTGGAGCAGGAGATCCGCGCCGAACGCGCCGCGACCCTGGCGCTGGTGCGCGAAAGCTTCGTGCCCACCGGCCCGGTGCTGGACGTGCGCACCCAGGTGGCGCGGGCGCTGGCGGCGCGGCAGGATGCGGCGCGGGACTGGCGCGGGCGGGTGTCGCCGCTGACGCTGCTGGGCCGGATCGCCCGGGTGGTGGATGGCAGCGGCGCCGTGTCCGAGGACTACGGCTTTGACCGCGACCTCTGGACCGTGGTGCTGCGGCTGGGGGATTTCGCCGCCGCCGAGGCGCTGGTGCGCGACCTGCGCGACGCCGGTCTGCAGGTCGAGGTGGCCGATCTGCGGGTCAGTGACGGCGACAGCGGCGTGCGCGCCGAATTGCAGGTGAGGGCCGGGGAATGACCGACCGGCTGATCGACCTGCTGCTGCGGCGCGCGCCGCGCGAACGGCTGCTGCTGGGGCTGCTGGTGATCGCGGTGCTGCCCACGGCCCTGTGGTTCGCGGTGCTGGAGCCGATGGCGGCGCGCCGCGCCGAGGCCCGGGCCGAACTGACCGAGGTTCGCGCCCTGCAGGACTGGGTCGCGGCGCGGGCCGCCGAAATGGCCGCCCTGGGCCAGGCCGAGAATTCCGGCCCCGCAGCCCCGATCGGGCTTTCGGCGCTGGAACAGAGCCTGATCTCGGCGGATCTGCGCCCCGCCGTCACCGGTCTTGCCAACCGCGAGGGCGGCGGCATCGATCTGCGTTTCGAGGCGGTGGATTTCGCGGTGCTGATGGGCTGGCTCAGCCGTCAGGATCCGGGCTGGGGTTATGACATCGCGGCCTTCCGCATCACCCGCGGCGAGGAGCTTGGCGTGGTGGCGGCGGAGTTGCAGCTGGTGCCGCAGGTCTGAGCAGGACGGAGGCGAGGGGATCGCCCCCGGTCGGGGGCGATACGAGAGACGCCGTCTCTCGTGCTCTCTGAGGGTTATTGTGAACCGAAGAAGGGGGCGGGCGGGGTCCGGGACCCTCAGCCCAGGGCCTTGAGGCGGACCTTGATGCTCGCCTGGCGGCCGGCGAGGGCGCCCAGGGGGTCGAGTTCGGGCTCGGAGGCCAGCACTTCGGCGATCGCCGCGTCGGCGGCGTGCAGCAACTGCCGGGCCGCGGCCGGATCGCCCTGCTGGATGGCGACGAGGCCCAGTTCGTGTTCGGCGGTGGCGGCGACCGACAGGGCAGCGCGGCGGGCGCTGCCGGACTGGCCCTGTGCCAGCGCCCGCGCCTCGCGCCGGGCCGCGGGATAATCGCCCGCGCGCAGCAGGGAATGGGCGTATTCGAGCCTGATCCGGGGCTCCAGCGGTCCGGCCCGGGTCAGAAGCCGTGCGTAGGTGCGGCTGGCCCGGTCGAACTTGCCGTCCTCGAGCGCGTCGCGGGCGGCGAAATACTGGTTGCGAAAGCCCGCGTCGCCGGTCGAAGGGCCGTCTTCGCAGCTGACGAGCGTCAGCACGGCAAGGAGAAGGACCCCCGCCCGAACGGTGTGATATCGCTGCATTGCCTGCTCATTTTCGGTTTTTTATGTTTTTGGTTTTGCCGAGGATTTTATCATGTAAGCCTTTGCGCGTCTACGTGTTTCCCCGCCGCCCCTGCGCGTGCCCTGCCGGATCTCTGCCCCGCCATGCGTCTTTTGGCCTTTCTTGCCGCCCTTGCCGCGCTTGCCGCCACCGCCCTGGCGGGGCAGGAGCTGTGGCAGACCTGGCAGGATCCGGTGCCCGAGCGGGCCGTGCCCGCCGCCGCGGCCAGCGCCGAGGCGCCGCCCCAGGACCCCCGCAGCGCCGCGCCGCC
>NZ_QPMK01000033.1 GCF_003344785.1 Thalassococcus profundi | reverse complement strand
GCTGATCGATCTGCGCCTCGTTGCCCCAGTAGATGTGGTTGTCGATCATCGCGCTCAGAAGGCTGTGCGCGCTGGTGATGGCGTGGAAATCGCCGGTGAAATGCAGGTTCATGTCCTCCATCGGCACCACCTGCGCATGACCGCCGCCGGCGGCCCCGCCCTTCATCCCGAAGTTCGGGCCCAAAGAGGCCTCGCGGATGCAGATCGCGGCCTTCCTGCCGATGCGGTTGAGCCCGTCGCCCAGGCCCACCGTCGTCGTGGTCTTGCCCTCGCCCGCCGGCGTCGGGTTGATCGCGGTTACGAGGATCAGCTTGCCGTTCGGCCGGTCCTGCACCGAGCGGATGAACTCCTGGCTCACCTTGGCCTTGTCATGGCCGTAGGGCAGCAGGTCCCCCGCCCCGATCCCCAACTTCGCCCCGACCTCCTGGATCGGCTGCTTCTGCGCACCCCGCGCGATTTCGATGTCGGTCTTGAAGGCCATTGGGCTGTCCTCGCCTGAGCTTGTTGATGCGCCCAGACTTATCCGAGCGTTTCGGCCCGTGCGCGCGGAATCCGACATTTCCCGAAGCCGAAGCGGCGCGCGCTTCAATGGCTGAGCGCGGCCTCGATATGGCTCCAGGCGCGTTGGTCGGGGATGTGCAGGCGCAGTGTGTCACCCAGCGACAGGCGACCCGGCCGTTCGACCCAGGCGGTGACGCCGCGACGCCCTTCGGCCGCGGGTTTGAACCGCGCGCCGAAGCCTGCGCGCTCGGCCTCGATCTCCTTGCCCGGCAGCACGCAGGGGCGGTTTTCCATGTCCACCACCAGGGTCAGCCCGTCCGCGCCCTGCAGCCGCGAGGACGGCGGCAGATGCGTGAGGTCGGCCAGCCCCTCGACCACGATGCTGGCGCCGGTCCATTCCGGCGCCACGGCGTCGAGCCCCATGCGACGCGCGACCTCGGCCATCTCTTCGGCCGAGACGATGGCCATCTGGCGGACATTGCGAATCTCGGTTCCGCGCGGATGCTGCTGCAGCATCCGGCTGCACGAGGGCCGCGTGACTCCGGCGTGACGGTCGCCGGCGCTGCCGTCCCAATCCAGTTCCAGCGCCGGCACCGGTTCGGACCGGATGCCGGGTCCCTCCGCGGGCACGCGGCCCAGCCAGACCACGCGGGCATTGAAATCGGTGGGCTTGAGCGCAGGCATGGGAACTCCTCGACGTGGCAGGAACAGACTGGCGGGCCCGGCGGGCAAGTCAAACCCTGCCGCGTGAATCCGCGTTTATTCCGCGTGACTTGCGCTGGATAGCCCGGCGCGCGCCGGCTGGACAGGGGCGGCGCGCCGCACCGGCAGAGCGCCGCCGATCAGACCGTCAGGGTCAGGAACATCCGCCGGAACGGGAACAGCACCGTCCCGCGCCGGCTTTCTGGATAGGCCTTGCCGATCACCGATTCGTAGGTGCGGATCAGCTTTTTCTGCTCCTCCGGCTCCAGCGCCGCCAGAATCGGGCGGGCATAGGTGCCTTCGGTGAAGCGGCGCACCGGGTGGCCTTCGGCATCGGGGGCGAGTTCCTGGTAATACTCGGTCTCCCACAGGCTGACCTGCCCCAGCGGCTTGAGCAACCGGTGGTATTCGGCGGGCAGCTTCACTGAGGTCAGCTCTGCGTGATCGAACCGCCCCGGGAAGAGCTCGTCCACAAGGCTAACCCAAAGCCGGTGCGACGGCGCGTTGTTCTGGTGCGGGAACTGCACCGCGAGCGTGCCGCCGGGCACCAGCATGCCCGCCAGTTTCGGCAGCAGCGTGTCGTGATCGCGCACCCAGTGCAGAGAGGCATTGGCGAAGATCAGCGCGGTCGGTGCCTCGGCTTGCCATTGCGCGAGGTCGGCCTCGATCAGCTGCTTGTAGACACCGGTGAGCCTGGCCTGCGCCAGCATCGCGGGGCTGGTGTCGACGCCGATCAGGCGGCGGCGCAACTGGCCCAAAGCCGGGCCGACCGAGCCGCTGCCGCAGCCCAGATCGACCACGTCGCCTTCGGGCAGCGGGGCGACGCTGCGCAGGAGGTCAAGGGCGGGCCGCAATCGCAAACCCCGGAACCTGTGGTAGGTCCCGGGGTTCCAGTCGGTATCGGGTTGGGCGGTCATACCGACGGTTCAGGCTCCAGATTGCCATCGTCGGACGGCTTGGACTTGGGCTTGGTCTTCGGAATCGCCGTCACGCTCGGCGTGTCCGAGGCATCGTCGTCGTCATCGTCGCTGGCGGTGGGCGGCTCGCCACGGATGACCCGCTTGATCTCTTCGCCGGTGAGCGTCTCGTATTCCAGCAGACCCTGCGCGAGGCGTTCGAATTCTTCCTCGTGTTCGGTGAGGATGTCGGCCGCGCGCTGGTAGCCTTCGTCGATGATGCGTTTGACCTCGTTCTCGATCAGCTCTTTCGTCGCCGCCGAGACCGAGAAGCCCCCGACGCCGCCATTGGCCTGATAGCCCGCGGCAGCCTCGGAATAGTCGATGTTGCCGACCTTGTCGGACATGCCCATGCGCATCACCATGCCGCGCGCCAGCTGGCTGGCCTGCATGATGTCGCCCATCGGACCCGAAGAGACCTCATCGGGTCCGTATTTCAGGATTTCCGCCGCCTTGCCCGCCATGGTCATGGCGATCTTCTGCTCGGCCTCATCCTTGAACATCTGCAGCTTGTCCATCTCGGGCAGGCTCATCACCATGCCCAATGCACCACCGCGCGGGATGATCGTCGCCTTGTAGACCGGGTCGCATTTCGGCAGGTGGATGCCGACGATGGCGTGACCGGCCTCGTGATAGGCGGTCTTTTCCTTCTGCTCCTGGGTCAGGACCATGCTGCGGCGCTCTGCACCCATCATGATCTTGTCCTTGGCCTGTTCGAAATCGAACATGGCGACGAAGCGCCGGCCAACGCGGGCTGCCCCCAGCGCCGCCTCGTTGACGAGATTGGCAAGGTCCGCGCCGGAGAAGCCGGGCGTGCCGCGCGCGATGATGCGCAGGTCCACGTCCGGACCCAGCGGGGTCTTGCGGGCATGCACGCCGAGGATCTTCTCGCGGCCCTTGATGTCGGGGTTGCCCACCGACACCTGCCGGTCGAAGCGGCCCGGGCGCAGCAGCGCCGGATCGAGCACATCCTTGCGGTTGGTGGCGGCGATGATGATCACGCCCTCGTTGGATTCGAAGCCGTCCATTTCGACCAGCAGCTGGTTGAGCGTCTGTTCGCGCTCGTCGTTGCCGCCGCCGTAGCCGGACCCGCGGTTGCGGCCCACGGCGTCGATCTCGTCGATGAAGACGATGCAGGGCGCGTTCTTTTTCGCCTGTTCGAACATGTCGCGCACGCGGGATGCGCCGACGCCGACGAACATCTCGACGAAATCCGAACCGGAAATGGTGAAGAACGGCACGCCGGCCTCGCCCGCGATGGCGCGCGCCAGCAGCGTCTTACCGGTGCCCGGAGGGCCTTCGAGCAGCGCCCCCTTCGGGATCTTGCCGCCGAGGCGCGAGAATTTCTGCGGGTTGCGCAGGAATTCGACGATCTCTTCAAGCTCTTCCTTGGCCTCGTCGATGCCCGCGACATCGTCAAAGGTCACGCGGCCATGCTTTTCGGTCAGAAGCTTGGCCTTTGACTTGCCAAAGCCCATGGCACCGCCCTTGCCGCCGCCCTGCATGCGGTTCATGAAGTAGATCCACACGCCGATCAGCAGCAGGAAGGGCAGCAGGCTGAGCAGGAAGGACTGGAAGCCCGACTGTTCCTGCTGTTCGGCCCGAACCGGCACGTTGTTGTCGAGCAGCAGGTTCGTGACCTCTGCATCCTCGGGTTTGATGGTGACGTAATCCTGACCGTCATCGCCCCGGAAGCGCACCTGTTCGCCGTCGAGCGTGACCGAGCTCACGGTCTGGTCCTCGACCGCGCTGACGAATTCGGTGTAGCTGATCTCGCGGCTTTGCAGGGTGTTGCCGCCGCCGCTGAACAGGTTGAACAGCGCCAGGATCAGCAGGAACAGGACGACCCAGAAGGCGATATTTCGCGCGTTTCCCAAGGAAAATCTCCCAAAATCTTTGAGCGTGCGTCATAGCACGTCGTTTGCCTCAGTAACATAGCCATCCCGGGCCTTCGTTCAATGCGAAAGCAGGAAAGCTTCGAAGCTCAGCAGCTCCTGTCCCATGGGCCAGAGCCGCGTCGTGGCGCCGGGTCCGACGCCCATGGCATCGCAGGCGACGAGCCGCGGGCCGTCCCAGATCGACGGCAGGCTGCGGGCGGCGTGAAAGGCAGGGGTATCGGCACCGCGATCCGGGCACTGGGCCCAGCCGTCTTCACCCAGCGCGCGCACGGTCAAGCCCTTCATTTCGTTATGAAAGACTTTCCAACGCCCATCCCAGAGATCGTGATCCCCGACCCGAGTCTGCACCTGCGCGACCGCCCGGAATTCGCGCAGAATGCGCAGATGACGCCCTTCGGCGCGAACCTCGCACCCGTGAAGCGTCCCGGTGCCACCGGCCAGAACCCGCTCCAGCAGCGCCTCCAGCGGGTCGGCGCGGGGGCGGTACGGGTTTGTCGAGACAAATTGAAGCGCCGCGGCCAGGAGCCGCAATTGCGTTTCGCGTTCGATGGTTTCGAACCCCGCGCGGTCGATCAGGATGTCACCGCTCCAATACCTCTGGACGGTCTCCGGCTGGACAGTGCGCCAGACCTGCACCGCGCGGGCCCGCAAGGCCGCCTGCGCCCGCGCCATGCGCTCCGCCGTCCGGGCCAACGTGGCGACGTCCAGCCCCAGGCCGTCCAGCACGGGCAAAGCCTGACGCATCTTCACACGGTCATACGCGGGATCGTCGTTCGACGGGTCCTCGACCCAGCGTCCCCTGAGCACCGTCAGGTAGTGCCGCAACTCGGCCCGCGTCATGTCGAGGCAGGGACGAACGATGTGGAAGCTGCCGGGACGGCCGGGGCCGCCCTTCACCCGCTCCCACTGGCGCGGCAGGTCGCCGTCGAAGTCGGTCGTCGCCAGATCGCGAAGACCTTGGTGACGCACAGGTCGGGTCGCGGCCATGGCCGACAACCCCTCCACCCCCGAGCCGCGCTTGAGCCGCAAGAGAAAGGTCTCGGCCACGTCGTCCCGCGTATGGGCCATCAGCACGTGGCGCAGCGTGCCGCGCCATCGGTCGATCAGCTCCAGACGTCCGCGCCGCGCCGCGTCCATCTTGTTGCCCTGCCCATCCCAGTGCCAGCGCAGCGTCGCGTGCGGATGTCCAAGCGCGCGCGCCTCTCCGGCCACAAAGGCGGACTCCTCGGCGCTTTCGGGGCGCAGCCCGTGATCGACGGTCACGACCCAAAGCCGCACGCCCCAGCGGTGCGCCCAGTTGTGCGCCAGCGTCAGCATCGCCATGCTGTCGCCGCCGCCGGACACGGCAAGGCCGATGTCGGTCGGGAAATCGGGGCCCAGAAGCTGCCCCATGCTGTCGGCAAAGCGCTGGTCCAGCGAGACGCCCGTTACGACCATCGCGGTGCTAACGCCGTCCTGGGATCACGAGCATCCCAGCTCGGTCCGGGCGGCCTCGGCCTCGGGCACCACGGCGGCGCCCGGGAAGCGGACCGCCACCTCGGCCAGGGTCACGCAGCCTTCTGAGACGCTGCCGAGCGCGCCCAGGGCGCGGCCCAGACGGAACAGCGCCTGCGGTGCCACCTCGGACTGCGGATAGCCGGAATAGGCGTCGAGATAGGCGCGCGCCGCCCCGCGCATGTCGCCCGCCCCTTCGAGCGCAGTGCCCTGGCCCACAAGCGCCGCGGCGTCTAGCGGTCCGCCCGGGTAGGTCTGGCGAAAGGCCGCAAACTGGTCCGCGGCGGATTGAAAGTCACCGCTGGCGAGCGCCTCCTGCGCCCGCCGGAAATCCGTCTCTTCGCTGACGGCAAGCTCTGTTCCGCCCGAAGGCAGCGGATCGGTGGCGGTGCTGTCCAGCGCCGGAGCCGGGGGCGGCGTGGTCCCGCCCGCAACCGGTGCGTCGCCACCGCCCAGCCGCGGCGTGTCGCCGAGGCTGGAGATGTCGCAGCCGGGTTCCAGCTCGCACAGGCGGAATTCGAGATCGCCGATGCGGTTGGTGCCGTCCTCGACCACGCGGCCGATGCGGAACTCGATCTCTTCGGTCTTCGAGGTCAGGCGCTGCAATTCGGCCTCGATGGCGTTCACCCGGTCCAGGGTGTTACCGCCGATGGTGAGCCCGGTGCCGCCGGTGGTGCTGAGCTCGGTGCGCAGGCGCTGCATCTCGAAATAGAGCGCCGACAAGTCCTGGCGGATATCCGCCAGGGTCTCGGTTTGCTGCGCGGGCAGCGGTCCCGCGAGGGCCAGCGCCAGGGTGACAGTGAGATATCGCAGCCGCATGGCAGGCCCCCTCAGGTTAACCGGATCAGCTGGTCAGGCCGCCCGCGGAGATGATCGTCACGGCGCGGCGGTTCTTGGCATAGCACGCCTCTTCCGAGCAGATCTCGATCGGGCGTTCCTTGCCGTAGCTGACGAATTTCAGGCGGCTCTGCGGCACGCCGCGGGCGATCAGGTATTCCATCACCGAATTGGCCCGGCGCGCGCCAAGGGCGAGGTTGTATTCCCGCGTGCCCTGCTCGTCCGCATGGCCCTCGATCACCGCGAGGTAGTCGGAATTGGTCAGAAGCCACTGCGCCTGGCCGTCCAGCGTCGTCTGCGCCGTCGGGCTGAGCGTGGACTGGTCCACCGCAAAGAGCACGCGATCCCCGACGGTCTGGCTGAAATAGGCGGGCGAGGCCGGATCGTTGGCGCTGCCCGGGATGATGCCGCTGTCGATGCCGGAACCGGCACCCATGCCGGCGCCCGCGCCACCCGCGCCGTCGCCGGCAAAGCGGTCGGCATTGGTGCAGGCACCGGCGCCCAGCGCCGCTACCAGCAGAATGGCCTTTGTCAGATGTCTCATTGGATCAGTCCTGCTCTCTCGTTTGGCGAAACGCTACCACAGCGTCCGTCCCATGCAACCCACACGCGCCCCGCTTGCCGCCGGGCGCAGAAATTTTCAAAAATTTCTGGCAAAAATCCTCGAGGATTTTTCCACCCGCATACGCCGTCACTGCAGCGGCCCCCAACTCGGGTCCGACGCGCCTTCGGGCGTGCGCACCCGCTTGAGGTTGCGCCCGGAGATATCCACCGAGTAGAGCGACGACGCCCCGGTCGCCCCTTGCGTCTCGCGCGCGAACATCAGCACGCGGCCATTGGGCGCCCAGGTCGGACCCTCGTCGAGGAAGGACGCGGTCAGAAGCCGTTCCTCGGAGCCATCCGTGCGCATCACGCCGATGTGGAACCGGCCCGCATTCTGCTTGGTGAAGGCGATCAGATCGCCGCGCGGCGACCAGACCGGCGTGCCGTAGCGGCCCTGGCCGAAGCTGATCCGCGTCGCCTCACCGCCGCCCGCGGGCATGATGTACAGCTGCTGCGTGCCGCTGCGGTCGCTCTCGAAGACGATCCGGCTGCCATCGGGCGAGAAGCTGGGGGCGGTTTCGATCGAGGGCGCCGAGGTCAGCTGCCGGGTCCCGCCGCCGGCGATGTCCATGGCGAAGATGTCGGTGTTCGATCCCTGCGTCAGGGAATAGACCACCGTCTGGCCGTTCGGCGCGAACCGGGGCGCAAAGCTCATCACCCCGTCGGAGCCCTGCAGGATGCGGCTTTGCACGTCGCCCACGTTCAGCAGATGCACGCGCGGAAAGCCGGTCTCGTAGCTGGTGTAGAGCACCCGGTCGCCGGTGGGAGAGAACCGCGGCGCCAGCACCAGCGAATTCGAACTGGTGAGATACTGCAGGTTGGCGCCGTCGTAATCCATGATCGCCAGACGCTTGGCACGGCTGTCCTTGGGTCCGGTTTCCGAGACAAAGACCACGCGGCTGTCGAAATAGCCGCCCTCGCCGGTGATCCGGCTGTAGACCTGGTCGGCCACCTTGTGCGCCATGCGCCGCACCCCGTCGGGCGTGCCGGCGAACTGCATGCCGTCGCCCAGCTCGGTGCCGGCGAAGACGTCGTAGACCCGGAACTTGACCACGAGCCGCCCGCCCGCATCCATGCTCACCGCGCCGGTGATCAGCGCCTGGGCATTGATCGCCTTCCAGTCGGCGAACTGTACCGGGCTCTGGAAGCTGGTGATCTGGCTGATATGCGCCTCTCGCGGGACTTCGCGGAAAAGGCCGGTGCCGGTCAGATCCTCGGCGACCACCCGGCTCAGCTGTGCGGCATAGGGCGCCGCGGCGCTGCTTTCGGCGATGAAATCGGGCACCGCGAAGGGCAGCGGTTCGATCACCCCTTCGGTGATCTCGATCCGCAGCGGTCCCGGCGATTGCGCCTGCACGGAGGCCGGAACGGCGGCAATCGCCAGGGAGAGGCTCAGGCTGAGAAGGGCAAGGAGAGCTTTCATCGGGTCGCGGTCCTTTCGGTCACAGGCAGGCGCGGAGCGCATATGCGCACGAAAGCGCCTGCAAAGTCACAATAGCCGGGATTCGGCGCGGGCAAAACGGTTGTCGGCGGGGAAAATCGCCGATCCGCGCGCATCTGGGCACGCGCGCTCATCGCACGCGCATCCCGTCGGGGTTGAAGGTCATCTCGATCTCGCGCCACTGGGCGTATTTCTCGGCCGGCAGGTCGTAGCCGTCGCCCTGGCAGCGCAGGATCGCCCGGCGCGCGGCCTGGAACGCGGTGTCCACCGCCGAAGACGGGCTGCCCTCGGAGCCGATGAGGCGGATGTCTCCGGACACCCGGCCCGACTGGTCCATCTGCATCGCGACGGTGACGGTGACGTTGGCCGCCTGGCTGCCCACGTCGACGACCCAACAGCGCTGTACCGCGACGCGCAGGCCTTCCTTCTCGCCGCTGGTCATCGGCGGGCCGACCGGCAGGTCGGGCTGCGGGTCGGTGGTGCCGCCGGAGAGCGCTTCGGCCAGGGCGTCGGCCACCGCATCGGCTGTGTCGGTGCTGGTCGGCGGCGCCGGCTCGGGATCGGGCTGGGCGGTCTGTGTCGGCTCGGTCTCCGCTTCGGGCTCGGGCGTCGGCGCAGGCGTGGGCCGGTTCGGGCGGGTCTGCGGCCGCAGGCTGGCGGTCGGGGCGGCGGCGGGTTCCTCGGCTTCGGTCACGATCTCGGTCGTGGCCGCCTCGGGCGCGGTCTGTTCCTGCTCCGGTTCCGGCGGGGTCTCGGTCGGCACCTCGGGGTCTGGCACCACGGCGGGCTGTTCCACATCGGCGACGGCGGTGTCGGGTTCGGGCGGCGCGACAGCTTCGGGGGCCACGCGCGGCGCCGGCCGCGGCTGCGGGCGCTCGGAAACCTCGGGCAGCGGGGCGCTTTCCGGTTCGGGCTCGGGCGCCACGGGCTCGGGCGGCACGTCGCTGACCTCGGCCTGCGGCGGCGTTTCAGGCGCTTGCGGCGCAGGCTCGGGTTCCGGCGCGGGCGTCGGTTCCGGCTC
>NZ_QPMK01000032.1 GCF_003344785.1 Thalassococcus profundi | reverse complement strand
ACATAAACTTCATTATGCGACTTTATACTTCGTGTTGCGATAGTATATTATCGTATGTATGCTGGACTCCGGTCATGGAGGTTCCTCAGAATGCGCCATTTACTCAAAAAACTCCTCCCCTCGGTTGCAGTCGCTTTGACCGTGACAGGTTCTTCGCTGCCAATACCCGCCCGCGCGCAGACATACCCGATCGATTGCGCGATCCTCTTGTGCCTGTCTGGCGGCTGGCCTGCTTCCGTCCCTTGCGCCCGAGCCCGCGCCGAATTTATCCGGCGGATTACACCTTGGCCGGTCGAACCACCGCTGCAAATCTGGCGCTGTCCCATGGGCGCCTCCTACGAGAACGATCGGTTACAAAACAACGCTGGCCGCATCTTTGAAGCCTTGTACCGAACCGACACCCGTCGACCGCTTCAATCCTTGCCAGTAGATAATCTCCTTCCCACCGACCTCGCCCTGCGGCTCGTTCAGGACCGCGCGGACATCGATATCAGCGGGCCAGAGTTCAATTTCGTGCGGTCCATCCGCGTCTTCGATGTACGGTATGCACGACAGCACGAGTCCGGGCGCGATGGGGATTGTAACCGAAGCGCGACCGTGGTCCTCGGCACCTACGGGACCCAAGGCGACTTCTCATGGCAGCGATCTTCGATAACTGCCCTGCCCGAGGCCCATGTGGGACTTGAACGTTGGGGCGAGCATTGCCCTGGCATTTATCACCGATCCGTCTTCGTCGATTGGCGTGACTATGACGGCAACTACGGGTTCGAGCAGGTGAACTACTGACCTGCCGCCACGTAGATTTGTCATGGAAGACGGCTTCTTTGGCTTGCAAGACCTCACCGCATACGCTTCGCGGTCCACATGCTGTTTGGCGTTTAGGCAAACACCGCGGGTTCGCTCTGTTCACCCGTCGTCGCTTCTTCCGATCCTCGTCAGCGCATCGAAGTCGATTTCTTGCTTCTGTTCGTCACTTATATCCGGCCGGGTTTCCGATACCGGCTGGGGCCCTTGGACGTCCCACATCACCGCATGTGAGCCTGTACTCCAGCGATAAACCCAACCAACAACACTGCACCCATCGGTCCCGATCAGATTGGCGATCGCGACGCCCTCACCCCTATCATCGTTCACTGTTTACTGACTTCCTGCACTGTGGCGCTGCGAATTGCGGCGTGGGGTTGCAGAGCGTTCACTACGACCGCGCGCCGGGCTTCTTTGATGTTGGCTAACTGGTCCTCAAGGAGGGAATGATCATCAGACCGGGAAAATGGGTTCCCGTGTTCTCAACAATTCATTTGGTTCAAATCCTGTGGTCGGGCTCCGTGGCGGCTTCGACAATCGACAGGACTTCATCTTTGTCAAAACCAATGACCCTCGCCAGAACTGTAAACTCCACGACGTCGATACGACGCTCGCCACTTTCGAGACGTGCCACAAATGACTGGTGGCGTTTGAGCTTCGCCGCCAACTGCTGCTGGCTGAGACCCGCATTTTGACGTGCATCAACCAACGCACGGACGAGCGCCAACTGGCCATTTGTTCTGATTGTCTTTGCCACGCGTCACATACCTTTTGTGACGTCGCTAGCGGATGAAATCTGTTATCTAACAAGTAGATATTTGAGGGTGTTATCGGCGTCCGGTTTCCATGGGCTGCAAGTCTGATGCTCCCGAGGTTGCCCATCAATCCCCTACCAATTGCAGAAATCGGCCGTAGTCCTCACTGACCTCCCTCGCTTCCTCGAACGCGCGGGCCCGTTCACCGTCGAGGCAACGGAAGTAGCTCTGGATATCCTGAATGTAATCTTCGAAGTCGCCGCGGATGATATCCGCATAGTCCCGCGCGGCCTGCGAATCGCTTGGCAGGAAAGGACGGGATGGCGCAAAGCAGGATTCCGCCAAAACCGGCCCGGGAACGCAGATCAGAAGGGCCATAGCTTGCAATGGGAGCAGGCATGTCAACCTTGGGTTTCTCAAACCTGTTATCTCCTTGATCGCGGACACTGGCCGTGACTAGTGTTTGCGTAACCAAACTACAGCTAAAGCACGATATTACATCTTGCGGTTGATAATATACTATCGTAACTCTGGGCTTCAAGTAGGAATGCCTGGGGTCGCGCAATTGGAGAAAGCGTGAGCCGGGCCATGAACTGGGACATCGAAGCACCAAATGTGGTTACGGAAGCCAGGTTCCGCGAACTCGTGGAAAGCGGCTATAGCGCAGAAATCCTGTGCCAAGAGTCGGCACACAAGAAAGGCCCCAGCTATTACGGGGTCTGGATCATGCGTGTTGTCTCTGATGACGGGGTGGAAAAGCTCCTCGTCACCGCCCGCACGCGGACGACCTACAACGATATCAAGATCCGCGAGTTCAAGACGATCTCTGGCGTGGTGTCTTTCTTCATTGGCCTTGGCTTTGCGCATGTCGACCTGCCGCTTGAGGCGGGGACAAGCCGTACGCACAAACTTGCGCCGTCAGACAAAGCCCCATCAGACAAGGGCGCTGGCAGCTAACCTCGTCTGTTTCTGGCTGGTCGCAGCACCTGCCTCAGCGCAAATGGTCCTGGTCATGGAGGGCGACGGCTCCCTGATCCCGTCCCGCTCCCAAAGCAGCTTTGCCCGAAACTACAATGACGGGATTGGTCAGGGTTCGGCCTCCGATGGGATCGCGATCTTCGGCGAGGTAGAGGCCGAGCAAGAGGGCGTCCAAGTCGCGGCCCTTGCCCGCCCGACTCCCCTGCCCCGCGCCGATGTCCTCTCCGGGATTCAACCACCGCCCTGCGCTATGCCGGCCATCCCGGTCTTCGCCGCGCGGGTCTGTCCGTCACGGATTGGCTGACCCTCTATCGAGCCAATATCGAGGTTGAGAGCGCCTACCGGCAGGATGCGATTTCAAGTGCAGGTGCCATTGGCCTTGGCCAGCTGATGCCCGCCACTGCCCGTGATCTCGGCGTTGACCCACGCGACCCGCTGCAGAACCTCGACGGGGCCGCCCGCTACCTCGCGATGATGTTGGACACGTTCGGCGATCCACGCCTTGCCCTTGCAGCCTACAACGCCGGACCCGATGCGGTCCGCCAGTACGGCGGCATTCCCCCCTACCGAGAAACCCAGAACCACGTGGCCCGCGTCATGACTGTCGTGGCCCGATTGGAAGGATCAAATTCATGAAACAGATTTCAAACCTCTTCGTCGCCGCGCTGGCGATCTTCCTGCTCATTGCAGAACCGGCCCTGGCGCAAAGCATCGACCTCTCCCCAATCCAGAGCCTGCTGCAAGGTATCGTCGATGCGTTGACCGGCCCGCTTGGCGTCGTCATCGCCACACTCGCGGTCCTCGGCGTTTTCTTGAGCTGGTTCTTCAATATCATCGACCTGCGCCAAGCGCTTTGGGTGCTTGTCGGCATCGCTGGTGTCGCCGCCGCCCCCACCATCGTTGCGGCGGTCTTTGCCGGTGGCTGAGCGCGCGCCTCTCTTTCTCGGCCTCGTGCGCCCGCCCAAGCTTCTGGGCCTGCCCATCATGTATGCGATGGTCTGGCTCTTCGGTTCGGTGCTCTTGTTCGTCTGGGTCCAGCATATCGCGGTGCTGGCTGTCGCGGCCCTGCTCTACCCGGTGCTGTGGAAGGCCGCAGATTGGGACCCGCGTTTCATCGACGTGATGATGACGGCCCTGCAGGAGACGCCGCCCACGCGCAACAGGTCCATCCATGGCGGGGACAGCTATGCCCCGTGATGCTGCGCTCGATGCCCGCACAATGACGCCGGACTGGTATGCGCGCGAGACCCGCCTCGCGCATATGCTGCCCTATGTGAGCCTCGTTGACGACCAGACCGTGCGGACCCGGGTGAACGAACTCTTCCGCTGCATCCGGCTCGAGGGGATCAACAGCTACACGACGGACGATGCCTATCTCGACAAGGTGACGGCGCTTTTTGCCCGCATCGTCGCGCAACTTGGGCCGGAATTCAGCTATTACGTCCACATGGTCTCCAAGGCCATCAAACCTGATCTCGACCCGATCCGTGAGGACAGCTTCGCAGGCGAGGTTGACCGGCGCTGGCGCGCGAAACTCGAGACCAGCGGGCTCCGCGACAAAACACTGACGCTCACTGTCATTCACCGCCCGCCCCCCAAAAGCCTCCTGCCGTTCCTCAGCCGCAGCGCGCCGGACCGACTGAAGGAGGAGACCCGCAAACGCCTGCAGCGCCTCGGTGAGGCCGTGAACGTCTTCCTCTCGGGGCTTACCGAGCTCAAGCCGCGCTTGCTGTCGGCCGCATCGGGGGAATTGGTGGGGTTTTTGGGCGCGCTCAACACGGGCACCGAGCTGCCGCTCTACCCGGCCAACACCTACGGATTTCTGTCCGTCAACGTCGCCAATACCCGCGTGACGTTTCATGGCGATCATTTCGAGCTCTCTGAAGGCGTCGTGGGCCACCGCTACGGCAAGAGTTTCACCATCGGGGAATACTCGGAAGGCACCTCCTGCACCATGTTCGACATGCTGAACCTGCCGGTCGACATGATCGTCACGCAGTCCTTCAGGCCGATCAATTCGAACCTCATGGCGGGCCGCATCAAGCGGCAAAAGCGGCAGATGCAGGCCAGCCAGGACGCGGCCCTCTCGCTCCTAGAAGCCCTCGATATCGCCGCCGATGATCTCGAGGCCAGCCGCCTCGCACTGATCCGCGACGATCAGGGCTCAATCGTCGTCGATGCCGATCTGAGCGCCCTTGGGCCAAATCTCACCATCCTTGGCGGCATGGAAAAGGGCGAAGCGCTTGTCGGCGCCGATTACCGCGACCGCCCCGACTTCTGGAGGCTTTCATGATTCGTACCCTGTTTCTTCTCACCGCGCTCGGCGCTTTGGCCTCCTGCGCCCAGTACCAGGAACCGCAGGCGAACTGCTTCACATTCCTTTCGTCCACGGCACCTGTCGCGCCTGATTGTGACTTCACGCCCCTTGGCACCCCGGAGGGCGACATTGAAGTCTAGCCTGCCTCATATCCTGGCGTTTTGCCTGCTGCCCGGTCTCGCCTTGTCTCAACCCGAAATCGCGGTTCAGTCGATGGGGAGCTTTCGTGGCATGGGCCAGCTCATGGGCCCAGACCCCGTAGAAATTGCGCGGGTCCTGGAACCGCGTGATGGATGGCATGTAAACCTTGTCCACGGGGGGCAAATAGTACGCCTCCGTGCCCGTGAAGACGGTTGTGATGTCGATGGCATCGAAAAACGCCTGCATGTGCGGGATGGGCTCGGACTGCGGATGCTCGGGAACGGGCTCCGGGTCAGGGTAGAAGCTGTCGGGCAGGCCCTCGATCTGGCAGGCATTGAACACACGGTAGGATTTCTGGAAGCGGAAGATACGGGCTTCCTCGGAGTGATCATCCCCGTCGCTGTGATCATGCTCATCGCCGGCGTCTCTCCGGCTTTGACCGTAATAAACGACGACAGAGGACTTTTCGCCCTTGCGGACCTTTGCGTCCAACGCATTGGCCTGCGGCAGCGTCATCCAGAAGGGAGAGCTGTGGCCCGCCATCGCGGTCCGCATCGTCAGCAGGAAGTTGTTCACTCCCTGGTAGGGTTCCCCGCCCACGCGCAGGGGACGACAGCTGCCACCTGCGGTCCATGGCTTGCGCCACGGCAGGACGCCGCGCTCGATGATGCGGATGATTTCGTTTGTGATGACCTCTGAGGCATCGAATTTGGGCGTACGGGATCGGGCCATGGCTGGCCTCCTTTTCGAGTTTTGGTGAGAGGGAGTGGTGACTAGGTTGACCGACAGGGGCGCGGATCGTTGGCGATCCTGGCACCGAGGGCTTCGACCATGTCGATGTAGGTGGTCAGCGACACGGACTTGCCGGGACCCGAAGAGTCAGGGTCGACCGATCCGTCCCGCGCCACCCGCGGCAGGTTCGCGAAGGCGATGACATCGGTGACGGGTCGGATATCGATGAACGGCGTGCCACGTGCGACCGCAAGAGTGGCCAAGGGAAAGCGCTCGATCGGCGCGAAACTCGACACGGTGGTCAAGCCGAGGTGGATGAATGTCCCGCCCTCTCCGCAGATCACATGCGCGTTTGGCAATAACGCCGCCTGCTTCAGATAGCCAAGCTCACGCAGGACAGTCTCGCGCTCGAGCCGTTGTGCCTGCCCCGTCGGGCCGGTTCGGCGTAGTTCCTTGTGTCGCCACCACCAGGCAGCGGTCGCGCGCAACACGCGCAAAACACCTGTTTGCATCGGAATGCCCTTCATCAGGAAAGACAGACCGGAATCCGGCCCGGACCCATCTGAGGGACCCCAAAGGCCCTCATCCGTCAGTCACAAAACCCGAAGGACACTTTTACTTTTCTCGAGCATTGACCCTGTCCTGGCCAATTTCAGCGGGTCCTCACCACACCGCGCCATGCCTGCGTTTTTGTCGAAGCCATTGATTTGGAACAGCAGAGGTATCTGCGGACGCAAAATCCGCAACGGGAATCGGCAAAATCTTGCACAAGGTGCTAAATTATCGTTACTTGGCAGATAGTTAGCATATTCAGCAGATCGGCAAGATATTTTCTACAGCCCTGCCTACACCTGCGGATGCGTAACATCTTTTAATCTTACCCTCTTACGCCGCTTGCCCGCTGAGCCTGCCATAAAAGCTACGCTCAAGATGCAGCTCCCCTGCCCCGGCTTTCTCGACCATGCCGCGCAGATATCCGCCTGGTGAGGCAACCTCGCCCGCGCTGTGCTTCTCGAACACAAGTGCAAACGCAGCCGTGGCCACCTGAGTGCCCATTCGGTCCTGAGCCACGTTCCAAGCATGCTCCGAAATCCCGATCATCGGCCTGAGTTGCCCGGCAACCCGATGCAGATCGCCCCAATCCTTCAGGAATCCGCCCATATTACGCGCCCAGGACGCGAACTCTGGACAGGCCTGCATGATTGTTGGCAGGTCAAGCGCGGTTCGCTTCTTGCGCACCTCTGCAACCCAGTCTTCCAGTTCCCCATCAACCCGCTCCTCGGGTCGTGCATTGGGCACGACATCCGCCGCTTCCTCTTTTTCAGAGGAATTACTGGTTACAGGAATAAGTTGATTTGTAATTAGTATATGAGGTTCAGAAATGACCTCCCTGGGGTTCATTTCTTGAGTCTTCCTTATAGCTTGGGCGTCATTTTTGTCGGTGTTTTCCACAGGGTTTATCGCACCAGTCGCCTTGAGATAGGCCGCCTCGACTCGTTCCTGAAGTTCCTTGAACCACGCCAGTAGTCGCTCCAGTTGTTCAGAGGCGTGATGGCGGCGCGGAAGTCGGTCCAGAAGCTCCTCGAAGAGACCCGTGAATTGCGTCCAGGGCCCGCGCAACGCGCCGCTTACCGCCGCCTCGATCCGCGCGCGGATCATCCGGCGCGCAACCGTGATCTGACGCTTCAAGCGCTGGCAGAGCTCGCGCTCGGCCTGCAACTCGGCCTGCAGCTCTTCAAACTCCTCGACTCGAGCCGAAAGCGGCGACAGATCGAAGCCGTAGGCCTCGACGATACGTCCCTCAGCGTCTCTGCGGCCCCACCGTTTGCCATTCGGGCTATCCTGGAAAGAGATCACACCGTTCTCTGCCAGACGCCGCGCATGACGCTTGAGTGCCGACAGAGAGAAGCCGGTCTGTTCCATCAGATAGGCGTTAGAGGCCCAGACGATCGGGCGCTGCCCCTCCTCCCAGTCCTGGGCCTGCGTGAAGGCCCCCAGTGTATCGAGGAGCATCATGTCGCCGGCCTTCAGACCTATATGCGCTCCAACGCGCTTGAGCGCGACAAATGCCCGCGTCTTGGGTACTGCTACCCGTTCACCGGCTTGGGCAAGCTGCTCAGCAACCCCAAGACCCGGTGTCGGCTTGCGCCAACCTGTATGTTTCATGCCTGTATCTCACCTCCGGTTGTGTGGAGGCAAAAGAAAGCCGTTCGCTCAGAAGCGTTCGTCGTTGACAGTGAATCCTGTGAGACTTATCTTGAAGGTGACCAAACCATTAAGATCAGCTCTCAGGCCACACCGCTTGGGGGCTTTTCTTTTGCCGTTAATTCACTTGTCGTTCCTTTTTTGCTCCTTGCCTCATCGTTCCGAAGAACATCTCACCAACGCTGTCTTCAGTCGGTATCCTTCTCCGTGTTTTCGACGTTCAAATAGCTTGCGACTAAGTCTCCAAGCTTTTCGAGACGCTCTTGGTCAATCGGCACTCCTGCAACCTTGATTGATAGGTTTCCATCGACGGAAGTGACCGAAAGATTTCGGTTGCCCACCTTGCGCTTTACGGTGAGTTTTTGGGGCTTTGTCTTTGGTTTTGGCTTGGCTTTGTTTGTTCTCTCCAAGCTCGCTAAGGCACCCTGTAAATCACGAAAGCTCATGTCGTAGACGTTCTTGAACGTGTTCAAGATTTGATCCTGCGCAGCGAAAACGGACCGTGCTCGCGAGACTAGGCTCTCATGCACACCAATTTTCTTGGCGAAGGCCACAGCTGTCAGTTTCTCTTCGCCAGAAGCCAGCGTCTCATACATTTCACCAATCGAAACCAATCGCTCAAAAGGGCTGAGATTCTCGCGCTCCTCATTCTCGCGAAACCGGAGAAACAACATTTCAAACTTGCTGTTCTCAGCGTTTCGCGCGTCAGGCGGGGCAAGTATTGCACGAAGAGGTACACCGAGCTCTGACGCGGCAGCCAGTCGGCGGCGTCCTGTCAGCATCACGAATGGAACCCCCGCGATATTCGACGGGTCCAACGGATCCGGCTGCCAATCCGGATCCTCCGGCCACACTAGAATGGGCGTGTCCTGCCCGTTCGAAGCGATGCTGTTTACCAAAGACCTAAAGGCTTCCTGGGACATCCAGTCTTGTCGGCGGTCGGTTCCCATTGGATCGGAGATTTGATCTGGCGACAGGCTTATCTCATGGCGACCGTTGAGGATATCCAAACAAAGCTCGGCTCTGCTTCGCTCTACTGCAGCTTGCGACTGCGCAAGCGCTCCTGATTTCCAGGCACTGCCGGCCCCCTTGAAAGGAGTCGAAACAGCATCACTCGATTCTGTCCTGCCTTCGGAGCCGCTCGCACGTTCCTTGTTTGTATCGAGATTGGTAGCCTTGCTGACCAGCGACCTTGGAATACTGCGTTTCATGCTTCACCCTCGCCGTCATCTTCATAGAATTCGTCCATCCAAGTATTGGCGTAGCCACGTTCGAGTCCTGGCCAGAGTCGCGATATTATGGCGTCGTTCACGGCATCGGCATTCGTGATGAACCGGTTGATCCCCTTGCGCTTTCCCGGGGTGTCTGGCTCGTATTCGTATACGGACTGATAGACGTCCGAAGCGTTCGAGATCGCGTCGGAACGCAAATAAAACACGGGCAGAATTTCCGTGGGGCAATGTTCTAGCAGGTTTCCGATGTGGTTAAGATCCTGCGCATTGGACCGTTGAACGATCGTTGGCAACAGCATGTTCGCACCGGTTCCGATCTCGATCCTTTCATGGGCCAGGATGTGCTGAAGCATCCCAAGCAGGCCAGTCACAAAGGTCGACAACGTCGCAATGTCGAACCCCTTCATGGTTTGCGGTATGACCAGTGAAGTAGACGCAATCACGTTATTCAACTGGAACAGTGTGAGCGCGGGTTGATAGTCGATGATGATGACATCCAGCGTCTCCGCTAGTGCGGTGTCGAGCCGCTCCTGGTCGACCTTGCCGTCGACTACCAATTCGTTGGGTGGCGTTTTCGGTGGGTGGCCCGCTTTCCAGCGGTCGATGGCATCGCGTAGGTAGCGGTAAAAGCTCTTTCCGGCGGGGGCTTCGCGGACAAGCCGCGCAATCTGGATCTCACCCTCGGATGTTTCGCCGTGAGCTGGAAGCAGGCGCAGGCCTGGCCAGGAGGTCTTGAGAAGGAAGCTATCGAGCGTTTGCGCATCGTGGTCGGTATATGGCGCGTCTTCCGACTGAAAGAGTCCAGCAAAGTCCACCATAGAGGCGGTGTTTTCGTCGGGCATTTGGGGAAGGCCCTCTCCCCCGACGAAGTAGAGCGTTATTGTACTTTGCGGGTCAGCATCCATAACACCGACACGCATGCCGTAGTGCAAGCTGAGATACTGGGCAAAATGCGCGGCGCTCAGACTTTTGGCGGTCCCGCCTTTCTGGCTTGCAAACGAGATGACGGGCAAAGGTGCGTCAGGCTTCCGCCAGGCCAGGTAGTCGTACGGCCGCTTTGCCGAGGCTGCCAGAAGGGCCCGCATGTGCATCAATTCTGAAAGCGTGAAAACACGCTCTCTTCCAACATATTCTCCTGCGGGAAAGTCATCGCTCGAATTGGCGAACTTGGTCAGATACTGAATACTCACATTGAGAAACCTAGCGCACTGGCGCATGGACCAGGTTCGCTTGATGCGCTGACGCAAGGTGAGTTCCTTGTTCACTGCCACCATCGTGCGCTCAAGCCCACGTGACAGATCCGTCAAAAACTGTTCTAAACTACCGCTCATTTATAAGCCCTGACTTCGGTTGGGTCCGAGTTCGACTCGATTCTGCTTCAATGGTAGCACGGTTCTGAGCAAAAGATAAAGATACCACGCGCCTATAGGTTTCAGGCGCTTATTTTGAGGTTCAGTGGCTCCAGAAACTCCAATCTTGAACGCGTTCAAGATTGGAGTTTAAGTCGGTTGACCAGAGCGAAGCCGATCAACCATGCATGTTTCACGCCGCGTCTTTCGGACCCCAGGAGATGACCGTCCTAGTTGGTGGCTTTGCCCATGTTTGCGTTGAAGCCGTGATCACAGATGCTCACCGTGAAGTAGCCAGCGCCGGTCTCCCCTTTCTGAATCTTCTAGATGCCGCCGCACTGGTCAGCTTGCCTCACGGGGAGCGTCCGGCGACGCGTTGCGCGAAGGCCGTCCTGTTCGACCTCGCGACGGGTTCGATGGCAATTTCCAGGTCGGAGGTCAAGATGGAGATTGAGCCGAAGCCTTTGGCGGTTTCGTTGTCGGCGCTTGTGAAACTGATGCAGCCAGAAGGGCAGCTGCGCGGTTGACCAAGGGCTGACCACGCTGGATGCGAAGCGCCGCATAGAAGGGTAGGGGAGGAAGATGGGCCACAGCCGTTGTAGACGGGGCGGCCGCTGCGATGTGCATTCCATGCAACCGGTACGCACCGGGAGACCTGCGGGGACCGGAAAAAATCCCACAGGGAAATGCGCGGCGTACTTAAAACTGAACAAAACAAGTAGACCCCTTACTCTCGTGCACGCGCGCAACAAGCGTTGCGCTATAGTGCTCTCAACAGCCCGATCCCTTGCTCAAGAGGCACTGCACGAACGCCTTCGGCCACGGGGACGTCATGCTCTCCGGCGTAGATCAACAGCTTCCGGCTAGCCTTGATGTCTTCCGCGCCCACATAGAACCCGCGCGAGACCTTTGGCGCAGTCGTGCGCTTGATCTCAACGGCCCAGATGTCGCCCCCAGGCAGGCGAAGGACCAAGTCAAGTTCAGCTCCGGCAGAAGTGCGATAGAAGAAGGGTTCGGTGCCGGTTGGTGCAGCGGCAAGAAGGGCCTCGATACATAACCCCTCCCAACTGCCGCCAACGACGGGGTGCCCGAGCAAGCCCTCGATTGTCCCAATGCTTAACAGGGCATGCACGACCCCGCTGTCGCGGACATAAACCTTTGGCGATTTCACCAAACGCTTGCCGACATTCTCATGCCAGGGCTGCAGTCGCCGCACCAGCATGAGATCAACGAGCAGATCGAGGTAGCGTCCAATCGTTTGGCCGGAGACGCCCAGCCCCTCGGCGAGGGCTGCAGCGTTCAATAGACCACCTTGCACATGCGCAAGCATTGTCCAGAAGCGCCGCAAGGTTGCGGCTGGAATACGCGGTCCGAGTGCAGGGATGTCACGTTCCAGATATGTACGCAGAAAATCCAGACGCCAATCCATGCTGGCTTGATCGCTTGAAGCCATGAAGCTGTCAGGAAAGCCACCACGCAGCCAGAGCGCATTCAACTGATCAGCCCCCACCTCGGTAAGCTGTAGAGGGGGCATTTCGATATACCTGACACGTCCAGCAAGGGATTCTGCCGACTGTTGGAGTAGGACGTTGGAGGCTGATCCCAAGAGCAGGAACTGGCCCGCTCGAAAACCGGCCCGCCTGCGCTGGTCGATCTGACCACGCAGGCTCTTGAAGAGGCCAGGCATCTGCTGCACCTCATCGAGGATGACGAGTTTTCCCGCCTGTTCATCCAGATATAGATCCGGTTCGGTCAGGATCTGCCTGTCCGCATCTCGTTCTAGATCAAGGTATACCGATGGTTGCTCCGAAGCTATGTCTAGAGCGAGCGTGGTTTTCCCAACCTGCCGGGGGCCGAGGAGGACAACAGCAGCTTGGCTCTCGAGCGCGGATTGCACAAAGTGATGAGTTTGGCGCTTATACATACCTTGCAATTACTCCACACGATGGAAGATCTGCAAGGATAAACTGCTTAGCAGGTAAAGTTGCCACTTAATTGGAGATGTCGCATGATGTGACGAACAGGCTTAGCGTCAAAACTCACTCATATCATCCCAAGCCGCTTCGCCCGCTCCAGCAACATCTTCACTGATGATGGCTGCCAGCTTGTCCGGCCGCGGGGTGTGCGCTCACGCATGTTCTCCAAGCGGGCGCAGATGGCCTGAAGCGTAATGTCGGGATCGGCGCCCTTGATACCCGCGACGATGGCGGGCAGGCGATCATCTCGCGCACGCGGGCCCGCGCGATCAAGCACGGTCGCGGGGAGGAACCCATCGCGGACATAGGCGTTCACAGCGCGCAGCAGACGGCTTTGCGTCCAGCGCCGGGCCTCGGGTAGGGGGCCGTTGATGATGCGCACCAGATCTTCCCAAGCCAGATCGGGACGCAGCCGACGCACATGGGGCACCCAGTCCTGCGCAGTTTCATTCAGGCGTTCTATATATCCGTCCTGTCGCGCCAGTCGGACCTTGCGTAGCGCAGCCGGATCCCGGGCGCGCAGGCCAGGGTTTCCGCCGACCCGCCCCTTTGTTCGTGCGCTGGCAAGCCCAGCCTTGGTCCGTTCACGGATCAGGGCGCGCTCGAACTCGGCTGCTGCACCCAGAACCTGCAGCGTGAACTTGCCCTGCGGGGATCCGGTGTCGATCGGGTCCTGAATCGAGCGGAAGAAGGCGCCCTTTGCTTCCAGCCGTTCGATCACCTCCAGCAAATGCGACAGCGACCGCGCAAGCCGGTCGATGCGCACCACCACCAGCGTATCGCCCTTGCCGATCCGTTCCAGCAGCCGCGCCAGCACAGGCCGCGCACGATCACCGCCAGAAGCCTGTTCCTCATGGATTTCGACACAGCCCGCTGATTTCAGCGCCTGCGACTGGGGCAGGGGGGTCTGATCCTCGGTCGATACTCGCGCATAGCCTATCAACGGCATCAAATCCTGCCTTTTGCAGTTTAGGATACGGCTAATAAACGACCGTTTGACGGCGGTGGGTAGAGCGCGGCCTTATGGGCCGTTCGTCGACGAGTATCAGATTCCATTGATCAAAACCTCGGATTGGCGTATATTGCCAATGAAGGAGATCTGCCCATGGTGACACGCAATGTTGTCCTGACCGAAACTCAAGACCATCTGGTCCAAGCACTGGTGGCGTCTGGACGCTATCAGAACGTGAGCGAAGCGATGCGCGCGGGCCTGAGACTGCTTGAGCAGGAAGAGGCACAGCTTGCCGAGATCCGTCAGGGGTTGCTCGAGGGATTGGCGCAGGCCAAGGCGGGTGATCTTGCGGAGGGCAGCGGCAAAGATGCGATCCGTCGGGCCTTTGCGACTGCGCGCGCTCGTTCATGAACCGATCCTTCCGGCTGACGCGTCGTGCGGAAACCAGCCTCATCGAGATCGCCAGATGGACGATCGAGAATTTTGGGCTGCGTCAGGCAGAGCTCTACGAGGCGGAATTGCTCAGCCGCTGTGAAGGTATTTTGAACGGTCAGGTGTATAGCCGGAGTTGTGCGGTTCTCGTGGATGAGGCTGCTGACTTGCGGTTCGCTAGGGCAGGGGAGCATTTTCTGATGTTTCTCGACCAGCCCGACGAGGTCGTCATCGTCGATATCCTGCACTCTCGCAGTGATGTGCCTCGTCATGTGGCGGCGCTGACGACGAAGAAGAACGAAGGCCTCTGAACTGCTTCACAAGCCCGCGGCCCTTGTCAGGTTCACCCGGAAGCGGTCGCGACGCCGCTGGTAGCGACGGGTCATCTCGGCTGAAGCATGCCCAAGGTGCTTTTGGACGTAGCGCTCATCGACCTCTGCGGAACTGGCCAGACCCGCGCGGAGAGAGTGCCCGGAAAACAGGGCCAGTCTGTCCTTTTCGGGAAGCTCCGACCTGATCCCGGCGTCCTGGACCGTGCGCTTGATCAGGCGCGCGACATGCTTGTCGTTGAGCCGCGTTTCCAGCGCGCGTTTGCCATCGCGCGAGGTGCCGACAAAGATCGGGCCGAAGTCGATCTTCGCAAACTGCAACCATTGCTCGAGCGCACGGACAGGGCAGGTCTGGTCCTTGGAGCCGCGGCCGATCTCGACCTCGCGCCAGCCGGTCTTGGCGTTGAGGGTGAGCAAGGCGCCTTTGTCGAAGATCTCGATCCAGCCGCCCGAGTCCGGCGTGTCGTCTTTGTGAACGTCGAGACTGACGATTTCGGAACGACGCAGGCCGCCGGCGTACCCCAGAAGCAAGATCGCGCGGTCCCGCAGCCCGCGCAGGTCGAAAGGTAGCGTGGCCACCATCGCGAGGATGTCTTCGGCAAGGATCGCCTCTTTCTGGACCGGCGGGCGCGCGTGCTTGCGTTTGATTCCCGCCAGCACCGTCGCAATGTGGCGGTTCTTGCGATCAAGCGCAAAGCCTCTTTGCGCATAGTTCCACGCAAGGCCTGAGAGGCGGCGTTCGATTGTCGATACCGAAAGGGCAGGGGAGGGGCCCGACCCGGAAGCCAGATCCGCAAAGTAGAGCCCGATCATCTCTGATGATGGAGGCAGCGGCTCCGCGCCTTTCATCCGACACCAGCGTGTGAAGTGCGCCCAGTCCTTTGCGTAGGCCTTCAGCGTATTGTCCGAGGCCGCTGCACGGGCATAGTCACGCGCGGTGTCGACCAGGCGATCGAGGCTGCCCGACCCCGCGACATGAGAGGGCAGGGTGATCCCATCGCCTTTTTCTTGATTCCTTGCGTCAACCTGAGCATTCTGAATTGCATCAGAGTTTGATGGAGTCGGTGGCTCGTCCTCTGATGCCATTTTCCAGTGAATCCAGCAGTGAAATTAAACTACTTTCCAGCATAAATTATTGTGTCCGATAATGCAAACTTATTGGACATATAAAGGTTCGGCAACCCGGGGCGGTTTGTACATTATATTGTGGATCAAAGCGCCGCCGCGAGATAGTGTTGTGGCATGACATATGCCCGCTCAACCTTCGACAACGACCGTGAGAGCTTACCCCGGATGCCGCCCTGGGTCATCTCGGCACGCACCGAAACCCTTGAAGATGTGGCGTTTTTGTCGGGCGCAGCACTGAGCCACCTGCATGTTGTGTTAGGATACGAGCCTGTCCCCCACGCCTTGCTGCGGGATCGGCTGGCGCTGCGCGCAGCGGAGGCCTGTGTTGCGTTTTCGGGTCGTCTGGAGCGGGCACGGGAGCTGCGTGATGTGGTCCATCTGCTGCGCCCCGGCGACCTGCCCGGTCCGGCAGGCGAAACCTGTCTGGCGTGGCGTCGCGCCACGGAAAGGCCGCTGACCGTGAAAGCTCTGGTCCGTGCGCTGCCTGAACTTCAGGGTGATCAGATTGCGCATTGGCTCGATGCCGGGCAGGGAGCAGCGGTCAGTCGCGCGGCAATGGTGCTGGAGGCGGTACTAAACGATGCCCCCCGTGCCGAGGTGTCCGCACTCGTCCTTGCTGACGCGACCCTCGCTCAGGCGCTTGGTTGGGATCATGTCGTGCCGCTTCTGGCCGCAGGCCTGAAACGCGCCGACATACGCAAGCGAGGCGAAGACCTACGCTCGGCTTGTCATCGTGCGCTCGTTTCATCGGCGGTCGATGCCGTGCGTCTCTCAACTGACCTCGCGCGGCGGGCAGCGCAACTCAAAGCGGTCGCGCCGAAGCTGCGGGCCAAAGGCGCGGGGGATGCCGTTGAGATGTTCCTGACCCAAGATGCCGTCGCGCCTGCGGCCCTGCCACTACCGGACCGGTCCGCACGGCGGCTCTGTGACCGGTTGGTCGATCTCGGCGCGGTGCGCGAGCTGACCGGCCGCGACACGTTCCGACTCTACGGGATCTGAGCGATGGCCAAGGATCACGCCGAAACTGACTTCGATCGGGAATTGGACGATCTGCCAACCGAATTGCGTTGGCGTGAATGGATGCGGCGAATTGAAGCCGTTCTCTTCGCCAGTGCAGCGCCGGTGCCGCGTGAGGACCTCGCGCGCGTGGTGGGGCAGGGGGCTTCGGTCGATCTGTTGGTCGAAGACCTGGTCGCCGATCTCGAAGGACGATCCTTCGAAGTGGCGCAGGTGGCCGGCGGCTGGATGTTGCGCACGCGGCCCACCTACGCCCCAGCGATCAGGGCCGCTGCGGATGTGGGCGAACAGCTTCTGGACCTGGACGAATATGATGTCGCGGTGCTCGCTGCCATCGCCTACCACCAGCCGATCACCCGGGACGGGCTGAAGGACATCTTCGGCAAGGAGATCAGCCGCGATCTGATCGGGCGACTGCATGCGCGGTTGATCGGAACCGGCCCACGGTCGCCGCGGCGTGGAGCACCCTATACCTATGTGACGACGGAGCAGTTCCTGGTCGCGTTCGATCTGGAGTCGCTGCAGGACCTGCCCGATCAGGAGCAGATGGAGGATGCAGGGGTCATCAATTCGCAGGCGTAGCCGTTGCCTATGATGCGCGGCCGTTTGAGTGAAGGCGGTTGATGGCTAGCTGTAAACCAGCCAAATCAGGATGCCTGGAGCGCGTCTTTGCTTGCGGTGTTATCTGTGACGTGATCTCTGCCCTTAATGATGCCACCAGGTCGGAATGCTTGGGCGTAGCCAGTGCAATGCGGGTCCAGAGATCAATTGCAGGGTGCTCGGAACGTTTTTGGAGGTGCGGCATTCCATCGGCCAACTGGCAGAACAATACGTAGCGAACCCGGTGCGGCAAGCGCGAAATCGACGTCGGCTCGCCCTTGAACGTGAAACAAGCCGCTCCGAGCATGACGGGCAGAGATGTCTTTCCATGCCGTCCAACCTCGCCGACCAGTACGGGCGAGATATCGTGGACACGTGCGATGCGACGCAGGAACGAAAAGATTGCTTTCACGTCCTGTCGGCGCCCTCGAAGGGCGCTGTGAAACTTATCGAAGATGAGCAGGCGGGGTTTCAAGTTGTCCAGCAAATGATCCACCTGCTCGCCCGCGCGCGACAGGCTCCGCCAACCAGACGCCTGAGGCGCGCGCAACCCGGCAAGAATGCTGGCATAGAAGTGAGACAGCCCGGCACCCTCTCGGGTCTGGATCACCCATATCCTTTGACGTTCTGACTGACGCAAATGTTCAATCGCGAAGCGTTCGGCGATCATCGTCTTGCCATTATGATAAGGGCCCGTCAGCAAGAGCCCTCTGGGGCGCAAAGCTACTGGCCGATCGAGCAGCAGACGCATGGCGTCATGGGCGCGACTTGCAACCGGATGGCTGATCCAACGGGCCGTCCGGATATGGGCGATGCGGCACGCGTCACCGGCATTGAGAAGTGATGCGGCGGAGTTCAGGAGGTGATCCGTCATTTTACCAATCCTCCACCGGGAAAACGCGCCGCGGGCGTTCGGGGTCGGGCGTTTCGCGGAGTGGTGTCGGGACAGGAGTCAGGCTCTGGTAGGGTTTCGGCGCATGAGCCGCATGCCTGGTCCGTGCGATTTCCTTCAGCCTTTGCTTCTTCGATGCCGAGGCATCCACGGTCGCCGCGATTTCGCGACGGATTGCGGTCTTCTCCTCGATCGGGCGCCGACCGGTTTCGCGCGCTCGGCTTCTTTCGGCCCTGTGCTGCCAGAGGGTGACCGCCTCAAGCAGTCCATCCCGCCGCCCCACAGTGCGCCAGGTTCCTGTATCTGGATCCTTGATGTAGATGTGGCTGATGTCCCGAGGATCATAACGAACATCGAGAGAATCCAATCGATCACGGCGGGCGACCAATGGGCCCATCAATGGATCGAAATAGTCGTTGGCAAACAGGCTGACACCCTGAGGTGAAATCCTGCGTGTCTTGTTCGGGAGAAAGCTGAGCAGAACGTCGAAAGGGTTGTCTTCCGGGCCATCCGGCTGACGGCATTTTCGTTCCCATTCCTTGGTCGGGACCGTCAGCTTGCGTTCATTCTGGCTAAGATTGTGATCGATAATCGCCAGCGCGATACAGCGTTCGAGGTCTGCAAAGTTGAGCCTCGCACGGTCTTCGGACAGATATTCACCCCGATCTGCGATGGAACGCCCGGTCTTGCCAGGCAGGGAGCACAGTACCGTATTCACCTTGCCGAGAAGCCGTTCGACAACCCCGCCACGATGGACGGTCCCCTTGTTCCGGCTTTCAATTGCAATGCCGTAATCAGCACATCCCCGGATGAAACTGGTGCTTCTGAATTCCATGGCGGAATCCACGACGACCTTCTTCGGGCGACCAAACATCGGCCAGGAATGATTGATGTCGCGCGCTGCCAGCCAGTCCTCCTTGCGGCACATCGCCTGCGCAAGACAGAGGGCGACCGACAGGCGTGAGGGCTTCTCGAGGGTCAGGCAGAAGCCAACAATCGCGCTTGTTGCAACATCGGCTGCGATAGTGAGATAGGGGCGTCCGACATAGATGCCCTGACCATCGATGACTTCTACAAACTGAATGTCGGCGGGGGTGTGGTCTATCTGGACGACATCGAGTGCGTGGTTGGCCCGGATATAGCCTGGGCGGGGTTTCAGGCGCCGTAGGCTTTTCCCTCCAGCGCAACCTTGCCTGGATGGAAGCGCATGGGCTGATCCGCGAAGTGACAGGGCAGGGGCGGTACAGGATGTGGCGCGCCACGAACTGACGGCTCTGAACGGTCCTTCACTTGGTGGGTTACAGGATCGCCCCGACATTCAAGACTTTGCTCAAGCTGTGCAAGTTGGTGATCCGGATAGCACAGATGCGGTAGAGGATAAGGTGCCGGCAAGGGCACTCTGCCACGGAAACTGCGGTGATTGACTATCCGCGTACCGAGCTCCCCAGCCACTCGCCAATGAATTCGCTTGCGTCGGCAGTTACGAAAACATATCGGTAAACGACGATAGCCGATTTTAGATGAGGCCAAGATGACAGAAGTCCAGCAAGACCTTGAGGACATGAGAATGGCGGCAACAGCCAAGGCCCTGGGCCATCCGGCGCGATTGCGGATCTTGCGCCTGCTGGCGCGAACACCGGGCTGTATCGGCGGTGATATCGTCGAGGCCGTCGGCCTCGCGCAGTCCACGGTGTCCGAACATCTCCGCATTCTGAAAGATGCTGGCGTGATCGAAGGGCAGATCGACCCGCCGCGGGTCTGCTATTCGCTCAGCCCTGGGGCCTTGCAGCCTCTCTCGGCGCTGATTGAAGAACTCGACATCATTCGCAGCGAATCCGCCTGCTGCGTAAACCCTGCTAGAGCCCAAGGTTGATCAATGTCCCTTTTTGAACGCTATCTGTCTGTCTGGGTGCTGTTGTGCATCGTCGCGGGCATCGTGCTGGCCTCGTTACTGCCCGGCCTGTTTGCAGCGCTGGCAGCGCTCGAGTACGCCTCGGTAAATCTCGTTGTCGCCGTCCTGATCTGGGCGATGGTCTACCCGATGATGGTCGCCGTGGATCTGAGCGCGCTGAAAGGCGTGGGCAAGCGCCCCAAAGGCCTGATCATCACCGTGGTCGTGAATTGGCTGATCAAGCCCTTCACCATGGCCGCCCTCGGCGTCCTGTTCTTCGAGTACGTCTTTGCGGACCTGATCGACCCGTCGGATGCAGGCCAGTACATCGCCGGGCTGATCCTGCTAGGCGCGGCACCCTGTACGGCGATGGTATTCGTCTGGTCGCAACTGACCAAGGGGGATCCGAATTACACGCTGGTCCAGGTGTCACTGAACGATGTGATCATGGTTTTCGCCTTTGCGCCCATCGTGGCTTTGCTGCTTGGCGTGACAGATATCGCCGTTCCTTGGGAAACGCTGGTTCTTTCCGTTGTTCTGTATGTCGTTCTGCCGCTTGCTGCCGGCATCTTCACCCGGTCCAGACTGATGACCCGGGGTGGAGAAGCAGCAGTTTCTGCTTTCACCGCACGGATCAAGCCCGCCTCGGTTCTGGGGTTACTCCTGACAGTGGTGCTGTTGTTCGGGTTTCAGGGCAGCGTCATCACGGAAAACCCGTTCCTGATCGTCCTGCTTGCCACGCCGATCCTGATCCAGTCCTACGGGATCTTTGCCATCGCCTATTTCTGGGCGTGGCGCTGGAAAGTGCCGCATAAGGTGGCCGCCCCCTGCGCGCTGATCGGTACATCGAATTTCTTCGAGCTGGCCGTTGCTGTGGCCATTGGCCTGTTCGGTCTCAATTCCGGGGCTGCGCTGGTGACGGTGGTCGGCGTTCTGGTGGAGGTTCCCGTGATGCTTTCACTCGTCTGGTTCGCTAACCGCACATGGTCGCGAGGACGGCAAGGCGCTGTTCTGTGCGGCGGGCTGGCGAGGCTGGCAGGCCCCGGGCAAGACCCGCGAACAGGCCGCGCACCGGTTCTGGATCAACAACGTCCGCGCCAACATTTTCTGGCAGAACCAGTTCCTCGACCAGGACAACGATTTCGTCCAGGATCGCTACCCGCACCCGTTCGTCGAGATGCATCCCGATGACATGGTCGACCTGGGACTGAACCCCGGCGACCTGCTCGAGATAATCAACGACAACGGTGTGACGCAGGGCATGGCCTATCCCATGCCGACGTTGAAGCGGAACACAGTGGCGATGGTCTTCGGCTCGCCCGCGGGCAGCCAGGGCAACGTGGTGAATCCGGGCGTGAATGAGTTGGTGCTGCCGGATTACAAGCACTGCTGGGGCGACATCCGCAAGATCTCGGATGCGACTGCCCAGACCCGGGGCATCTCGTTCAAGTCGCACGAGATCATGCTCTGACCTGACAATACCGGCCCGCCCCCGACACTCGGGGCGGGCCTTTTTCCTTTGGGAGGGGGAAAAGCCATGTCGAGTCTTGCGGTCTGTTCAACAGGCAAATCCGGGCCAACGCTTTCCGTCGACGCTGCACGCCTACGTGCCATCGCTGCGGCCTGCCCAGTTACTGGGCAAGAGATGCTGCCGCTTGAACAAGCGGTCGGTCGCATAACGGCCACCCCGATCATGGCGGCTCACGCGCTGCCACCCTTCGACAATTCCGCCATGGATGGCTATGCCTTGCGCTTGTCAGATCTGACCGGCGAAGGCCCATGGCACCTGCCCGTGTCTGTCCGCATCGCGGCCGGCGACACGCGCGCCCTCACACTTCCGCCCGGCACCACGGCCCGCATCTTCACCGGCGCGCCGGTGCTATTCGGGGCTGATGCCGTCGTGATGCAGGAACAAGTCTCGCGCGACGGAGACATGATTTCTCTGACGAACGCGCCCCGCTCCGGCCAGAACATTCGTCGCCGCGGTGAGGATGTGGCCGATGGCGCACAGGCCTTGGCCGCCGGGCTGGCGCTGACCCCGCCCAGGCTGGCTCTGCTGGCAGGGTGTGGGGTGGCGTCCGTTGCCGTGCGCTCCCGCGTGCGCGTGGCCATGCTGTCCACTGGCGACGAGTTGGCAGAGCCGGGTAGCGCCCTTGGGCCGGGGCAGATCTACAACTCCAACCGTGTGCTTCTGCGGGCGACGCTGGCTCGCCTCCCGTGGGTCGACCTGACCGATCTCGGCATCCTTCCGGACAACCCCGCTAGTATCCGTGTGGCCATCCGCCATGCCGCACAGACCCATGATGTCGTGATATCCTCGGGCGGCGTGTCGGCAGGCGAGGAGGATCACATCCTTGACGCGTTACGTCTCGAAGCAGCTGAATTGGAGGTGTTGAAGGTCGCGATTCGCCCCGGCAAGCCGCTGACTATCGGCAGGCTCGGGCGGGCGCTTTATTTCGGCTTGCCGGGCAATCCCTATGCCGCTGCGATCACGTTCACTCAGATCGCGCGGCCGGCCCTGCGCCGGGCGGCGGGGCTGATGGAGGAACCGGACAGCTGGCTGCCCGCAGTCGCGGGGTTCACCTATTCCCGCTCAACCGGGCGACGCGAATACGTGCCGGTCACATGGTCACAGAGAGATCCGATGCAGCGACCGATTATCGACCGGTTGGGCCAAGGCGCTTCAGCATCGCTGTCTCCAATCGCTCAAGCCATGGGAATCGCGGTCATACCTGCGGAGGTCGAGATGGTCAGACCCGGCCAGCCTTTGCTGGTGGAACCGTTGTACGATTGATAGTCAAAAAACGCAGTTTTGTAGTTGTCGCCTGATAACAATTGCAGCGTGACTTGTTTTGAGGACAGTCACGATCAAGTCGCCTCGCAAGTGCCCCGATCCCGACCTAATCTTGATAAGACAGGAAAACGAACACCCCCTGTTTTCCTAGGCTCAGGACTCATAGCCAGTAGATGACGATAGCGGCGAGGGCGATGGCCGAGAGGAAGACCTTGGGGCACCTGTCGTATCGCGTGGCCACGCGCCGCCAGTCCTTGAGCCTGCCGAACATGATCTCGAAGCGGTTGCGCCGCTTGTATCGGCGCTTGTCGTATTTCACCGGCGTCTTCCGTTGTTTCCGGCCGGGGATGCAGGCGCGTATCCCCTTGTCTTGCAACGCTTCGCGGAACCAGTCGGCGTCGTAGCCGCGATCCCCGAGCAGCCAGTCGACATCGGGCAGGCTGCCGAGTAGAGCCCGAGCGCCGACATAATCGCTGACCTGTCCGGCGGTCACGAACAGGTTGAGCGGACGTCCTTGGCTGTCGCAGATGGCGTGCAGCTTGGTGTTCATGCCGCCCTTGGTGCGCCCGATCAGGCGTCCACGCCCCCCTTTTTGACGCCCAGGCTGGTCGCTGTTCGGTGGGCTTTGAGGTAGGTGGCATCGATCATGACGGTCTTCTCTTCGCAATGGTCGGCAGCCAACCCGGCCATCATCTGAGCGAAGACGCCCTTCTCGCTCCATCGCTTCCAGCGGTTGTAGAGCGTTCTCTGATTGCGGCCTCGTCAAGAGTGAGGGCTGTCCGTCCGGGGTCATGGTTCTCTCCGAGGTCGCATTGAGCGCCTCATGATGGTTTTCGGCGGCGGGTCGTCTCCAATGTCTTGTGCGGGGTGTGGCGCCTGGC
>NZ_QPMK01000031.1 GCF_003344785.1 Thalassococcus profundi | reverse complement strand
CGCTGGAATGCGCGCACAAGGGCTGGGGGACGAGCATCATCATCGGCGTGGCGCCGGCGGGGGCCGAGATCTCGACCCGGCCGTTCCAGCTGGTCACCGGGCGCAACTGGCGCGGCACGGCCTTCGGCGGCGCCAAGGGCCGGACGGATGTGCCGCGAATCGTCGACTGGTACATGGACGGCAAGATCGAGATCGACCCGATGATCACCCACAAGCTGAGCCTCGACGAGATCAACCACGGTTTCGAGCTCATGCACGAAGGCAAGAGCATCCGCGCCGTGGTGGAGTTCTGAACCGCTGATGGAAATCGTGTCGCAAAACCGGGCTTTCGACGGCGTCCAGACCGTCTACCGCCATCCGTCCAATACCTGCGGCTGCGAGATGACCTTTGCCGTCTTCATGCCGCCGCAATCCGAGGACGGTCCGGTTCCGGTGCTGTGGTACCTGTCGGGCCTGACCTGTACCCATGAAAACGCCATGGTCAAGGGCGGCTTCCAGGAACATGCCGCCCGCGAGGGACTGGCGATCGTCTTTCCCGACACCAGCCCGCGGGGCGACGGCGTCGCGGACGACGAGGCCTACGATCTGGGGCAGGGCGCGGGGTTCTACGTCAACGCGACCCGCGATCCGTGGCGCACGCATTACCGGATGTACGACTATGTCACCTCCGAACTGCGGTCGCTTGTCACGGAGAATTTACAGGTGAACGGTGCTCATGGGATTACCGGGCATTCGATGGGGGGGCATGGTGCTCTGACGATAGCCCTACGAAATGCCGAGATGTTCGAGTCTGTTTCAGCTTTCGCACCCATCGCCAATCCGACACAATCGGATTGGGGACGAAAGCAGTTTTCGTCCTATCTGGGAGATGATGAGAGTGCCTGGTCCCTGCACGATTCAACCATCCTGCTGGAGGAGCACGGGTGGAAGGGCGACATCCTGATCGATCAGGGCGCAAGCGATCAGTTCCTCGAACTGTTGCGCCCCGAGGCCCTGGCAGCCGCGATGGCCAAGCGCCGTCAGCCGGGGTTGGTGAGGATGCAGAAGGGCTATGACCACTCTTATTACTTTGTGAATACTTTTGCGGGTGACCATGTAGAGTGGCATTCGCAAAGGTTGAACGGAACAAGGCACTGAGAAAGGTACGATATGTTCAATAAGATGCTTGGCACCGCGGCCCTGATGGTTCTGACCGCAGGCGTGGCCTCGGCCCAGGAAGGAGACGCCGAAGCCGGCGAAAAGGTCTTCCGCAAATGCATGGCCTGCCACGCGGTCGGCGAAGGCGCGGAAAACAAGGTCGGCCCGCAGCTGAACAACCTGATCGGGCGCACCGCCGGGTCGCTCGAGGATTTCAACTATTCCGACGCCATGGTGGCGAAGGGAGAAGAGGGCCTTGTCTGGGATGCCGAAACCATCGCGGCGTTCATGGAAAAGCCTCGTGATTACGTCGAAGGCACCAAGATGTCCTTTGCGGGTCTGCGGAAAGAGGAAGAGCGGACCAACGTGGTCGCCTATCTCGCGACATTCTCGGAAGGAATGTAAGCGCGCGGCGCCCCATACCGGTTTTGGCCAGCATGAGGAGAAGCTTGCTGGTCGAAAACCCACCCTGCCGCCGCATCTGGCGGCCGGGTGGCACCTAAAAACAGAACGTCAACTAGGGAGTTGAGAAACATGAAAAAGCTTTTGGCTTTGACCTCGGGTCTGGCACTGAGCGCTGGTATGGCCAGCGCCAATGCCGAGCTGATGGAAATGATGAATGACCCGAACCAGTGGGTGATCCAGACCGGCGACTACAAGAACCAGCGCTACTCGCAGCTGGACTCGATCAACAAGGAGAACGTTGGCGACCTGCAGGTTGCATGGACCATGTCCACCGGCGTTCTGCGCGGCCACGAAGGTTCGCCGCTGGTGATCGGCGACACCATGTACCTGCACACGCCGTTCCCGAACATCGTCTACGCGCTGGACCTGAACGAGGACGGCCGGATCAAGTGGAAGTACGAGCCCAAGCAGGATCCGGACGTTATTCCGGTGATGTGCTGTGACACCGTGAACCGCGGTGTGGCCTATGCCGACGGCAAGATCTTCCTGCATCAGGCCGACACCACCGTCGTCGCACTCGACGCCGAGTCGGGCGAGGTCGTCTGGTCCGCCGTGAACGGTGACCCGTCCAAGGGTGAAACCAACACCGCGACGGTCCTGCCGGTCAACGACAAGGTCATCGTCGGCATCTCCGGCGGCGAGTTCGGTGTGCGCGGCCACGTGACCGCCTACGACATGAGCTCGGGTGAGCAGGTCTGGCGCGCCTATTCCATGGGTCCGGACGAGGACATCCTGGTCGATCCGGAAAACACCACCCACCTCGGTGAGCCTGTCGGTGAAAACTCCGGCACCAACACCTGGGAAGGCGATCAGTGGATGATCGGCGGCGGCACCACCTGGGGCTGGTATTCCTACGACGCGGAAGAGAACCTGGTCTATTACGGCACTGGTAACCCGTCGACCTGGAACCCGGCGCAACGTCCCGGCGACAACCGCTGGTCGATGACCATCATGGCCCGCGATGCCGATACCGGCATGGCCAAGTGGTTCTACCAGATGACCCCGCACGACGAGTGGGACTATGACGGCATCAACGAAATGATCCTCACGGAGCAGGAAGTTGATGGCGAGATGCGCAAGCTTCTCACCCACTTCGACCGCAACGGTCTGGCCTACACCATGGACCGCGTGTCCGGTGAGCTTCTGGTCGCCGAAAAGTACGACCCGGTCGTGAACTGGACCACCGGCGTGGACATGGACCCCGAGTCCGACCAGTACGGTCGCCCTCAGGTCGTCGCGCAGTACTCGACCGAGCAGAACGGCGAAGACGTCAACTCCACCGGCATCTGCCCGGCGGCGCTTGGCACCAAGGACCAGCAGCCCGCGGCCTACGATCCGAACCTGGAGCTCTTCCTGGTTCCGACCAACCACGTCTGCATGGACTACGAACCCTTCCGCGTGTCCTACACCGCAGGTCAGCCCTATGTCGGCGCGACCCTCGCGATGTACCCGGCACCGGACAGCCACGGCGGCATGGGTAACTTCATCGCATGGGACAACATCGCGGGCGAGATCAAGTGGTCGATCCCCGAGCAGTTCTCCGTGTGGTCGGGTGCCCTGGCAACCGCGGGCGGCGTCACCTTCTACGGCACGCTCGAAGGCTACCTGAAGGCTGTCGACACCGAGACCGGCGATGAGCTTTACAAGTTCAAGACCCCCTCGGGCATCATCGGTAACGTGATGACCTACACGCACAACGATGAGCAGTATGTCGGCATCCTGTCGGGCGTCGGCGGCTGGGCAGGTATCGGCCTCGCAGCCGGTCTGACCAACCCGAACGACGGCCTGGGCGCCGTGGGCGGCTATGCAGCCCTGAGCGACTACACCGCTCTGGGTGGTCAGCTGACCGTCTTCAAACTGCCGAACTAAGACACGTTCGATAACAGGGGCCGGCACGCCAGACCGGAGTGTCGGCCCCTCGTTTTTTCCGATCTCACCAGCAACTGTGAAAGGTCCGCTTCAATGCCGCGTACCGCTACCCCCATTCTCGTCGCCGCTACCCTGGCCCTCGGTCTGCCCGTTGCCGCCAGCGCCCAGTCCTGGAGCGATCAGCCGGTCGACCCCGCCGCTGACCATCCCCAAGTCCCCGTCGCCTACGAAGACGGTGGCCGCTACTACACCGATGACGACATTCCGACCTACAACGTTGCCGAAGACGGCACCGTCGACTGGCTGACCTTCTCCGGCTTCCGTCGCTACCATTCGGAATGCCACGTCTGCCATGGCCCCGACGGCGAAGGCTCGACCTATGCGCCGAAGATCAAGAACTCGGCCGTGAACATGGACTATTACGATTTCTACGATGTCGTGGTGAACGGTCGCGCCAACGGCAACTCCGTGATGCCGCACTTCGGCGACAACCAGAACGTCATGTGCTACCTCGACGACATCTACGTCTACCTCAAGGCGCGCGGCATGGACGCGGTTCCGCGCGGCCGTCCGGCGCAGAAGGAAGCCAAGTCCGACATGATCCAAGAGGCTGAAAATGCCTGCATGGGCTAAGAGCCTCCTGAGTGCAGCTTTGGTTTCGGTCCTGTGTTTCTCCCACGCAGGGCCGGGGCAGGCGCAGACCTCTGATCTCGTCTCGAAAAACGCGTTCAGGGTTTGCGCCGATCCGGCGAATACGCCGATGTCCAACCGGGACGAGACCGGCTACGAGAACAAGCTGGCCGAGCTGATCGCGTCCAAGCTGGACCTTCCGGTGGAATACGAATGGTACCCGATGGCCACGGGGTTCATCCGCAACACGCTGGGGGCCAACAGGTGTGACGTCGTGATCGGCTATGCGCAGGGTCACGAGCTGGTGCAGAACACCAACCACTACTTCACCTCCGTCTTCACCATCGTCACCAAGACCGACAGCGCTCTGGCGGACGTGGATACGCTGTCCGACCCACAACTGAAGGACGCGCGCATCGGCATCGTCGCAGGCAGCCCGCCTGCGGATCACATGGCGCGAAACGGTCTTCTGGGATCCGCAAAGCCCTACAACCTCGTGGTGGATCGCCGGTACGAATCCCCGGTGCTCGAGCTGCTGGACGACGTGAAGTCGGGCGAAACCGATGCCGCAATCCTCTGGGGTCCGCTGGCCGGTCCGCTGGTCAAGACCGATTATCCCGGTCTGCAGGTCACGCCGCTGGTGAAGGAAACGCTGCCGCCGCGGCTGTTCTTCCGCATCACGATGGGCGTCCGGATGGGGGAAAAGGTGTGGGAACGCGAACTCAATTCCCTGATCCGCCGGCACCAGGACGAGATCAACCAGCTTTTGGTCGAAGCGGGCGTGCCGTTGGCGAACGACATGGGCGACGCCATGCTCGAAATCGGTCAGTGAAACGGGCGCTGGCAGCGGCGGTCCTCGTGACGCTGCTGCCCGTCTGCGCCGCCGCGGTCGATGAACCCGCCGACTACCGGATGGACGATTACCGCGCGCCGGTGCCGGACACTCTGTCCGGCGGCACAGTCGTTACCACCGAAGAGGCCTTCGACCTCTGGGAAAAAGGCGAGGTCGCTTTCGTCGATGTGCTGCCGCAGCCGCCGAAACCCAAGGGCCTGCCCGAAGGCACGATCTGGCGCGAGAAGAAACGCCATTCCATCCCCGGTTCAATCTGGCTGCCCAACGTGGGCTACGGCGCCATTGCCGATGTGACCGACGGCTATTTCCGCGACGGTCTGGCAAAGGTCACCGAGGGCGACCCGGATCACCCGGTCCTGTTCTTCTGCCTGCAGGACTGCTGGATGTCCTGGAACGCCGCCAAGCGCGCGATCGAGGACTACGGCTATACCCGGGTCTACTGGTATCCCGACGGCACCGATGGCTGGGCCTTCTTCGATTACCCGACCGAGGTCATCCCGCGCGAGCCGGAACCGGAATAACCCCGACCCCTGTCCATCAGTACCCGGGCAGCGTCTTGCTGGCGTGGGTCACGGTGCCGTCAGTGTCTGTCATCGTGACGTCCACCTGCTGCGTCTGGCCCGGCACCGACAGGCTGACCTGCGGGTTCTCGGACAAGGAGATGCTTCCGGTCATGTCGACATAGCCCGCGCCGTCGAGGTCGATCTCGACGTTCTCGACATAACGCATCGGGATGAACAGCAGCGAGATCTGGTCCATCTGCATCCCGGAATGGCTGGGATGCGAAATGTCGAGGTCGAGCCGGCGCTGTCGCAGGCTGAGCGCGCTCAGCTTTTCGGAGGCACTGCCGCCCACGGTTTCCTCGATCCCTATCGTCATGTTGCCCAGCGTCGCCAGCGCCAGTTCCGGATCGGTGCCCGGCGGTGCAGCGCAGGCGCCGGTGCCCGAGGTCTTCACGAAGGCCTCGGCGACGTAAAGTTGCCCGTCGGTGGTCTCGGCCACCACATGCAACGGGGTGGGGCCGTTCACGCGCATGGTCACGTCGAAGAAGAACCGCTCCTGCGGGCGGTCCATCTCGAACACCGCCGACACGGGCATCGGATTCTCGTCCAGGATCAGCGTGACCTTGCCCAGCATCCGCCCCGGCGGCGCCGCGACCTGGGCGGCCACCTGCGTGCGCGGGTCGTTGTCGGTGCGATAGGGCGCGTCGATGGCGATGACGTCCTTGCCGTCCAGCAATTCCCGGTCACCGTACAATTGAGCCGCGAGGTCGGTCCAGGTGCTGTCCTCCACGGCGAATGCCGGGGGTGCGGCCAGTGCCAGAAGCACCGGTAGGGTCAGGGCCGTCAGTCTCATCTTCAGTTCCTCCGCTGGATGAACGCGCCAAAGGCGCGGGGGCCGTCGCCGGTGTCGATCTCGCCGGTCACTTCGAGCGTGGCGGGGTCGATCAGGCTGACCGTGTTGGAAAACCAATTCGCCACGACGATGGTGTCGCTGTCGGGCGTGGCGTCAATGCCTTCGGGATATTCGCCGACGTCGATCAGACCGACGGGCGCGAGCGTGGCCAGGTCGATGACGCTGACTGTATCGGCATACTGGTTGCTGACAAAGGCGCGTCCCTGCGCGAAGGCCACGCCATAGGGGCGCGCGCCGACCTTCACGGTGGCGAGGGTCGTGCCTTTCGCGGCATCGAGCACGGTGACATCATCGGTGCCGACATTGCCGACGAACAGCCGACCGTCCGGCGCAAAGGCGAGGCCGAAGGGCCGGGTGCCGACGGGCAGGCGATGGCGCAGGTCGAGCGTCTCCATGTCGAAGACCGACACCTGGTCGGAATCCCGGTCGGCGGAGGCCAGGAGCATGCCGTCCGGCGACACAGCAAGACCCGCCGGGGCACTGCCCGTCTCAAGCATCCGCAGGATCGCGAGTGTTGCCGCGTCCAGCACCCAGATCCGCGCGTTGTACCAGTCCGACACGAATACCCGCCCGCGCGCGGGATCGGCAGCGATGCCGATCGGGCCACCGTCGAGCGTGACTTCGGCTTGCACCGCACCTGTGGCGTCGAGCCGGCGCACCACCTTGCTGTCCGGCGACACGGTAAAGACATGGCCACCCGCGGTGGCAGCGACACCGGCGGGTTTGCCGGGAATCGAAATCCGCGCGACCTCGGTGCCCGCGTCAAGGTCGAGGATGCTCAGATCCTCGCTGTTCTGGTTGGTCACATACGCGAAATCCCCCGCCGCCAGGGCACTGGCGACGAGGGCCGGGATCATCCCGAAGAGGGCGATGTTACGACTGCGGCGCGCCAAAGCGGTCCACAAGCGCATCCAGCCCCGCCTGGTAGACGCCGGTCACGGCGGAAATGGCGGCCTCGTCGTTCAGTTCGGGCGGCGGGTCGTTGTTCGGGTAGCCGCGGTAGAATGCACCGCGCCATTCCACCAGCGATCCGCCGCCGTCCAGCGGCTTGACCGTCAGGTGCGAGGAATAGTTGGTGACCGGAAGCACTTCGACCGCCACCTCGGTGATGCGGTAGGAATAGGTCATCTTCTCGGCGTCGTACTTGTAGAGCACCTCATCGATGGTAGGGCCGTCGGCCCCCTGGTCCGAGAGGTAAAGCTGCCGGGTCGCGTCGATCTCGTTGCCGCCTTCGCCGGTCTGCGACACCACTGCGGGATGCCAGGTCAGGTCCTGGAAGTCACCGATGGCGGCCCAGACCTCTGCCGGTTCCGCCGCGACCTCGGTGGTCAGCGTCACCTTTTGCCTGGTCGGTCCATGTGCCATCGCCATGGCCGGGACGAGCAGGCCGAAGACGACCAGAAGGTATTTGAGTTGTCTCATG
Source organism: Thalassococcus profundi (assembly GCF_003344785.1). Taxonomy (GTDB): domain Bacteria; phylum Pseudomonadota; class Alphaproteobacteria; order Rhodobacterales; family Rhodobacteraceae; genus Puniceibacterium; species Puniceibacterium profundi. Next base: position 12,964 of record NZ_QPMK01000031.1, on the reverse strand, counting down.
GAACCTCACGTGTTGAAGAAGTTGTTTTTCAGGATGTAGCGAAAGCCACGCAGCCACGAATCGTCGGTGTTGGACCGGATCTCTACCGATTGTCCCCGCACCATATCACCGGTCGAAACTTCGCGCATGACAAGGTTCATCGACAGGATCAGGTTCGACACCTTCTGCACCTCGCCTACGAGCACGTAGCTCACGCCCAGGTCTTCCCCCATGCGCAGCTCGCAGCCATAGCATTCGGCGGGATTGACGATGCGGTCGAGCGTTTCCGAGACCGGTGCCAAGTCCACGAACGCAAAGCCTTCTTCGGCGAACCGGTCCTGCACGTAGTCCTCGACCAGGTCGATGCGAGCGGCTTCGTCTTCGCGCGGGCCGAAGTAGTCGCCTTCGGTCGAGGTATCGAGGAAGGTGACACCGAAAAATGCAACCTTTCCAGACCGGTCGAGCGGGGTCTGGGCTATGGCCGATCCACAGAAAATAAGAAAAGACAGAACGATTGTCGCGTGTTTCATGAAAGACATGTTGTTTCACGACGACCGAGAGCATCAATGCTCCAAAGGTATCGGTTGGGGCGGAAATCCGCCTCTGACACGTTCGAAAGAGCCTCGGAAAACAGGGGCAGGGAGGAAACATTGAACCGTTTTTGGACCGTACTCGCGGCCGCCGTACTGGCATTGTCCGTGGCGCAAACCGCCGCGGCTCTGGACGTCAGGACCGCCGTGCTTCGAATCGATTATCCGCAGCTTGCTCCGATCAGCCGGTACGACCTCGTGCCGGAGGATGCAGGCTTTGCCGGCGCGCAACTGGGGCTCGAGGACAATGCGACGACCGGGCAATTCCTGGGTCATACCTTCGAAAACGAAACGGTGACGACCACCCCGGAAGAAGCCGACGCCGCCTTTGACGCGCTGCTGGCTGACGGGCACACCCTCATCGTGGTGATGGCCAATGCCGAAGACCTGCTGCGCCTGGCCGATCGCGCCGGCGACGGGGTGCTGGTGGTCAATGCGACCGCCGTCGACAACGGCCTGCGCGGCGACCAGTGCCGCGCCAACGTCCTGCACGTGGCCCCGAGCAACGCGATGCTGGCCGATGCCGTGGCGCAATACGCGGTCTGGAAGAAATGGCCGCGCTGGTTCCTGATCCACGGGTCGAACCCGCCGGACCAGGCGCTGGCCGATGCCTACCGCGCCTCGGCCACCAAGTTCGGCGCGCAGATCACCGAAGAGCGGGAATTCGAGGACACGGGCGGATCGCGCCGCACCGACAGCGGGCACGTGCTGGTGCAGCGGCAACTGCCTGTCTTCACGCAAGAGGCGGAAGAGCATGACATCGTCGTGACCGCCGACCGGTCCGACGTCTTTGCTCCTTACGTGCCCTATCACCTCTGGACCCCGCGTCCGACCATGGGCTCTTCGGGCCTGCGACCCGTGACGTTTCATGCGTCGCACGAGGCCTGGGGCGCCACGCAGTTCCAGCGCCGGTTCGAGGAACTGACCGGGCGCTACGTGCGCGAGGACGACTACCAGGTCTGGCTTTCGCTGCGGGTGATCGGCGAAGCCGTGACCCGCGCCAGCACCGTCGATCCGGCAGAGCTGCGCGATTACATCCTCGGCGATGCCTTCGAACTGGCGGCCTTCAAGGGTGTCGCCGTGACCTTCCGTCCGTGGAACGGTCAGCTGCGCCAGCCGATCCTGCTTTATGACGGGCGCATCACGGTCAGCGTGTCGCCGCAGGACGGGTTCCTGCACCAGACCTCGCCGCTGGATACGATAGGGATCGACCAACCCGAATCCACCTGCACTGCCTTCAACTGATCGACGGAGAGACCGATGAAGAAACTGATCCTGTCCACCGCACTCGCCACGCTGCTTGCCACCGGCGCGCAGGCCAACAAGGTGTTCGTGAGCAACGAGAAGGGCAACACCGTCACCGTGATCGACAGCGAAACCTGGGAAGTGCTCGAGGAGTTTCCCGCCGGCAACCGCCCGCGCGGCATCACCATCAGCCCGGACGGCAGCCTGCTGTATGTCGCGGCGAGCGATGACAACCAGGTCAAGGTCTTCGACACCGAAACATACGAAGAACTCTACTCGCTGCCCTCCGGGCCGGATCCGGAACTGTTCGTGCTGCACCCGACCGGCAACCCGCTGTATATCGCCAACGAGGACGACAACCTCGTCACCGTGACCGACACCGAATCCCGGACCGTTCTGGCCGAGGTGCCGGTGGGCGTGGAGCCCGAGGGCATGGGCATCAGTCCGGATGCGAAATTCGTGGTCAACACCTCCGAGACCACGAACATGGCGCATTTCATCTCGACCGAGGATTACAAGATCAAGCACAACGTGCTGGTCGACCAGCGCCCGCGCTTCGCCCAGTACACCAAGGACGGCACGATCCTCTTCGTCACTTCGGAAATCGGCGGCACCGTGTCGGTCATGGACATCGCCGAGGACGGCACGCCCGAACTGACCACCAAGATCGACTTCGAAGTGCCGGGGGTTTTGCCCGAATGGCTGCAGCCGGTGGGCCTGCGCGTCACCTCGGACGACAAGTGGGCCTTCGTGGCGCTTGGACCGGCGAACCGCGTTGCGGTGATCGACGTCGAGGCGCGCGAAGTGGTCAAGTACATCATCGTCGGGCAGCGGGTCTGGCAGCTGGCCTTCACGCCCGATGAGCAATACCTCATCACAACGAACGGCAATTCCAACGATGTCACCGTCATCGACGTGGCAGAACAGGAAGCGATCCGCTCCGTGCAGGTCGGCCAGCAGCCCTGGGGCGTGGTCGTGCAGCCGGACTGATCGCGATCCCTTGGGGAGGGGGAGCACATGACTCTGATGAAACACGCATTGGGCCTGTTTGCGGGCCTGACAATTACAAGCGCGGCCGTGGCGCAGGACATGCCCACGGTGCGCGCCGCCGTGCTGCAGATCGGCACGGTGAACTGGGAACTGGCGACGATCACCGAGAACGGGCTGGACGAAAAGCACGGCTTCGACCTCGAAGTACAGCCCTTTGCCGACAACGGCGCCACCCGCGTCGCGGTCGAAGGCGACGAGGCCGACATCGCCGTCGCCGACTGGATCTGGGTCGCGCGGCAGCGGGCGGCGGGCAAAGACTACGTCTTCATCCCGTATTCCCGCGCGGTCGGCGGCGTGGTGGTCCCCGAAGACAGCGACGCGCAATCGCTGCAGGACCTTGCGGGCGGCAAGATCGGCATCGCCGGCGGCCCGCTCGACAAGAGCTGGCTGATCTTGCGGGCCTATGCTTCGCGAGAATACGGGCTCGACCTGGCGGGCGAGACCGAACAGGTCTTCGGCGCACCGCCGCTGATCTTCAAGTCCGGCCTCGGCGGAGAGACCGACGGTGCCATCAATTACTGGCACTTCCTGGCCAAGATGAAAGCCGCGGGCATGCGCGAGTTGATCTCGGTCGAGACGGCTGGAACGGCGCTGGGGCTCAACCCCGACACGCCGCTGCTGGGCTATTTCATGAAGGAAAGCTTCATCGAGGCGAACCCCGGTATCGCGCAGGCGTTCTACGACGCATCGCAGGACGCCAAGGGCCTGCTGCGCGAGGATGACGCCGCATGGGAGGCGATCCGCCCGCGGATGAACGCCAGCGACGACGCGCAGTTCGAACAGCTCAAGGCCGATTTCATCGCCGGGATGCCGGTGCGCGGCCCGGTGGACCTTGGCGGGGCCGAGCGCTTCCTGGAACTGATGGCAGAGCTTGGCGGCGAAGACCTCGTGGGCCAGGCCACGACGGTGCCGGACGGACTCTTTGCCGATGTTCAGTGACCGGTGATGTCGGGCAGGGGGTCCATACCGGCGGCCTCTCTTTTTGGCCTGCTGATCCTGTGGACGGTGGCGGCGACGCTGACCGCCGATCCGCAGGTGCTGCCGCAGCCTTGGGCGCTGGCTGGCCCGTTCCTGCGCGAACTGCAATCGGGCGACCTGCTTTATCACCTGGGCGCGACGCTGCTGCGGGTGATCTGGGCCTTTGCCCTGGCCATGGCCATCGGATGTGCTCTGGGGCTGGTCATGGGGCGGTTCGAAAAGGTCGACCGCTGGCTCGACCCCTGGCTGGTGGTGTTCCTGAACCTGCCCGCGCTGGTGCTGATCGTGCTCTGCTACCTCTGGATCGGGCTCAACGAAACCGCGGCGATCATCGCGGTGACGCTGAACAAGGTGCCGAACGTCACCACGGTGATCCGCGAAGGTGCGCGGGCCTTCGATCCGAACCTCGACGCCATGGCACGGGTCTACCGCATGTCGGCCTGGACGCGGCTGCGGCATGTGCTGATCCCGCAGCTGGCGCCCTTCATCACGGCGGCGGCGCGGGGCGGGCTGGCGGTGATCTGGAAGATCGTGCTGGTGGTGGAGTTCCTCGGCCGGTCGAGCGGCATCGGGTTCCAGATCCACCTTTATTTCCAGCTGTTCGACGTGGCGATGGTGCTGGTCTACGCGCTGTCGTTCATCGCGGTGATGCTGGCGGTGGAATGGACCTTCCTGCAACCCTGGGAACGGCGCGTACGCCGGTGGCGGGTGGCATGATCCGGATCGACGTCACGTCCAAGCATTACGGCGAGAGCCAGGTCCTGGGACCGATCGCCTTCGAGATCGCCAAGGGCGAGACGGTCGCGGTACTGGGCCCGTCGGGCATCGGCAAATCGACCCTGCTGCGGATCGTCGCCGGGATCGACACGCGGTTCGAAGGCACGGTGCAGCGCCCCGCGCGCATGGCCATCGTGTTCCAGGAACCGACGCTGCTGCCCTGGCGCAGCGTGATTCAGAACCTGACGCTGGTGCATCCGGACCTGTCCCGCGATGCCGCGCGGGAGATGCTGGCCAAGGTCGGTATCGGCGACAAGGCGGACCTGTTTCCGGGCCAGCTGTCGCTGGGCCAGCAGCGTCGCCTGGCGCTGGCGCGGGCCTTTGCCGGGAACCCGGACTTTCTCATCATGGACGAGCCGTTCGTGTCGCTGGATGCGGCGACGGCGCAGACCATGCTCGACTTGACGAAAACGCTGATCCGGGACGTGGGTCCGGCGACGCTGTTCGTCACCCATGCGCGAAACGAGGCCGAGGCGCTGTCGGCGCGGATCCTCGAATTGCGCGGCACCCCGGCGACGCTGGGACCGCACCTGATTTCAGCAAAGGAGAAACCATGAAAAAAGCACTGATCCTGACCACCCTGATCGCGGGTCTCGCCACGGGCGCGGCGGCGCATGAATTCGGCTTTGCGGGGATCCTCTCGGCTTCGAACAAGGAAGACCTGCCGCCTATCACCCTGGGCTCCGGCAAGCCGCTGGCCGAGGGGCCGCTGACGCTGAAATCCGGCACGGTCTACGAGATCGAGCTGATTGCCGACGGCAGCGCCGAGATCGGCCTCGAGGGATCGAGCTTTTTCCGGTCGATCTGGATCAACGAGATCGTCATCAACGGTCTGGAGATCCGTCCCTTCGGCATCGAGAGCGTCGAGTTCGACGAGGCCGGAACCATGGAGATCGAATTCGTCGCGATCAAGCCGGGGCGGCATTACCTGCGCATCCCGGGATCGAGCGGCGACAGCCAGCGCGTCGACATCACGATCGAATGACGCGCGCCCGCCGGGCGCGACGAGAGGCGCTGCCTCTCGTGCTCTCCGGAGTTTAGAGGCAAGATGAAGGGGCGGACGACAAGAAACCAGGGCGCGGGATGCGCGCCCTGGCTCAGATCGTGACGCGGCGCGGGAGATCGCTACGACACGGGGTTCGGAACCGGCTTGCCGGAGAAGAAGGCGTCGAGGTTGTCGGCCACCATGTGACCCATGTCCTCGCGCGTTTCCGTCGTGGCGCTGCCCAGGTGCGGCAGCAGCACCGTGTTTTCCATGGCGATGAGCTCGGCGGGAACCTCGGGTTCCTTTTCGAAGACATCGAGACCGGCGCCGCCGATCCTGCCGTCCTTCAGCGCCGCGACCAGCGCCGCCTGGTCGATGACGTCGCCGCGGGCGGTGTTGATGAGCATGCCCTTGGGACCGATGAGCGCCAGCCGTTCGGCGTTCATCAGGTGGGTGTTGTCGCCGCCGCCCGGCACGTGCAGCGACACCACGTCGGCGGCCTCCAGCACGTCCTCGATCGTGTCCATGCGCTTGGCGTCCATTCCGGCGATATGGTCTTCGGGCACGTCGATGAGGTTGTAGAACACCACCTTCATGCCAAAGGCCGCATGGGCGCGGCGCGCCGTGGCGATGCCGATGCGGCCCATGCCGATGATGCCGAGCGTCTTGCCGCGCAGGCGGGTGCCCATCATGTGCGTCGGGCGCCAGCCGGCCCAGTTGCCGGCGCGCAGCTCGCGTTCGCCTTCGCCGGCGCGGCGCGCCAGCATCAGCATGAGCGTCAGCGCCGTGTCGGCGGTGCAGTCGGTGAGCACGCCGGGGGTGTTGGTGACGGTGAGACCCGCGCCGGTGGCCGCGGCGATGTCGATATGGTTGAAGCCGACGCCGAAGTTGCCGAGGATCTGCGCCCGGTGTCCGCCGTTGAAGATCGCCGCGGGCAGCTTATCGGACACGGTCGGGCAGACGGCGTCGTAGTCGGCCAGCGCCGCGCCGATCGCCTCGGTCGTCATCGGTACATCGTCGGTATTGAGCGTGGCGTCGTAGTCTTCCGAAAGCCGTTTTTCCACGGCTTCCGGCCAGCGACGCGTCAGCAGGATCTTTTTCTTGGTCATGCAGCCACCTTCTTGCCCGACAACACCGCTTCGACGGTTTCGCCGAAGGCTGCCGGGTGCGGAATGATTGTATGCCCCGCCTCGCGGATGATTTCGACCTTTTCCTGCGCCGATTCCCCGAAGGCCGAGACGATGGCGCCGGCATGGCCCATCTTCTTGCCCTTGGGCGCGGACAGTCCCGCCACATAGGCCATGAGCGGTTTCTTCATGTGCGCGCGCGCCCATTCCGCGGCTTCGGCTTCCTGTGGGCCGCCGATTTCGCCGATCATCACCACCGCATCGGTTTCGGGATCGGCCTCGAACAGTTCGAGGATGTCCTTGAAGCTCGAGCCGTTGATCGGGTCGCCGCCGATGCCGACCGAGGTCGAGACGCCGATGCCCTTGGACTTCATCTGGCTCGCGGCCTCGTATCCCAGCGTGCCCGAGCGGCCGACGATGCCGACGCGCCCCGGCATATAGATGCTGCCGGGCATGATGCCCATCATCGCTTGTCCGGGGGTGATCGTGCCGGCGCAGTTGGGCCCTGTGAGCCGCATGCGCATCTCGGACTTGTAGCGGCGCATATAGCGTTTCACGCGCATCATGTCCTGCGCCGGGATGCCGTCGGTGACACAGACGCAGTACTTGATGCCCGCGTCGGCGGCTTCCATGATCGAATCCGCCGCAAAGGGCGGCGGGACGAAGACGATCGAGGCCTCGGCCTTGGTTTCGGCCACGGCGCCCTTGACGGTGTTGAACACCGGCAGGTCGAGATGCGTGCCGCCGCCCTTGCCGGGGGTGACGCCGCCCACGACATTGGTGCCGTAGTCGATCATCTCCTGGGCGTGGAAGGTGCCGATGCGTCCGGTGAAGCCCTGGACCAGCACGGGCGTCTTGTTGGTCAGCAAAATAGCCATTGGTCTGCCTTTCGGGTCAAGCTGCGGTTCTGTCGGCCTTGGGAAGCGCCGCGACGGCGGCCTCCGCGGCTTCCTTGAGGGTGTGGGCGACGGTGACGCTGGGCGCCTTCTCGGCGAGGATCTTCATTCCCTCGTCAACCTTGGTGCCCGACAGGCGCACGATCAGCGGCACTTCGACGCCGACTTCTTCGAGCGCCTTGACCACGCCTTCGGCGACCCAGTCGCAGCGGTTGATGCCGGCGAAGATGTTCACCAGGATCACCTTGACCTCCTTGTCGGCGAGCACCGCGCGGAAGCTCTTGGCCACCCTTTCGGGGCTCGCACCGCCGCCGATGTCGAGAAAGTTCGCGGGCTCGCCCCCGGCGATCTTGATCATGTCGAGCGTCGCCATCGCGAGGCCCGCGCCGTTGATGATGCAGCCGATGTTGCCGGTGAGGCCGACGTAGGACAGGCCACGGTCCGAGGCGAAGGTCTCGCGCGGGTCTTCCTGGCTCTTGTCCCGCAGCTCGGAGATTTCCGGGCGGCGGAACAGCGCGTTTTCATCGAAGGACATCTTGCAGTCGAGCGCGATGACCTCGTTCTTGCTGACCACCAGCGGGTTGATCTCGAGCATCGAGGCGTCGCTGTCGCGGAACACGCGGTAGCATCCAAGGATGGTATCCACCGCCTTGCCGATCAGCGCGCCGTCGAGGCCGAGCCCGAAGGCGATCTCGCGCGCCTGGAATTCGCGCATGCCGAGGCCGGGATCGACCGAGGCGCGAACCAGGCTGTCGGGTTCTTCCTCGGCGATCTGTTCGATCTCCATCCCGCCGGAAGACGAGGCGACGATCATGATCCGCTCTTCCTTGCGGTCGAGCACGAAGCCCAGGTAGAGTTCGCGGTCGATCTGAACCGTTTCCTCGATATAAAGCCGGTTTATCAGCTTGCCCTCGGGGCCGGTCTGGTGCGTGACAAGACGCTGGCCCAGCAGCTTTTCGGCGGCGTCTGCCACTTCCTTGTCGGTCTTGCACAGGATGATGCCACCGGCCTTGCCGCGGGCGCCGGAATGGACCTGGGCCTTGACGACCCAGGCTTCACCGCCGATCTCGGTGGCGCGGTAGGCGGCCTGTTCAGGGCTGTAGGCCAGACCGCCGCGGGGCATGCGGATGCCGTGCGTGGCCAGCAGTTCCTTGGCCTGGTATTCGTGGATATCCATCTGAAATCCCTCCCTATTTGAGGCGTTACGCCGCGCGTGCCTTGAGCACGTCCTGCACGGCGAGCACGTTCTTGGCCATCTTTTCGGACGCCGCGTCGATCATCTTGCCGTCGAGGCTGGCGGCACCCTTGCCCTGAGCGGCGGCCTCTTCGAGCGCCTTCAGGATCTTCTCCGCGCGCTCGACCTCGGCATCGGTGGGCGAATATTCGTCGTTAGCCAGCTCGATCTGGCTGGGGTGGATGGCCCATTTGCCTTCGATCCCCAGCGCCGCGCCGCGTTTGCAGGCATCGCGGAACCCGTCGGGATCGCTGAAGTCGCCGAAGGGGCCGTCGATGGGCCGGATGCCATAGGCGCGGCAGGCGGTGGTCATGCGCGACAGCGCCGCGTGCCACTGGTCACCCGGGTAGTTCGGATTCAGGCCGCCGATGTTGACGGTGCGCGCCTTGTGAAAGGCGGCGTAGTCCGCCACGCCGAAATGCATCGCCTCGAGCCGCGAGGGCGCGGCGGCGATAGCTTCGACATTGGCCATGCCAAGCGGGGTCTCGATCAGCGCCTCGATGCCGATCTTCTTTTTCAAACCCATCGCCATCTCGATCTGGTTGAGCATCGCCTCGACCATGTAGACGTCCTGCGGCAGGCCCACTTTCGGGATCAGGATCACGTCGAGCTTGGCACCCGCCTGTTCCACGACGTCCACCACGTCGCGGTACATGTAATGGGTGTCGAGCCCGTTGATGCGGACGCTCGTGATCTTGTTCTTGCCCTTCCAGTCGATGTCGTTGAGCAGCTGGATCGCGTTCTTGCGGGCCTGCTCCTTGTCGTTCGGGGCGACGGCGTCCTCGAGGTCGAGGAACACCACGTCGGCGGCGCTGTCGGCGGCCTTTTCGACCATGCCGGGGTTGGATGCCGGCACCGCCAGCGTCGAACGCTGAAGCTTCGTCGCGCGCATGCCGTGAACTGTATGGCTCATGTCGTTGGTCTTTCTGTTGGGCGTGTCAGGGCTGCGGAGTTACTCGGCGGCGATGGCCTTGCCGGATTGCGCGGTCGTGCTGGTGAAATGCTCGATCGCGGCGCCGACGCCGGACCCTGCCTTGATGTCGAAACCGTTCTCGATCATCGACATTTCCGCGACCGACACGGCGGTCGTCACCATACCTTCGTTGAGCCAGCCCAGGTGGCCGATGCGGAACACCTTGCCCATGACCTTGCTCAGGCCCGTGCCGAGCGAGGTGTTGTACTTGGAGTAGGCGGTCGAGATCACGTCGCGGGCATCCTTGTCCTCGGGCACCATGATCGCGCTGACGGTGTCGGAGTGCCACTTGGGTTCTTTCGCACAGAGGCTCAGGCCCCAGGCATCGACGGCCTTGCGCACGCCGGTCGCAAGGCGGTTGTGCCGCGCCCAGACGTTTTCCAGACCCTCGTCGATCAGCATGTCGCAGGCCACGTCCAGCCCGCGCAGCAGCTGCGTCGCGGGGGTATAGGGAAAGAAGCCCTGGTCGTTGGTGGCGATCATGTCCTCGAAGCTGAAGAAAGTGCGGCTGTATTCGGCGCGCTTGTGCGCATCGAGCGCCCACTTGCTCACCGACAGGATGCCGAGGCCGGCGGGCAGCATGAAGCCCTTCTGCGACCCGGACACGGCGCAATCGACGCCCCAGGCGTCCTGGTCGAATTCGATGGAGCCGATGGAGCTCACACCGTCGACCATCAGCAGCGCCGGATGGTTGGCGTCGTCCAGCGCGCGGCGCACGCCCTTGATGTCCGAGCTGACGCCGGTGGCGGTCTCGTTATGGGTGGCGAAGACCGCCTTGATCTCGTGGGCGCTGTCGGCCTTGAGCTTTTCGGCGTATTTCTCGACCGGCACGCCGGTGCCCCATTCGCAGTCGATCACGTCGACATCGAGCCCGAAACGCTGCGCCATGTCGACCCAGAGGTGGCTGAACTGGCCGAAGCGGCTCATCAGCACCTTGTCGCCGGGGCTCAGGGTGTTCTGGATCGCCGCTTCCCAGGCACCGGTGCCCGAGGACGGGTACAGAAAGACGCGGCCGGTGGAGTTGCGGAAGAGCTTGGCGAGTTTCTCGAACAGCGGCTTGGTCAGTTCCGGGAAGTCCGGCGCGCGCATGTCCTGCATGGAGACGTTCATCGCCATGCGGACCTCTTCGGGGATGTTTGTGGGGCCGGGGATGAACAGGTGATTGTAGCCGGGCATGTGAGTCTCCTCCCAAGGATGTCGGAATGCTTAACCTTGGGTCAGGATGGCGGATCGGCGGGTTCGCCAGAACACCTTGCAGGATAGGAAACGCCGCCGCCGAGGGCGGGATGAGCCTACCCGTTGGGGGGCAATTCGCGTTGGTAGCGGTAACGGGCGGCCGGCGTCTGATTATCCAATCGAGCACGTTCCCTGCGGTACGGAATCGAGGCGGCTTGCGGCCGCCGTGCAAGCGTCACGCCGGTGACATGCCTTTGGATTGATGCGCCCCGTCGCACCAAAGGTGCGCCTTTCAAAGTCGGCTCGCCTTGGATGTTAAAGATGGCGTTCGTCATCCAGCCGTCCAAGCCAAACCCGGCACGGAATAAAGGCCGCTTGCGGCCGCCGTGCCAGCGCCGACCCGCCCCCCGGGGCGGCGCTTTGGCTGAGCTTGGCGCAAAGCTGGGATCGAGTGCGGACCTTGCGGGAATAAAGTGCGAAGAGGCGAGGACAAAAGCGCCACCACGCGGGTCGGCGCTGACACGCCTCTTCGCGCGATCAGCCCGCGCTCAATCCGCCGCCTCGCGCGAATAGACGGCGACCGCCATGGCCCGGTTCCGCACCCCCAGCTTGTCGTAAAGGTTCTTGAGGTGGTATTTCACCGTGTTCTCGGAAATGCCGGTGCGGTTGGCGATCTGCTGGTTGGTCCAGCCGCGCGCCAGCACCGACAACAGTTCACGTTCGCGGACTGTGAGCTGCGCCAGCGGCGTGTCGTTGATCTTGGTCACGTCGATATAGGGCACGCAGATGCGACCGTTCGCCACCGCGTGCAGCGTGTCGAACAGCACGGAAGGATCGTCGAACTGATAACAGAACCCCAGCGCGCCCAGCCGCACCGACTGGCGCACATGGCCGAGGTCGCGGTTGTTGGAAAATACCGTGACCCGCAGCTTGCAGCCGCGTGCCTTGATCGCCCGCAGCACGTCCGGCGCGCCCATGTCCGCCAGTTGCCAGGCCAGCACCACCACATCGAGCGCCGTCGGATCGTGGTCCAGTACCTCCTGCCCGGTGCCGACGCTTCCGGCGAGGCGAAAACGCTTGTCCTGATCGAAACAGACCGTCAGCGCGGACACCACGAGCGGGTTCGGCTCGGCAAGCAGAACCCGGACGGGCGCGGTGGCGCCGTTGGGCTGTGTCATGGCTCTCCTCCCGTCACCATGAAGCGCGTGACGCGCATCCGTCGTCGCGCGGGTCGTCTCCTGCGGCCCTGACAAAGGCTGGCCGGATGCGGCGCGGCTGTCTACCTATTCTTTCGGCGGCACCAGGGGTTTACGGCATACGACGGTGTTCCGCGGAACCCGCCCGACCGGGTAGGCGCCGGGCAGACGTCCGGACGGAAACTTGTCGCCAAGCGGCAATAGGGACAACTGTGTTGTTGCCGCCAGCCGTGCGTTCGTGGCAGCAAGTGACCGAACATGGGGAGGACAGACCGGCATGAGCGTCAAGACCGACATCGAAATCGCGCGGGGTGCGCAGAAGCAGCCGATCCAGGAGGTCGGGGCGAAGTTGGGGATCGGGGCGGGGGACCTGCTGCCCTATGGTCATGACAAGGCGAAGGTGAGCCAGGACTTCATCCGCTCGGTGCAGGACCGTCCGAACGGCAAGCTGATCCTCGTGACCGCGATCAACCCGACGCCGGCGGGCGAGGGCAAGACCACGACGACCGTGGGCCTGGGCGACGGGCTCAACCGCATCGGCAGGAAGGCCGCGATCTGCATCCGCGAAGCGAGCCTCGGACCGAACTTCGGGATGAAGGGCGGGGCCGCGGGCGGCGGTCATGCGCAGGTGGTGCCGATGGAGGACATGAACCTGCATTTCACCGGCGATTTCCACGCCATCACCAGCGCGCACAGCCTTCTGAGCGCGATGATCGACAACCACATCTACTGGGGCAACGAGGCGCAGATCGATCAGC
>NZ_QPMK01000004.1 GCF_003344785.1 Thalassococcus profundi | reverse complement strand
ACACCGGCGCGGACCTGGAGGATGCGGCGACCGTCGGCATGGCGATCACCGGCACCTACGGCACGCTGACCATCGGCGAGGACGGCGCATACACCTACGCCCTGGACGACACCTTCACGGCGACGGATGCGCTGGCCGAGGGTGAGAGCGCCTCGGACGTCTTCACCTACACCATGGCGGACAGCGAAGGCGCGGTCTCGAGCACCACGGTCACCATCGCCATCACCGGCAGCAACGACGCGCCGGTCGCGGTGGCGGACGACAATGCCGAGGATGCGGTGGTCGAGGATGTGGACGCGTCGGCGACGGGCAACGTGCTGGTCAACGACACCGACGTGGATGCCGGCGACAGCAAGACCGTGGTGGGGGTCGCCGCGGGCGACACCGGCGCGGACCTGGAGGATGCAGGCACCATTCGCATCGAAATCCTCGGGACCTACGGTCGTCTGACCGTGAGCGAGATGGGCGACTACAGCTACGTCCTGGACGACACTCTGTCGGCAACCGACGCCCTGGCCGAGGGCGAGAGCGCCTCGGACGTCTTCACCTACACCATTGTGGATGCGGAGGGTGCGAGCTCGAATGCGACGCTGACCATCGCCATCACCGGCAGCAACGACGCGCCAGTCCTCGGCGAGTCGCCGGACCTCGAGGGCAGCGTGGTGGAGGACATCGCCGATCCGGTGCTGACCGACAGCGGTGTCATCGGCTTCTCGGACGTGGATCTGAGCGATACACACCTCGCATCCGCGGTCTTTGCAGGCAGCACGCACAGCAGTCAGCTGGGCAACCTGTCGGCCATCGTCACCGCGGCGACCGTCGGCGGCCTTGGCGGAGAGGTCACATGGAGCTTCAGCGTCGACAACGCGGCGGTACAGTTCCTGGCGGTGGGTGAAAGCATCGTCGAGACCTACACGGTCACGCTTCAGGATGCGGCGGGTGCCAGCTTTACCCAGGACGTTTCCGTCACGATCACAGGCGGTGTGAACACCGTCACCGGGACCGAGCTGGGCGAGACCCTGACCGGCACCGCGGACGAGGATGCGATCAATGGGCTTGGCGGGGCGGACACGCTGATCGGTGGCGCCGGGGCGGATGCTCTGGACGGTGGCGACGGGTCCGATACGGCAAGCTACGCCGGATCGTCCAGCCAGGTCCGGGCCGACCTTGCGAACCCGGGTGTGAACCTCAACGACGCGGCGGGCGATACCTACGCGTCCATCGAGAACCTGACCGGGACGGCTTTTGACGACAACCTGCGGGGCAACGCGCTTGCCAACGTGATCATCGCCGGGGCCGGGGCCGACAAGCTGTACGGTCGGGACGGCGACGACACGCTGGAAGGCGGCGCCGGGGCGGACATCCTCGTGGGCGATACCGGTGTCGATACCGCGTCCTATGCGGGCGCCGCGGCGGGCGTGCTGGCCGATCTGCAATCGCCCGGCATCAATACCGGCGATGCGGCGGGCGACAGCTATGTGAGCATCGAGAACCTGGCAGGGTCGCAGTTCGCCGACAACCTGCGCGGGGACGGTGCCGCCAACCTTCTGTCGGGCAGCGCGGGCGACGACAGCCTCTACGGCCGCAGCGGCAACGACACGCTCGAAGGCGGAGCCGGGGCCGACTTCCTGGCCGGTGGCGGCAACACCGACACCGCGTCCTATGCCGGGGCAATGTCCGGGGTCACCGCCGATCTGGTGGCGCCGGGGTCCAATACCGGCGATGCCGCGGGCGACACCTATGCGTCGATCGAGAACCTGCTGGGGTCGGGCTTTGACGACATGCTCTCCGGCGGTGCCGGGGCCAACCGCCTGACCGGCGGCCTGGGCGACGACACGCTCGAAGGTCGGGGCGGTGCGGATACGCTGGATGGCGGCTCGGGCACCGACACGGCGAGCTATGCCACGGCAACGAGCCTGGTTCGGGCCGACCTCGCAAATGCCGCGGTGAACCTCGGCGATGCGGCGGGGGACAGCTACCTGTCCATCGAGAACCTGATCGGCACCGGCTTCGACGACAACCTGCGGGGCGATGGCGCGGCCAACGTCATGATGGGCGGCGCCGGGTCCGACAGGCTCTATGGACGCGGCGGCGACGACACGCTCGAAGGCGGCGCGGGCGCCGACCTGATCGCCGGTGGCGCGGGCACCGATACGGCGTCCTATGCCTCGGCCAGCGGCCTGGTCCGGGTCGATCTTGAAACCCCGGGCATCAACCTGGGCGATGCGGCCGGCGATACCTTCGACTCGATCGAGAACCTGATCGGGACCCAGTTCGCCGACAACATGCGGGGCAATGCCGGGGCCAACATGATGGACGGCGGCGCAGGCGACGACCGGCTTTATGGCCGGGGCGGCGACGACACGCTGATCGGCGGGTCGGGCGACAACTTGCTTGCGGGCGGTGCGGGGGCGGATCACTTCGTCTTCAACGATACGCTCGGGGCCGGGGAAAGCGCGGTGCTGGACTACGAGGACGGGATCGACACGCTGGTCTTCCAGGGCCTTGCCGGGTCTGCGGATCCTCTGGCCGAACTGGCGCTGACCGACGTCACCTTCCAGGGGGTCAGTTCCGTGTCGATGGATTACGAAGGCCACACGATCATCGTGAAGGGCGTCACCACCGCCGATCTGACCGCGGCGGACGATTTCCTCTTCACCTGACGACATCGGCGCCGTGCCCCGAACGGGTGCGGCGCCTCATGACAAGTCCAGACGGCGGGTCACGGCCCGCCGTTTGCATGCAGAGGCGCGGCGGTTGCTCGCAACGCCTTTGCCCGGTCTTCGCGAAATGGGGGAGGAAAGTGCAGGCTTCTGTTGCCAGGTGCCTGCGAACCCCGCCTTACGCTGCTAGGCGCAAGGGCTTAAGTTTCGGTCTTCGGACTGCTTACGCAGCCAGAGCGACCGGAGCACGATTGTCATTTGCAATTGTACTGTTTTCGCCGGTAACGGTGGCAGACAGCCGGGACAAAGCTAACCCCTTTAGACGTTCGTCGATCCTGTTTCCACCCCATGGCCGCCAAATGAACGGGTTATGGTGGAGTGGCCGGGTACCGCCCCCGGGTCCGATCCGCTTATTACGAGCGCGTTTATGTCCATAGTCTGTTTCCAGACAGAGCAAACATAGGCCCCGTTCGCGGCGGTTTCAATGGGCCTGTGAGGTCGGGTCAAAGATTCCAGAGGATGAGCCAGGCGGCGGGCACGGCCTCGAAGGCGAAGTAGAGCAGCGCCTTGCCGCGCGGCGGATTGTCGAGTGCGATCGACACCAGCCGACCGGCCCCGGCGCCGACATAGGCGACCCCCAGCATCGCATAGGCCATCGGCGTGCCGAGGACGAGGCAGCCCAGCCCCAGCGCCACGAAGAGCCCGCCAGCGGAGGCGCGCAGCTCGCTCAGCCCCATGTTGGTGTCGGTGGGCCTGAGGTCGAGCACGTCGGCCGTGTAGCGGGGTGCCAGAAAGCCGAAGAGACCGAAGGCAACGGTCAGCAGGGCGATAGCGGGGTTGATGAGGTCGAGCATCGGGGGAAACTCCGGTAAGTTGTTCGGCCGGCGCGCGCTTCGGCGGACACCGGACCGCGCAACGGGTGACAAGCGGCGCAGGGCGTGGTTTGCTCAACGCATGAAAGCGTTTTTCGATCCCGGCCAGACGGCCCATGACCCGCAGACCTTCCTGGCCAACGGCGTGCTGCGCCCAAGCCCGGAACAACCCCGGCGCGCCGAAGTGCTTCACGAGGCCGCGGTTGCTGCGGGCTGCGAATTCTCAGTGCCCGAGGATCATGGTATCGCCTTCATTTCCGACGTGCATCCGTCTGAATACCTTGCGTTTTTGCAGAACATTCACGCGCGCTGGCAACGTATGGACGGCGCTTCGGAAGAAGTCGTGCCCAACGTGCATCCGAATCGCCACGGGGTGAGCTACCCCGACGGCATGGTGGGCCAGGCGGGCTGGCACATGGCCGACACCGCCTGTCCCATCGGGCCGCACACCTGGGCCTCGGCCTATCTTTCGGCGCAGAGCGCGGTGAGCGGCGCCCAGGCGGTTCTGTCGGGCGAACAGGCGGTCTATGCGCTCTGCCGTCCGCCGGGGCATCACGCCTTTTCCGACATGGCGGGCGGTTTCTGTTTCCTCAACAACGCCGCCATCGCCGCCAAGGCGCTGCTGCGCGCGGGCTGCCGTCCGGCGATCCTCGACGTCGACGTGCATCACGGCAACGGCACGCAGGGCATCTTTTACGACGATCCAGAGGTGCTGACCGTGTCGGTCCATGCCGACCCCGCGCGGTTCTATCCGTTCTTCTGGGGGCATGCCCATGAACGCGGGCGCGGGCCGGGCGAGGGTACGAACCTGAACCTGCCCCTGGATCGGGGCACCGGCGACGACGGCTTTCTCGCCGCGCTTGAAAACGGGCTGGAACGGATCGAGCTATTCGGCTGCGACGCGCTGGTCGTGGCGCTGGGACTCGACGCCCATGAAAACGATCCGTTTCAAGGGCTTGCGGTTACAACCTCGGGCTTTGCCTCAATTGCGGCGCGGATTGCCTCGCTGGACTTGCCGACGGTGATCGTGCAGGAGGGCGGCTATCTCCAACCCGAGCTTGGGCCGAACCTCAGGTCCTTCCTGGAAGGCTGGCAGGGCTGACGCCCTGCCAGGCGGTCGCGGCGGGCAGCGGCTACTGCGGTGCCCGCGCGAACACCAGCGCCATGGAATCCCGCAGCACGATCGGGCCGCTCAGGTAATCCTCTCCGATGCCGGGCGTGCGCAGCACACAATCCCAGCCGAAGCCTTCTGTGCCGGGAATGCCCAGCCGCAGCGGATCGACGTCCGCGGTTTCCTTGCCTTCCATATGGATCACCGAAAACACCTGTTCGCCGTCCGGGCCGTGCCGCAGCGATGTAAACACGGTACGGCCGTCCAGAGGCTCGATGTATCCGAAATGGTCCTTTGGCCCGAAATTATCGCGCAACCAAGGCCTTGCGCGACGGAATTCACGCAGATTGTGGGTAAAGGCGCATTGCACCGGGTCAAGCCCCGGCAGCGAATGGACGATGTTGCAGTAGTCGTGCATGTCATCCATCCAGGCCCGCGCCACCTCTTTCAGGGTGTTCACCGTGTAATGCGGTCCGGCCAGTTTCGGATCGGTCGCGTTCAGCAGCCGGGCGATGTCCTCGAGGTCGTATTCGGTTACCTCGACCAGCGCCGGCAGGAATTCGCAGAACCGCGCCAGCTGGTCGCGGGTTTCGAAGCCCAACTCTTTCAGACGACGGAAGTTGTAGGGGATCGAATAGGCGTATTCGTCCACCTGCCATTTCAGGCTGATGGCTTCCTCGGCCACGACCTTGACCC
Organism: Thalassococcus profundi; assembly: GCF_003344785.1. GTDB lineage: Bacteria > Pseudomonadota > Alphaproteobacteria > Rhodobacterales > Rhodobacteraceae > Puniceibacterium > Puniceibacterium profundi. The sequence continues at coordinate 296,090 of NZ_QPMK01000004.1, read as the reverse complement.
CGTACTTGTCGTCCTGGTTGCGAATGAACCCCCAGGACCCGCGCGCCATGGCGTTGAGGAAATCCATCGGCACGCCGGGCAGGGCGGCATAGGTGAGGGTATGCACCGCCGGGTTGTCATAGGCCTTGTCGAGAATCTCCATCCGGCTGAGGCCGAGCCGGGTGTTGATGTTCATCTTCGGGCTCACCTGCGTGCCGCGGCGCAGGGTGTCGTGGTTCGACGTGCCGGAAATCCAGTTCGCCCCGACGTTCAGGCATTCACGGATGCGCCAGTACTTGCCCAGCCAGAAGGTGTAGAGGAACGGCGTGTTGTGGGCAAAGGTCAGCGGCCCCCACTGGAACACGTCGTCGTCGCGCTGCTTTTCGATCACCGACCTGTAGGTCGAGCTCAGTTCCCAGTCCTCGTCGGGCCAGGGGCGGCCGTCCTCGAAGATGAACCAGGGGCGGTAGCGGGTGCCCGCGACCTCCTGTTCGATATCGGCCATGCTTTGTAGGTAGTCGTCGTCGTGCTTCAGCACCTGTTCGGACGGGTCCCAGAACTTGAAATCCTGCGCCCCGTCGACACGCACCCCGTCGGCGCCGAAGTTCACCTTGCGGCGCTGCATCTCCAGCAGGATCGCCCGCACGGCAGGGTTCTGGTAGTCGAGGTTCTGGCCGTACATGTTCGGCCCGGCGAAGAAATGGCTCGACAGCGCGCGCAGGCCCTGGTTGTCGGAATGGCCGTAGACCACGTCGAAGATAAGCCGTTTGGGCCGGGTCGGAAAGTTGTGCAGCACGGCGGCAAGATCCACCAGTTCGTCCGGACGGCCGCTTTCCAGCAGCACCGGGTTGACCGTGCCCATGCCTGAGATGACGATGTCATAGCCCCAGTTGGTGGTATCGGGCCGCAGCAGCGACACTGTCAGGTGCTCGTCGGTGGTATCGGATTCGGTCCAGAAGTCCGGGCCGGTCTCGTAGACGGTCGTGGGCTCCACCGGCAAAAGCTGCACCGCGTCGTAGCCCAGGAAGATCCGGTCCGAAGGTTCGCGCGGCAGGTCGCGCGCCACCCGTTCGGCCAGCCGCTCGAAATGCCGGGTCAGCGCCGCGATGGTGCCGCCCGCGGTGGCAGTGGGCACGTGGATCTGCAGGATGTTGGTGGGCGGCCCGAACTTGTGCGGGTCGTCGCCCGCGAACGCGGACCAGTAGTCCTTGTCGCCGCGCGCCTCCTGCATGGCGGCCACGTCGTAGAGTTCTGCCGGGGCCATGGCGCCGAAGGGCAGGGACATGGCCAGCGGATCGAAGATGCGGTGCCAGACGCCTTCGCTGTCGCGCCAGACCAGCGCGTAGAAATCGCCGATCTGGTCGCGCCGCCCGGGCCGCATGCCGCGCACCGCCGAAAAGCAATAGGCATCGAGCCGCACGATCGGCACGAAGACCCTCTCGAACGGCACGTCCTGGTGCGCCACGGTCAGGTCCATCGGTTCGACCGAGTCGAGCAGTTCGAGGAAGATGTCGCCCGAAGGCACCCGCAGGTCCTGCAGATCCGGGATCCAGAAGCCGAAATAGGCCATGTCGCCCTCGACCTGTCCGCCGAGGTAACGCGCCACCTTCTGTTCGGCGTCGAAGCGTTTGGGCGTGGTGGTGAGGATCTCCTGGCATTCGTCCGCGCGGGCGGCGGCGGCGTCGGCGTCATAGATGATGCGGTCTTGCAGGGCCATGGGGCCTCCTGTCGTTCTTACGTGATCACGTCGGGCGCGTCGCGCCCGGTGCGGTCCTTGATGCCTGCGATGGCCTCGGCGGCGGCGATCACCGACGCCAGCGCCTCTTGCGGGTCGTCGTGCAGGCGCTCTGGGTCGGTTTCCACCCGTTCGAGGTAGACGCGCAGCGTGGCGCCTTCGGTTCCGGTGCCCGACAGGCGCAGCACGATGCGCCCGCCCTGCGACGTGGTGATCCGCAGGCCCTGGCCTTCGCTGCGCGACCCGTCGACGGGATCGTCATAGGCAAATTCATCGGCAGTTTCCACCGTCAGCCCGGCAAAGTCCTGTCCCGGCAGGCTGTCCAGACGGTCGCGCAGGTCATCGACCAGTTTTTGCGCAGCTTCTGCATCGACCGCCTCGTAATCGTGCCGGGAATAGTAGTTGCGCCCGTAGGTCTTCCAGTGGTCTGCCATGAGGTCTGCCACCGAAATCTTGCGCACCGCCAGCACGTTGAGCCAGAAGAGCACCGCCCAGAGCCCGTCCTTTTCGCGCACATGGTCTGACCCGGTGCCGGCGCTTTCCTCGCCGCAGAGCGTGGCGGCGCCGGCGTCCAGCAGGTTGCCGAAGAACTTCCAGCCGGTCGGGGTCTCGTAGCAGTCAAGCTCCAGCGCCTCGGCCACCCGGTCAAGCGCGCGCGAGGTGGGCATCGAGCGGGCCACGCCGCGCATCTCCTTGGCATAGGACGGGATGTGCTTGGCATTGGCGGCGATGGCGGCAAGGCTGTCCGAGGGCGTCACATAGATGCCGCGCCCGACGATCATGTTGCGGTCGCCGTCGCCGTCCGAGGCGGCGCCGAAATCGGGCGCATCCTCGCCCATCATCACGTCCATCAGCTCTTTCGCCCAGATCGGGTTCGGGTCGGGGTGGCCTTCGCCGAAATCGGGCAGGGGGGTGGCGTTGACCACGGAACCGGGGGCCGCGCCCAACGTGTCTTCCAGGATGGCCTTGGCATAGGGGCCCGTCACCGCGTGCATCGCGTCGAACCGGATGCGGAAGCCCTCCGCGAAAAGCGCCTTGATCGCGTCGAAATCGAAGAGTTCCGCCATCAGCTCCTGGTAGTCGGCGGTGGGGTCCACCACCTCGACCACGGTTTTGCCCAGCGTCGTCTCGCCCAGCGTATCAAGGTCCACGTCCTGCGCGTCGAGGATGAAGTATTTCTTCAACTCCTGCGTCGCCTTGAAGATCTTGCGGGTCACGTTCTCGGGCGCGGGGCCGCCGTTGGCGACGTTGTATTTCACCCCGAAATCGCCATCCGGCCCGCCGGGGTTGTGGCTGGCGGACAGGATGATGCCGCCGCTGGCCTTGTTCTTGCGGATCAGATGCGACGCGGCGGGGGTCGAAAGCAGCGCATTGCGCCCGACGATCACCCGCTCGGCCCCGCCGGCGGCGGCCATGCGCAGCACCACCTGCGCCGCGCGGTCGTTGAAATGCCGCCCGTCGCCGCCGAGCACCAGCGTCTTTCCCTCCACACCGCCGATGCCGTTCCAGGTCGCCTGGATGTAGTTTTCCAGGTAATGCGGTTCCATGAAGGTGCGGGTCTTCTTGCGCAGCCCCGAGGTGCCGGGTTTCTGCCCGTCGATCGGGGTCGTCGCGACCTTCTTTGGTTTCATCGGGGTCTCCTCCTAACGTCCGTTGTCTTTCATGATCCGCGCGGCCCGGTCGAGGCGCGGATCGCGGGCGATGGCGTCGGTGTCGAGCGGCAGGCGCTGCCGCCAGTTCGGGTATTCACCGACGGTGCCCGGCAGGTTGGGCTGGTCCTGCATATCAAGAATGTTCTCGATCTGCACGGCCACCACGCGACTCGCGGCCTGTGCCAGATGCGCGTGCATGGCGTCCTGGCTTGCGGGGTCGGTGTCCGACGCCTTGGCCGTCACGCGGTCGAGCGCCGCGGTTTCGGCCTTGCGATGCGCCAGGGCCGCCGCGCCGACCTTTGGGTCCATAAGGCCGCGGTCCGTGCGGGCGGTGATCTCGGCCCCCTTGCGCCAGCCTTCCCAGGTGGGCAGGTCGTGCGACGAGAAACTGCCCAAGGTCGCGGGCGGCCAGCGGCGCGGGCTGCGAAAGCGCGGGGTCTTGCGCCCGATCTGTTCGAAGATCGTCAGCCGGCATCCGAGGATGCCGCTTGCTGCCAACGCCTTCTGCAGTCCGTCGGGGATGTTGCCCAGGTCCTCGCCAACGATCACGGCCCCGGCGCGCGCGGCCTCGATCCGCACCACCGCCAGCATCGCGTCGCGGGGCATCTGGACATAGGCCCCCGGCGCGCCTTCCGGCACCCAGTAGGCGCGGTCAAAGCCGAGGATATGGTCGATCCGCAGCATCCCGCAGTGCCGCAACTGCCGCCGCAGGGTTTCCGCCAGCGGGGCAAATCCGGTGGCCAGCAGCGCGCGCGGATTGAAGGGCGCGAGGTTCCAGTTCTGCCCGTCCTTGGCAAAGGCATCGGGCGGTGCGCCCAGCGAGGCGCCGAAGGCAAAGCTGGTGCGGTCCTCCCAAGTCTCGGCCCCGTGCGGATGGGTGCCGACCGCGAGGTCGAGGTAGAGGCCGAGCCCCATGCCCGCCTGCACGGCGGTCCGGGCGGCGCGCCCCAGCTCCGCATCGGCGCGCCATTGCAGCCAGGCGTGAAACCGCACCCGGTCGGCCAGCTCCGTCGCCGCTTGCGCCGTCTCGGCGCTCTCGGGGTCCTGCAGTGCTTCGGGCCAGTGGTGCCAATACGGCCCATGACGTTCCGACAGCGCCTGGTGCAGGGCAAAGGTCTGCAAATGCGCGCCCTCGGCGGCGAGATAGGCGTTGAATGCCGCAGCCTGCGCGCCCTCGCGGTGAAACTCCGTCTCCAATGCAGCGATCCGCGCCGGGATGTCGGCGGCATAGTCGATGAGCGCGCCGCGGCTGCGGGTGTGCTCTGCGGGAATGTGGATCGCCGAGAGGCGCCTGCGGTGCGACGGCGTGTAGGGGCTGAAGCCGCCGGGATCGGTCAGGAAGCCCGCATGTACCGGATTGATGCCGAGAAAGGCCGCGCCATGCTGTGCGGCACCGGTCGCCAGCCGCGCGAGGTCGCCGTAATCGCCGATGCCGCCCTGCGCGGCGGTGCGCAGGCCCGCCAGCGGCGCGATCAGCCCCCAGCAACGCGGCGGAAGCGGCAGGCGCGGCGGCGCGCAGAGCAGCCAGCAGGTCTCGCCGATAGCAGTCAGTCGGTGGCGGCCCAGCGGCAGGCCGGGCAGGGCGGGACCGCGGCCTTCGTGGCAGCGGCCATCCTCGCGCAGGATGTGCCACGGGGTGTCTTCGCCCAGCGGCAGATCGGCGCCCTGTCCCGGCCGCAGAACCTGCCAGCGCGGCAGGCGGCGCTGTGCCGGATCGGCCTCGGACAGCGCGGCGTCCATCGCGGCGGGATCCGAAAGATCGATCCCCATTGCCGCCAGCAGAGCCCGCCTGCTGGCGTCGCCGGTCTCGCGCCGGACGCCGGTCACGTCCTTGAAGGCGGGCAGGATGCCATAGGCATCCGCAAGGGCGCGCAGGCGATCAGCCATCGCGCAACTCCTGCACCCAGACGCCCACGGACTGCCCCGCGATGGTCACGTCGCGGGTGGTTTCGGGCGTGGGTTCGCTCTCGGGTGAGGCGGTGTCGAGATGGCGCACCCAGTGGCGCTTTTCGGGGGCTGCGGGCAGGCAAAGCTCGGCGTCGTCGCCGTTGTTGAAGACCAGGAACAGCGCCTCTTCCCGCGCGGCATAGGACGGCGTGCCCGAGGCCATCCGCATCTCGGCGCATAGCAGGCTCAGGTCCGGTTCGTTCCAGTCGTCGTCCTCCATCTCGGTCCCGTCGGCGCGCCACCAGAACAGGTCCTGCAACCCGTCCACCAGCCGTTCGCGCGAATGCAGAAAGCGTTTCTGCCGCAGGATCGGGTGCTCCTTGCGAAAGGCGATGAGCCGCTGGACGAAGGCCAGGAAGTCCGGATCGGTGCTGTCCCAGTCGATCCAGCCGATCTCGTTGTCCTGACAATAGGCGTTGTTGTTGCCGCTTTGCGAATTGCCCAGCTCGTCGCCGGCGAGGATCATCGGCGTGCCCTGGCTCAGCAGCAGCGTCGCCATCAGGTTGCGCCGGCGCTGCGCGCGGGCCGCGATGATCCCGGCGTCGTCGGTCGGGCCTTCGACGCCCATGTTGTCCGAGATGTTGTTGCCGTGGCCGTCGCGGTTGTCTTCGCCGTTGGCCTCGTTGTGGCGGTCGTTGTAACTGACCACGTCCATGAGGGTGAAGCCGTCATGCGCCGTCAGCAGATTGACCGAGGCGGTGGCGGGGCGGCCGGAATGGTCGAACTGCACCGCCGATCCGGTCAGCCGCTCGGCCAGTTCGGGCACCATGCCCTCGTCGCCGCGCCAGTACGCGCGCACCGCGTCGCGGTACTTGTCGTTCCACTCCGAGAAGGGCGGCGGGAACCCTCCGACCTGGTAGCCGCCGGGGCCGATGTCCCAAGGCTCCGCGATCAGCTTCACATGCGCCAGCACCGGGTCCTGCCGCACCGCCTGGAAGAACGCCGCGTTGCGGTCAAAGCCACGCGACGTGCGCCCCAGTGTCGAACAGAGGTCGAAGCGGAAGCCGTCGACGCCCATGACCTCGACCCAGTAGCGCAGTGAATCGACGATCATCCGCATGACCATCGGGTGTTCGACGTTCACGGTGTTGCCGCATCCGGTGTCGTTGATCGAATGGCGGTGGTCGTCGGTCAGCCGGTAATAGCTGCGGTTGTCCAACCCCCGGAACGACAGGGTCGGCCCCATCTCGTCGCCTTCGCAGGTGTGGTTGTAGACCACGTCGAGCAGCACCTCGATGCCGGCGGCGTGCAGCCGCGCGACCATGTGCTGGAACTCCCACAGCGCGCCTTTGCTCAGATAGCGCGGGTCGGGCGCGAAGAAGCCCAGTGTCTGGTAGCCCCAGTAGTTGCGCAGGTCCTTTTCAACGAGGAACCGGTCGTCGGTGAAGGCATGGACCGGCAGAAGCTCGATCGCGGTGATGCCGAGTTTCGTGAGATGCTCCAGCATCGGGTCCGAGGCGAGGCCAAGGAACCCGCCCTTGTCTGTCACGTCGGGATGCTGTTGGGCGAGGCCCTTCACATGCGCCTCGTAGACGATGGTCTTGGAGAGCGGCGTCATCGGGCGGACATGGTCGTCGCCCCAGGCGAAACTCGGGTCCTCGACCACGCAGCGCGGCATGTAGGGCGCGCTGTCGCGGCGGTCGAAGCTCAGGTCGCCCTTGCTGTCGCCCACCGTGTAGCCCATCAGCGCGTCGTGCCATTGCGGATGGCCGGTCAGGCGCTTGGCGTAGGGATCGAGCAGCAGCTTGTTGTAGTTGAACCGGTGGCCGTGGAACGGCGCATAGGGCCCGTCCGCGCGCAGCCCGTAAAGCTGCCCGGGCTTCAGCCCCGACACGTAACCGTGCCAGACGTCGCCGTTGCGTTCGGGCAGGTCGATGCGATGGGTTTCCGTCTTGCCGTCCTCGGAAAAGAGGCACAGCGTCATGCGCGTGGCATGTTCGGAGAAGACGGCGAAATTGACACCTTCGCCGTCGAAGGTGGCCCCCAGGGGGGCGGCATGGCCGGGGGCCAGAGCGTTCGAGGTTTTCATGGGGTCTTCTTGAGGCTCTCGTAAAGGGCAGCATAGTCCCGGGCCGACTGATCCCAGCCGACCGGATGGGCCATGGCGTTGCGCATCATCCCCTCCCATATCTTTCGCTCGGGCCAGAGCGCGAAGACGCTTTGCAGCGCCCGGCGCAGGGCCTGAGCAGTGACCGGGTGAAACTGGAACCCGGTCGCGACCCCCGCAGCCAGCCCGGCAGGGCTGGCGGGGATCACCGTGTCCGCCAGCCCGCCCGTGAGCGACACCAGCGGCAACGTGCCGAAGCGCAGCCCATAAAGCTGCGTCAGCCCGCAGGGCTCGAACCGTGACGGCACCAGGATCACATCGCCTCCCGCGATGAGTTTCCGGGCCAGGTCCTCGTCGTAGCCGATGCGTACCGCGACGCCTGCATGGCGGGTGGCGGCGTCGCGGAAGGCCTTTTCCATCGCCGCATCGCCCGAACCGAGCAGCGCCAGCTGCCCGCCCGCCGAGACGAGGTCGGGCAGGGCGTCGATCAGCAGGTCGAGGCCCTTCTGTTCGGTCAGACGCGAGATCACCACGAAGAGCGGCCCGTCGCTGTCGGGCAGACCAATTTCTGCGCGAAGCGCGCGGGTGTGCTTGGCCTTGCCGCGGGGCGCGCGGTAGGGTGGCGTCCAGACACCGAGGTCGATGCCGTTGAGGATGCCCGTCAGCGCCGCCTGCCGGTCGCGCAGTACGCCGTCGAGGCCCATGCCGAATTCCTGCGTCGTCAGCTCGTCCGCATAGGTGCTGCTGACGGTGCTGAGGCCGTCGGCATAGACCAGCCCGGCCTTGAGTGCGCTGATCCGACCGTAATATTCGAAACCGCTGGGGGTAAAACCGTCTTCGGGCAGGCCCAGCCGGTCCAGCCGCGTCGCCGGGGCCAGTCCCTGGAAGGCGATGTTGTGGATGGTCAGCAGCGTCGCCACGCGACCCGCGGCGCCGCGCTGCTGCAGGTAGACCGGCGCCAGCCCTGCCTGCCAGTCGTGCAGGTGCAGAATTTCGGGCTGCCAGCCCTCGATTCCCTCCGCGCCGATGCGCGCGGCGGTGTCTGACAGGGCGGCGAAGCGTTCGGGATTGTCGGGCCAGTCGGTGCCATCGGGGCCGAGGTAGATCGAGCCCGGCCGGTCGAAGAGATGCGGCGCGTCTAAAACGTAAAGCACCTGCTTGCCGAGGGCGCCGCGCAGGACCCGCGCCGGCCCGCCGAAAACCTGGCCCAGGTCCAGCACCGCCGCGTCGCGGTCCACCGCCGCGCGTACCGCCGGATAGCCCGGCAGCAGCGTGCGCATGTCGTGGCCCAGCCCCGCCATGGCGCCGGGCAGAGCGCCCGCCACGTCTGCAAGGCCGCCGGTCTTGACCAGCGGCACGCATTCCGACGCGACGGACAGGACGTTGGTCATAAGGCGGCGGCCCTCCGGTCGATCATCGCCTTGGTGATGAGCGTGACGCCGGTATCGCTGACGCGGAACCACTTGGCGTCTTCCTCGGGGTCTTCGCCCACCACCAGGCCCTCGGGAATGTGCACGCCGCGGTCGATCACCACCTTGGACAGCCGCGCATGGCGCGCGACGTTGACATAGGGCAGCACCACAGCCTGGTGCAGTTGCGAATAGGAATTGGTGTGGACCTGTGTGAAGAGCAGCGATTCCGAGATCTCGGTGCCCGAGATGATGCAACCGCCCGACACCAGCGAAGAGGTCGCCGTGCCGCGGCGCTTCGCCTCGTTGTGGATGAACTTGGCCGGGGGAACCGATTCAGAATAGGTCCAGATCGGCCAGTCGGTGTCCCAGAGGTCGAGATCGGGGGTGAAACCGGTGAGGTCGATATTCGCCTTCCAGAAGGCATCCACCGTCCCCACGTCGCGCCAGTAGGCCGGGGCGGCCGGGTCGTGCTTGACGCAGCTGTCGGTGAAACGGTGCGCTTGCGCGGTGCCCTTGGCGACGATCTCGGGGATCAGGTCGTTGCCGAAATCGTGGCTCGAGCTGTCGTCAGCCGCATCGCGGATCAGCAGGTCGCGCAGGAATGTCCAGTCGAAGACGTAGATGCCCATCGACGCCAGCGCCACCTCGGGATCGTCGGGCGTTCCGGGCGGATCGGCGGGCTTTTCCAGGAAACTGGTGATCCGGTCGTCGCCGTCCACCGCCATGACGCCGAAGGCAGATGCCTCTGCGCGCGGCACCGTCAGGCAGCCGACGGTCACATCGGCGCCGGTTTCCACGTGCTGCTGGATCATCAGCTCGTAATCCATCTTGTAGATGTGATCGCCCGCCAGGATCAGCACGTAATCGACGCCGTAGCTGTCGATGATGTCGATGTTCTGCGCTACGGCATCGGCGGTGCCGCGATACCAGTTTTCGTCCCCGCCGCGCTGCGAGGCGGGCAGGATGTCGAGAAACTCGTTGCGCTCGGCGCGGAAGAAGTTCCAGCCGCGTTGGCAATGGCGGATCAGCGAATGCGCCTTGTACTGCGTGGCCACCGCCATCTTGCGGATCCCGGAATTGAGGGCGTTGGACAGCGCGAAGTCGATGATCCGGGTCTTGCCGCCGAAATAGACCGCCGGTTTCACCCGCCGGTCGGTCAGCTCCCTGAGGCGCGATCCGCGCCCGCCTGCAAGAACGAATGCCATCGTGCGGCTGGCCAGCCGGTTGCTTGGTCTCGTCATCTTTCCCCTCCCTTTGGTCGGCGGCCCTTATCCGGTGCCGTCCGTCCCGATGTGATCGTGTTTTCCGCTCCGCATCAATCCTTTATCAAGTAGACCGCCGACAGCGGCGGGATCACAACCTGCGCGCTGGCCGGCTGACCGTGGCTCGGCGTGTCGATGGCCGTGACCGACCCCATGTTGCCGCGATCGCCGCCGCTGTAGAGGCCGGCATCGGAGTTCAGCGCCTCGCGCCATGTTCCTGCCGAGGGCATGCCGACCGAATAGGCGGGCTGTTCGACGGGGGTGAAGTTGCACAGCACGACGACCTCGGGATCGTCCTTGCCGCCGCGCCGGATCCAGGCAAAGACCGACCGGTCGGCATCGTTGGCCTCGATCCACTGGAAGCCGGCCGGGTCGCAGTCCTTGGCGTGCAGCGCCGGGGTCGCGGTGTAGAGCTTGTTGAGATCGCGGACGAGGTTCTGAATTCCCTTGTGAAGCCCGCTCCCGGCCATCTGCCAGTCCAGTTCCGCATCGTGGTTCCATTCGTGCGCCTGGGCGAATTCCTGGCCCATGAACAGCAGCTTCTTGCCCGGATGCCCCCACATGAAGCCGTAATAGGCCCGCAGGTTGGCGAAACGCTCCCAATCCGTGCCGGGCATCCTGCCCAGCATCGAGCCCTTGCCGTGCACCACCTCGTCGTGGCTGATCGGCAGGATGAAGTTCTCCGAAAAGGCGTAGTGCAGGCCGAAGGTCATCTGGTGATGATGGTGCCGCCGGTAGATCGGGTCCTTCTTAATGTATTCGAGCGTGTCGTTCATCCAGCCCATGTTCCACTTGAACCCGAAGCCCAAACCCCCGTCGTAGACCGGGCGCGACACCTTGGGGAAGCTGGTCGATTCCTCGGCCACGGTCATGATGCCCGGGGCCTGGCCGTAGGTCTCGATGTTCATGTTCTGCAACATGGCGATGGCTTCGTAGTTCTCGCGCCCGCCGTCCTTGTTGGGCACCCATTCGCCGTCCTTGCGGGAATAGTCGCGGTAGAGCATCGACGCCACCGCATCCACGCGCAGCCCGTCGACGTGATACTCCTCGAGCCAGTAGAGAGCATTGGAAGTGAGGAAATTCGCCACTTCGCGCCGCCCGTAGTTGTAGATCAGCGTGTTCCAGTCCTGATGGAAGCCCTCGCGCGGGTCCGCATGTTCGTAAAGCGCCGTGCCGTCGAACTGGCCCAGCCCGTGCGCATCGGTCGGGAAATGCCCCGGCACCCAGTCGATGATGACGCCCAGATCCGCCTTGTGCGCGGCGTTGACCAAGTCGCGGAACTCGTGCGGCGGGCCGTGGCGCACCGTCGGCGCGAACAGACCCACGGGCTGATAGCCCCAGGAGCCGTCAAAGGGGTATTCGCTGATCGGCAGAAGCTCGATATGGGTAAAGCCCATGTCCTTGACGTACTCGACCAGTTCGGTCGCGGCCTCGACGTATGACAGCGGGCGGTTGCCGTCCTTGCGCCGCCACGAGCCAAGGTGCACCTCGTAGACCGAAATCGGCGCCTCGCGGCTTTGCGCCGCCTCGCGCTTGGACATCCAGCCCTTGTCGGACCAGCCGTAGCCGCGGATGTCGCGCACGACGCTGGCATTCTCGGGCGGATGCTGAGAGCCAAAGCCCACCGGATCGGCCTTGAGCGGCATGACCTCGCCATGGGCGCCGACGATCTCGTACTTGTAGACCGCGCCTTCGCCGACGCCGGGCACGAAGATTTCCCAGACGCCCGTGGCGCCGCGCCGACGCATGACGTGCCGCCGCCCGTCCCACAGGTTGAAATCACCGACGACCGAAACGCGCCGCGCATTGGGCGCCCAGACCGCAAAGCTGGTGCCCTCGACGCCCTCGTGTTCGCGCACATGCGCGCCAAGGGCTTGCCAGAGGCGTTTGTGCGTGCCTTCGCCCAACAGGTATTCGTCTATCTCACCCAAGACGGGTCCAAACCGGTAGGCATCTTCGACCTCCCATTCCGCTCCATCGGCGGCCTTGCCGCGCAGGAGATAAGGTTTCGTGCCCGCGACCTTGCCGCGAAAGACACCTTGCAGACCGGGCAGCGGATCGAGCGGATGGGCCTTGCCCTCGACCACCGCCGACATCTCGACCGCGCCCGGATCGTAGGCGGTCACACAGCGGCTGCGTCCGTCCTTGTGTGGCCCGAGGATGGCAAAGGGGTCGTTGCACCGCGCTTCGGGGATCTTGCGGAGTTCAGCGAAAAGCTGCGGTGTGATCGTGTCAGACATGGCTCAACCCTAAGCTTGTTCGTTTGGTATTCAAGTCGCCCGCCCGCCCAGCGGTTCCTCCGCGCGGCGCGCTCAGTCCTCCAGCAGGCTGCGGGCGTTCCAGATGTCGCCCATGTAGCCGCGGATCGTCCGGTCGGACGAAAACCAGCCCGACCGCGCGGTGTTGAGCGCGGCCATGCGCATCCAGGCATCCTGGTCGCCATAGGCACTGTCGACCTCGCGCTGCGCGCGCCAGTAGTCAGTGAAATCCGTGGTGACGAGGAAGTAGTCCGGCCCGGTGAGATTCTCGACGATATTGGCGTAACGCGTGGGTTCGTCCGGCGAAAAGAGCCCGGTTTCAATGGCTTCAAGCGCGGACTTCAACCTCGTGTCGTTGGCGATGGCCTTGGCCGCGTGGCCGTCGATGGCGCGGCGGGCATCGACCTCGTCGGCGGTCATGCCGAAGAGAAAGAAGTTCTCGGAGCCCACTTGTTCGCGGATCTCGACATTGGCGCCGTCCAGCGTGCCGACGGTCAGCGCGCCGTTCAGCGCGAATTTCATGTTGCCGGTGCCCGACGCCTCTTTCCCGGCGGTCGAGATCTGTTCGGAGAGGTCCGCGGCGGGGATAAGCCGTTCCGCCAGCGTCACGTTGTAGTTCGGCAGGAACACCACCTGCAACAGATGCCGCGTCTCCTCGTCCGCGTTAATAACCTCGGATACATCGTTGATAAGACGGATGATATCCTTAGCAAAGAAATAGCCGGGTGCGGCCTTGCCGGCGAAGATCTTGACCCGCGGCGTCCAGCCCACATCGGGGTTGGCCTTGATCTCCTGCCAATGGGCGATGGCTTCGAGGATGTTGAGATGCTGGCGCTTGTATTCGTGCAGGCGCTTGATTTGCACATCGAACATCATCGCCGGATCGACGGTGACGCCCTGCGTTTCGGCCATCCAGGCAGCCAGCTCGGCCTTGTTGTCGTGCTTGGCGGCAGCGTAACGCGCCAGCCATTCGGCATCGTCGACGTGGCTTTCCAGACCCTTGAGCTGCTCGAGGTCGTCGACCCAGCCGCTGCCGATGGTGTCGGTGATGAGCGACGACAGGCGCGGGTTGCAAGACAAAAGCCAGCGCCGCGGCGTGACACCGTTGGTCTGGTTGAGGATGCGGTCGGGATGCAGCCGGTGCAGTTCCTCAAAGACGGTGGTGGTCATCAGCCCCGAATGCAGCGCCGAGACGCCGTTGACCTTGTGTGCCATGATGAAGCTCAGCTCGCCCATCTTGACCTGTCCGTCGGCCCTCGCGCTGACTTTGCGCGACGGGTTGGCCTTGGCATGGGCGTCGTCGATGCGGTCGACGATCTGCAGGTGCCGCGGCAGCAGCTTGCCAAAGAGGTCCTCGCCCCAGGATTCCAGCGCCTCGGGCAGCAGGGTGTGGTTGGTGTAGCTGAGGCAAGCCTGCGCCGTGGCCATGGCATCCTCGAATCCCATGCCGCGCTCGTCGAGCAGCAGCCGTACCAGTTCCGGCCCGGCAATGGCGGGGTGGGTGTCGTTGAGCTGGATAGCGACCTTCGACGGCAGCAGGCCCAGGTCGTCGTATTCGCTGTCGAACCGGCGCAGGATGTCGCGCAGGGCACTGGCGGTGAGGAAATATTCCTGCTTCAGCCGAAGCTCCTTGCCCGGCCCGGTGGTGTCGTCGGGATAGAGCACGCGGGAGATGGTGCGCGCCAGCGCCTCGGGCTCGGCCGCCCCGGCGAAATCGCCACGGTTGAAGCTGTCGAGGTCGAAGGGGTCCACGGCCTTCGCCGACCACAGACGCAGCGTGTTGGCCCAGCGGCCTTTCCAGCCGACGATGGGCGTGTCGTAGGCTTCGGCCTCGACGAATTCCGCGGGCGACCAGGTGGCGGTCTCTCCCTTGACGTCGACCGTGCCGCCGAAGCCCAGCCGGAACCGCGCCTCGGGGCGTTCGAACTCCCAGGCATGCTGTTGCAGCAGCCAGGTTTCCGGCGCCTCGATCTGGCGGCCGTCCTTGAACGACTGCCGGAACAACCCGTGTTCGTATCGCAGCCCGTAGCCGTAGGCCGGGCAGCCGAGCGTCGAGAGGGATTCGAGGAAACAGGCGGCAAGACGGCCCAGCCCGCCGTTGCCCAGCGCCGCGTCCGGTTCGTCCGCCAGCACCGTATCGTAATCCTGGCCCAGCTCCTCGAGCGCGCCGCGGGCCTGGTCCACCAGCCGCAGGTTGACGATCCCGTCTTCCAGAAGCCGTCCGATGAGAAATTCCATCGACAGGTAATAGACCCGCTTGGCCTGCTCGGCATAGCTCTTGCGGGTCGCGGCGAACCAGCTGTCGACGATCTGGTCGCGCACCGCGAGGCTCAGCGCCATGCGCCAGTCCTGCACCTGCGCGTGTTCGGGGTCTTTGCCCAGCGCATATGTGAGGTGGCGCAGGATCGCGTCGCGGAACTGTGCTGCGGTCATCGTGGGGCTCGTTACCATATTCATGTCGGATCCTATGTCTTCGCTGTCCCGCGGTAAGGCGTCCGGGGCGCCGTTACCGCTATCAACCGTTTTCCCGTCCCTCTGACAAGGCGGGCTGCGCGATTTGCGCGCAATCGAAGGGCGCCTGCACAAGGTTTGTGCAGCGGGTCATCACGTGTCGCCGTGCCGGCCCAGAATTTCGGCCAGGTGACAGGCCGACCCGGTCAGAGCGGCGTAGTCGTCGGTGATCAGATGCACCGGGAACTGGCCCATGAAGTCGCGGAACCGGCCCTTGTCGGCAAAGGCTTCGGCAAAGCCGCCGGTGATCAGATGTGGGGCGAAGTGGCGCGCCACGCCGCCGCACAGATAGATGCCACCGAAAGGCAGCATGACCAGGGCGAGGTTGCCGCAGACCCGGCCCAGCATCTTGGAAAAGACCGCGACTGCCTTGGTGGCGCGGGCGTCGCTGCCGTCCGCCGCGGCCTGCATGATCGCACCCGCGTCGAGCGGCGCGCCGTCGCCATCCTCTTCGCAGAGCCAGGCATAGACCCGTTCGAACCCGCGGCCCGACAGCACGTCCTCGACCCCGGGCGTGCCGTGCTTGCGGGCGATGAACGCCATGAGCCGCAGTTCTTCCTCGGTCTGGACAGGCAGGGTGATGTGGCCCGATTCGGACGGCGGCACCAGCGTCTGGTCGCCCAGACGGAACACCGGCGCGGCGTTCATGCCGGTGCCGATGCCGATCACCAGCTTGGCGGCGTGGGGGGCGGCCTTCTGCCCCGGCAGCAGTTCGGTCAGCGCGTCTGCAGCGAGGAAATCCAGCGCATGGCCCTGCGCCTGCAGGTCGTTGAGCACGGCGACCGTGCCGGCCCGTGTGGCGTCGCGGATCACGTCCCGGTCGATGGTCCAGTCAAGGTTGGTGAGCTGCCCGACCCCGTCGCGTACCGGCCCCGCCATTGCGACGCAGGCGGCGGCGGGGGCGGCGTCCATATCGGCCAGGTAATGCGTCAGCACGTCGGTCAGTCCGCCGTTATCGGCATTCCGATAGCGCCGGATGCTGTCGGCGATCACCTCTGTTCCGCGGCTGAGCGCCACGCGGGTGTTGGTGCCGCCGATATCGGCGACGACCGCCAGCCTGTCCAAGGGTTCAGCCATGATCTTGCCTTTCCAGCGCTCGTGCCAGCGCGTGGTACGAGGCTTTGGGCGTGCGTTCAAGGCTGTCGAAATCCACGTGAACGAGGCCGAAGCGCTTTTCATACCCCAGCGCCCATTCGTAATTGTCCAGAAGCGACCAGAGGAAATAGCCCTTGACCGGCACACCGTCATCCATGGCGCGGCGCACCGCCGCCACATGGTCGCGGATGTAGTCGATGCGGTGGGTGTCCTCGACCTTGCCGCCGGTCATCGGATCGGGCGCGGCCATGCCGTTCTCGGTCACGAGGATCGGCGTGTCGCCGGTATATTCGGCCGCCGTGCGGATCAGGAACTGGTAGAGCCCGTCGGGATAGATCTCCCAATCCATGTAGGTCTTGGGCAGCGGCCCCTCGACATCACGCAAGGAAGGCCAGGCGCCGTCGGTGGCCGCGACGATGCGGCGGGTGTAGTAGTTGATGCCGCACCAGTCGACGGGGGTCGTGATGGTGGCGAAGTCGTCCTGCCAGCCGTGGGGCAGGTGCGGCTCCAGCCCCGCCAGAACCTCCGCCGGGTATGCGCCCTTGAAGACGCCGCTGAGGTAGAAGCGGTTGTAATATCCGTCGAACCGTGCACGGGCGGCCTCGTCGGCGGCGCTGTCCGACGCGGCCTTGGCCCATTCCATGTTGAACACGGCCCCGAGGTTGTTCATCCCCATGGCCCGCATCGCCTGCGTCGCGGTGCCGTGCGCTTTCAGAACATGGTGCATGGCCCGCGCGGTGGCGCGGATGTCGCGCAGGCCGGGGGCGTGGATGCCTTCGAAATGCGACAGCCAGGCGACGCACCAGGGTTCGTTGATCGTTGCCACCGAATGCATGCGATCGCCGATACGGCCCATGATCACTTCGGC
Organism: Thalassococcus profundi; assembly: GCF_003344785.1. Taxonomy (GTDB): domain Bacteria; phylum Pseudomonadota; class Alphaproteobacteria; order Rhodobacterales; family Rhodobacteraceae; genus Puniceibacterium; species Puniceibacterium profundi. The sequence continues at coordinate 279,324 of NZ_QPMK01000004.1, read as the reverse complement.
AAAGTCGGCGAACCATTTTGCCACGTCGGGATTGGTCCAGCCGCCGCGATCGGCGAGGGCCGAGGGCATTTCCCAGTGGTAGAGCGTCACGCAGGGCTTGATCCCCCGCGCCAGCATCGCATCGGTGAGCCGGTCGTAGAAATCGAGGCCCTCCGGGTTGGGCGTGCCGCGCCCCTCTGGCAGGACGCGCGCCCAGGAGGTGGAAAACCGGTAGCAATCGAAGCCCGCCGTCTGCACGAGGTCGAGGTCCGCTTCGTAGCGGTGGTAGTGATCGCAGGCCAGCGCGCCGTTTTCGGCCCGCAGCACGTTGCCGGGGGTGGCGGCGAAGGTGTCCCAGTGGGTCTGGCCCGCGCCGCCAAACTGGTGACCCTCGATCTGGTAACTCGATGTGGCGGTGCCGAAAAGGAAATCGTCGGGAAAGTCGGCGCGGCGGAACGGCATGCTGTGGTCCTTCTCGGAATTTGCTTCTGTGTCAGAGGGATATGGCGCAACGTTAAGACTGCGGGGCAGGGCCGGTGGAGCGGCCGATGATCAGCTCGGCCTCGAGCATCCGGTGCCGCGGCCCGCTGCCGGGGTCGGCGATCAGCTCCAGCAGCATCTCTGCCGCCAGCGCCCCATGGCTGCGCACCGGAGAGCGTGTCGCGGTGAAAACCGGCACGGCAGCGCGGTTGCGCAGGTAGCTCAGGTCGTCGTCGTGGCTGACCAGCGACACGTCGCGGCCCATGACCAGCCCCGCCTCGTCCAGCGCGTGGCGCACCCCGATGGCGGTCACGATGGAGGATGTGACGACGGCGGTCGGCGGCGCGGGGGCGGCCAGCATCTGCCGCATGGCATTGTAGCCCAGCTCCTCGGTCATCTCGCCACTGAACAACAGGGCAGGGTCGGGCGTGAGGCCTGCGTTTTCAAGTGCGGCGCGATAGCCTTCTCGGCGGCGATAGGCGAAATCCATCGCCTCGATCCCGTTGATCAGCGCGATCCGGCGGTGTCCGAGGTCGATCAGGAACTGCGTCGCCCGGCGAAAGGCGCGGCGGTTGTTCATGTCGATCCAGGAATAATCCGCCGTCATGTCCGAGGCGCGGCCGTGCACGACGAATGGAATGCCAAGATCGGCCAGGAAGTCGATGCGGCTGTCCACCCGCTGCGGCCCGTGCACGATCAGCCCGTCGACATTGCCCTTGGCGCGCAGGTCGCGGTAGCGCTGCTCCTGTGCGCCGTCCTCGACCAGGCTGATGACAAGGTCATAACCGGCGCGGGTGTAGACCTCGGAGCTGCCGGTGATGAAATCGGCAAAGACCGGGTTCACCATCTCGTGCTTCTTCGACACCGGGATGACGTGACCGATGGACATGGCCCGGCCCGTGGCCAGCCCCTTGGCGCGGGCGTTGGGGGTGTAGTTGTGCAGCCGCGCGGCCTCCTGCACCCGCAGCCGCGTCGCCTCGCGCACTTCGGGATAGCCGTTCAGCGCGCGGCTGACGGTGGTCTGGCTCAGCCCCAGATGTTCGGCGAGTTGCTTCAGGTTCATGTGGCGCAGTGTCCAAAGCGCTTTAAATTCCGCTGCACCATAGCCGCAAGATTTATCGAATTGAAAGGGGGAAGCGCACAGGTCTTTAGCTGCAGCGCAGCATTATTCTTGCAGGAAAAGTTCCTCTCAGCCGTTGACTCAAGATCGGGGTTCAGACAGCTTGCAGACCATCAAAGCGCTTTGAAAAAGGCGCGCGGCGAATTAAATCTTGCGCCAAGGTGCAGGAATGCCCTGACATATGACTAGGGAGGATCAAGAACATGAAACACACGTTATACGTGAGTGCGGCCGCGCTCGCCCTGTCCGCCGGCGGGGCCCTCGCGCAAAGCGATCTGCCCTTCGCCGTCGGCGAGGGGGCGTTTGACTGGGACAGCTACACCGGCTTTGCAGAACAATACGATCTGTCGGGCGCGACTGTGGAAATCACCGGCCCCTGGACCGGCAACGAGAAGGAAAAGGTCGACCAGGTCTTCCGGTATTTCGAGGAGGCCACGGGCGCCGACGTGAACTATTCCGGTTCCGACAGTTTCGAGCAGGACATCGTGATCTCGACCCGTGCGGGATCGGCCCCGAATCTCGCGGTCTTCCCGCAGCCGGGGCTTGCCGCCGACCTCGCCAGCCAAGGCCTTCTGACGCCGCTGCCCGACGGCACCGCCGAGTGGGTGGCAGAGAACTACGCCGCCGGCCAGTCCTGGGTGGATCTTGCCACCTACGAAGGTCCGGACGGCACGGAGGACCTCTACGGCCTCTTCTACCGCGTCGATGTGAAATCGCTGGTCTGGTACAGCCCCATCGCCTTTGACGAGATGGGCTATGACATCCCCGAGAGCATGGAAGAACTCAAGGAACTGACCCAGCAGATCGTCGATGACGGCGGCACGCCCTGGTGCATCGGCCTGGGATCGGGCGCCGCCACCGGCTGGCCCGCGACCGACTGGGTCGAGGACCTGATGCTGCGCACCCAGAGCCCAAAGGATTACGACGCCTGGGTCGCCAACGAGATGCCCTTCGACAATCCCAAGGTCGTCGCGGCGATCGAGGAATTCGGCTGGTTCGCCCGCAACGACGAATTCGTGCAAGGCGGCGCGTCGAACGTGGCCACGACCGATTTCCGCGACAGCCCGGCGGGTCTCTTCACCATTCCGGCGGAATGCTACATGCACCGCCAGGCCTCCTTCATCCCGGCCTTCTTCCCCGACGGGACCGAAGTGGGGCAGGACGTGGATTTCTTCTACTTCCCAGCCTACGAGGACCAGGATCTGGGCACGCCGGTACTGGGCGCGGGCACGCTCTTTTCCATCACCCAGCCGTCCGATGCCACCAGCGCGATGATCGAATTCCTCAAGACTCCGATCGCGCATGAGGTCTGGATGGCGCTCGGCGGGTTCCTGACCGCCCATGCGGGCGTCAATCCCGACACCTACGTGGAGGACGCCCAGCGCGCGCAGGGCCAGATCCTCGCCGATGCGACCACCTTCCGCTTCGACGCCTCGGACCTGATGCCATCCGAGATTGGTGCCGGCGCCTTCTGGTCGGGCATGGTCGACTACGTGACCGGCGCCTCGGCCGAAGAAGTGGCCAGCGACATCCAGGCACGCTGGGATTCGATCCAGTAAGCCCGAACGCCCTAGACCGCCGCCCTTGATCCGGGGCGGCGGCCGTCCGCGAAACCGCAGGCAGGAGCGCCCCATGTCCCCGATCCTTCAGGGTATTCTGACCATCATCATCGGTGTCGGCGGCTGCGTCGCCTATTTCTACAGTTCCAACTGGGTGCTGGATAAGGTGATCTTTCCGCCCCGGAACGACGATCATGGACGCAACATCAACCGCGCCACGCTGGTGCGGCCCTGGCTGTTCCTGTTTCCCGCGATGTTCGCGCTGGGGCTCTACCTGGCCTATCCGGTGGTGGGCTCGTTTATCCGCTCGCTCTACAACCGCTCCGGCGACACCTTCATCGGCTTGGGCAACTACACCCAGATGTTCTCCGAGGAAGGGTTCCGTACGGCGGTTCTGAACAACATCCTCTGGGCGCTGTTCGTGCCCGCCGCGGCGACCTTCCTGGGGCTTCTGGCGGCGCAGCTGACGGACAAGCTGCGCTGGGGCAACATCGCCAAGTCGCTCATTTTCATGCCGATGGCGATCTCCTTCGTCGGCGCCTCGCTGATCTGGAAATTCGTCTATGCCAACGATCCCGACATCGGCATCATCAACGCGGTGCGCGATTTCATCGGCCTGTCGCCGGTAGACCCGCTGCAGATCCCGTTCTGGAACAACTTCTTCCTGATGATCATCCTCGTGTGGATCCAGACCGGCTTCGCCATGGTGATCCTCTCGGCGGCACTGCGCGGCATCCCCGAGGAAACCGTCGAGGCGGCGATCATCGACGGGGCCAACCCGTTCCAGATCTTCTTCCGCATCAAGGTGCCGCAGATCATGGGCACCATCGTCGTGGTCTGGACCACGATCACCATCCTCGTGCTCAAGGTCTTCGACATTGTCTACGCCATGACCGGGGGCAATTTCGACACCGAGATCCTGCCCAGTTACATGATGGATTACATGTTCCGCGACGACGGGCGGGCGACCGCGGTGGCCTTTGTCATCATGATCATCGTGCTGCCCGTGATGGTCTGGAACATCCGCCAGGCGCGCAAGGAAATGAGGTAACCCATGGATAATATGGCCGGACAGAAGACCTCTCTTTCCATCGTCACCAACCTTTCGGTGGTGCTGCTGGTGGTGCTTTGGCTGGTGCCGACCGTGGGCCTGCTGGTCAGCAGCTTCCGCGACCGCGAACAGATTTCCGAAACCGGCTGGTGGGCGTCGATGTTCCCGGTCGAGGCCGCCTACCGCGTGTCGCCGGAGCCGGAGGACGTGACGCAGGACGGCGATCTTTACATGTTCTCGGGCAACCTCTTTGCCGCCTCGGACGATGTGACGGCGCAGGGCTCGGGCGATGTGTCGGGCTTCGGCATCACCGGGCGCGATCCCGGCATCGCCACACCCGGCACCACCTACGGGCGGTTGAAGCTGTTGGTGGCCGAACCGGATGGCGGCACGGACGAGGAAAACTTCGAGACTTCCTGGCAAACCGACGCCACGCCCGACGTTCCCGGAGAGGACGAGGACGGCCGGCCGGTGCAGGACTTCTATATAGACCGGGCGGTGACGGTGCAGGCCAACGGCGATTTCACCTGGATGCAGGACGGCGAGGTCTCGCGGCCGCCCACGATCTACATCACCGCCGCGGCACCGCCCGACTTCGGGCTGCAGAACTACGAGCAGATCCTCACCTCGGACAACATGGACCGCGCCTTCATCAACACGCTGACGGTGACGATCCCGGCGACCATCATTCCGATCCTGATCGCGGCCTTCGCGGCCTACGCGCTGGCCTGGATGGACTTCCGCGGCCGCGGCTTTCTCATCGCCATGGTGGTGGGTCTGCTTGTTGTACCGCTGCAATTGGCTCTGGTGCCGCTCTTGCAGCTGCACAACGCCGTGGGCATCGGGCAATCGTTCCTGGGCATCTGGCTCGCGCATACAGGCTTCGGCCTGCCGCTGGCGATCTACCTCTTGCGCAACTACATGGTCGGCCTGCCGCGCGACATCATCGAAAGCGCAAAGGTCGACGGGGCCACCGATTTCCAGGTCTTCACCAGGATCGTGCTGCCGCTGAGCTTTCCGGCGCTGGCGAGCTTTGCCATCTTCCAGTTCCTCTGGACCTGGAACGACCTGCTGGTGGCCAAGGTGTTCCTGCCGTCGAATTCCGAATCCTGGGTGATGACGGTCAAGATCGCCGACGACCTGCTGGGGTCGCGCGGCGGCGACTGGGGCATCCTCGCGGCGGCGGCGTTCATCTCGATCGCGGTGCCTCTGGTGGTGTTCTTCGCCATGCAGAAATACCTGGTGCGCGGCCTGCTGGCCGGCTCCGTCAAGTAATTCCGCGCTGCCTCGGTCACGGGCCGGGGCAGGGCGCCCAAACGCGACTTCGGGTCCCGGACGGACCCCATCCAAGGATACGACCCATGACCATGGCCATGGCGCAAAGCGCCCCCGCCCCCGAGACCGCAACCGCCTCCGACTGGTGGCGCGGTGCGGTGATTTACCAGATCTACCCGCGCTCCTTCCAGGACAGCAACGGCGACGGCATCGGCGACCTTCTGGGGATCTCCCAGCGGCTGCCGCATGTGGCATCGCTGGGCGTCGACGCGATCTGGATCTCGCCCTTCTTCAAGTCGCCCATGCGGGATTTCGGCTATGACGTGAGCGACTATTGCGACGTCGACCCGATGTTCGGCACGCTGGCGGATTTCGACATCCTGATCTCCACCGCGCACCGGTTGGGGCTGAAGGTGCTGATCGACCTGGTGCTGTCGCATTCCTCGATGGATCACCCGTGGTTCGTCGAAAGCCGCGCCAGCCGCGACAACCCGCGCGCCAACTGGTACGTCTGGGCCGATCCCAAGCCCGACGGCACGCCGCCCAACAACTGGCTGTCGATCTTCGGCGGCTCGGCCTGGCAGTGGGAGCCGCAGCGGATGCAGTACTACCTGCACAACTTCCTGACGGAACAGCCCGACCTCAACTTCCACGAGCCCAAGGTGCAGGAGGTGCTGCTGGACACCGCGCGGTTCTGGCTGGATCGCGGCGTCGACGGCTTCCGGCTCGACACGATCAACTTCTACGTCCACGACGCACAGCTGCGCGACAACCCGCCGCTGCCCGAGGAAGAGCGCAACCCGATCACCGCACCAGCGGTCAATCCCTACACTTGGCAGAACCACCTCTATGACAAGACGCAGCCGGAAAACCTCGATTTCCTGCGCAAGTTCCGCAAGCTTCTGGACGAATACGGCGCGGTGTCGGTGGGCGAGGTCGGCGACGACCAGCGCGGGCTCGAGATCCTGGGCGAATACACCGCCGGCGACGATCTGGTGCACATGAGCTATGCCTTCGAGCTGCTGTCGGATCACATGCCGACCGCGAAATACGTCGCCAAGGTCATGGACGACATCGCCCGCGCCGCCCCCGACGGCTGGGCCTGCTGGGCGTTTTCGAACCACGACGTGCCGCGCCACGGCTCGCGCTGGGGGCTGAACGACGCGGCGGCGCGGTGCTTCATCACGCTGATGATGTGCCTGCGCGGCTCGGCCTGCCTTTACCAGGGCGAGGAACTGGCGCTGCCCGAGGCCGAGGTCGCCTTCGAGGACCTGCAGGATCCTTATGGCAAACGCTTCTGGCCGGCGTTCAAGGGCCGCGACGGCTGCCGCACGCCGATGGTCTGGGAGCCCAGCAACCAGAACGGCGGGTTCTCGTCGGGCATGCCCTGGCTGCCGGTGAGCCACGATCACCTCAACCGCGCGGTGTCGACGCAAGAGCAGGACCCGGCGGCGATCCTGCATCACTATCGCCACGCGATCCGCTTCCGGCGCAACCACCCGGCGCTGCGGACGGGCGATTTCACCCCGCTCGAGGTGCGGGAGACGGTGCTGAGCTTCATCCGCTCGGACGGCGAGCAGACCCTGTTCTGCGCCTTCAACCTGAGCGGCGATCCGGCGGCCATCGACATGCCCGAGGGCACCTGGCGTCAGATCGGCGCCGAACTGGGCAGCGCGGGCGTGTCGCCGGACGGGCGCCTGCATCTTGGCCCGTGGCAGCCCAGCCTCGCGCTGCGCACCGACTGACGGGAAAGAATTGGGGGAGGAGAGACCATGGCAAACCTGAAACTGACCGATGTGGCCAAGACCTATGGCGGCACGGTCGATGTCCTCAAAGACATCAACCTCGACATCAAGAAGGGCGAGCTGATCGTCTTCGTCGGCCCCTCGGGCTGCGGCAAGTCCACGCTGTTGCGGATGATCGCGGGGCTGGAGAAGATCACCGGCGGCGAATTGCAGATCGACGGGCAGGTGGTCAACGATGTGCCGCCCGCGCAGCGCGGCATCGCCATGGTGTTCCAGTCCTATGCGCTCTACCCGCACATGACCGTGCGCGACAACATGAGCTTTGCCCTCAAGATCGCCAAGAAAAGCCAGTCCGAGATCGACGCGGCGGTCGAGAAGGCCGCGAAGATCCTGCAGCTCGATCCCTACCTTGATCGCCTGCCCAAGGCGTTGTCGGGCGGCCAGCGCCAGCGCGTCGCCATCGGCCGGTCGATCGTGCGCGACCCCAAGGTCTATCTCTTCGACGAACCGCTCTCGAACCTCGACGCGGCGCTGCGCGTGGCCACCCGGATCGAGATCGCGCAGCTGAAGGAATCGATGCCCGACTCGACGATGATCTACGTCACACACGACCAGGTCGAGGCGATGACGCTGGCCAGCCGCATCGTGGTGCTGGCCAACAAGGGCATCGCCCAGGTCGGCAGCCCGCTTGAGCTCTACCAGAAGCCCAATTCCGAATTCGTGGCGCAGTTCATCGGCTCCCCCGCGATGAACCTGCTGCCCGGCACGGTCACCGGGACCGGTTCGCAGACCACCATCCGGATGGACGGCGGCGGCTTGGCGGTGTCGGATTACCCGTCCGAGCCGTCGGACGAAGGCGCCGAGGTCAAGGTCGGCGTCAGGCCCGAGGATTTCCTCGAGGTCGAAAGCGGCGCGGAACATATCTACGCGGGGAAGGTCGATATCACCGAGGCCTTGGGCGAGGTGACGCTGCTTTATTTCGAGAAGGAGATGGGAAGCGACCCGGTGATCGGCAAGCTACCGGGCATCCACGCCGACCTGCGCGGCAAGGAGGTCAAGCTGGGGGCCACGCCGGACAAGGTGCATGTCTTCCGGAACGGACGGTCGCTGCTTTATCGGTGAGCTGGGGGGATCCGCGCGATGCGCGCGGATACGAGAGACACCGTCCGGTGCGCTTGCGCAGCGGCGCAATCACAACCTACTCTCGTGCTCTCTGGAGTTTATTGGCAAGATGAAGGAGGGGCGTATGGCTTTGACGGTTGTGGCGCGCATCACGGCTGTGGCCGGTGAGGAAGAGGCCCTGAGGCAGGCGCTCGAGGATTTGGTGGCGCCGACGCGGGCGGAGGCGGGATGCCTGCAGTACGACCTGCACCGGGACAACGACGCGCCGGGGGTGTTCCTGTTCTTCGAAATCTGGGAAAGCCGCGCGCTCTGGCAGGATCACATGTCCGCGCCGCATATTCTCGCGCACCAGGCGGCGACCGGGGAGATGGTCGCCGACGTGGCATTACACGAGATGACGCGGATCGCCTGACGCGTCTATTCCGCGGTCACCTCGAGCGGACGGCTGGCGATGACGGCCTTGCCGTCACCAAGGTGATAGCGCAGCTCGTAGCTGCCGGGCGTTTCGGGCACCTCCATGACCATCGGGCTGTCCTCGGTGGTATAGACGTAGCTCAGGTATTCGCCCTCGGGCGCGCCGGCGCCGACGAGGCCGATGAAATCGCCGCGATAGTCCGGCCCCTCCCAGTCCACCGCCAGCTTGCCGCCCGCAGGCGCGGTGTCGGCGGCGGCGAGGGTCGCCGTGACCTCCTCCAGCTTGATGTCCTTGCGGGTGAGGATCACCGTGCCGTCGCCGGTCGCCACGTAGCGCAGCTCGTAGGTGCCGGGCTCGGTCGGCATCTGCAGGATCAGCGGCGATCCTTCGCGGGTGTAGGTGTATTTCTCGTACCCCTCGTCCCCGGGCCGGGACACGGCGATATAGTCGCCCTGGTAGGCCGGACCGTCCCAGCCCACCGCCACCGGCGCGCCGGCGCGGGCGCTTTCCGGCGCGCGGAGTTCGGCGCCGACGGCGACGACCTCGATCGGGTAGGCGGCCAGCTGGGTCTTGTCCTGGCTCATGTAGTAGCGCAGTTCGTAACGCCCGGTTTCCAGCGGCATCTTGAGCCCGAGGGGCGAGCCGTCGCGGGTGTAGGTATAGGTCTCGTAGCCCGCGTCGTCGGGTTTGGACACGGCGAGGTAATCGCCCTTGTAGTCCGGCCCGGTCCAGGTCAGCGACACCGTCTCGCCTGCCTGGGCCTGCGGCGGCGCGTCGATCGTGGCCGTCACCGGCGTCACGGTGAGCGGCCGGGTGGCCAGCACGCGGCGGTCCTGGCTCATCACGTAGCGCAGCTCGTAGGTGCCGGGCTCCGGCGGCAGCAGCAGCTGCGCGGGGCTTCCGTCGCGGGTATAGGTGTAGTTGATATAGGCCTCGTCGCCGGGCCAGCCGACGGCGATGTAATCGCCCTGGTAACCGGGCCCTTCCCAGGTCACCGGCAGGGTCGCGCCCGCCACGGCGCTGTCGTCGGCCATCAGCGAGGCGGGCGGGTCGGTGACGGTGATCAACGCCCGGGCAAGCACCTTGCGACCTTCGGACTGCACGTAGCGCAGTTCGTAGACCCCCGGTTCGGACGGCAGGCGCAGCTGCAGCGGCGAGCCGTCGCGGGTGTAGGTATAGGTCTTGTAGCCGTCCTCTTCCGGCAGGGCGGCGGCGATGTAGTCGCCCTTGCCGTCCGGGCCTTCCCAGCCCACCGGCACGGTGTCGCCCGCGACGCCGGTTTCGGGGCCGTCGACGCTGGCGGGCGGCAGCGGCACCGGCAGGACCAGCGTGACAGTCTTGTCCGCGCCTTCGACCATGACGCTCTGGCTGTCGGTTTCCTCGTCCTCGGGGCGCAGTACGGTGACGGTATAGCCGCCGTCCTCCAGCGCCTGTTCCAGCGTTGCGCCGCGCTCGAAGGCCACGACCGGCGTGTCGCCGGCATCAAGGCTCCAGATCAGCGGCGTGTCGATCTGCGGGCCGTTCGGCCCGGCGGTGGCGCGGAAGGTCACGGTGGCGGGCTCCGGCGCGGGTTCGGCCACCACGTCCGACAGGGCGGTGCCAAGTTCGCTGGCATTGGCGGCGGTCAGGAACCGGCCGCCGGTTTCGTCCGCAAGGCATTGCATCTGCGCCAGCGCCTCGGGGTCGGAAACATCGAAGCCGACCACATGGGCGGTGAAATCCACGCCGGTTTCCTCCAGCACACGCGCCGCGGCGCAGGGATCGGGGTTGCAGGTCTCGATCCCGTCCGAGACCAGGATCACGGTCGCCTTTTCCTCGCCGTAGCGCAGCGCTTCGGCGGCCATGCGCACGGCGTCGGTCATCGGGGTTTTGCCCTTGGGCTGGATGCCGTTCACCGCCGCGGCGATGTCGTCGCGGGTGCCCGCGCCGGGGGCCACCAACGTTTCGATATCCGTGCAATCGCCGCGGGTGCGGTGGCCATAGGCCGACAGCCCCAGCGCCTGCTCCTCGGGAAGGCTCTCCAGCAGGTCGCCGATCACCGATTGCGCGATGCCGATCTTGGCGGTGCCGTCGATCTGACCCCACATCGACCCCGAGGCGTCGAGCACGAGGATCGTCTGGCCGCCGGTCGACTGGGCGGCTGCGGGCAGGGCAAGGGACGCGGCCAGTGCGGCGGCAGAGAGAATACGGCGCATGGAAAACTCCTGGTCTCAAATCCCGGGCAGGATTTCACAGATACCCGGCTCTGAGAAGTCCGGATTCCCGGAAATCCCGGCGTACGCCCCACGCCCATTTGCCCATTCCCGAGGCAGAGCGCAGGACGTCGCGGCAGGCGCCCCGGGAATCCGCGGCTCGCGGCCAAAGTTCCGTATTCGTTCTCATTTTCCGGTTGGCGAAATCGCGGGTCTCGCCTATGTGTTAAAAATTGGTTTCAGGGGGTCCCATGGCCGAGCTCAAGCATATCGAGGTGCGCGGCGCGCGCGAACACAATCTCAAGAACATCGACGTGGATATTCCGCGCGACCAACTGGTTGTGATCACCGGGCTTTCCGGCTCGGGCAAGTCCTCGCTGGCCTTCGACACGATCTATGCGGAAGGCCAGCGCCGCTATGTCGAGTCGCTGTCGGCCTATGCGCGGCAGTTCCTGGACATGATGGAAAAGCCCGACGTCGATCATATCTCCGGCCTCAGCCCGGCGATTTCCATCGAGCAGAAGACCACCAGCAAGAACCCGCGCTCCACCGTCGGCACGGTGACCGAAATCTACGACTACATGCGGCTTCTGTTCGCGCGGGTCGGCACACCCTACAGCCCGGCCACCGGCCAGCCCATCGAGGCGCAACAGGTGCAGGACATGGTCGACCGCGTGATGGAGATGGAGGAGGGCACCCGCGCCTACCTGCTGGCGCCCATCGTGCGCGACCGCAAGGGCGAATACCGCAAGGAATTCCTCGAGCTGCGCAAGCAGGGCTTCCAGCGCGTCAAGGTCGACGGGCAGTTCTACGAGCTGGACGAGCCGCCGACGCTCGACAAGAAATTCCGCCACGACATCGACGTGGTGGTCGACCGGCTGGTGGTGAAGGACGGGTTGCAGACGCGCCTCGCGGACAGTTTCCGCACCGCGCTCGATCTTGCCGACGGCATCGCCATCCTCGAGACCGCGCCGAAAGAGGGCGAGCCGGAGCGCGTGACCTTCTCCGAGAATTTCGCCTGCCCGGTCAGCGGCTTTACCATTCCCGAGATCGAGCCGCGGCTCTTCTCCTTCAACGCGCCCTTCGGCGCCTGTCCGTCCTGCGACGGCCTGGGGGTGGAGCTCTTCTTCGACGAACGGCTGGTGGTGCCGGATGCGGACCTCAAGATCGGCGACGGGGCCATCGCGCCATGGCGCAAGGGCAAATCGCCGTATTTCACCCAGACCATCCAGTCCATCGCCAAGCACTACGACTTCAACCCCTCGACCAAGTGGAAGGACCTGCCCGCGCATGTGCAGCAGGTGTTCCTTTACGGGTCGGGAGACGACGAGATCCCGTTCCGCTATGACGAGGGCGGGCGCGTCTACAACGTGACGCGCAGCTTCGAAGGCGTCATCCCCAACATGGAGCGGCGCTACCGCGAGACCGATTCCAGCTGGATCCGCGAGGAATTCGAGCGCTACCAGAACAACCGGCCCTGCGGCACCTGCGAGGGCTACCGTCTGCGGCCCGAGGCGCTGGCGGTCAAGATCGGTCCGGCCAAGGGTCAGCCCGAGGACCGGCTGCATGTGGGCCAGGTGGTGCAGATGTCCATCCAGGAGGCGTTCGACTGGTGCGAAACCGTGCCAGGCTCGCTGACCCAGCAGAAGAACGAGATCGCCCGCGCCATTCTCAAGGAAATCCGCGAACGCCTTGGTTTTCTGAATAATGTCGGGCTGCAATACCTGACGCTGTCGCGCAACGCGGGCACCCTGTCGGGGGGCGAGTCGCAGCGCATCCGCCTTGCCTCGCAGATCGGGTCGGGTCTGACCGGCGTGCTTTACGTTCTGGACGAACCCAGCATCGGCTTGCACCAGCGCGACAACGACCGTCTGCTCGGCACGCTCAAGAACCTGCGCGACCAGGGCAACACGGTGATCGTGGTCGAACATGACGAAGAGGCGATCCGCGAGGCCGACTACGTTTTCGATATCGGTCCGGGCGCCGGGGTGCATGGCGGGCAGGTGGTGTCCAAGGGCACACCGGCCGAGATCATCGCGGATCCGAATTCCATTACCGGTCAATACCTTGCGGGCACGCGTGAAATCGCCGTGCCAGCCACCCGGCGCAAGGGAAACAAGAAGAAGCTGACGGTCGTCAAGGCCACCGGCAACAACCTCAAGACCGTCACGGCGGATTTTCCGCTGGGCAAGTTCGTCTGCGTGACCGGCGTCTCGGGCGGTGGCAAGTCGACACTGACAATCGAAACGCTGTTCAAATCCGCCTCAATGGCGCTCAACGGCGCGCGGCAGACGCCGGCGCCCTGCGAGACCATCAAAGGGTTGGAGCATCTCGACAAGGTCATCGATATCGACCAGCGCCCCATCGGACGGACTCCGCGTTCGAATCCAGCCACTTACACCGGGGCCTTCACCCCGATCCGCGACTGGTTCGCCGGTCTGCCAGAGGCCAAGGCGCGGGGCTACAAGCCCGGGCGGTTCAGCTTCAACGTCAAGGGCGGCCGCTGCGAGGCCTGCCAGGGCGACGGCGTCATCAAGATCGAGATGCATTTCCTGCCGGATGTCTACGTGACCTGCGAGACCTGCAAGGGCGCGCGCTATAATCGCGAAACGTTGGAAATTCGCTTTAAAGGCAAGAGCATCGCGGACGTTCTTGATATGACGGTTGAAGATGCCCAGGAGTTCTTCAAGGCGGTGCCGAGCATCCGCGAGAAGATGGATGCGCTGGTGCGCGTGGGTCTGGGCTATATCAAAGTGGGCCAGCAGGCGACGACGCTGTCGGGCGGCGAGGCGCAGAGGGTGAAACTGTCGAAGGAACTGGCGAAGCGATCGACCGGGCGCACGCTCTACATCCTCGACGAGCCGACCACGGGTCTGCATTTCGAAGATGTGCGCAAGCTGTTGGAAGTGCTGCATGAACTGGTGGATCAGGGCAATTCGGTGGTGGTGATCGAGCACAACCTCGACGTCATCAAGACCGCCGATCACCTGATCGATATCGGTCCCGAAGGCGGCGACGGCGGCGGCAAGATCGTGGCCGAGGGCACGCCGGAACGGGTGGCCGAGATCGAGGCCAGCCACACCGGCCGCTACCTCAAGCCGATGCTCGCGGCCCGCAAGGTCGCGGCGGAATGAAAAAGGCGGGCCACGACGGCCCGACCTTTGCATTTCGTGGTGCAACTCGTGGCGGAGCTCCTTGCGGACCTGACGCTATCTACGGCAAAGCCTGCCGAAGAGGTCTTCGGGTGGCCGCCGTGCCGGAGGCCGGCTTGGCCGAGGTAGCGGTCGTTGTCCAGTCGTGCCAGCGCCGGACCGGGGAACGGCGCATCTGGCGGCTCTGCTGATGCGTTTTATGGTCGCCAAGTCCGTCGTCGCGAAAAGCTAAGAGCCGAATTCAGACAAAGCGCCGGCCCACGGGGCCGGTCCGGCGCTGGCACGGCCGCCGCCTGCGGCGGCCTCGATTCCGTGCCGGGAGACAGAGGGGGGCGCTGTGCGAAAACGGCTCGGAGCGGATATATCGCTCCGAGCCTTTAGACCTATTTGCACCGCGAAATGCACAGGACTGGGCCAAGGCGGCCGGCCTTTTCACATCGGTTCAGAGGTCCGCGTCAGTTCAGCAATGCCGAGGCCAGCCCGATGATATCCAGCACCTGGCGCGTTTCGCGGTCGACACGGAAGATCTGGTCGCCGGTGCGATAGTAGGTGTAGTCGGGGTTCAGACCCCAGCGGCCGGGATCGCGGATGATCACGTAATCGCCGTCGATCCGGTCACCGACACCATAGCGGTAGCGCACCTCGTCGCGGCGGTCGTCGTAGCCTTTCTTCGCCTGACCCGGCGGCACGCAAGCGGGGCTTTTCTTGGCAAGTCCCGGCGGGCAGCCGTTCGGGGCGGCCACCGCTGGGGTCATGGCGGCGGCACTCAGGCAAAGGGTGAGGGCGGTCAGCATATGTCTCATGGCATAGGTCCTCTGATAATGTCAGTCGCACAGCCAACGTCCGGCAGCCCGCCCTGGTTGCATCGGTTTCCGGCACTGAGCGCGATCCCGCCGAAACCGATCTGCGTGGGACGGCTCAGAGCAACCCGGCGCCGTTCTCGGCCAGTTCCTTGGCCGACCGGGGCAGGGGCTGTCCGCCGGCCTGCGGCAACCCGAGGGTCGGCTGGTTCAACGTGGTCGCGCCGGGGGTGCGGACCGGTCCGGCTTCGCCGCGCAACTGCCGCAGCAGCGACCGGTGATCGGCCTTGCGCTTGACCTCGGCGGCATTGACTTTGGCGGTCTGATCCAGCGCCCGCATCCACGCGCCCCGATCCAGACGGATCCCGCTGTCCGGTCGCTTCACGCCGAACCCGGTCTGGTAGACCTGTTTGCCCAGAAGCACGGTGTTGTAGGTGCTCGTGGTGAAGAGGTACTGCGTTTCAAGGTCCGTATGCGCGGGCGGGCGATGCGCCCAAAGCTCCAGCAGCGCCGCCAGCCGGTCGGGCACGTCGAGGCTTTCGCGCGCGTCGATCCAGTATTGGCTGTCGGTGCGGTTGTTCAGCGCATAGTGCAGGCAGATGAAATCGCGCACCTCGTTATAGAGCGCATCCACCGTTTTGTTGTACTGGCGCCGCAGGGGCTCGGCGTAATCGGTGTCGGGGAAATGCGTGGCCAGCCAGCGCACCCCCATGTCGGTCATGTGGATGGCGGTGGATTCAAGCGGCTCGATAAATCCGCCGGACAGGCCGATGGCGACGCAGTTCTTGACCCAGGCATTGCGCGCGCGGCCGATCCGCATCGGGATGATGCGCGGCTCGGCCCCCTTGCCGGCCGGTCCCAGATGCGCCAGGAACTCGTCGCGCGCCGCATCGTCGCTGCGGTGGGCGGAAGAGAAGACATAGCCGGTTCCGATCCGGTTGAAGAGCGGCACCCGCCAGGACCAGCCCGCGCCAAGAGCGGTCGACCGCGTGGCCGGTTCGAGCTTTTCCGGGTGCGGATGCGGGATCTGCACCGCCATGGCGCGGTCGTTGCCGAGGTATTTCGAATAGCTGACGAAGGGCTCCTTCAGCGCGTCGCCCAGGATCAGGCTGCGGAAACCGGTGCAATCGACCACCAGTTCCACCGGGTGCCGGCCGTGGTCGCGGAGCTGCACCGCCGCGATAAAGCCGCGCTCGTCCAGATCCACCCCGTCCACGTCGTCGAGGATATGCGTCACGCCCCTCTCGACGCCGACCCCGCGCAGAAGCTCTGCGAATTTCACCGCGTCGAGGTGAAAGGCATAGGGAAGTCGGCTGTCGGTCTTGGGCAGGTTGAGCATCCGCGGCCCCTTGGAGGCGCGGACCATGTCCATCAGCGGCGAATAGGACTGCACATAGTCCCTTTGCCCGGCGCCGAAGTGACGGTAGAAATCGGCCCAGTCATAACCCTGCAGTTGAGGAGCGCTCGAGAAAGGGTTGATATAGCTGATGAACTTGCCGTGCCTGTCGGTGTTCCAGTCGGAAAAGACCACCCCCAGCTTGAAGCTTGCGTTGCAGGTCCGAAAGAATTCCTGATCGGAAATGCCCAGCAGTTTCAGCGTCTGCGGCATGTTCGGAACCGTGGCCTCGCCGACGCCGACGGTGGGGATGTTGGGCGACTCGATCAGGGTGATGGCCACCCGGTCGTCCAGAACCTTTCGCAGCAGTACCGCGGCGAGCCAGCCGGCGGTGCCCCCGCCCACGATCGTGACGTTCCGAACCGGCTGTCCCATGACTGTCCCCAATGCGCTGATTTAAAAAATTTGGGCACAAGGGTCCGCGTAATGGCCGCGGAAATCAAGGAAAAGCCTGTGTCAGCCGCGTCCTCGCGATTCGAACCTGAGCAGCATGGCGCTGAAATCGCGGCCCCGGCCGTCCTCGTCCTCGACAAACTGCCGGTAGAGCGCGAGGGCCGCGGCGCCCATCGGCGTGTCCGCATCCGCGCCCTCGGCGGCCTGCTGGGCGAGGCCAAGATCCTTGAGCATCAGCTCGGCGGCGAAGCCGGGTGTGTAGCCGTTGTCGGCGGGAGAGTGCGGGCCGATGCCGGGGGCGGGGCAGTAGGCATTCATCGACCAGCTGTAGCCCGACGAGGTGCTCACCACGTCGAACATCGCCTGCCGGTCGAGCCCCAGCTTGTCGGCAAGGGCGAAGGCTTCGCAGGTGGCGATCATGGTGACACCGAGGATCATGTTGTTGCAAATCTTTGCGGCCTGGCCGTTGCCCGAGGCACCGCAATGCACGGCCTTCTGGCCCATGATGTCGAAAAGCGGCTTGGCCTTGGCAAAGCCTTCGGGGGCGCCTCCGACCATGAAGGTGAGCGTCCCGGCAGACGCGCCGCCGATGCCGCCCGAGACCGGCGCGTCGAGCGCCAGCAGACCCGCGGCCTCGGCCTCGGCGGCCACGTCGCGGGCGCTGTCCACGTCGACGGTGGAGCAGTCGAGCAGCACCGCGCCTTTCTCCATGGCCGGGATCACCTCGGCAGCGACCTTTCTCAGGATGTCGCCGTTGGGCAGCATGGTGATGACCACCTCGGCCCCCTCTGCGGCCTCGGTGGCGGAATTGACCGGCTCGACCCCGTCGACCACGACGCTGGCGGTGTCGAAACCGCGGACGCTGTGGCCCGCCTTGGCCAGGTTGGCGGCCATCGGCGCACCCATGTTGCCAAGCCCGATAAATCCGATCTTCATGGCTCTCTCCTCCTCGTGGAATTGCAGTTTCGCCTCGCGTACCGGCATCAGCATCCGGGACATGGCGGTCGCGGGCACGCCGTCCAGCGTGTGCTGCCAGCGCGGGCTGCGGTCCTTGTCGACGATCGCCGCCCGGATGCCTTCTAGCAGGTCGCCGTCGGCCATGGCGCGGTGGGTGAAGCGGTATTCCAGTTCCAGCGCCTTGCGGATGTCGGGCGCGCCCTGGCGCAGGCGATGCAGGATCTCCAGCGTGCAGGCCATCGACAGGGGCGCGTGGCGCGACAGCGTCTCCAGCGTCTTCGTGGCGAAGTCGCCGGTCCCGGCGCGCAGGGAGGCTATGACGTCGCGCAGCGTCTCTCCGGCGAAGTGGCGGTCGATCTTGTCACGCAGCGCCGCCAGCGGTGCCTCGGGGGCTGTCTGTGCAGCCTCGGCGATGGCATCTGCCGACCCGTCCCGGACCAGCGTATCCTTGAGCGCGGGCCAGTCCGCTTCGGGGATAAAGTAATCCGCGAATCCGGCCAGCAGCGCGTCGCCCGGACCCAGCCGCGAGCCGGTGATCCCGATATATTCGCCCAACCGCCCGGGCGCGCGCGCCAGCAGCAGCGAGCCGCCCACGTCCGGTACGAGGCCGATGCCGCATTCCGGCATGGCGATGCGGCTGCTGTCGCTCACGATCCGGTGGCTGCCCTGGCACCCCAGCCCGACGCCGCCGCCCATGGTGAAGCCCTGCAGGAAACTCACCACGGGCTTGGGATATTCCGCGATCAGCGCATTCATCCGGTATTCGTCGCGCCAGAACCGCTGGCCATAGGCCAGATCACCCCGGGTGCCGGTGTCGTAAAGCTCCTGGATGTCGCCACCGGCGCAGAACGCCTTGTCGCCGTCGGCGTCGATCAGCACCAGATTGATTTCGGGATCGCGGCGCCAGGTGAGCAGCGCATCCTCGATGGCGCGGCACATGGCGTAGCTCAGCGCGTTGAGCGCCTTGGGACGGGTCAGGGTGATGCGGCCCGAGCGGCCTTCGGTGCGGATGTGGAAGTCGGTCATGGCGGCGTCACGTCTGTTGAGAAGGTCGGACCGGGGGCCAGCCCCAGGACGCAGGTAAAACCGGGGGCCAGCCCCCGGACGCAGGTAAAACCGGGGGCCAGCCCCCGGACCCCCGGAGGTTTTCCGCAAGTTTTGCCCTGCAAAACTCGCGGTGCAAGATGAAGCAGGGAGCGTCAGGCATTGGTGAGCATCTGCCGCGCCACGATCAGACGCATGATTTCGTTGGTGCCTTCGAGGATCTGGTGCACGCGCAGGTCGCGGACCAGTTTCTCGATGCCGTAGTCCGCGAGGTAGCCATAGCCGCCGTGCAGTTGCAGGCACTGGTCGACGGTCCTCGAACCGGTTTCGGTGACGAATTTCTTGGCCATGGCGCAGAACTTGGTGGCATCGGGCGCGCCGGTATCGAGTTTCCAGGCGGCCTGGCGCAGGAAGGTGCGGGCGGCCTGCAATTCGATCTCCATGTCGGCGAGGCGGAATTGCAGGGCCTGGAACTGGTCGATGGGTTTGCCGAAGGCGGTGCGCTCGGACATGTAGGCGAGCGTCGCGTTCAGACCCGCCTGCGCCGCGCCCAGTGAGCAGGCGGCGATGTTGAGCCGCCCGCCGTCGAGCCCCGCCATGGCATAGCGGAAGCCCTGGCCTTCCTCGCCCAGCAGCGCCTCGGACGGGACTTGGCAGTCATCGAACTGAACCGCGCGGGTGGGTTGGCTGCGCCAGCCCATCTTGTCCTCGAGCCCGCCGAAGCTGAGGCCCGGTGCCCCGTCCTCGACCAGCAGCGCGGTGATGCCGCGCGGGCCGTCCTCGCCGGTGCGGACCATGGTGACATAGGCGTCGGAATAGCCGCCGCCGGAGATGAAGGCCTTGGTGCCGTTCAGCACGTAGCCCGCGTTGCTGCGGCTGGCGCGGGTCTTGAGTGCCGCGGCGTCGGAGCCCGATCCCGGTTCAGTCAGGCAGTAGCTGAACACGGTGTTCATGGACAGCGCGGACGGAAGGACTCGGGCCTTCATCTCGTCCGAGCCGAAGCTGTCGATCATGCGCGCGCACATGTTGTGGATCGACAGGAAGGCCGCGACCGAGGGGCAGGCCATGCTGAGCGCCTCGAAGACCAGCGTGGCGTCGAGCCGGCTGAGGCCCGCGCCGCCTGCCTCTTCGGAGACATAGAGGCCGCCGAAGCCAAGCTCCGCGAGGCGCGGCCAGAGATCCTTGGGAATGGTGCCCTCGGCTTCCCAGGTGCGGGCATGGGGGGCGATCCGTTCCTGCCCGAAAGCGAAAGCCATGTCGAAGATGGCGGTTTGTTCGTCGGAGAGCGCGAAATCCATGGGGCCTCGTTCGGGAGTGTCGGTGGTCGGAATTGAACGGATGTTTAATTCATCTCACGCAACCTGCCGCCGGAGGCAATTTTCCTCAAGGAAAATTGGCAAAAATCCACGGGGGATTTTTGGCGCGGGCGGCGGCGTGCGTCAGACATCGGCCATGAACTCCTCGATCAGATGCGCCACCACGGCGCGCATCTGCCCTTCGTGATCCTGGCCAGCGGCCTTGGCCTCTTCGGCGACACGGCGTTGGCGGCTGGCCGAGGTGCCGCATTGGACGATTTCGCGCGCGCGTTCGACCTCGCGGTGGCAGTTGAGTATGCCGGCGTCTTCCTCGATCAGCGCGATCAGTTCCTCGACCAGCGTCTCGAAGGGCACGATGGCGCCCTGGCCGAAGTCGATCAGCCCCTCGGTCACGCCGTAGCGCTGCGCGCGCCAGCGGTTTTCGCCGATGAGGAAGCGGTCGTAGATGCGCCAGCGCTGGTTCTTCACCCGAAGCCGCCAGAGCATCCGCAGCAGGCACTGATTCAACGCCGCCAGCGTCAGCGTGTGTTCGAGCCGAGGCGAGACGTCCATGATCCGCGTCTCGAGCGTCGGATAGGCGGCGGAGGGCCGCAGGTCCCACCAGATCTTGGAGCTGTCCTCGATCACGCCCACGTCCTTGAGGATCTGCACCGAGCGCTGGAAATCCTCCCAGGTCTCGAACTGCGGCGGCAGTCCGGTGCGCGGCATGTTGTCGAAGACCGAGATGCGATACGAGGCCATCTTGGTGTCCTCGCCCTGCCAGAACGGCGAGGAGGTCGAAAGCGCCAGCAGGTGCGGCAGGAAATACGACATCTGCCGCATGAGGTCGGTGCGCAGCCAGTTGTCGTCGATGCCCACGTGCACGTGGCAGCCGCAGATCAGCATCCGCCGGACGATGCCGCCCATGTCGCGGCTGAGCGCGTTGTAGCGGTCCTTGTCGGTGTGGGTCTGCTGTTTCCAGTCCGCGAGCGGGTGGCAGGAGGCGGCGATGGGCGCGAGGCCGAACCTGCCCGCGTGCTTGGCCACGGCGCTGCGCAGGCGCTTGAGGTCGTCGCGCGCCGCACCGATGTCGGCGCAGACCTTGGTGCCGATCTCGATCTGGCACTGCAGGAATTCCGGGCTGACCTGGTCTTCGAGCTCTGCCGCGCAGGCCTCCATCAGGCCCACGGGCGCCTCGGCCAGGGCCATGGTGTCGGGATCGACGAGAAGGTACTCCTCTTCGATGCCGATGCTGAAGGCGGGTTCCTGCATGGGCTCCTCCCCGATGCGCTGCGCATGTCACTTGAGCAGAGCGGGGCGCGCAGGGCAAGTGGGCGCGCCCGGGCACCGGTGCCGAAAGAAAACGCCGGGCGCGATGGCCCGGCGTCTGTCGGTCGGATGGCGTTCGGCCTCAATCCATCGGCTTGAAGTTGAACTCGCCGCCGTCCTTGATGCCCGAGAACCAGCGCGCGGTGACGGTCTTGGTCTTGGTGTAGAAGCGGAAGGCGTCGGGGCCGTACTGGTTGAGGTCGCCGAAGGCCGATTTCTTCCAGCCGCCAAAGGTGTGATAGCTGAGCGGCACCGGGATGGGGAAGTTGATGCCGACCATGCCCACGTTGACCCGATGGGCGAAGTCGCGGGCGGTGTCGCCATCGGCGGTGTAGATCGCCGTGCCGTTGCCGTAGGGGTTGTCCATGGTCAGCTTCAGCGCCTCTTCGTAAGAGCCGGCGCGCACCTGGGTCAGGACGGGGCCAAAGATTTCCTCTTTGTAAATCTCCATGTCCGGGGTCGCGCGGTCGAACAGCGACGGGCCGATAAAGTACCCGTTTTCATAGCCTTGCAGGGAGAAGTTGCGACCGTCGATGACCAGCTCCGCGCCCTGGTCGACGCCCGAGGTGATGAGCCGTTCGATCCGCTCTTTCGCTTGCGCGGTGATGACCGGTCCGTAATCCACGTCTTCCCCGGCGGTGTAGGGGCCGACCTTGAGCTTTTCGACCCGCGGCACCAGCTTTTCGATGAGCCGGTCGGCGGTTTCCTCGCCCACCGGAACCGCAACCGAGATCGCCATGCAGCGTTCGCCCGCCGCGCCATAGCCCGCGCCCACCAGAGCGTCGGCGGCCTTGTCGAGGTCGGCGTCGGGCATGATGATCATGTGGTTCTTGGCGCCGCCGAAGCACTGCGCGCGCTTGCCGTTGTTGGCGGCGCGGCCGTAGATGTACTGCGCGATCGGGGTGGAGCCGACGAAGCCCACCGCCTGGATCGTCTCGTTGTCGAGGATCGCGTCCACGACCTCCTTGTCGCCGTTGACCACCTGCAGCACGCCGTCGGGCAGGCCGGCTTCCTTCAGCAGTTCGGCGAGACGCAGCGACGTCGAGGGACAGCGTTCCGACGGCTTCAGGATCATCGCGTTGCCGCAGGCCAGCGCCGGGGCCATCTTCCACAGCGGGATCATGGCGGGGAAGTTGAAGGGTGTAATTCCGGCAACGACGCCAAGGGGTTGGCGCATGGACCACAGGTCGATGCCCGGGCCGCCATCGTCGGTGAACTCGCCCTTGAGCATGTGCGGCGCGCCCATGCAGACCTCGACCACCTCGAGCCCGCGCTGCACGTCGCCGCGACCGTCGGGCAGGGTCTTGCCGTGTTCGCGGCTGACCAGTTCGGCCAGTTCGTCCATGTGTTCGTTGATCAGCGCGCCGAACTTCATCATCACCCGCGCGCGGCGCTGCGGGTTGGTGGCGCCCCAGGCTTTCTGTGCCTCGGCGGCGCGGGCGACGGCATCGTTCAACTCGTCGGCGCTGGCCAGCGGCACGCGGGCCTGCACCTCGCCGGTGGCGGGGTTCATGACGTCGGCAAAGCGGCCCGAGCCGCCCTTGACCTGGGCGCCGTCGATGTAATGTGTCAGCTCTTGCATGGAATCCTCCTGATTTTGCCGCCACTCTAGCCTTGCAATTTTGCCTGTCACAGGGGCAAGTTTCCAAAAAGGTTTTGCAAGATTGCAAGGGCAGGGCGATGGAACGCTGGGATGACATGCGGATTTTCCTGTCCGTCGCGCGCGGCGAAAGCCTGTCGGGCGCGGGCCGCACCCTGCGGATGGACCCGGCGACCGTGGGCCGGCGCATCGCGCGTCTGGAACAGGAGTTGGGCACGCCGCTCTTCGCCAAGTCGCCGCAGGGTTATGCGCTGACCGAGGCGGGCGGGCGGCTCCTGCGCCATGCCGAGGAGGCCGAACAGGCGATGCAGGCCGCGTCCGAGGCGGTGGCGGGCGCGACCGAGGGCCTGTCTGGCCAGATCCGCATCGGCGCGCCGGACGGCTGCGCCACCTTTCTTCTGCCGCAGGTCTGCGCCGCGATCGCGCGCGACAACCCGGCGCTGGAATTGCAGATCCTGTCTCTGCCGCGCGTGGTGAACCTGTCCAAGCGCGAGGCGGACATGGCGATCACCGTGAGCCCGCCCAATGCCGGGCGGCTGAGCGTGCAGAAGATCACCGACTACCGTCTGCACCTTGCCGCGACCCGCGGCTACCTTGATGCCCAGGCGCCGGTGACCGGGCTGGACGCTCTGCGGGAACATCCGGTGGTCGGCTACATTCCCGACATGGTCTTCGACAAGGAACTCGACTACCTGGCCGAGATGGGGCTTGACCGGGTCGACCTTGCGTCGAATTCCGTGGCGGTGCAGTTCCAGTGGCTGCGGCAGGGGGCGGGGCTGGGCATCGTGCACGATTTCGCGCTGCCCGCCGCACCGGACCTGGTGAAGGTGCTGCCCGACCGGATCAGCCTCACGCGCAGCTTCTACCTCGTGCGTCATGCCGACGACCGGCGGCTCGAGCGCATGAACCGGTTTTCCGCCGCCCTGGCGGACGGATTGCGCAAAGAAGTGCAGAGACTCGAAGGTCTGACTTGACAGATCGGCCATCGCAGGGGGACGCTGAGAAGACAACGCATTGATCGCGGGAGGTTTTCAAGATGCAGGTGCACCATATTCTGAAAAGCAAGGCCGATGACGGCGTGGTCACCGTGCCGCCCGACGCCCTGGTGTCGGACGCGGCCAAGCTGCTGGCGGAACGGCGCATCGGGACGGTCGTCATTTCGGAAGACGGATCGGTCGCCCTGGGCATCCTTTCGGAGCGCGACATCGTCAAGCATCTGGCCGCCAACGGCGCCGCATGCCTCGACGCGAAGGTCAGCGAGTACATGACCTCGAAATTGCAGACCACGCATCGCGACGAAGAGGCGGATTCGGTGCTCAAGCGCATGACCGAAGGCCGGTTTCGCCACATGCCGGTGATCGAAGACGGGACCCTTGTGGGCCTCATCACCATCGGCGACGTGGTCAAGGCACGGCTGAGCGAACTGGCGATGGAAAAAAGCGCCCTCGAAGGCATGATCATGGGCTACTGATTCCGCGACGCGGGGCAGGGCCGGGCACTTCGCGCTTGCATTGGCGTGCGCAATATTGTTGCGTGCAGCGCAACTGAAAGACGCACGGGCGGATGCGGGGCGGCCCCCTTTGATCTTGCGCCCGTCACGGCCAGAGGGGGGCAGCTTTTGCGCATCGGACTTTATCCCGGAACCTTCGATCCGATCACCCACGGGCATATCGACATCATCCGCCGCGCGGCGCGGCTGGTCGACCGGCTGGTCATCGGCGTGGCGATCAACCGCGACAAGGGTCCGCTGTTTGATCTGGACCAGCGCGTCGCGATGATCGAAGCAGAGATGCAAAGCCTGTCGGAGCAGACCGGCACCGAGATCGTTGCCCATCCCTTCGACAACCTGCTGATCGACTGCGCCCGCGACGTGGGCGCCGGGGTGATCATCCGCGGCCTGCGGGCGGTGGCGGATTTCGAATACGAGTTCCAGATGGTCGGGATGAACCGGTCTCTCGACGATTCCATCGAGACCGTGTTCCTGATGGCCGAGGCCCGGCACCAGGCGATTGCCTCCAAGCTGGTCAAGGAAATCGCCCGGCTGGGCGGGGATGTCAGCAAGTTCGTGACACCCCCGGTACGCGCCGCCCTGCAGGACAAGTTCGGCTAAATCGTTCCGCGCAAAACCTGACTCACCAATCGCTGACTGAAGTACAGTATTTCAAAGCGTTACGTGATGATCTTCATGTAAAGTCAAACGCGGAACGCTATAGGTCAGGCGCCCTGCCGATAGACGGCGCGGCGCGCCACCTGGTCCTCGATCCCGGCGATGTCGAGGTCGAGCCGCACGTGCAAGGGCAAGGCCCGGAGTTCGCGGCGGGTGCGAGAATAGGCCCGGTGGCGGTCGATGCGCTGTTTCAGGCTGGAGAAGGTCATGGCGTGTCTCCTGTAATGTCCGTTGCTTCCGTTAGCGCCAACATAGGCATGCTGCGGCGCAGCACAATTGACCCGTTTCCAAAGCCGCCATGCAGAAATTGCAACGCAAGCGGTAAGCCTTTGGCAAGTTTTAGGGCGTAGTCAGGGCTTATCGCAATGCAGGAGAATCCTGATGATCCGTGCCGTACCGCACGTTGCGCCGCCTCCTTCCGGCCAAAGGCCGACCGACAGCGTTCCGCCCGTCAAAGATGCGGGTTTCGATCCCGGCCTCGCGCCGGCCGCGCCGAAGACCGCCCACACGGTCCTGCCCGGCGCTTTCACCGCACCCCCGCCTGTCACACATAGCCTTCTGCCCCCCGCGGCAGCGGGCTACGCCGCCTCACGCGGCGCGGTGTCCGGCGACTGAAGCGTCGCCTCGGGCGATGAACACCGCCCGCACAGAAAAAGACCGGCAGGGGCCGCTCCCTGCCGGTCATGCATCGGTCCGATGAAAGCGCAGTCAGATCAGCTTGCCCATCGCCACGGCGGTGTCGGCCATGCGGTTGGAGAAGCCCCATTCGTTGTCGTACCAGCTCAGGATGCGGCACATGGTGCCTTCCATGACCTTGGTCTGGTCGATGTGGAAGATCGACGAATGCGGGTCGTGGTTGAAATCCATGCTCACGAGCTGCCGGTCGGTATAGCCGAGAATACCCTTGAGCGGCCCGTCGGCGGCGGCCTTGATCGCGTCGTTGATCTCTTGCACCGAGGTGTCGCGCGTCGCCTCGAACGTCAGATCCACCACCGACACGTTCGGCGTCGGCACCCGGATCGCCACACCGTCGAGCTTGCCGGCGAGGTCGGGCAGAACGAGGCCTACGGCCTTGGCGGCCCCCGTCGAGGTGGGGATCATGTTCAAGGCCGCGGCGCGGGCGCGGTAAAGATCCTTGTGCATGGTGTCCAGCGTCGGCTGGTCGCCGGTATAGCTGTGGATCGTGGTCATGAAACCGCGGGTGATGCCGATGGCATCGTTTAGCACCTTGGCCACCGGCGACAGGCAGTTGGTGGTGCAGGAGGCGTTGCTGACGATGATGTCGTCCTTGGTCAGCGTGTCGTGGTTGACGCCGTAGACGATGGTCTTGTCGGCATTGGTGCCCGGCGCCGAGATCAGCACGCGGCTCGCGCCGTTTTCCAGATGCGCCTGGCACTTTTCCTTCGAGGTGAAGATGCCGGTGCATTCCAGAACCACGTCCACGTCGCTCCAGGGCAGTTCGGCCGGGTCGCGCAGGGCGGTGACCTTCATCGGCCCGCGGCCCACGTCGATGGTGTCCTCGGTGGTCTTGACCTCGGCCGGGAAACGGCCGTGTACGCTGTCGAATTGCAGCAGGTGAGCGTTGGTCTCGACCGGGCCAAGGTCGTTGATGGCGATGACCTCGATATCGGTGCGGCCCGATTCCACGATGGCGCGCAGCACGTTGCGGCCGATGCGTCCGAATCCGTTGATGGCAACTTTGGTGGTCATGTGATCCCTTCCTCTGTCTCTGGTCGGCTCTATGAGGCGATTGCGCGGGTGTTACCGCTAACAATCAAATCGCCCGGTTCAAGTCAAGCCATCGGCCCACCGGCGTATCTAGCGCCAGAAGGCCATCCAATCGAGCAGAGCAAAGAACTTCTTGGCCAGAAACACAAGGTGTTCGGTGTCGTAAAGCCAGTAATCCACCGCCAGGGCGATCAGCAGCGCAAGCCCCAGCATGATGGCAATGCGGTTGGTCATGGCGCGGCGCGGCTCCCGGTTTGGTCTGGTGCCGGTGATGCCAGAGCCCCGCGCGCCTGTCACGTTTCTTCTGACCGAGTCGGCGGACATGAAAAGGCCCGGACCGATGGGTCCGGGCCTTGCGTGGCGGACTGCGCGCGGTGTCAGTGCAGCAGGCGGCCCATGGCGGCGGCGACATCTGCCATGCGCGCCGAGAACCCCCATTCGTTGTCGTACCACGCGAGCACCCGCACCAGACGCTTGCCCACGACCTTGGTCTGGTCCGGCGCGAAGATCGAGCTTGCGGTGGTGTGGTTGAAGTCGATCGACACCTTGGGTTCGGGATCGTAGGCCAGCACCGTGCCCATCCGGCCCGAAGCCGCGTCCTTCACCGCGGCGTTGACCTCGTCCACGGTCACGTCGCGGCCCGCTTCGAAGGTCAGGTCCACCGCCGAGACGTTGGGCGTCGGCACCCGCATGGCGGTGCCGTCGAGCTTGCCCTTGAGGTTCGGCAGCACCTCTCCCAAAGCCTTGGCCGCCCCGGTCGAGGTCGGGATCATCGCCATGGCGGCGGCGCGGGCGCGGTAGAGGTCCTTGTGCCGGCGGTCGAGCGTCGGCTGGTCGCCGGTGTAGCTGTGCACCGTGGTCATGATGCCGCTTTCGATGCCGAAGGCTTCGTCCAGCACCTTGGCCAGCGGCGCCAGGCAGTTGGTGGTGCAGGACCCGTTCGACACCATGCCGTCCTCGGGCAGCAGCTCGCGGTGGTTGACGCCGTAGACCACGGTACGCGCCACGTTCTTGGCGGGGGCCGAGATCAGCACCTTGCGCGCGCCGCGGCGCAGGTGCACGTCGGCCTTGTGCCCGTCGTTGAACTGCCCGGTGCATTCCAGCACGACGTCGCACCCGGACCAGTCGAGCTCTTCGGGATCGTAGGTCGAGAACATCTGCATCGGCCCGCGACCCAGATCCATCGTGTCACCCTTGATCCGCACCTCGCCGCCGAAACGGCCGTGCACCGAATCGTAGCGCAGCAGATGCGCCGAGGTCTCGAGCGGGCCGGTGGCGTTGATCTTGACCACCTGCACGTCGTTGCGGGCGCTTTCGGCGATATGTGCCAGCGTGCAACGCCCGATCCGGCCAAATCCGTTGATCCCCAGGGTGACGGTCATACTGTGCTCTCCTATCCGACGGTTGCCTGCGGTCTACCGGCCAATGCTGCGCATGCATAGGTCAAAAATCCAATTTGGTCAGAGCGTTAGCGATAAACGTGGCCGGTTGCGCTAACGCAGGACGCGGGGTTGCGCTAACATCGGGCAGAATCGCGGAAGGAGCGGAGATGCAGGACTTGTCGGCACTGGTCGGCCGCGTGCTGATCGCGGCATTGTTCGTGGCAGGCACGGTGCAGAAGGCGGTGGACCCGGCTGCGGCGCAGGGCCTGCTGGCCGGGATGGGCTTGCCGGTCTGGCTGGTCTGGCCCGCGACGCTGTTCAACGCCGGCGCGGCGCTGGCACTGATCCTCGGGCTCTGGCTGCGCCCGGTCGGGTATGCGGCGGCGTTCTACTGCATCGTGACCAGCGCGTTCCATTTCATCCCGTCCGATCCGTGGCAAATGAGCATCTTCGTCAAGAACTGGGCGATTGCCGGCGGCTGCCTTGTACTGGCCGCGCAGGGCGGCGGGCGCTATGTGATGCAGGCAACGACGGAAAAGACAACGACGGAAAAGACGGGGGAACGGGCATGAGCGGACTACTGGCACTGCTGGACGATGTGTCGGCCATCGCAAAGGTCGCGGCGGCGTCTGTCGACGACATCGGCGCGGCGGCGATGAAGGCCGGGTCGAAGACGGCTGGGGTCATCATCGACGACGCGGCGGTCACCCCGAAATACGTGCAGGGATTCGCGCCGGCGCGCGAATTGCCGATCATCTGGCGCATCGCGCGCGGATCGCTGATCAACAAGCTGGTGTTCCTGATGCCCGCCGCATTGCTCATGGCGGCCTTCGCGCCCTGGCTGGTCTGGCCGCTGCTGATCCTGGGCGGCAGTTACCTGGCCTTCGAGGGAGCGGAAAAGATCGTCCACGCGCTGACGAAACACGACGAGACCTCGGGCGGGCCGGACGGCAGCCACGCGGTGAAGGACCCGATGCACCTGGAAGAGCAGAAGGTGAAAGGCGCCATCAAGACCGACTTCATCCTCTCGGCCGAGATCATGGTGATCTCGCTCTCTGCCATCGAAGCGCCGAATTTCTGGATGCAGGCCGCGACGCTGGCGGTGGTCGCGGTGCTGATCACGGCGGCGGTCTACGGGTCCGTGGCGGTGATCGTGAAGATGGACGATATCGGCCTCTGGCTGAGCCAGGTTGCCCGGACCGGCTTCGGGCGCTGGCTCGGCCGCGCCATCGTCAAGTTCATGCCCTGGCTGCTCAAAGCGCTGGCCATCATCGGCACGGCGGCGATGCTCTGGGTCGGCGGGTCGATCATCGTGCATTCGCTGCACGAAATGGGCTGGCACTGGCCCGAGGAGTTCATCCACGATCTGGCCGTCGCCTACGGGCAGGGCCAGCCTGCGCTGGAATGGGGCATCACCGCGGCGGTGGATTTCGTCATCGGCTTTGTCTGGGGGCTGATCCTGATCCCCGTCGGGGTCAAGGTGGTGGCGCCGGTCTGGTCATCGCTATTCGGCGGCAAGGAAAAGGCGGCTCACTGACCTGCGGCAGGGGCGAGCGCGGGCAGCATGCGGGTCAGGGTCTGCTCCATCGCCGGGCGGACGCGGCCCGCCGCCCCGTCGTTGGCTGAAAGGACCACGGCGATGCCGCGCTCCGGGTCGACGAGCACGATGTTGAACCACAGGGTGTTCGATCCTGCATGCACCAGCGCACCGGTGTCGCGCAACGCCCATCCCAGTGAGTAATTCTGACCCTGCACGTCGTCCTGCAACCGGTTCCAGCTGTCCCGCGCCAGAAAGCCCTGCGGCCGTTCGAGATGCGCGCGCAGGAACTTCAGATGGTCGCGCAGGCTCATGTGGATGGTGCCTGCGGGCCCCAGCGCCGGAATGTTGTCGGCCTCGGGCCCCGGAGCGACGGCGCCGCGCGACCAGGGAAACGGGCCGCCGTGACCGCGCGGCTGGCTCAGCGTCACGGCATTGCCGGGCGCGCCGAAACCCGCCGTTTCCATGTCCAGCGGCTCGAACACCCAGGCGTCGATCAGCTCTTCCCAGCTCTGGCCGGTGGCGGCTTCGATCATCGCGCCCGCGACCACGTAACCGGCGTTGGAATAGACGAACTCCGTGCCCGGTTCGGCAACGGGATCCTTGCCCAGCACCTCGCGGGCGTAGTCCCGGCGGTCCTTGACGACATCGCGATCCGACAGGCTGCCGACAAAGGACCGGGCAGAGAAAAAGCCCACATTCGCCACCACTCCGCCGCGGTGCGCCAGCAGCATCTCCAGCGTCACGTCGCGGTAGGCCGCGCGTGGGGATAGGTCGCCCAGGCGCTGACCCACGGTGTCGTTCCAGCCAATCACCCCGGCCTCGACCAGCCGCGCGGCCAGGGTCGCGGTCATCGCCTTGCCGTTCGACCCGATGTGCCACAGGTCCTGCCGGTCCGCCGCCGCATCCGTTCCGCGGGCCCGCACGCCCGCTGTCGCGATGCGCATGCCGCCGTTGCGATACCAGCCGACGCCCACGGCCGGGGCGCCGGACGCCGCGCGCAGATCACGCGCCAGCGTTTCGGGAGACAGTGCCGCAGGGGCAGGGGTGTCGGTCTGGGCCAAGGCAGCGGTTGTCCAGAGCAGCAGCGCCGCAAGCGCCGGATGGAGGCGGGAACGTGAGGTCATGCACCCACCTAGACCCGCACCCTGCAAGCTGAAAAGGCCCGCGCTGCGACGCGGGCCAATTCCTGCTGATTCAACCGGGCGGTGTGCTGTTTCCCGCCGACCGTCTGCCTAGCTTTGCGGCGACAGGCGCACCAGCACGCCGTTGTCGGTGTCGGTGATCGCCAGAAGCGTGCCATCCGAGTCGACCTCCAGATCGCGCACCCGGCCGAGGTCCATCGCCAGGCGCTCTTCTGCCACCACGGTGCCGTCCTCGAGGTCAAGCCGCACGATGCCGCCGGGGTAGAGCGATCCGATAAAGACGTCGTCCTGCCAGTCGGAAAAGACGTCGCCCTCATAGGTCAGCATGCCGCCCGGCGCGATCACCGGGTCCCAGAAATAGACCGGCTGCGCCATGCCGTCCTTGGCCGCGATCCCTTCGCCGATGTCGGTGCCGCTGTAGTTCTGGCCGTAAGAGATCACCGGCCAGCCATAGTTGGTGCCCGGCTCGATCTTGTTGAGCTCGTCGCCGCCCTGCGGCCCGTGCTCGATCGTCCAGAGCTCGCCGTCGCGCATCATCGCGCCTTGCATGTTGCGGTGACCGTAGGACCAGATTTCGGGCATCGCACCCTCCTGGTCGACGAACGGGTTGCCGTCCGGAACCTCGCCGTCGAGCGTCAGGCGAATGACCTTGCCATAGGTCTTGTCGAGGTCCTGCGCATAGACGCGGTACTCCGGCGAAGAATGCTCGCCGGTGGTGATGTAGACATGACCGTCACCGTCGAAGACCACGCGGCTGCCGAAATGCTTGTCCACCGTGGACCCGGGCGACTGCACGAAGATGTCGGTGACATCTTCAAGCGCGGTCATGTCCTGGTTGAGCGTGCCATAAGCGGCAGCGGTAGCTGACAGCCCGTCACCCACCGGCTTGGCATAGCTCAGATAGACCCGGCGACTTTCGGCGAAATCGGGGGCGAGTGCCACGTCCAGAAGCCCGCCCTGATCCTGCGCGACCACCTCCGGCACGCCGCTGATCGGATCGGACAATGTACCGTCTGTTGCGACATGGCGCAGGCGGCCCGGGCGCTCGGTCACGAGATAACCGCCTTCGGGAAGCACCTCGATGCCCCAGGGATGCTCCAGGCCCTCGGCGATCACCTCCTGCTCCAGCGTGATACCGGAAGATTTGAGCGCGGCGCGGAACTGGCTCGGGTTCTGGGGCTCAAGGGCCGTGTTGCGGTCACCGCGCTGGAATTCCTGCGCGCAGGCCGCGGAGGTGGCGAGCGCACCGGTGACGGTAAAGCAAATCAGACGGCTGACGGTCATTGGGGTCTCCTCTCGTTGAAACTGAAGAGCCAACGCATCGCGGGCGGGCCTGTTGCATCACGAAACAGTCAGGACGGGAACCTTCAAAACGGCCAGCCGTGATACGCCTGTCGTACTGGATAAGAAGTGACGCGTAACAATCTGATAAGATGTCGCTATCTTGGCAATGCCTCGCCTTCGTCCGCCTGCAGCGCCAGCCAGTCGCGGAACCGGTCCAGCGCCGGGCTGGGTGTGCGGTCGGCGGGCCAGACCAGGTGATAGGCGCCCAGGCTGACCGGAGCGACATCCGCCGCACGGATCAGGGTGCCGTTGGCAAGGCCTTCGTTCACCAGGTAATCCGGCATCAGCGCCACGCCGAGCCCGTGCAGCGCGCCTTGCAGGATCGTGGTGAACTGGTCGAAGGTGGTGCCGGGCAGGGGACCGGGATCGCTGCCATGATGCCGGAACCAGTCGCGCCAGGCCTCTGGCCGCGTCTGGATATGCAGAAGCGGCAGCCTGGCCAGACGGTCCAGCGGCGCCGGTCCCTGCGGCAGAAGCGCCGGCGCGCAGACCGGCAGCACCTCTTCGCGCATCAGTTCCAGCCTGTGCGTATTCTCCCATCCATCACCGAATTGTATCGCAGCGTCAAAGGGTTCCGAGGCAAAGTTGAACGGCCTCAGCCGGGTGGTCAGGTTGATCGTCACCTCCGGGTGGCGACGGGTGAAATCGGGAAGGCGCGGCACCAGCCAGCGCATGCCGAAGCTCGGGAGGATGGCAAGGCTCAGCTCGCCGCCGCGCGCGCCCATGCGCAGCGCGACCGAGGCATTGGCGATCTGCGCCAGCGCCTCGCGTACCGTGGCGGCGTAGTCGCGCGCCTCGGGCCGCAGGCCGAGGCTGCGCCTGTCGCGGATCAGGAGGGGCGCGCCCAGGTGATCTTCCAGCGTTTGCAACTGGCGGCTCACGGCGCTTTGGCTCAGGTTCAGCTCGGATGCGGCGGCAGCAGCCGTGCCAAGCCGGTCCAGCGCCTCTATGGCACGGAGCGCGCCAAGGGGTGGCAGCAGGCGGCGGGCGAGGGACATTTGCATTTTTCTCACGAAACCATGCGGTATTGTCGTTTTTGATTGCGGCTTTTGCAAGCTATACTCTTGCAAATCGAAAAGGAGCCGCACCCATGAACGAGATGTCACCGACAAAACCGAGCCTCAAGGCCAAGGACGCGCCCGACCTGGGGCGGTTCGACTGGCAGGACCCGTTCCGCCTGTCCGACCAGCTGAGCGAAGACGAGCGCATGATCGCCGAGAGCGCGCGGTCCTATGCTCAGGAAAAGCTGCAACCGCGGGTGATCGCCGCCTATAACGAGGAAAAGGTCGAGCCCGAGATCTTCCGCGAGATGGGCGAGATGGGCCTGCTGGGCATCACCGTGCCCGAGGAATACGGCGGGCTGGGATCGTCCTACGTGGCATACGGCCTTGTCGCGCGCGAAATCGAGCGGGTGGATTCCGGTTACCGGTCGATGATGTCCGTACAGTCGAGCCTCGTGATGTATCCCATCTACGCCTATGGCTCCGAAGAGCAGCGGCAGAAATATCTGCCGAAGCTGGCGAGCGGCGAATACATCGGCTGCTTCGGTCTGACCGAACCCGATGCCGGGTCCGATCCCGCGGGCATGAAGACACGCGCCGAAAAGACCGACAGCGGCTACCGCATCAGCGGCTCCAAGATGTGGATTTCCAACAGCCCCATCGCGGATGTCTTTGTTATCTGGGCGAAATCCGACGCGCATGGCGGCAAGATCCGGGGCTTTGTGCTGGAAAAGGGTATGAAGGGGCTGAGCGCGCCGAAGGTCGGCAACAAGCTGTCCCTGCGCGCGAGCGTCACCGGCGAGATCGTCATGGATGGCGTCGAAGTGGGCGAAGACGCTTTGTTGCCCAATGTTCAAGGGCTTAAAGGGCCTTTTGGATGTCTGAACCGGGCGCGTTACGGCATTTCCTGGGGCGTCATGGGGGCCGCGGAATTCTGCTGGCACGCCGCGCGCCAGTACGGCCTCGACCGCAAGCAGTTCGGCCGTCCGCTGGCGCAGACGCAGCTGTTTCAGAAAAAGCTCGCTGACATGCAGACCGAGATCACGCTTGGCCTGCAGGCCTCGCTGCGTGTTGGCCGTTTGATGGACGAGGCACAGGCCGCGCCCGAGATGATCAGCCTGATCAAGCGCAACAACTGCGGCAAGGCACTTGATATTGCACGACTTTCCCGCGACATGCACGGCGGCAACGGGATCTCTGCGGAATTCCAGGTGATCCGCCACATGGTCAACCTCGAAACGGTGAACACCTACGAGGGGACCCATGACGTGCACGCGCTGATCCTGGGCCGCGCACAGACGGACCTACAGGCGTTCTTCTGATCGACCGGTGGTATCAATCGGGCTCAAAAGCCGCGGCTCCGGTCGCGGCTTTTTTTCATTGGAAAGATAGGGGATGCTTCGTGACCAGGTTCAGACCTTGCCCGGTCCGTTAATGTAATTCGTATAATCAGTATTATGTAAATAAAAGACGCTTCAGAAGGGCCGCTAACCCCTTGATTTCAAGACTGCGGCCATTTGCCCGCGGTTTGCGCTCTTTCAGTCCCGCGGGTGCTGGACAGAATGCCCGCACCTCCTTTAAGACTTTACGGCATTCAAGGAAATCGAACATGCGCAGGATCCTCATTCTCAACGGTCCGAACCTCAACCTGCTGGGCACGCGGCAGCCCGAGGTTTACGGCGCGACCACCCTCGCGGATATCGAGAAGATGTGCCGCGCCCATGCCGAGACCTGCGGCGCGACCATCGACTTTGCGCAGTCCAACCACGAAGGCGTTCTGATCGACAGCATCCACGCCGCGCGCGGCGAGCAGGATGGCATCATCCTCAATGCCGGCGCCCTGACCCATACGTCGATCGCGCTGATGGACGCGATTTCGTCCGCCGAGGTGCCGGTGGTCGAATTGCACCTGTCGAACATCCACGCCCGCGAAAGCTTCCGCCACAAAAGCTGGATCGCGCCCGTGGCCGTCGGGCAGATCTGCGGCTTCGGCGCGCGCGGTTACGTGCTGGCGATGGACGCGCTGCTGGGTCACCTGGAGGCCGCGAAGTGACGCCGGACCTGCGCAGCTGGCTGATCTCGCTGACCCAGGTGGACAATGTCGAGCTGCTCTGGGCGATGCATTGCGAGCGCATGGCGGGTTACGGCTTCGACAGGCTGCTCTACGGCTTCACACGCTTCCGCACCGCGCATTCCCTGGGCGACCCGAACGATTTCGTCATCCTGACCAACCACGATCCGTCCTATTCCGATGTCTTCATCGAGGAAGGCCATTACAGCCACGGGCCGATGGTCAAATGGGCGCTGGACAACAACGGCGCCTGCAGCTGGCGTATCCTGGGCGAGATGGCCGAGAAAGGGCTTCTGACCACCAAGGAACGCCGGGTCATGGAGTTCAATCTCTCCAAGGGCGTCAAGGCCGGGTATTCGATCAGCTTCCGGTCGGTGTCGACCCGGGCCAAGGGCGCCATCGCGTTGACTGCGCGCGCAGGGCTGACCCAGCGCGACGTGGATCTTGTCTGGGATCAGCATGGCGACGACATCCAGCTGATCAACAACATCGTGCATCTGAAGATCCTGTCGCTGCCATACACTCCGCCCAACCGCACGCTGACACGGCGCCAGCGCGAGGCGCTGCAATGGGTCGGCGACGGCAAGACCACACAGGATATCGCACAGATCATGGGCCTGACCCAGGCCACGATCGAAAAGCACCTGCGGCTGGCCCGCGACGCGCTGAACGTCGAAACCACGGCGCAGGCGGTGCTCAAGGCGGCGTTTCAGAATCAGATGTTCGTGCTCGAAGCCTGACCGGGACTGTTGCGCAGGCCGCGCCCGTGAATGCAGCGTGAAAAATCGCGCTCAACCGGCGGGTAAGGAAATCCGGACTTCCTTGACGCTGGGTTAATTGGCATCTTGTCACTGTTCCGTGAGTGGTGGCTTTAGCCTGGGGACGTCAGGTGCAAACCCTTGGTATTTCAAGGCTCTTTGCGTCTGCCGGCGCAAGCCGGGCGTCGGCCTGACTGGTGTATATTCATCGGCAGGTCGGCACTCCCGAACGCACCTCTCATCCCCAATTCGGGGTGCGTCGGGAAAAATAAAAGGAGCCGTCCTGATGATCAGGGCGGCTCCTTCATTTTCGGCGAGATGCGGACAAGGGCAGGTGGACCCGTGTCCCCTGCCCCGACCGGCCCGGATTAGCCCTGAGCTGCCTTCGCGACCTCGGCGGCGAAATCTTCCTGCACCTTCTCGATACCTTCGCCGACTTCCATGCGCACATAGGCCGTGATCGTCGCACCGGCCTCTTTCGCCGCGGCCTCGACCGTCAGGTCGGGGTTGATGACAAAGGCCTGGCCCAGCAGCGTGACTTCGCCCATGAACTTGGCCATGCGGCCGACGATCATCTTCTCGATGACCTGCTCGGGCTTGCCGGATTCGCGGGCGATGTCCATCTGCACCTGGCGCTCTTTCTCGACCACGGCCGGGTCCAGATCGGCTTCGGACAGGGCCGCGGGGTTGGCGGCGGCGATGTGCATTGCGACCTGGCGGCCAAAGGCTTCGTCGCCGCCGGTCATGGCGACCAGCACGCCGATCTTGCCCATGCCGTCAGCGGCGGCGTTGTGGACGTAGGACACGACCGTGTCGCCGCTCACCTTCGCCATGCGGCGCACCGACATATTCTCGCCGATGGTGGCGATTTTCGAGGTGATCTCGTCCTGGACGGTCTTGCCGCCCATGTCGGCGGCCATCAGCGCCTCGACGGAGTCGACGCCGGTGGCGGCATCGGCGATGCCCGCGACCATTTTCTGGAAATCGGCGTTCTTGCCGACGAAATCGGTTTCCGAGTTAACCTCGACCGCGACGCCGGTGCCGCCGTCGACCTTGACGGCCACGAGGCCCTCTGCAGCGGTGCGGCCGGATTTCTTGGCTGCCTTGGCCAAGCCCTTGGTGCGCAGCCAGTCAACCGCGGCGTCCATGTCGCCGTCGGTTTCGGTCAGCGCCTTCTTGGCGTCCATCATGCCTGCGCCGGTCATTTCGCGCAGTTCTTTCACCTGGGATGCTGTGATCGCCATATCGGCTCTCCTCATATGAAACTGGATTTCGGGCGGCCCCGGTGGGCCACCCGCTCATGTCATCGCGAGATGTCGCTGGTGCGACAGCCGGGCTCAGGCCTGCTCGGCCGGGGCTTCGGCAGCTTCCTCGACCGGCGCCTCTTCGAGCGCGCCCAGGTCGACGCCGGCGGCGCCCATCTGCGCGGTCATGCCGTCAAGCGCGGCACGGCTGGCCAGGTCGCAGTAAAGCGCGATGGCGCGGGCCGCGTCGTCGTTGCCGGGGATGATGTAATCGACGCCGTCGGGCGAGCAGTTGGTGTCGACCACGGCCACGACCGGGATGCCCAGCTTGTTGGCTTCGGCCACGGCCAGCTGCTCTTTCTTCACGTCGATGACGAAGAGCAGGTCGGGCACGCCGCCCATTTCACGGATGCCGCCCAGCGAGGCCTGCAGCTTCGTCTGGTCACGCTCCATGTTCAGGCGTTCTTTCTTGGTGAGGCCCTCGGCGCCCTGCTCCATCTGCTCGTCGATTTCCTTGAGACGGCCAATCGACTTGGACACGGTCTGCCAGTTGGTGAGCGTGCCGCCCAGCCAGCGGTGGTTCATGTAATACTGCGCGCATTTCTCGGCGGCTTCGGCGATCGGCTGCTGTGCCTGGCGCTTGGTGCCGACGAACAGCACGCGGCCGTTTTTCGCGACGGTTTCGCGGATCACGTTCAGCGCGGCGTCCAGCATAGGGACGGTCTGCGTCAGGTCCATGATGTGGATGCCGTTGCGCGCGCCGTAGATGAACTCGCCCATGCGGGGGTTCCAGCGCTGCGTCTGGTGGCCGAAGTGCACGCCAGCTTCAAGCAGCTGACGCATGGAGAACTCTGGAAGAGCCATGGTCGTTTCCTTTCCGGTTTTCGCCTCGGCACGGGGAGAGAGGCGGATGCCTCAACCGGTGGACCTGCGGGGATGTCTCCCCCGCAAACCCGCCCATGCCTGCGGATTACAGTGGTGCGCCTTTAGCGGGGTTTGCAGCCGCGCGCAACCCCTAGGCTGCGGCGCCACGGATCAAGCCCCGGCCTGGTCAAGACAGTGTGATGGAAAGCCCTGCGCTTTTCAGGTGTTGCCACTCCAGACACAGAAATTCGTATCAGAGGTACCCCATGAGCAGCAAGATCACCACCATCAATCCGGCGACGGACGAACAGATCGCCACCTACGACTACATGACCGATGCCGAAGCGCGCGACGCCGTGCAGGCCTGCCACGACGCCTTCCTCGACTGGCGTCTCAAATCGACCGAAGACAGGGGCCGCTTGCTGCGGGCCGTCGCGAAGGAACTTCGGAACAGCCAGGAAGATTTTGCCCAGCTGATGACCCAAGAGGTCGGCAAGCTGATCGGCGACAGCCGTCAGGAAGTCGAGCTTTGCGCGCAGATCTGCGAATTCACCGCCGACAACGGACCGGCGGAACTTGCCGACGAAGAGCGCAGCATTCCCGACGGTACGGGTGTTGTGAGCTATGCGCCAATCGGCGTCATCTACGGCATCCAGCCGTGGAACTTTCCTTGCTACCAGGTGGTGCGTTACTCCGTCGCCAACCTGATGGCCGGCAACGGCGTGTTGCTGAAACATGCCGAGAACTGCACCGGCAGCGGCCTTTTCCTTCGTGATGTCATGGAGCGCGCCGGCCTGCCCAAGGGTCTTTTCACCGTGCTGATGGTGGACCACGACCAGTCCGACAAAGTCATCGAGAATGACCTCGTTCGCGGCGTCACCATGACGGGCAGCGACACGGCTGGCCGGATCATCGCCAAGAAAGCCGCCGAGAACCTCAAGAAATCAGTGCTCGAGCTTGGGTCGAACGACGCCTACATGGTGCTTGACGATGCCGATCTCGACGTGGCGGTCGACGCCTGCGTCATGGGCCGCGTCTACAACAACGGTCAGACCTGCGTGAACGCCAAGCGCTTCATCGTCACCGAGAAGAACTATGACGCCTTCGTCAAACGCTTTGCCGAGAAGATGGGCGCGATCGAGCTGGGTGACCCGACCGAGGACAGCACCAAGCTGGGACCGATGGCGCGCACCGATCTGCGCGACGAACTGGCCAAGCAGGTCGACGAAAGCCTGAAGAAGGGTGCGAAGGCGCTCTGCGGCGGCGCCATTCCGGAACGCACCGGCGCCTATTATCCCGCGACCGTGCTGGTCGACGTGAAACCCGGTCAGCCCGCCTATGACGATGAGCTGTTCGGCCCCGTCGCCTCGGTCATCAGGGCCAAGGACGACGAGGACGCCATGCGCATCGCCAACGACAGCCGCTATGGCCTCGGGGGCGGCATCTTTTCCCGCGATGCCGACCGGGCGCGCGAACTGGCGTCGAAATACTTCGACACCGGCATGATCTCGGTCAACGGGTTCACCATTGCCATCCCGAACATGCCGTTCGGCGGGGTCAAGGACTCGGGGTATGGCCGTGAACACGGCGGCTTCGGCATGAAGGAATTCGTCAACGTGAAAAGCATCTACATGATGTAAACCACACGGGATGCGAGCTTGAAGCGGCGGGCCTTTCGGGGTCCGCCGCTTTGCGTCAGGGGGTCAGAGGAACACCCGCTCCACGAACCACCAGGCGCCGACCAGCGCGATGACGACCGACGCCGGAACCGCCACGAAGGTCCGGTAGCTGTCGAGCTTGTCGACATTGACCACCGACAGCAGGCAGAGCAGCGACAGCCCCGCCAACGGGATGAAGAACACCTGCGGCGCCACGCCCAGCACCGCCGCGAGGTCGGTTTCGGGCGTGATGAAGGCAAGCGCGAGAAAAGCAACCGCCAGCACGCCGTAGAACACCAGACCGCTGCGGTCCGCCATGTCCACCGCATCCACGCGCAGCGCGACCCAGACCAGCGCGAAGGCCGCGGCGATCACCGACAACTGCCCGATCTCCACCCCGACGTTGAACCCCAGCAAGGCGGGCACGAACTGGCCCTGCGGCAGGCCGAACTCGCCCAGCACCGAGGCAAATCCCAGCCCGTGCAGCAGACCGAAAACGAAAACCACCAGCGGCCGCCAGCGGCTCAGGCCGTTGCTGACGACATTCTCGACCGCGACGAAGACGATGGAGGCGGCGATGATCGGCTCCACGATGCTGGCGGGAACGGAAACGTATCCCAACGCCCCCAGCGCCAGCGTCACCGTATGCGCGAGCGTGAAGGCCGACACCTGCCAGAGCAGCGGGCCCAGCCGCGTCGACAGGAAAAAGAGCCCCAGAACGAACAGGATGTGATCCAGCCCCAGCGGCACGATATGTTCGAAGCCTACGGGGATGTAGCGCAGGAAGGCCTGCCAGCCGGTCTCTGCATCGCCGCCCGCCAAGGCGATCTCTCCGGATCCTTCGCCGCCCGTCAGGTATCCGGTATAGGGCTCTTCGACTCCCTGCTGGCGCAGGATCAGAGTGCCGTACTCGGCGGGCCACTGCATTTCGGCCACTCCCGCGCCCTGCGGAACAGGCCCAGACAGCACCAGCACCGTGCTGCGGGTCAGATCCACGTTGCCAACCGGCGGGATGGCGATGCTCTCGACCTCCAGCGGCACAGGCTCGCCGTCGACGCGCAGATCCATCGCAGCGACCATGTCGGGCACCGTCTCGCGCAGCCGTGCCTCCAGCTCTTCGGGCGGCAGCGCGCGCAAGGCATCGACCTCGGCGGCCTGATCTGTCGCGTTGGTATCCTGAACTCCTTCAAGATCGACTCCGGCGATGACGGCTTCGGCGCTGAACGCCAGTTCGAACTCGGCGCGGCCATCCGTCACGGTCAGGTCGGCGATGGCCGGGCTGACCTCGTGGGCGGCGGCAGTGGTGGCGGCCACGAGACCGAGCCAGAAAAGAAACAGATAACGCATGGACATGATTCCCCTGGACCGACGTCCGCTCATACTGGCGCAAGCCGCCGCATGCTCAAGAGCCACGACGAAAAACGTGTCGAAGTTTCAACCCTCTGACCGCTCAACGCGCTTGCGCGACGAAACCGCACCGGGCAGAACATCCCCATGACAGACACCCACGCTCCCGACATCCTGTGCATCGGTTCGGTCCTCTGGGACGTGATCGGCCGCTCCGCGAGTCACATGGCCAAGGGCGCGGACGTGCCGGGCCGGATCATCCGCCTGCCCGGCGGCGTCGCGCTCAACATCGCCATGACGCTGGTGCGCTTCGGCCTGCGCCCGGCGCTGCTCTCGGCCCTGGGGCGCGATGCCGAAGGCGAAGAGCTGGCGGCGGAATGCGCGCGCATGGGTCTGGATGTGGCGCATCTCTACCGCTCGGACGACCTGCCCACGGATCGCTACATGGCGGTCGAAGGCGCCAACGGCCTGATCGCCGCCATCGCCGACGCTCATTCGCTCGAAGCGGCGGGCGCCAAGATTCTGGCACCGCTCATGGGCGGCGCGCTGGGATCGGCAGAAGCGCCCTACCCCGGCCCCGTGGCGCTCGACGGCAACCTGACCGAGGGGCTGCTGGAAACCATCGCCCGCGACCCGGCCTTCCGCGCCGCCGACCTGCGGATCGCCCCCGCCAGTCCCGGCAAGGCGGAGCGGCTGCTGCCCTTCCTGCGCGCCGGCCGCGGCACGCTCTACGTCAACCTCGAAGAGGCCGGCATCCTCTGCCAGACCCGGTTCGGCACCGCCTCCGAGGCTGCGGCGGCGCTTCTGGAGCGGGGCGCGGCGCGGGCGCTGGTCACCGATGGCGGCAACGCGACCTCTGACGCCACGCCCCAAGGCGTCCTGACCCAAACCCCGCCCGAAGTGCTGGTGACCCGCGTCACCGGCGCCGGCGACACCTTCATGGCCGCGCATATCGCGTCGGAGCTTTCGGGGGCCGACCGCGACGCGGCGCTCGGGCGGGCCTTGCGCGCGGCGGCGGCCTATGTCTCGGGCGACACCCCGTCCTGAGGGCCGACACTCGACAATCCGGACCGGTGCGGGCTATTCCCACAGAGGTCAATTTCGGAGCCTGCCATGACGATCTTCCACTTCTCCCCCGCCGTTGCCGAGGCCATGCACGCCGGCCGTCCGGTCGTGGCACTTGAATCGACGATCATCACCCATGGCATGCCCTGGCCGCAAAATCTCGATATCGCGCGCCAGGTTGAAGGCGTGGTGCGTGACGGCGGCGCGGAGCCCGCGACCATTGCGGTGATCGACGGGCGGCTCTGCGTCGGGCTCGAGGACACCCAGCTCGAAACACTGGCACAGGCGCGCGGCGTGGCCAAGCTCAGCCGCGCCGATCTCGCCGTCTGCATGGCCGAGGGCCGGACCGGCGCCACCACCGTGGCAGCGACGATGATCGCGGCACGGCTGGCGGGCATCGGCGTCTTCGCCACCGGCGGCATCGGCGGCGTGCATCGCGGCGCCGAAACCTCCTTCGACGTCTCCGCCGACCTGCCGGAACTGGCCGTGACCCCGGTCACCGTCGTCGCCGCCGGGGCCAAGGCCATCCTCGACCTGCCAAAGACGCTGGAAGTGCTGGAAACACTGGGCGTGCCGGTCATCGCCTATGGCCAGGACATGCTCCCGGCCTTCTGGTCGCGCTCCGCGGGCCTCCGCGCGCCGTTGCGCATGGATGACGCCGCCAGCATCGCCCGTGCCCACCTGATGCGCGGCACCCTGGGTCTGCCCGGCGGTCAGCTGGTCGCAAACCCGATCCCCGAGGCCGCCGAGATCCCGCGTGACGACCTCGCGCCGGTGATCGCCCGTGCCAGCCGCGACGCCGCAGACCACGGCATCGCCGGCAAGGCGCTGACGCCGTACCTTTTGCAACGGATCTTCGAACTGACCGAGGGCCGGTCGCTCGACGCCAACGTGGCGCTGGTGCTGAACAACGCCCGCCTCGGGGCCGAGATCGCCTGCGAATTGAACACATTGCGCGCGTCGGAGGCACCGGCGTCGGCGCAGCCATTGTAGAACCGCGGCGGCCTGCCTAGCTTGAGTTCATGAATTTGAAAGACTCCGCGCGATGAAAACACCTTTCGAGCCGACCCAACGCCGACCCGGCCTGCTGGCCCGTTTGCGCGCAAGCTTTCTGACCGGCATCGTGGTGATCGCACCGGTCGGCCTCACGATCTGGCTGATCTGGTCGGTGATCGGCTGGATCGACGGGTTCGTCCTGCCGCTGGTGCCCAGCCGCTTCAATCCCGAGCAGTATATCGGCATCAACCTCCGCGGCGTCGGGGTGATCTTCTTCCTGCTCTTCACGGTCTTTGTCGGCTGGATCGCCAAGGGGCTGATCGGGCGGTCGCTGATCCGCTTTGCCGAGAGCCTGGTCGAACGCATGCCGGTGGTCCGGTCGATCTATTCCGGCGTCAAGCAGATCGCCGAAA
Organism: Thalassococcus profundi; assembly: GCF_003344785.1. GTDB lineage: Bacteria > Pseudomonadota > Alphaproteobacteria > Rhodobacterales > Rhodobacteraceae > Puniceibacterium > Puniceibacterium profundi. The sequence continues at coordinate 235,700 of NZ_QPMK01000004.1, read as the reverse complement.
CGGTCTTTGCCCAGACCGAATCCAGTTTCGAAAAGGCCTGCCTGATCCAGTACCCGCGCAAGGGCATCTGGGCCATCGGCTTCATCTCCACCAAGACCCGCGGCGAGGTGGCGACCCGGGCCGAGACCGGCGGCGACCTCATGTCGGTCTTCCTGCCGACGACCCCCAACCCGACCTCGGGCTTTCTTCTCTTCGTGCCCGCCGAGGATGTGATCGAGCTCGACATGACCATCGAAGAGGCCGCGAAACTGATCATCTCGGCGGGTCTCGTGGTGCCCGGCCACAAGGAGCCCGGCCTCGCGGCAGAGGCTGAACTGCGCCGTGTCTCCTGACCCTTCAACTCTCTGACGCCGCGATTTTTTCCGGCCGCCCTTGAACGCGCGCCGCGCATGCCGATCTCTCCGACACGCCCGCGCCGCATTGCCGGGCACAACGGAGCTTTCATGGATTTCCTCTACATCGCACTCGGCCTCGCCGTGCTTCTGGGCGGCGGCGAGTTCCTCGTCTCCGGCGCCGTGGCCCTGGCCCGCCGGCTGGGCCTGTCGCCGATGGTCATCGGCCTCACGCTGGTCGGTTTCGGCACTTCGGTGCCCGAACTTCTGACCTCCCTGCGCGCCGCCTTTGAAGGCGCGCCCGACATCGCCCTGGGCAATGTCGTGGGCAGCAATATCGCCAATATTCTGCTGATCCTCGGACTTGCGGCCCTCCTGCGCCCGATCCCGGTCACCGGTGCGGCCTTCCGCTACGACGGCGCCTGGATGGTGACCGCGGCGCTGGCCTGCGTCGGGCTGGCCATGTGGCCGGTGATCGGGCACGGAGCCGGCCTGGGGCTGCTGCTGGGTTTAGTCGTGTTTCTCTGGCTCACCCTGCGCCGTGGCGAGGATCTGGCCGCCCTGCCCGACGCCGATGCGCCGCCGATGCCGGTCTGGCGCGCCAGCGGGCTGTTCTTCGGCGGCCTCGCCCTGACTCTGCTGGGCGCGGTGATGCTCGTTTCCGGAGCCACCGGCATCGCGCGCAGCTTCGGTGTCTCCGAAGCGGTGATCGGTCTCACGCTGGTGGCGCTCGGCACCTCGCTGCCCGAGCTTGTCACCTCGGTCCTGGCGGCCCGGCGCGGCCACGGCGACGTGGCGCTCGGCAACATCCTGGGCTCGAACATCTTCAATGTGCTGGGCATCCTCGGGGCCACGGCGCTGGCAAAGCCGCTGCCGGTGGCGCCTATGATCGCGCAGGTGGATGTCTACGTGATGCTGGCCGCCAGCCTTGCGCTATTGGCAACGGGCCTGCTCTGGCAACGCATAAGCCGCACCGCGGGGCTGGCGCTGCTGTTGGGCTATGCGGTGTACATCGGCTGGCTCAGCCGAACTTTGCTCTGAGGTCCGCGGTCTGGCGGGTGTTGAGGTCGTCCTTGTGATCCGCCAGAAAGCCGCACGCCGCACGCCGCCCGGCGGCCTTGAGCTGGGTGATGACCGACGGCACCGGCACCAATTTTGTGGCCACCGACAGGTCGTTCATCAACCCGTCGTCGGCGATCATGTGCACCAGCACCTTTTTCATCGCGCCCTCCGGCATCCGCCCCTCGGCCAAGAGCCGCTGCACGAAGTCGATGGCCCGCAACTCGCGCAGAAGAGAGGAATTGAAGCTGATCTCGTTGATCCGGTTCTGGATCTCCGCCGCCGAAACCGGCACGTCCTCGCGCACCAGCGGGTTGATGTTCACGATCACCACGTCGTCCGGCAGGTGCGGCTGGTAGAGCGGAAAGAGCGCCGGGTTGCCGGTATAGCCGCCGTCCCAGAACGACTCCACCGCGCCGGTCTCGGGGTCCTCCACCTCCACCGCCTGGAACAGCGTCGGCAGGCAGGCCGAGGCCATGATCGACTGGGTGGTGATCCGGTCGCCGGAAAAGACCCGCACCTTGCCCTCGCGCACCTGCGTGGCGCAGATGAAAAGCTCAGGCCCCTCCAGCGCGCAGACCTTGCCGAAGTTGAGCTTGGCGACGATCGGCTCCAGCGGGTTGCGGTAGAGCGGCCCCCAGGCGTAGGGCGACATCATCCGGCTTACGGCGTCGCCCAGCATATAGCCCGGCGCGTTCTCCAGGCTGCGCGAGATCATGCCGGGGGTCGGCAGCCAGGCATTCATCCAGGCCGGCAGGCTCGGAGCCTGCACGGCGCTCACCTGCGCCCAGAGCCAGTCGAGTCGCGCCCGCGCCCCCGCGCGCCCGCCTTCCAGGATCCCCGCCTTGAGCGCCGCGCCGTTCAGCGCCCCGGCAGACGTGCCGGAGATGGCCGCGATCTCGATGTCCTCTTCCTCGAGCAGACGGTCGAGCACGCCCCAGGTAAAGGCCCCGTGCGCGCCGCCGCCCTGCAGGGCCAGGTTGATCCGTTTCATCGCATGTCCCTCGTCGCCCGATCGCGCGGGTCCTGATCTTCTCTGGTTTCCAATACCCCTCGGGGGAGTCGCGGCGTGCCGCGACGGGGGCAGCGCCCCCGCCTCCTTCGCCCTCCGCAGAGCGTCGCGCAGTTACTGCGCGCTCCAGCCGCCGTCAGCCGAAATCGTGGTGCCGGTGATCTGCGCCGCCGCGTCCGAACACAGGAACAGCGCGATGCCACCCAGTTGTTCAACCGTGACGAACTCCTTCGACGGTTGCTTGGCCAGGATCACCTTCTCGACCGCCTCGTCCTCGGAGATGCCGTATTCCTTGGCGGTGTCGGGGATCTGGCCCTCGACCAGCGGGGTCAGCACGTAGCCCGGACAGATGGCGTTGCAGGTGATCGGCTCTTTCGCCGTTTCCAGCCCCACCACCTTGGTCATGCCGACGACGCCGTGTTTGGCGGTGACATAGGCGGATTTGTAGGGCGAGGCGCGCAAGCCGTGGGCGCTCGCCACGTTGATGACCCGGCCCCAACCCGCCTTGCGCATCATCGGCAGCGCCGCGGCGGTGGTGTGAAATGCGGAATTCATGTTTATGGCGATGATCGCGTCCCACTTGTCCACCGGGAACTGGTCGAGCGGCGCGACGTGCTGGATGCCGGCGTTGTTCACGAGGATATCGCAGGCCCCGGCCTTCTCGATCAGCGCCCGGCACTGGTCGGCCTTGGACATGTCGGCCTGGATGTAGCGCACCGTGGTGCCGAATTCCTCGGCCATGTCCTTGGCCAGCTGATGATCCTCGTCCCGGTCGGTGAACGAATTGAGCACCACATCCGCGCCTTCGGCGGCCATGGCGCGGGCGATACCAAGCCCGATGCCCGAATTCGATCCCGTGATGACGGCGGTTTTTCCGTTGAGCGACATGGCACATCTCCTTTCGATGCGTTGCGTTTGGCGGCAGGCTACATGCTGCAACTGCACAATGGAAAGAGGACATGCCCGGTTCCGCCGGGAATTTCCGCGCAGGGTCCGCGCGTCGATTCGCAAAGGCGCGGAGCCTTCGGCAGGGGGTGCGTCACCGGCGGCGGTTGACGGGCGGGTGAGCCATCACCCCTGCTATGCTTGGGTCAACGCAGCTTCGGCCTTGGGCATTCGGCCAAAAAAAACGCCCGCACGAAGCGGGCGTTAAGTTATTGAGGCAGGTTTCATACAGGCAAGAAACCTATCGAGCAGTGACCCCTGTATAAGCCTTTCTCCGCTCGGGGCCAAGCTAAAAGTTTGATAAGGCGGGAAACCCTCGCTATTTTGGGCACCAATAAAACAAGAGCAGAGCAGGATTGTTGCCGGTATGGCCATAGAGTTTTTCTCGCGCAGAGGGGCTGCGCGGCTTTTGTGCGCGGTGCTTGTCAGCGCGGGCACCGCCTCGGCAGAGCCGCAGCATGGCATAGCTATGTACGGCGAACCGGCGCTGCCACAGGATTTTGTGTCGCTGCCCTATGCCAACCCCGATGCGCCCAAGGGCGGGCGCATCGTCACCGGCGAGACCGGCAGTTTCGACAGCCTCAACCCGCATATCCTCAAGGGCTCCGCCCCGTGGCAACTGCGGCTTTTGGGATACGAGTCGCTGATGGGGCGCAGCTGGGACGAACCTTTCACCCTTTACGGGCTTCTGGCCGAATCGATTGAGGTCGGACCGGACCGCGACTGGGCCGAATTCACCCTGCGCGAAGAGGTCGCGTTCTCCGACGGCACGCCCGTCACCATCGAGGACGTCATGTGGTCCTACGAGACGCTGGGCACCGAAGGCCACCCGCGCTACCGCGGCGTCTGGGACAAGGTCGCGAGCATGGAGCAGACCGGCCCGCGCTCGGTCCGCTTCGACTTCAATATCGAAGACCGCGAGCTTGCCCTGCTGATCGGCATGCGGCCGATCCTGAAAAAGGCGCAGTGGGAGGGCCGCAACTTTGCCGAGTCGGGCCTTAACGTGGTGCCGATCACTACCGCGCCCTACGTGATCGAGGATTTCGAGGCCGGGCGCTACGTCTCGATGAAGCGCAACCCCGACTACTGGGGCCGCGACCTGCCCTTCATGCGCGGTCAGGCCAATCTCGACGAGATCCGCATGGAATTCTACGGCGACGGCACGGTGCAGTTCGAGGCGTTCAAAGCCGGTGCGCTGAATTCCATTCGCGAGAACAACGTCGAGAAGTGGGAAACGCAGTACGACTTTCCCGCGGTTCAGTCCGGCGACGTGGTGAAATCGGTGATCCCGCACGAACGGCCCTCGGGCATGACCGGCTTCCTGATGAACACCCGCCGCGCCGCGTTCCAGGACTGGCGTGTGCGCGAAGCCATGCTGCTGGCGTTCAACTTCGAATTCATCAACGAGACGATGACCGCCTCCAAGAGCCCTCGCATCACCTCGTATTTCTCAAACTCGGTTCTCGGGATGGAAGACGGTCCCGCAACCGGCAAGGTCCGCGAATTCCTGATGCCCTTCGCCGACGACCTGCTGCCCGGAGCGCTGGACGGCTATGTCCTGCCCGAAGGCGACGGGTCCCTGCGCAACCGCAAGAACCTGCGCCGCGCCACGGCGCTCATGGCCGAGGCCGGCTGGACGGTGCAGGACGGGGTGATGAAGAACGCCGACGGGCAGCCCTTCGTCTTCGAGATCCTGCTGACCCAGGCGCAGGTCGAGGAAGGCACCATCGCCGATCTCTTCGTGCAGGGCCTGACCCGGCTGGGCGTCAGCCCCCGGATCAGCACCGTGGATGCGGCGCAGTACAACGAACGGCTGGTGGATTATCAGTTCGACATGATCTTCTACCGTTACGGCCTGTCGCTGAGTCCCGGCAACGAACAGCGGCTCTACTGGGGCTCCGACGGGGTGGATCAGCCCGGCTCGCGCAACCTCATGGGCATGGACAGCCCCGCCGCCGAGGCGATGATCGACCGGTTGCTGAACGCCGCCAGCCGCGAGGATTTCGTCGCCGCCGCGCGCGCGCTCGACCGCATTCTGACCACGGGACGCTACGTCATCCCGATCTATCAATACAACGTCAGCCGTATCGCCCATGTGAAAGAGCTGACATATCCGGACAGGCTTCCGATCTACGGCGATTGGGTCGGGTTCCAGCCGGATGTCTGGTGGTGGCAAGAGGAGTAAGGCGCATGAAGACGCTGATGATTTTGACGATGATGGCAGCACTTGCAGGCTGTGCGACCATCGACGGCGTGGGACAGGATATCTCGGGCGGCGCACGCACCGTGCAAAGCTGGTTCTGACAGGGTCGGGATGGACGCCCGCGCAAGCGATGCCTAGACTGGCGCACTGACGCTGCGGGCGGGCCGTCGGACCGCGGACAGACGTTCTGGTAATGACCGAGGTATTTTGCGGTGCGTCCATCCACACTGACCCAGACGGACTTTGTACGGCAGAGCGGCGAGTCCGCCGTTCTGACGATCCGTCCGGCCCGCGTGGCCATGCACACCGGCACCAAGTGGCCGGTGTCCAAGGCGCGTCTGCGCAAACTGCACCGGGTCCTGCCGCGGGCGCTGACCAACCTCGTCCGCCCCGCGATCAAGCGCCGCGAGCCCTTTGTGATTCCCCCCCGGTATTTCGGCACTCCGCATCCGATGACCGAAACCCCACGTTACCTCAGGGTCGCGGACTTCATCCGCCGCCCCGGATCGGTGGAAGACACGGCGTGGTTCCGTGATCTGGCCGAAGAACTGGCCGCGACCGGCGCCGCCCGTCACAAGGACATCATCATGCGCAGCCGCGAGGACATCCACGGCTTCTTCGACACCTACGTGATTCCGATGATCGACAGCCTGCGCCGGGACGGCTTTGATACGACCCGCGCCGATTTCGACTCGGTCGCCGTCATCGACGCCAACGGGCGGCTGACGAAGGCCGGCTCGGGCAACCACCGATTTGCCATCTGCCAGGTGCTGGACAGCCCCAGCTTTCCGCTGCGGGTGGTGGCGGTGCATGCCGACTGGTACGCACGGGCCGTGATGGCGCAGGGCGACAGCTGGGAATCGCTGTTTCGGGCGCTGAAAGCGGTAGAACACGATCACCAGTAACTAGGCAGATCGGCGCCGCGGCACCGGGGCGGCGCGCCCCGGACCAGCACCGCCGATGCGCCGCCACCGCAAACTGCCGTAACGTCAGCTTGCACGGAATAATGGCAGGCCGGGCTAATTTTGATTGAATTTTTATCTCATTCAATTGAATGGTGAAATCTGGGAAATGAGAGACTGTATCCATGAGCGTTATTGACGAGTTGCTGGGTCGGAGCATTTCGGAACGACGTCGCCAGATCGGCATGTCCCAGGCGGAATTGGCCGCCGGATTGAAGATCACACAACGTAAAATAGCCGCCTTCGAAAACGGCACGGACCGCGCCACGGCGCAGCAAATCTTCGAAATTGCCGACCTTCTCGATGTCGACGTGACGGAATTCTTCGACAAGGCGGATGCCCCGGACGCCGCCGGCTGCGCCCGGGATATCCCCGACTGGGCGGGGGTTGAGTCGGTTGTCGGACATTACGACGTGCTGTCGAAGGCACATCGCGCCGCCATATTCGCCTTTTTGCTTGCCTTGACCCCCGATCGCAAAGAAAACTTCTAAGAATGGCGTCAACGGCGCACCGCGCGACAGGCTCACCCGCGCAATCGGAACATTAAGGCTGCCGCCCTTGTCTGTGATCGACCTCAGCAAGCTTCCGTCACAGGAAAGCAATCTTCGGAACTATCTCGATACGGTTTGCGAGACCTACGAGCTGGATTACGCCGCCTATGCCGGGGTCAATCCGATCGCCCAGACCGTACACGGCTTCGTCAACTATCCCGACGAATGGCAGACGCGCTACATCCGCCAGGGGTTCCAGCACAAGGACCCCGCCCTGCTGGTGGCCAGCCGCAGCATCGCCCCGGTCGACTGGCAGCGCCTGCGCGGCGAGGCGTCGTTCCAGACCATCTTTCGGGCGGCGCATGATTTCGGCATCAGCGAACAGGGCTTGACCGTGCCGGTGCGCGGACCCTACGGCGACGTCGGCCTGTTCAGCGTGACCCGCAACTGCTCGGACCGCGAGTGGAGCCTGCTCAAGGCCAATATCCTCAGCAAGCTGCAAAGCGCGGCGGTGCACCTGCACGACAACGTGGTCCGGTCGCAGGCGCTGACGCGCCAGTTGACGCATCCGACCCTGTCGGCGCGCGAAGTCGAGATCCTGCAATGGGTTGCGGCGGGCAAGTCGCAGCAGGACGTGGCGGATATCCTTTCGATTTCAAACCGCACGGTCGAGGTCCATCTGCGCTCGAGCCGCAGCAAACTGGGCGCTCTGACCACAGCGCAGGCGGTCGGCCGGGCTATCGGGCTGGGCCTCATCTATCCGTATTAGCACCCGCTCCTCACGGGCGGCCTACGGGATTTCCACAATAGCGCCAGATTCAAGGCCATATGATGATGCCGTTAATCACTCATTAGCGGAGAAGTCTCATGATCCTTGTCGTCGACGGTCTGAACCGGCACCGATACACACGAATCCTGGATGAAATGTTCGCCCTGCGCGCCCGCGTCTTCGGCGACCGCCTCGGTTGGGAGGTCGAGATCACCGATGGCAAGGAGATCGACCATTTCGACGCGCTCGACCCCGCCTACGTGATCGGGATCAACGACGACGGCCGGGTGGTGTCCTGCGTGCGCGCGCTGCAGACCACGGGGCCGCACATGCTGGCGGACGTGTTTTCCGACATCCTCGATGGCGAACCGCCGCTGCGCAGCGGCACGCTCTGGGAATCCACGCGGTTCTGCGTCGATACGGACATCCTCGAACGCGGACAGTCGCGCAACTCGGTGAGCTATGCGACCTGCGAACTGATGGCCGCATCGCTGGAATTCGCCAAGAATTCGGGGATCACCGATATCGTTACGGTGATCGACCCGGTGATGAACCGCGTGCTGAAACGGTCCGATTGCGCGCCCTACGATTACGTCGGAAAGGTCACCCCGATGGGCAAGGTGTCGGCCATGGCGGCGCTGCTCGACTGCTCCGACGAACGCATCGACCGCATTCGCCGCTTTGCCGGGATCGAGGGCGATCTGTTCGTCGATGCGCAAATCGCAGAGGCCTTGGCCGATGCGCCGGTGCCCGCACGCCCGTCCGTTGTGCCGTTCGAAACAGCAAAAGAGCCCGTCTGCACCAAGGCCGCACTCGAACAGTATTGCGTCGAACAGATGCGGGATGCCCGCACCCACGAGGAGCTGAGCGCCGCTAAGCGCCTGTGCGAAATGCTGCTGGGTCAGGTGATGCCGGCGAATCGCGCCGGTCCCCTGGCCAGCTGCTGAACCGAAACGAAGGTCCGGACCCGGCGCCCGAGCGGCGCCGACCGCCGCCTGCCGTACAGGCGCGCCGGTTACACCAGTGATGTCACCCAGAGGATCGTGGCGTCGTCGTCGCTGATCGAGATCACATTGTGACCCATCGTGGCGTCGTAATAGGCGCTGTCGCCGCGGCGCATCTCGATGGGTTCGTAGAATTCGGTGTAAAGCCGGATCACCCCGGTCAGCACGTAGAGGAATTCCTCGCCGTCGTGGCGCACCCAGCCGTCGAACTCGGTCACGTCCCGCGCCCGCACCCGCGCCGAATAGGGCAGCATCCGCTTCTTGCTCAGCGTGTCGGCAAGCATGTCATGTTCGTAGGTTGCCGTGGCCTGCCGGTTGCCCTGCCCCGCCTTGGTCACTGCCAGCCGTCCGTTCACCTGTGTGTCGCGCGGCGGAGTGAACAACTGCGGCACCGAGATCTCGAGCCCCACCGCCAGCTTTTTCAGCGCCTCGTAGGTGGGCGACATCTGCCCGTTCTCGATCTTCGACAGGGTCGAGCGCGCCAGCCCCGCCTGCCGCGCCGCCTGCTCCAGCGTCCAGCCCTGCGCCTTGCGCAATTCGCGCACGCGGCTCCCAAGGTCGAGCGGCTCGGCCTCTTCCGAGGCGCCGCCGGACCGCGCGAGGCGGATCAGGTACTTGGGGTCGGTCTGGGACATGCGGGGCACCGGTCATCAACTGCCGCATTGCTATAGGCCCGCGCCAGGACGCTTGCAACCGCACCTGCGCGGCGCTACGCCCGAAGCTTATGCAAGCCGTGTTTGACCAGGGCCCGTTCGCGCCCTGCCCCGCCCCGTTCAACCTTGCCGCCCATGTGCTGGGCCGCGCCGCGACACAGCCCGACAAGATCGCCCTGTCGGTCCTCGGGCCATCGCGCGCCGAACGCTGGAGCTTTGCCCGGCTCGACGCCGCGGTGCGCGGCACCGCCACCGGGTTGCTGCGCAGCGGTCTCGTGCCTGGTGACATCGTGCTGATGCGGCTGGGGAACACGGTGGACTTTCCGCTGGCCTACCTGGGCGCCATCGCCGCCGGTCTGGTGCCGGTGCCCACGGCGGCGCAGCTGACCGCGCCCGAGGTCGCGTCGATCGTCGCCACGCTCGGCGCCCGAGCGGTGCTCCTGGCCGACGGCATCGCCTGCCCCGACACGGACCTGCCCGTACACGGGCAGGACGCGATGAAGCGCTGGCGCGACCTGCCGCCCGCGGACTACGCCATGGGCGATCCGGACCGGCTGGCTTACGTGATCTACACCTCCGGCACCTCGGGCCAGCCGCGCGCGGTGGGTCATGCGCACCGTGCGATCTGGGCGCGGCAGATGATGATGCGCGACTGGTACGACCTGCGCGCGGAGGACCGGCTGATGCACGCGGGCGCCTTCAACTGGACCTTCACCCTCGGCACCGGGCTGATGGATCCCTGGACGATGGGCGCCACGGCGCTGATCCCGGCGGCAGGGGTGGGCCACGATCAACTCGGCCTGCTCATGGCGCGGCACGAAGCCAGCCTCTTTGCCGCGGCCCCGGGCGTCTTTCGCAACCTGCTGAAAACGCCACTGCCCCGGATGCCGAAACTGCGCCATGGCCTCGCCGCGGGCGAAAAGCTGTCACAGCCGATCCGCGACGCGTGGGAGGCCGCCACCGGCACGCCGGTCTTCGAAGCTTACGGCATGTCCGAATGCTCCACCTTCATCTCCGCCGGTCCCGACCGCCCGCCCCTGCGCGGCACCCTGGGCTGTCCGCAGCGCGGACGCCGGGTGGCGATCCTCGGTCCCGAAGGTCCGGTGAGCTTTGACGAACCGGGCACAATCGCGGTCCACCGCAGCGATCCGGGCCTGATGCTGGGCTACCTCAACGCGCCAGAGGAGACCGCAGCAAAGTTCCAGGGCGACTGGTTCCTCACCGGCGACCAGGGGACGATGGACGCGAAGGGGTCGGTCACCTACCTGGGCCGCGACGACGACATGATGAACGCCGGCGGCTTCCGTGTCTCGCCCATCGAGGTCGAGGCGGCGCTGCTCGCACATCCTGGCATCACCGAGGCCGGAGTGACGGATATCGAGGTCAAGCCGGACGTCCGCATCATCGCCGCCTTCTACACCGGCCCCGATGCGCTGGACGCCGACGCGCTCGCCGCCTGGTGCGCCGAGCGTCTTGCCCGCTACAAGCAGCCGCGCAGCTTTACTAGGCTCGACGCGCTGCCCAAGAACCCCAACGGCAAGCTCCTGCGCCGGGCGCTGCGCGATCTCGGCGCCTGACCCGCTCCGAAGGGCGCCCGTGCAATCCCGGCATGCGGCTGATATGGTCTCTGAAACTCCGCAGGAAAGGCACATCCCGATGGTCAAACTCGATATCATGTCCGATCCGATCTGCCCCTGGTGCTATATCGGCAAATCCTACCTCGACCGGGCGCTGGAACAGGCACCGGATCATCCTTTCACCATCGAATGGCATCCCTTCCAGCTGAACCCCGAGATGCCCGCCGAAGGAATGGACCGGCGCGAATATCTCGAAGGCAAGTTCGGCGGCAAGGACGGCGCGGTCAAAGCCTACATGCCGGTGGCCGAACACGCCCAGAAGGCGGGGCTGGACCTGAACCTCGACGGCATCCGGCGCACGCCCAACACGCTCGATGCGCACCGGTTGATCCACTGGGCCGGGATCGAGGGGCGGCAGACGGCGGTGGTGTCGTCGCTCTTCCGTGCCTATTTCAAGGAAGGCCGCGACATCGGCGAGGCCGAGGTGCTGGGTGACATCGCCGACAGCTGCGGGCTCGATGCGTCGATCATCCTGCGGCTGCTGGCCAGCGATGCCGACCGCGAAGAGATCCGCGGCCGCGACGCCGCCGCGCGCGAGATGGGCGTGACGTCCGTGCCCACCTTCATCATCGGCGGACAGCACGCGGTTCCGGGCGCGCAGCCGCCGGAGCTTTGGCTCAAGGTGATCGCGGAAATGACGGAAAGTGCCGCGAGTTAGCGGTCATTCCTCAGTCAGCGCATGACCTTCACGCACCAGGTCTTCGAGGTGCTGGGCAAGGCTCTTTCTGTTTGGGAAATCGTCGACGCGCACCGGCGGGTGGTACCGGACCTCGACCCGGCCATGGCGGCGCGCGGCCAGCGTCCGCAACAGATGCGTGCCGAAACTCATGTCGCCCCACCAGCCATAGAAGCGCGGGTCCGCGCCCGGCGGCGCGTGGTAGATCACGCTGACCGCCTGCACTTGCAGTTCGTGCTTCAGAGCGTCGTTGAAGAACGCCGCGAACAGCGTTGTCTTGAATGGCAAAACCCGCAAGCCGTCGGTCGATGTGCCCTCCGGGAAAAAGAGCAAACGGTGGCCATGCAGCAGACGCTCTTCGAATACCTTGGTCTGTGCGCGGGCCTCGCGCGGATCGCGCTTGATGAAGACCGTGCCGGTGGCGCGGGCGAGCCAGCCGATGCCCGGCCAGGCCGCCACTTCGGATTTCGAGACGAAATAGACGTTCTTGCGCGCGTTCAGCACGAAGATGTCGAGCCAGCTGGAATGGTTCGCCACCACCGCCCCCGGCCCGCCGATGCGCGGCCCGTGCAGTGTGACCGGCAGCCCGAGGATGCGCAGCGCCGCGCGGCAGACGCCCTGCGTGATGTAGGGCGTCGCGGGCCTGTCCATGCCGCACAGCGGGCGTTCCACCAGCCGCACTAGCAAGAGCACCGCGAGTCCGCCGAACACCGTTACCCCCATGATCGACCCGCGCGCGAGAACGCGCAGCCAGCCGACCGGCCCCAGTGGCGGCTCTGGCGGCGCGTCTTCGCTTTGCCAGGTGACACTCATGCGGACCCGCGTGCGTACAGGCTGCGCTGGCGTTCGTTCATCTGCGCCGTGTCCATGACCAGGCAGACATCGGTGGTGTTGAAGGCATGATCGACAAAGGCACCGTCACCCACGGTGCCGCCCAGCCGCAGGTAAGCCTTGATCAGTGCCGGTGTCTCGAGCATCGCCCGGCGGCGGTCGATCTGGTCCTCGGCCACCAGGTCCATGCTCTGGTAGACCCGCGCGCGGACCCGCAGCGGCTCGGGCGCCAGGTGGCGGTGATGCAGCAGCGAGAGCGGCTGCCGAAGCGCCGCGACATCCGTGCCGTGGAAGCTGGCGGCGCCGAACAGCACCTCGATCCCGTGGCTTTGCACATAGTCGGCGAGCGCCTGCCAGAGATGCATCATCCCGGCCCCGCCGCGATAGTCCGCATGCAGGCAGGACCGCCCCAATTCCAACAACTTGCGGCCCGATCTTCGCAAGGGTTCGAGGTCGAATTCATCTTCGGAATAGAACTGTCCCGCGGCCTGGGCCTGGTCTTCGCGCATCACCCGGTAGACCCCGACCACCGCGTTGCCACGGGCGGCATCGCGCAGCAGCAGGTGATCGAAGACCGCGTCGAAGCGGTCGCATTCCAGCCGCGCGTCATGATCCACGCCGTCGCCGCCGCCGCCAAGTTCGGCCACAAACACCTCGTAGCGCAGCCGCTGCGCCGCGCGCACATCGGCGGCATCGCGGGCAAGGCACACGGAAAACTGCGGAGGCTCAGACGGCATGGCGCGGGTCCCTTATCTGCCCTTGGGTTCTACTCAAGCCGGCGCGCGCTGGGAACCCGGAATTGGGCCAGCCGCCACCGGTTTGGCTAACCCTTCAGGATTCTGGCTTGGCATCAGTGGCTTGACCGCAGCGCTTAATTCTTCACATGAAAAAAGGGCCCCGCAAGGGGGCCCTGTCAAGGTTCGCTGGTAAGGCTCTGTTTTACACCGCCCGTGTCTGGTTCTGCCTGCGGCCTCACCCGCGTCCAAGACCGGCGCACCGGCCTCTTGCCCCATGAGAAATCAAGGATTTCTCGTGGCGCGTGACAGAGCGGAAAACCTCGTTTTCTGCGGAGTCACGCCCCGTTAGATCTCGATCTGCCCAAAAGCGCAGTCCGTTTTCGTCGGGGACCCGATCCCGGTCGGCCCGCGGCCGGGTCCCCTGCGCACCCATCACCGGGTGCGGGTTCGCTTAGCTACAGCCCGACGTGCCGCCGCAGGTGTTGCACTTCATGCAGGTGCCGTTGCGCACCAGCGTGTAGTTGCCGCATTCGCCGCAGGGGTCGCCTTCGTAGCCCTGCATCTTGGCCTTGGTGGCGGCATTGATCGCCATGCCCGAGGTGCCGGAGCCGCCCGAAGACTTCGCGGTGTTGACCACCATCGTCGTCGTGCCCGCGTCGGGGATCAGTGCGCTGAGCGCCGCCGAGGGGTCCTCGTGGGTGGCGAATGCCGTGGCCTGGCCGCCCTGCAGCACCACCAGTTCCTGCGGCACACGCTTGCGCAGGTAGCCGGTGGAGCTGATCTGCTTGAGCACTTCGAGCGACCGGGAGGCAGCGCTATCCGACAGCTCCTTGACGTTGCTCACGCCCTCTTCCTCGCCGCGGCCCAGGTCGTCGAACGTGGCGCCTTCGGGTTTGACATGGGCAAGGTCCGTGCGGTCGAGGTACGACACCGCCAATTCCCGGAAGATGTAGTCGAGGATCGACGTCGCGTTCTTGATCGAGTCGTTGCCCTGCACCATGCCCGCCGGTTCGAACTTGGTGAAGGTGAAGGCGTCGACGAATTCCTCGAGCGGCACGCCGTACTGAAGACCCACGGACACGGCGATGGCGAAGTTGTTCATCATCGCGCGGAAGCCGGCCCCTTCCTTGTGCATGTCGATGAAGATCTCGCCCAGCTGGCCGTCGGCATATTCGCCGGTGCGCAGGTAGACCTTGTGCCCGCCGACGATGGCCTTCTGGGTGTAGCCCTTGCGGCGCTCGGGCATCTTCGCGCGGGCGGTGGCCTTTTCCACCTCCTTGATGACGATCTTCTCGACCACCTTCTCGGCCAGCACGGCAGCCTTTTCCTGGATCGAGCCCGATTCGAGGATCTCTGCCGCCTCGTCGTCATCTTCGACCAGCGCCGCGGCGAGCGGCTGCGACAGCTTGGACCCGTCGCGATAGAGCGCGTTTGCCTTCACCCCCAGCGACCAGCTGAGTTCATAGGCCTTCTGGCAATCCTCGATGGTGGCGTCGTTGGGCATGTTGATCGTCTTCGAGATCGCGCCCGAGATGAACGACTGCGCCGCGGCCATCATGTGGATGTGGCTGTTCACACCCAGGTAGCGCTTGCCCTTCTTGCCGCAGGGGTTGGCGCAATCGAAGATCGGGTAGTGCTGCACCTTGAGGTGCGGCGCGCCTTCGAGCGTCATGGTCCCGCAGACGTGGTCGTTGGCCGCGTCGATGTCCGCGCGGGTGAAGCCCAGATGCTTGAGCAGGTCGAAGGTCGGATCGTTCAGCTTGGCCGCCGGGATACCCAGCACCTCGCGGCAGAATTCCTCGCCCAGGGTCCACTGGTTGAAGACGAAGCGGATGTCGAAGGCCGAGGCCAGCGCCGCTTCGACCTTCTCGATCTGCGCGGGGCCGAAGCCGTGGCCGATCAGCGAGGTGTGGTTGATCCCCGGCGCGTTGCCGATGGAGCCGTGACCGACGGCGTAGCTGACGATTTCCTCGATCTGGCTGGAGGAATAGCCGAGCTTTTCCAGCGCGGCCGGCACCGAGCGGTTGATGATCTTGAAGTAGCCGCCGCCGGCGAGCTTCTTGAACTTCACCAGGGCGAAGTCGGGCTCGATCCCGGTGGTGTCGCAGTCCATTACAAGGCCGATCGTGCCGGTGGGCGCGATCACGCTGACCTGCGCGTTGCGGTAGCCGTGCTTTTCACCGAGGCGCAGCGCCTCGTCCCAGGACGACATCGCCAGTTCGACCAGCGTCGCGTCGGGGCAGCCGGCGTGATCCAACGGCACCGGCTTGGTCGCCAGTTTCTCGTAGCCCGTGGTCGCGCCGTAGGCGGCGTTGCGGTGGTTGCGGATGACGCGAAGCATGTGCGCCTTGTTGCGCGCGTAGCCCGAGAAGGCGCCAAGCTCTCCGGCGATTTCGGCGGAAGTGGCATAGGACACGCCGGTCAGGATCGCGGTCAGCGCGCCGCAGAGCGCCCGGCCCTCGTCGCTGTCATAGGAAAAGCCCATGTTCATCAGCAGGCCGCCGATGTTCGCATAGCCCAAGCCCAGGGTGCGGAAATCGTAGCTCAGCTGAGCGATCTCTTTCGACGGGAACTGCGCCATGGTCACGGAGATTTCCAGCGTCAGCGTCCAGAGCCGCGTGGCGTGCATGTAATCCTCGGCCTGGAACTTGCCGTCCTTAAGGAAGGTCAGCAGATTCATCGACGCCAGGTTGCAGGCGGTGTCGTCGAGGAACATGTACTCCGAGCACGGGTTCGAGCCGCGGATCGCGCCGTCTTCGGGGCAGGTGTGCCAGTCGTTGACGGTGTCATGGAACTGGATGCCCGGGTCGGCACAGGCCCAGGCGGCGTGGCCCACGTCTTCCCAAAGCTTGCGCGCCTTGATGACCTTGGCGACCTTGCCGTCGGTGCGGCGGATCAGCTCCCAGTCGGCATCGTCCTTGACCGCCTTGAGGAAGGCGTCGGTGACCCGGATCGAGTTGTTGGAGTTCTGGCCCGAAACGCTTGCGTAGGCCTCGGAATCCCAGTCGGTGTCATAGGTCGGGAATTCGATGCTGGCATAGCCCTGCTTGGCGTAGTCCAGCACGCGCTTGACGTAGGTTTCGGGGATCTGGACCTTCTTGGCTTCGCGGATCGCCTGCTTGAGGCTGGCGTTGGCCTTGGGGTCATAGGCATCCTCTTCGGCGCCGTCCCAGGTGCGGATCGCGGCGAAGATGCCGTTGAGCTTCTGCTCGTGCATCTTGGAGCCCGCGACGATGCTGGCAACCTTCTGCTCTTCCTTGACCTTCCAGTTGATGAACTCCTCGATATCCGGGTGATCGGCGTCGCAGATCACCATCTTGGCGGCGCGGCGGGTGGTGCCGCCGGACTTGATGGCCCCTGCGGCACGGTCGCCGATCTTCAGGAAACCCATCAGGCCCGACGACTTGCCGCCGCCCGACAGCTTCTCGCCCTCTGCGCGGAGCGATGAAAAGTTGGTGCCCGTGCCCGAGCCGTACTTGAACAGGCGCGCCTCGCGGACCCAGAGGTCCATGATGCCGCCGTCGCCCACCAGGTCGTCCTTGACGGACTGGATAAAGCAGGCATGCGGCTGCGGGTGCTCGTAGGCGGATTTGGACTTGGTCAGCTTGCCGGTTTCGAAATCGACGTAGAAGTGGCCCTGGCTCGGGCCGTCGATGCCGTAGGCCCAGTGCAGGCCGGTGTTGAACCACTGCGGGCTGTTGGGCGCGGCGCGCTGGGTCGCCAGCATGTGGCGCATCTCGTCGAAATAGGCACGGGCGTCTTCCTCGGTGGTGAAATAGCCGCCCTTCCAGCCCCAGTAGGCCCAGGCGCCGGCGAGCCGGTCGAAGACCTGCTTGGACGAGGTTTCGCCGGTGGTTTCGGTGTCTTTCGACGCCGCCACCGAGCGCCACAGGAATTCCGGTACGCCCTCTTCGGGGACGCGCTTGGTCTCGACCGGGACACCGGCCTTGCGGAAGTACTTCTGCGCGATCACGTCGCCTGCGACCTGGCTCCACCGGGCGGGCACCTCGACATTGTCGAGCTTGAAGACAACCGTCCCGTCCGGATTGCGGATCTCCGACCGGGTGCTCACGAAGTCGATATTCGCGTAGGCGTCCTGTCCTGCCGTGGTGAAGTTTCTTTCGATTTTCATGGTCGCTGCCCCGTGTTTTTCAGCTTTGCTCAGCTTCGTTACCCTGCGCCCCGGATCCGCACCGGCGCGCGCCCAATTCTGGCGACAAGTCTGCCCCCGGCGGCGCTGTTGCGCTGCCGAACCGCTCATGATTGGCGTGTCGTGTTCAGGTCTGTCCCCGCCGGCCTGACGCTATATCTAGTATGTTCCTGACCGGCTCGCACAACCTGACGTATTTGCGCCCGGCCCGTCAACGAAATTTTAAGGCCCCCGCGGCAACTTTTTCGTTTGACCAGACCCCGCCTGCGCCTGCGTGTGAAACTGTCCGTGATTCCTCCCTGAATCACTCACAGGCCAGGGCCGCAGGAAATCTTGGAAATCGGTGCCGCGGCGGGCGGTTATCCACAGGTGTTGAGAGATTGATCGAAGCTGCCTTGCACCGGCTTGGAGCGGGATGAAAAAATCGGCGCAAACGCAGAAATGCCACAACATGAAGCGGAGATTTCGCCCCCGACACCACATGATGTGGTGCGAGAAGGCGTTTGTACGGAGGAAAACGACTCGGCCCGAAGACTAGATATGGGGAAGACACGCGGCTGCGACGGCGCGACGCCCTGCGCAGGACATGCGGTTTTCCGACGGCTCACATTGTGCGGAAAAATGGTCGGGGCGATAGGATTCGAACCTACGACCTACGGTACCCAAAACCGTCGCGCTACCAGGCTGCGCTACGCCCCGATCCAAGCGTTCGTTTAGACGCCGCGGCCCGGATTGGAAAGACCAAAGATGTCTAGTCGCAGGGCCAGGCCGCCTGCGCCTGGTCGATGGCCGGATGCTGCATCTGCGCCCCCGCCTCGATCCCCAGCTGCGCCGACAACCCGCCGTTGATCTCGAGCACGTACTGGATGCCGTCGCCGCCGGGGATGCCGGTCAGATCGCCAGGCACCGCGTTGGCATGCACGCGCTGCACAACGCCGCTTGCGTCGGCAAAGATCATGTCCAGCGGAATGAGCGTGTTCTTCATCCAGAAGGCCACGCTCTGCGGTCGCGGGTAGACAAAGAGCATGCCCTGCGACCGGGCCATCTTTTCGACGAACATCAACCCGCGGCTGCGCTTCGGGCCGGTGTCGGCCACGGCGACGCTGAACCGCGCCGTGCCGAAATCGCCTCTCAGGAACAGCGTATCGGGGCTGCAGGCCGCGGTGGCGGAGACCGTACTCAGAAACAGAAAAACGAAAACGGCGGTCAGTCGTCTTGCGACAGCGCGGATTCCCATGCGTGCACCTCGGTGGCCATGCGACCGCGCTTTCCCTCGATCACCCGAATGGCCAGCGCTTCGCCAGGTTGCAGGTCGGCCAGACCGGACCGGCGCAGCACCTCGACATGCACGAACACATCCTCGCTGCGGCCGAACACATTGGCAAAGCCGAACCCCTTGGCCTTATCGAACCATTTGACCCGGGCAGGTTCAAGAGGTGCGGCGTTCATAATCTCGGGATCGATTTCCTCGAAGTCGGCCAGCGGAAGGTTCGAGGCACCTTCGGGCGGCTCGATTCGCAGAACCTCGGTCGCCTGAACCCCGCGTTCCGTCTGTTGCACACGGATTTCGATCCGGGCCTGGTCCGCGACGGAGCTTTGCCCGAAGTTCCGCAGCACGTTGGCGTGCAAGAGGATGTCAGCCCCGCCGTCGTCCGAGATCACAAAGCCGAAGCCCTTGACCGGATCGAACCACTTGACCTTCCCCAGAACGCGTCGCGCTTCTGTTTCATCATCTGTCAAAAGTGTTTCCACTGATTGTATCCCCACATATGTCTTGCGACAACAGGGAGGTCCATTGCAAGCCCCTCTCACTCCAATTTACGCCATATTTCGGCAAAGGATACACTTCACGTGACGTGAATGTCAGGGGTTGAGACGGGTCACCGACCACGCTTCGGCAGGGTTCCGCCGCCGCCAGACGAACCGGTCGTGCAGGCGGAAATCGCCGTCGGCCCAGAATTCGATTTCCACCGGCGCGATGCGGTAGCCGCCCCAGAACGGCGGCCGGTCCGGCGACGTCCCCTTCTGCGTCGTCACCTTCGCCACTTCGGCCATCAGGCTGGTCCGGCTGTCGAGCGGCCGCGACTGTCGCGACGCCCAGGCGCCAAGCCGGCTCTTGAGCGAACGCGACCGGTAATAGGCATCCGCCTGCGGCCCATCCTCGCGCGTGACCGCACCACGCACCCGCACCTGCCGACGCAGGCTTTTCCAGTGCATCACGAAGGCCGCCTTTCCAGAGGCGTCGATCTCAGTGCCCTTGGCGCTTTCGTAATTGGTATAAAAGACGAAGGCCGCCGGCTCGATCTCCTTCAGCAGCACCATGCGCACGTTGGGCAATCCGTCGGCATCGACCGAGGCGAGCGCCATGGCATTGGGGTCGTTGATCTCTGACCGTTCCGCCTCTGCCAGCCAGCGGCGGGCGATCTCGAAAGGATCGTTGCCCGCGAAGATACCGGTTCTGTCGCTCATGTCTCTGGCCTTTCGCCTTGGGATGCGCCCGCACGGACGGGCATGTGCTCTTGATGGGGTCCCGGCATTCGCCTAAAGGACAGGAACCTAATGTCGGCTGGAGGGAACGGATGTCAAATACACTGATGGCGGGCAAGCGCGGCCTGATCATGGGCCTGGCGAACGACAAGTCGATCGCCTGGGGGATCGCCAAGACCCTCGCCGATGCCGGTGCAGAGCTTGCATTCTCCTACCAGGGCGAGGCGCTGAAAAAGCGTGTGGGCCCGCTGGCGGAACAGCTTGGCTCGGACATCGTGCTGCCTTGCGACGTCGCCGACATGGCCTCGGTGGATACGCTTTTCGCCAGCCTGGGCGAGCATTGGGACAGCCTCGATTTCGTCGTGCACGCCATCGGATTCTCCGACAAGAGCGAATTGCGGGGCCGCTACGTCGATACCAGCCGCGACAACTTCGCCATGACCATGGACATCTCGGTCTACAGCTTCACCGCGGTCATGCAGCGCGCCGAGAAGATGATGACCAACGGCGGTTCGGCCTTGACGATGACCTATTACGGCGCCGAACGGATCATGCCGCATTACAACGTCATGGGCGTGGCCAAGGCGGCGCTCGAGGCCTCCGTCCGCTACCTCGCCGAGGATCTGGGCAAGGACAACATCCGCGTCAACGCGATCTCTGCCGGGCCGATCAAGACGCTGGCCGCCTCCGGCATCGGCGATTTCCGCTACATCATGAAGTGGAACGAATACAACTCGCCCCTGCGCCGCAACGTGACCATCGAGGATGTGGGCAAATCCGCGCTCTACCTGCTGTCGGACTTGGGCTCCGGCGTCACCGGAGAGACGCACCATGTGGACGCCGGATACCACGTCGTCGGGATGAAGGCGGTGGACGCACCCGACATCACCAAGGCCTGACACGATGACCCTCGCCGCCCTTCTCGCCTTCAACATCGCCCTGCTGGTGGCCCTCGCGAGCCCAGGACCTGCGCTTCTGCTGGCGCTGCGCACGGCGCTGGTGGCAGGTCCGCGAGCGGGCATCGCCACGGGCGTGGGGCTGGCCCTGGTCGCGGCCGGCTGGACCGCCGCGGCGCTGCTGGGCCTGCAGGCGGTCTTCGCGCTCGTGCCGTTCGCATATTTCGCCATCAAGACCGTCGGTGCGCTCTACCTTCTGTGGATCGCCTACACCCTTTGGCGCGATGCCCGCGCGCCGCTGGCCGATCCCGCCCGCCGGATCGACCCGGCGCGCGCCTTCCGGACCGGCATGCTGGTCAACCTCGCCAATCCAAAATCCGTGCTCTTCGCCTCTGCGGTGCTGCTGGTGATCTTTCCCCCCGACCTGTCGATCACGGCCAAGGGGCTGATCGTGCTCAATCATTTCCTGGTCGAGGTTATGGCCTACACTGCTTTCGCGATCCTCCTGGGCACGGCACGGGCGCGCGGCGCCTACCCGCGCGCCAAGCCGCTGCTCGACCGCATTGCGGCGGGCGTTCTGGGCCTTCTCGGCCTGCGCCTTCTGGTGGCGCGCTAGATGACGCTTGGCGCCTTTCTCACGGTGGCGTTGATCCACCTCGCCGCGGCGATGAGCCCGGGGCCATCCTTCGTCGTCGCCGCGCGGACCGCCGCCACCGACGGCTTCGGCACCGCCTGCGCGCTGTCGCTCGGATTCGGGCTGGGGGCGGCGCTCTGGGCGCTGGCGGCGATGGCCGGTCTGGCGCTCCTTTTCGAACTGGTGCCGGCGCTCTTTGCCGTGCTCAAGATCGTCGGCGGGCTGTTCCTGATCTGGATTGCCTGGACGCTCTGGCGCCACGCGACCAGCCCCCTGCCCGACACCGCCACACGCGGCCCGCGCTCGGCGCTTTCCGCGATGCGCTTCGGCTTCCTGACTTTTGCCACCAACCCCAAGACCGCGGTCTTCTTCGGCGCCGTGTTCGTGGGTCTGGTGCCCGCAGACACGCCGCTGGCCCTGCGCGCGGCACTGATCGTGGTGATCTTTGCCAACGAGGTGCTATGGTACATCGCCGTCGCCTTCGCCTTTTCCCGGCCCCGTGCCCGCGCGCTCTACCTGCGCGCCAAGGCCTGGCTGGACCGCGCCTTCGGGCTGCTGATCGCGGGGTTCGGCCTGCGCATCGCGCTCACCTGACCGACCCTGCAAAGGATATGCCATGACCGATCTCCTGCCCCATGAAAAAGGCTTTCACGTCAGCTGGGACCAGCTTCACCGCGACGCCCGAGCGCTGGCGTGGCGGCTGCAGGGCCATGGACCCGAGAACGGCGCCTGGAAGGCGGTGGTCGCAATCACCCGCGGCGGCATGGCGCCGGCGATGATTGTCGCGCGCGAGCTCGACATCCGCACCGTCGACACGATTTCGGTGAAATCCTACAACCACCAGACCCAGTCCGAACCCAGGGTGATCAAGTCGCCCGACATGGAGGTGGTGGGCGACGGCACCGGCGTCCTGATCGTCGACGACCTCGTCGACACCGGCCGCACGCTCGAAGTGGTGCGCGCGCATATGCCGAACGCACATATCGCCACGGTCTATGCCAAGCCCAAGGGCCGCCCGCAGGTCGACACTTTCATCACCGAAGTCAGCCAGGACACCTGGATCTTCTTCCCCTGGGACATGGCGCTGCAATACGTCAAACCGTACCGTGGCGACGAATGACCGGCGCCGCGCCAGAAGAACTTGATGCCTCCGGCGGGAGTTTATCGGCAAGATGAAGCGGGGGCGTCTCGATCCAACTTCATCTTGCACCGCGAGTTTTGCACAGCAAAACCCGCGGGGAAACCTCCGGGGAGTTTGAGGGGCTGGCCCCTCAATCCCGACAGTTGAGAAAGAGCAGACCCCGATGACCACACGCACCGCGAGCACCTTCGCCCCGCCCGTCATGGAAGCGCGCCGCTGGCTCGACGGCGTGAGCCACCCCGCCGACCGGCCGCTCATAAACGTGAGCCAGGCGGCCCCGGTGGATCCGCCGCCCGCGCCGCTGCGCGCCGCCATGGCGGAGGCGCTGGAGCTGACGGAAACGCACCTTTACGGGCCCGTGCTGGGCCTGCCTGAACTGCGGGCGGAGCTGGCGGTGCAGTGGTGCGCGCATTACGGCGGCGCGGTCGCGGCGGACGAGGTCGCGATCACCGCGGGCTGCAACCAGGCCTTCGCCGCGGTCATCACCGCGCTGTGTACCGAGGGTGACGAGGTGATCCTGCCGACGCCCTGGTACTTCAATCACAAGATGTGGCTCGACATGGCGGGCGTGCGGGCCGTGCCGCTGTCCACCGGGCCGGACCTGTTGCCCGACGCCGCGGCGGCGCGCGCGCTCGTCACCCCGCGCACCCGCGCCATCGCCCTCGTCACCCCCAACAATCCCGGCGGCGTCGAATATCCCGCCGCGACGCTGCGCGCCTTTGCCGACCTCGCCGCCGAGACCGGCCTGCGGCTGATCGTCGACGAGACCTACCGCGATTTCGACAGCCGCGCCGCCCCGCCGCACGACCTGCTGCGGGACGGGGTCGGCGCGCCGCTGATTCAGCTCTACAGCTTTTCCAAGGCCTACCGCCTCACCGGCCACCGCGTCGGCGCCGTCATCGCCGAAGCGCCGTTGCTGGCCGAGATCGAGAAGTTCCTCGACACGGTCGCGATCTGTGCGCCGCAGCTGGGCCAGCGTGCAGCCCTCTGGGGCCTGCAGAACCTCGGGCCATGGCTGGCGGGTGAACGGGCGGAAATCCTCGACCGCCGCGCCGCGATCGCGGAAAACATGCCGAAACTCGAGGCGCAGGGCTGGCGGCTGCTGGGCGTCGGCGCCTATTTCGCCTATCTCCAGCACCCCTTTGCCGACAGCGCCGCCGATCTGGCGCCGAGGCTGGTGCGCGAGGCGGGCGTGCTCGCCCTGCCCGGCACCATGTTCATGCCCGCCGGCGACGACCGCGGCGCGCGGCAGTTCCGCATCGCCTTTGCCAATGTCGACCGCACCGGGATCGGCGCGCTTTTCGACCGGCTCGCCGCGCTCGACTGGCCCCTTGCGAGCCCCGACCGCCCAGCGTAGACACGGGTGCAATTCGCACCAGCCCAGGGGATCAGCGGCAGATGGCATTCAAGGCGCGCAGTCTTTCCAAGACCTTCGTATGGATTCTCATGGGCCTGCTGATCCTGGGTCTGGCGGGGTTCGGCGCCACGAACCTGTCGGGCACCCTGCGCAGCATCGGCACCGTGGGCGACCGCAGCATCGGCGTCGACCGCTACGCCCGCACCTTGCAGAACGAGATCCGTGCCCAGCAGGCCGAAACCGGCAATCCGCTCACCGTGTCACAGGCCGTGGCCCAGGGGCTCGACCAGCGCGCGCTGGCGCAGCTGGTGACCGCCGCGGCGCTGGACGAAGAGGCCGAACGCATGGGCCTCTCCATCGGGGACGCGGAACTGGCGCGGCAGGTGCAGCAGATCGGGGCCTTCCAGGGGCCCGACGGCAGCTTCGACCGCGAGGCCTACCGCTTTGCCCTGCAGAACAACGGCCTCTCGGAATCGGAATTCGAAGAGGATCTGCGCGGCGAATCCGCCCGCACCCTGTTGCAGGGCGCGGTTCTGGCCGGAAACACCCTGCCCGAGACCTATGTGAACACGATCCTCGCCTATGCCGGCGAAGAGCGCAGCTTTACCTGGTCGATCCTCGGGGAAGGCGCGCTCGACACCGGCGTGCCCGAACCGACCGAAGCCGACCTGCAGACCTATTACGACGAGAATATCGACGCCTATACCCGTCCCGAAACCCGGGCGATCACCTATGCCTGGCTGACGCCCGAGATGATCGTGGACACCGTCGAGGTCGACGAAGAGGCCCTGCGCGAGGCCTACGAGGCCCGCGCGGCCGAGTTCAACCTGCCCGAACGGCGGCTGGTCGAACGGCTGGTCTTCTCCGACGAGGCCGCGGCGCAAGAGGCGCTGGACCGGATCGAAAGCGGCGACGCCACCTTCGAGACCACCGTCGCCGTGCGCGGCCTGAGCCTGGCCGATGTGGACATGGGCGATGTCACGCAGCCCGCGCTCGGCGCCGCCGGAGAACCGGTTTTTGCCGCCGAGACCGGCGCTGTGGTCGGCCCCCTGCCCTCGGACCTCGGACCGGCGCTCTACCGCGTGAACGGGGTGCTGGCCGCGCAGACCACGCCCTTCGAAGAGGCCGAGCCGCAGCTGCGCAACACTTTGGCGCTGGACCGGGCGCGCCGGGTGATCGAAACCCAGGCGCAGGGATTCGACGACCTGATGGCCGGCGGTGCGACCCTCGAGGACCTGGCCGAAGAGACCGAGATGGACCTGGGCCAGATCGACTGGACCGGGGGCAGCGAGGACGGCATCGCCGCCTACGAGGCGTTTCGCGAGGCGGCTGCCGCGGCCACGCCCGAGGATTTTCCGGACGTGGAAGAGCTGGGAGACGGCGGCGTCTTCGCCCTGCGCGTCGACGAGGTCCGCCCGCCCGCGCCGGCGCCGCTGGACGAGGTGCGCGACCGTGTGCGCCAGGGCTGGGAGACTGCGCAGAAGACCGCAGCGCTCGAAGAGCAGGCGCAGGGCCTCGTGCAGCAGCTGGGCGACGGCCAGACCTTCGAGGCGCTGGGGCTGGAGCCGCGCAGCGACGAGAACCTGACCCGCACCGCCAACATCCAGGACCTGCCGCCGGGCCTGCTGCCGGCGGTCTTCGACATCGCGGCCGAGGGTGAGGCCGCCGTCGTGCCGCTGATGGGCTCGGTGGCGCTCGTGCGGCTCGATGCGATCACACCCGCCGATCCCGAGGCCGAGGGCAATGCGCAGCTGGCGCAGTTGCTGCGCGACCAGGCGGCGGGCGATCTCGCCAACGATCTCTTCCGAGCGCTCAGCGCCGACATCCAGTCCCGCGTCGGTGTCAGCATCGACCAGAGCGCGCGCAACGCCGTGCACACGCAGCTGCAGTAGCGCCATGGCCCTGACCCCCGCCTTCGACGCCTTCGCCCGCGCCTACGAGGCCGGGGAAAACCAGGTGGTCTATTCGCGCCTGGCCGCCGACCTCGACACCCCGGTGTCGCTGATGCTGAAACTGACGGGGGCCGCCAAGGACGCGTTCGTGCTGGAATCGGTGACGGGCGGCGAGGTGCGCGGGCGCTATTCGATCATCGGCATGAAACCCGACCTGGTGTGGCAGTGCCATGGCGACACCAGCCGCCTGAACCGCCAGGCCCGGTTCGATCCCGACGCCTTCGAGGACATGCCCGGCGATCCGCTTTCGGCGCTGCGCAGCCTGATCGCCGAGTCGCGCATCGATCTGCCCGCGGATCTGCCAAAGGCGGCAGCGGGGCTCTTCGGCTACCTTGGCTACGACATGATCCGCCTGGTGGAGCACCTGCCCGATGTGAACCCCGATCCGCTGGGCCTGCCGGACGCGATGATGATCCGGCCCTCGGTGGTGGCGGTGCTCGACGGGGTCAAGGGCGAGGTCACGGTGGTGTCGCCGGCTTGGGTCAACGACGGGCTCTCGGCCCGCGCCGCCTATGCCCAGGCCGCGGAACGGGTGATGGACGCGGTGCGCGACCTCGAACGCGCGCTGCCGCAGGCGAGCCGCGAAATGGGTGAGGCGCAGGAGGCGGGCCCGCCGGTGTCGAACTTCACGCCCGAGGCCTACCGCGCGGCGGTCGAAACCGCCAAGGACTACATCCGCCGCGGCGACATCTTCCAGGTCGTGCCGTCGCAGCGCTGGACGCAGGATTTCGCCCTGCCGCCCTTCGCGCTCTACCGTTCGCTGCGGCGCACCAACCCGTCGCCCTTCATGTTCTACTTCAACTTCGGCGGCTTCCAGGTGATCGGCGCCAGCCCCGAGATCCTCGTGCGGGTCTTCGACCGAGAGGTCACGATCCGTCCCATCGCCGGCACCCGGCCGCGTGGCGCCACGCCGGAAGAGGACGACGCGCTCGAGGCCGAGCTGCTGGCCGACCGGAAGGAACTCGCGGAACACCTGATGCTGCTGGACCTCGGGCGCAACGACACCGGCCGGGTGAGCAAGATCGGCACGGTGCGGCCCACGGAAAAATTCATCATCGAACGCTACAGCCACGTCATGCACATCGTGTCGAATGTGGTGGGCGAACTGGCCGAGGATCAGGACGCGCTCTCGGCCCTGCTGGCGGGGCTGCCCGCAGGCACGGTGAGCGGCGCGCCCAAGGTCCGCGCCATGCAGATCATCGACGAGCTCGAGCCGGAAAAGCGCGGCATCTACGGCGGCGGCGTCGGCTATTTCTCGGCGGGCGGCGACATGGACATGTGCATCGCCCTGCGCACGGCCATCGTGAAGGACGCCAAGCTTTACATCCAGGCCGGCGGCGGCGTGGTCTACGACAGCGATCCCGAGGCGGAATTCCAGGAAACCGTGCACAAGTCCAACGCCATCCGACGCGCGGCTGCGGATGCTGCGCGCTTTACCGGCAGCGGGAATATCTGAGACGGCGGACGGGGGGCTGTCTGCCCCCCGGGCACTGCGTGCCTCCCCCCGAAGGGTTATTTTGAACCAGAGAAGCAAGGGTTTCTTAACCCTTTCACGCCAGTCTGACCGGGCGGTACAGGCGGAGGCGTCGATGACCGCAACCGGAGAAGCCTCCTGCCCTCCGTGGCAGGAGGTGGACCGCGCCCTGATCTTCTCCGGTTATCAATACCCCTCGGGGGAGTCGCGGCGTGCCGCGACGGGGGCAGAGCCCCCTTGATCAAAGGAACGCAACGAATGCCGCCGGAATCACCGGTCCGGCAAGGGCCTTGATCGCCTGGCGCTGGCGGGTCTTCGCGGCATGTCAGGCCGCCGCGGCCTGCGCGCGGATTCGCTCGATCATCGCGCGCAACCCGTTCGAGCGCTGCGCCGACAGGTGATCGTGCAGGCCAAGCCGCCCCAGCTCGGTGCGGGCGTCGACCTTGCCGACCTCGGCGACCGGCACACCGTCATAGAGCCTGTGCAGCACCGCGATCAGGCCGCGCACGATCATGGCATCGCTGTCGCCGCGGAAATGGTAGACGCCGTCCGAAATCTCGGGATGCAGCCAGACCTGGCTCGCGCAGCCCTCGACCTTGGTGGCGGGGACGCGCAAGGCCTCGGGCAGCGGCTCCATCGCCTTGCCCATCTCGATCACCAGCCGGTAGCGGTCTTCCCAATCCTCCAGGAATTCGAAATCCGCAACCACGTCCTCGAAGGCTTCCTGCGCCATGTCCAGTCCCTTTTCCCTTTCCACATCAGGTAAGTGGGACCCGGAAAAAGGTCCACCCCCGCCTTGATGCTTTTCAACCGCGCCGCAATGCGATAACCGGAAAGGGTCAGGCAAGAGGCGGCGTGTCATGGTCAAATCCCTATCGATCCTTCTGATTTCGGCCACGGTGCTGACCAGTTGCGGGGCCGTGCGCGAGTCGCGGATCAACCCGTTCAACTGGTTCGGCCGCAGCGAGCCGGTCGCCGTCCAGACGGTCCAGAGCGGGACGGTCAACCCTCTCATTCCTGCGCGGCGCCACAATCCGCTGGGCCTGCGCACCGACAATACGCCGGTCGAATACACCGCGCCCCCTATCGCGGAGGTCACAGAGCTGCTGATCGAACGCCGGACGGGCGGCGCGATCATCCGGGCCACCGGGCAGTCCGATGTCGTCGGCCCGTTCGACGTGCGGATGACACTGGACGAAGCCGCCAGCGGCAACGGCACGCTGGCCTATACGCTGCGCGCCTTTCAGACACCCGGACCGCGCAGCACCGGTCCGCTGGCACGTCTGGTGACCGCGGCGGTCTACCTGACCGATCAGGACCTTGCCGGGATCAGCACCATCCGGGTGGCGGGCCGCGAGAACGCGCTGGCCTCGCGGCGCTGAGCGCCGCTCAGAGCTCGATCACCGCCACGTCCTTGCCCTTCGCGGCCAGCGCAATGCGGCCTTCGCAAAGCTTCAGCGCATCCTCTCCGAACACCTCGCGCCGCCATCCGCGCAGCGCATCCACGTCCCGCAAGCCAGCGGCGATGGCGTCGAGGTCGGCCGCGGGTGCGATCAGCTTCGACGCGACACCGGCGCTTTCGGTCTTGGCCTTCAAGAGCACGCGCAAAAGGTCCGCCAGCGCCGGGTTCACCTGCAGTTTGTCGCGGCTGGTGTCGACCTGCGGCAGGTCCTCCTTGGGCAGGTTCAGGCCGGTCTTGACTGCCGCCAGAATGCCGTCGGCGATGTCGCCCTTGCGCGCCTCGCGCAGCAGGAGCCGCGAGCGTCCCAGGTCGTCGTGGTTCTGCGGCTTGGTCGAGGCCAGTTCGACCAGCGCATCGTCCTTGTAGACCCGGCTGCGCGGGATGTTGCGGTCCTGCGCATAGCGTTCGCGGAAGTTCGCCAACTCGCGCACGATGGCCAAAAAGCGCGGGCTCGACGACCGCGTCTTGATGCGCTTCCAAGCCTCTTCGGGCCGGGTGATGTAGGTTTCGGGGTTGGTGAGCAGCGCCACCTCTTCGGCCACCCAGCGATGCCGCCCGGTCTGTTCGAGCTTTTCCGCCAGGAATTCGTAGATCTGGCGCAGATGCGTCACGTCCGCCAGCGCATAGGTTTTCTGCGCATCCGACAGCGGTCGCCGCGACCAGTCGGTAAAGCGCGAGGACTTGTCGAGCCCGGACTTGGCGATGCGTTTCACAAGCGTCTCGTAGCCCACCTGTTCGCCGAAACCGCAGACCATCGCCGCCACCTGCGTGTCGAACATCGGCTGCGGGATCACGCCGTGATCGACGTAGAAGATCTCGAGATCCTGGCGTGCGGCGTGGAACACCTTGACCACACTTTCGTCGCGGAAGAGGTCCATCAGCGGTGCCAGCGAAAGACCGTCGGCCAGCGGATCGACCAGCACCGCCGTGTCGTCGGTGGTGCCGGGCATGGCCAACTGCACGAGACAGAGTTTCGAATAATAGGTCCGTTCGCGCAGGAATTCCGTGTCGACGGTGACATAGGGGTGGGTTGCGGCCTCTGCGCAGAAAGAGGCAAGCGCGTCCGTCGTGGTGATCGTTTTCATGCAGGCTCCGGCGCCGGGTTGTAGGGTTCTGCCACCTAACCGCATTCCGCGCCGAAAGCAAAGCGTGCAGGCGTCTCCGCCTCGTCGTCGGGCGGCTGCGCTGATGGCTCGCGCGACAGGTCCGGCCATCACTTAACGTGATGGAAGTCGGATCAAACATTCATTTCCATAATGCCGGTGACGCGCCTATCTGGAGGACATCACAGTCATACGGAGACACACCATGACGACCCTCGACACTTTCGTCGGCGCCCGCCCCCGACCCGACCTGTCGCTTCTGCCGGCCCTCGCCACCGCCGCGTTCCTGCTGGTGGTGATCGGCGGGGCCGCCCTGACAGCCCCGGCACAACCCGAGGCGACACTCGACTGGCACGGCAACAGCGCGACGCTGGCACGCTGAGTCCTACGGCAGAAGCACCGGTTCGCGGCGTCCGGCGGCGAACCGGCGCAGCACCGCCGGGTAGAGGCGATGCTCCATCTCCAGCACCCGCGCAGCCAGGCCTTCGGGCGTGTCGCCGGGCTGCACCGGCACCCGCGCCTGCCCCAGGATCGGGCCGTCGTCCAACGCCGGCGTCACCTCGTGCACGGTGCAGCCGTGTTCGGCATCGCCGGCCTCCAGCGCCCGTGCATGGGTGTGCAACCCGCGATACTTGGGCAGGAGCGACGGGTGGATGTTCAGCATCCGGCCCTGCCAACGGGCGACGAAACCTTCGGTCAGGACCCGCATGAACCCCGCCAGACACAGGATGTCGGGCGCCGCCTGGCTCAGGCGTTCGTGCAACGCCTCCTCGAAGGCGCCCCGGTCCCCGGCAAACGGGCGGTGATCGACGAAACCCGTCTCGATCCCCATGGCGGCGGCCTTCTCCAGCCCGCCCGCATCGGCGCTGTTGGCCATCACCAGCACCGGCCGCGCCGGATGGTCGCCGGTCATGCTGCGCGCGAGGGCGACCATGTTCGACCCCCCACCCGACAGCAGGATCGCCACGCGTCTGGTCACATCAGCGTCCCGGAGTAGTGCATGCCGGGGCGGTCCACGACCCGGCCCAGGGCGTGTACCTCTTCACCGGCCCGGGTCAGCAGGTCGGCAAGCGCGCCCGCGCGGTCGGCGGAGACCACGAGGATCATGCCGATGCCGCAATTGAAGGTCTTGAGCAGTTCCGCCTCGGCCATGCCGCCGGTCTGGGCGAGCCACTGGAACACCGGCGGCAGTTCCCA
Source organism: Thalassococcus profundi (assembly GCF_003344785.1). Classification (GTDB taxonomy): domain Bacteria; phylum Pseudomonadota; class Alphaproteobacteria; order Rhodobacterales; family Rhodobacteraceae; genus Puniceibacterium; species Puniceibacterium profundi. Next base: position 204,536 of record NZ_QPMK01000004.1, on the reverse strand, counting down.
GGCATCGAGGAAGACCTCGGCGCCGCAGCCCTCGGGCAGGACGCGCGGCAGGTTCTCGGTCAGGCCGCCGCCGGTGATATGCGCCAGCGCATGAACCCCGCCCGCGCGCACCGCCTCCAGAGCCTGTCGGACGTAGAGCCGCGTCGGCGTCAGCAGCGCCGCCCCCAGCGTGCCCTCGTCCCAGGGGCAGCCCGCGTCCCAGCCCAGACCCGAGACCTCGACCAGCTTGCGCACGAGGCTATAGCCGTTGGAATGCACGCCGTTCGACCCCAGCCCCAGCAGCACGTCGCCGGATGCCACGCCCTCGGGCAGCGCGCCGCCGCGTTCCATTGCGCCCACGGCAAAACCGGCAAGGTCGAAGTCGCCCGCTTCGTACATGCCCGGCATCTCGGCCGTCTCGCCGCCGATCAATGCGCAACCCGACAGCTGACAGCCCTCGGCGATGCCTTCGATCACCTGCGCCGCGATCTCGGTCTCGAGCTTGCCGGTGGCGAAATAGTCGAGGAAAAACAATGGCTCCGCCCCTTGGCAGACCAGGTCGTTCACGCACATGGCAACGAGGTCGACGCCGACGCCGCCGACATGGCCTGTGTCGATGGCGATGCGCAGCTTGGTGCCCACGCCGTCGGTCGCGGCCACCAGCACCGGGTCGGTGTAGCCGGCGGCCTTGAGGTCGAAGAGCGCGCCGAAGCCGCCCAGACCCGCCATCACGCCGGGCCGGTCGGTGCGCTTCGCGGCGGGCTTGATGCGTTCGACAAGGGCGTTGCCCGCGTCGATATCCACGCCCGCATCCGCATAGGTGATGCCGCTCTGTTTCGGGGTCTCGCCGGTCATCGCGCTCTCCGTCTGATCTGGTCGCGGCATAGCGCATGGCGGAAATGAAGGAAAGCGCGAAGGCGGCCCGCGGTCGCCCGATGCTTCGGGCTTGACCCGTGCGGCGCGGATGGTATGCAGCCAGTCGGCGGGCCTGTAGCTCAATTGGTTAGAGCAGAGCGCTCATAACGCTTTGGTTGCGGGTTCAAGTCCTGCCGGGCCTACCAGTCCGCCCCGCCCCGCACAGCAAAAGACCCGAAGGCGGCGCCTCCGGGTCTTTCGTTTTTCTATATGCCGATCAGGCCACGTGCATCATCGGATCGTCCTCGGTCGTGTCGTCCTCGGGCGTATCGTCACTTTCGCAGACGCTGGTTTCCTGCAGGTACTGGCTGAGGTCGATCTTGTCGGGCTTGCCTTCGCCGTGGGCATAGGGGGCCTCGACCTCGACGGTGAGTTCGTCATCCCGCAGACCGTCGATGCCCTTCTCGGGATCGGCTGCCGGCAGCATGATCTCGTCCACATCGTTGAAATGTCCCCAGCCGACGGATGCGCCGTCACTGTCGAGGAATTCCACCGTACCGGACAGCTTGCCCGTGGCCGGATCGACCGCCTGATTGATGATGCGCAGGTCGCCCTCATCGCTCAGGTCAAGCACGGTCTTGGTGCCACCGGGGCACGGAGCGCCGTCCGAGCCTTTGGTGCCGCCGGAACCGCTGCCCTTCGTACCACCCGAGCCCGAGCCCTTGGTGCCGCCGGACCCGGAACCCTTGGTGCCGCCCGAACCGGAGCCCTTGCTACCACCCGAGCCGGAGCCCTTGGTGCCGCCGGAGCCTTTGCTGCCGAACCACTTGCTCCAGCGCGATCCYTTGGTGCCGCCGGACCCGGAGCCCTTGGTGCCGCCCGAACCGGAGCCCTTGCTACCACCCGAGCCGGAGCCCTTGGTACCGCCGGAACCTTTGCTGCCGAACCACTTGCTCCAGCGCGATCCCTTGGTGCCGCCCGAGCCGGAGCCCTTGGTCCCGCCGGAACCCTTGGTCCCGCCGGAGCCTTTGGTCCCACCGGAACCCTTGGTCCCGCCGGAGCCTTTGGTCCCACCGGAACCCTTGGTCCCGCCGGAGCCCTTGGTGCCACCAGAGCCCTTGGTGCCACCAGAGCCCTTGGTGCCGCCGGAGCCTTTGGTGCCGCCGGAGCCTTTGGTGCCGCCAGAGCCCTTGGTGCCGCCGGAGCCCTTGGTGCCGCCGGAGCCCTTGGTCCCACCGGAGCCCTTGGTGCCCTTAGTGCCTTTGGTACCGCCCGAACCCTTGGTCCCGAACCACTTGCCCCAATGCGACCCCTTGGTGCCGCCCGAGCCCTTGGTGCCTTTCGTGCCACCGGACCCCTTGGTGCCGCCGGAGCCTTTGGTGCCGCCCGACCCCTTGGTGCCGCCCGACCCCTTGGTGCCGCCGGAGCCTTTGGTGCCGCCGAACTTGTCGTGCTCGTGACGCAGGGTCTCGAGCTTCTCGTAATACTTTTCGAGACGGCTGCTGTACCAGTTGCTGAAGGATTTTCCCTCGACCCCGCCGTTGTGGTACGACTTCGAGCTGCTGGCCTTCATGCCGCCGCCGGTCCCGGACCCCTTGGTGCCGCCGCTGCCGCTGCCGCGATTGCGATCGTGGCTCTTATATTTCGAGCTGAAAAAACGATATCCCATAACTGACCTCCTGATGATGGTTACGCGTGATCTCCCGCCCCCAGGGATCCATTCGGGCACTATGCGGCCCGACCCGGATCGAGCCAAATTTTCCGCTCATTTCTGACTGATTTGGCGGTCTTTGACCGCGGCTCACGGTGAAATCCGCAGGCGATCCGAGACACCGTTTCCTTTGGGGAAACCGACAGCAGCGGTTCCGCGGCGAAAACAAGGCACCGCGATTCGCGGCAAAGAAAAACCCCCGGTCGCGTGACCGGGGGTTTTCGATGGATCAGTAAGCGCGTGGGATCAGTGCGCGGCGGCAACCGCCCGCTTGGTCATCACCGCCACCAGATGCGCGCGGTAGTCGCCGCTGCCGTGCAGGTCCGAGATCATGCCGTCGCCCGGCACCGACAGGCCGTCAAGCGCGCCAGCCGAAAAGTCCTTGGACAGCGCCGCCTCGGCCTCGCTCCAGCGGAACACGCCGTCGTTGGAGGCACCGGTCACCGCGACCCGCACGCCGTCGGCGTATTTCGCGACGAAGACCCCCACCAGCGCAAAGCGCGAGGCGGGCTGTTCGAACTTCATGTACTTGGCCTTTTCCGGAACCGGGAACTTGACCTCGGTGATGATCTCGCCCTCGTCCAGCGCTGTGGTGAACATACCCTGGAAATAGTCGTCGGCGGCGATCTCGCGGGTGTTGGTCACGATGGTCGCGCCCGATCCAAGCGCCGCCGCCGGATAACAGGCCGAGGGATCGTTATTGGCCAGGCTGCCGCCGATGGTGCCGCGGTTGCGCACTGCCGGGTCGCCGATATGGCTGGCAAGCTCCGCCAGCGCCGGATAATGCGCCGCCGCCTCTTTCGCCACCACGGCATGTTTGGTGCCGCCGCCGATGCACACCCGCCCGTCGTCATCCTTGCAGACGCCCTGGATCTCGGCGATGCCCGTGAGGCTGACCAGGACCGATGGCATCGCCAGGCGCTGCTTGAGTGTCGGGATCAGGGTCTGCCCCCCGCCGAGCGCCTGCGCCTCTTCCTTGCCCAGGGCGGCGACCGCATCGGCCACCGATGTGGGCCGTTCCACGTCAAATGCATACATTTTTTCGTCCTCCTTGAACCATGCCCGACCTCATGGGCTTCTCTGGTTCTCAATAACCCTCGGGGGTCCGGGGGCAGCGCCCCCGGTCCCGCCGTCCGTTCACCCTTGCATCGCTGCCCAGACGCGCGATGGCGTCGCCGGCATGTCGATATGGGTCACCTTGTGGCCGCCCGACTGCAGCGCGTCCACCACCGCGTTGATCACAGCGGGGGGCGATCCGATGGCGCCGGCCTCGCCGCAGCCCTTCACCCCGAGCGGGTTGTGGGTACAGGGCGTCTGGCAGGAATGGTCGACCTGGTAGAACGGCACGTCGTCGGCGCGCGGCATGGCGTAATCCATGTAGGAGGCCGACAGCAGCTGGCCGTTCTCGTCATAGGCGCAGTTTTCCAGCAGCGCCTGGCCGATGCCCTGGGCGATACCGCCGTGAACCTGGCCCGACACGATCATCGGGTTGATGATGTTGCCGAAATCGTCGGCGGCCGCGAACCGCTCCACCGTCACCTTGCCGGTCTCGGGATCGACCTCGACCTCGCAGCAATAGGCGCCGGACGGATAGGTGAAGTTGCTGGGATCGTAGAACGCCGTCTCCTCCAGCCCCGGCTCGATATCCTCGAGCGGGTAGTTGTGCGGCACGTAGGCCGCCAGCGTCACGTCGCCCCAGGCCACGGACTTGTCCGTGCCCGCGACGCTGAAGGCGCCGTCCTTGAGTTCGATATCCGCCTCAGAGGCTTCCATCAGGTGGGCCGCGATCTTCTTGGCCTTGTTGATGATCTTCTCGGTGGCGCGGACCATGGCCGACCCGCCCACGGCAATCGAACGCGACCCGTAGGTGCCCATGCCCATCGGCGTGTTGGCGGTGTCGCCGTGCACGATGTCGATCATGCTCTCGTCGATGCCCAGCATCTCGGCCACAACCTGCGGAAAGGCGGTTTCATGCCCCTGCCCGTGGCTGTGGCTGCCGGTCATCACCGAGATCGTGCCGGTGGCGTTGACCCGAACGGTGGCGGATTCGTAGAGACCGGCACGCGCCCCGAGCTGCCCCACCAGGTTCGACGGCGCGATGCCGCAGGCCTCGATGTAGCAGTTGATGCCAAGGCCGCGCAGCTTGCCGTTCTTCTCGCTTTCCGCGCGGCGGGCGGCGAAGCCCTTGACGTCGGCGATTTCTTCGAGCTTGGCCATGGTCGCCATGTAGTCGCCGGTGTCATATTCCACCGCCACCGGGGTGGCATAGGGGAACTCGGTGATGAAGTTCTGCTTGCGCAGCGCGATGGGATCGACACCCAGTTCGCGCGCCGCCTTGTCGATCACGCGCTCGAGCTGGAAGGTCGCCTCGGGGCGTCCCGCGCCGCGGTAGGCATCGACCGGCACGGTGTTGGTGAACACCGCCTTCACGTTCACGTAGATGTTGGGCGTCTTGTAGTTGCCCGCCATCAGCGTGCCGTGCAGCCAGGTCGGCACCGACGGTGCGAAGGTCGACAGATACGCGCCCATGTTGGCGTAGGTTTCCGTGCGGATCGCGGTGAAGTTGTTGTCCTTGTCGAGCGCCAGTTCGATCTTGGTCACGTGGTCGCGGCCATGGGCGTCGGACATGAAGGCCTCGGACCGGGTCGAGGTCCACTTGACCGGGCGCTTGATCTGGCGCGCGGCGAAGGTGCAGAACGCCTCTTCGGCGTAGTGGAAGATCTTGGTGCCGAAACCGCCGCCCACGTCCGGGGCCACGACGCGCAGCTTGTGCTCGGGGATGCCGAGGACGAAGGCGCCCATCAGCAGACGGATCACATGCGGGTTCTGACTGGTGGTGTAGAGCGTCGACATGTCGTCGGAGCGGTTGTAGTCGCCGAGGGCGACGCGCGGCTCCATCGGGTTGGCGACAAGCCGGTTGTTCACCAGTTCCAGCGTGGTCACGTGGGCGGCGTTCTTGATCGCCTCCTCCACCGCACCCTTGTTCTCCTCGACGAAGCCCCAGTCGTAGCAGAGGTTGTCCGACAGCTCGTCATGCACCTTGGGCGCGCCGTCCTTGAGGGCGGCCTTCATGTCCACGGCGGCGGGCAGGTCCTCGATCTCGACCATGATCGCCTCGGCGGCATCGCGGGCCTCGGCCAGTGTGTCGGCGACGACGGCGGCGATGGGCTCGCCCACATGGCGCACCTTGCCCTGCGCCAGCACCGGATGCGGCGGCTCCTTCATCGGCTCGCCGTGACGGTCGGTGACCTGCCAGCCACAGGGCAGACCGCCCACGCCTTCGAAATCCGCTCCGGTGAAGATGCGCACCACGCCCGGCATCTTGGCCGCCTCGGCGGTGTCGATGCTGGTGATCTTGCCATGCGCCACGTCCGAGCGCAGGAAATGCACGTAGGTCTGGTGCAGAACGTTGATGTCGTCGGTATACTTGCCGTGACCGGTCAGAAAGCGGACGTCTTCGCGCCGCTTCGTGCTGGCCCCGATGCCATTGTCTTTGGGCATTTTAGGTCCTCCCTGGGGATGGTGGGTTGGAAACCCACCCTACGCTTCGTTCCGCGGCACGGGGGCACCCGCCCCGCCGCCGCGCGTGGCTCATTCGGCGGCTACGCTGCTCACGTCCTGGCCCGATGCGGCCATGATCGCCTTGACGATGTTGTGGTAGCCGGTGCAGCGGCAGATGTTGCCCTCGAGATGATCGCGGATCTCGGCCTCGGAAGGCTTGGGGTTTTCCTTGAGCAAGGCGGTGGCGGTCATCACCATTCCGGGCGTGCAGAAACCGCACTGAAGCCCGTGGTGGTCCTGGAACGCCTGCTGCACGACCGACAGCGATCCGTCGTCGTTCTCGACCGCCTCGATGGTGGTGACCTCGGCGCCCTCGGCCTCGGCGGCGAACATGGTGCAGCTCTTCACCGCCTCGCCGTTCACATGCACGACGCAGGCGCCGCACTGGCTGGTGTCGCAGCCGACATGAGTGCCGGTCAGGTTGAGTTTTTCTCGCAGGAACTGCACCAGAAGCGTGCGTCCCTCCACGTCGCGGCTGACGGATTTCCCGTTCACCGTCATCGTTACCTTTGCCATGTGATCCTCCCGTGGAAATTGTGTGATCTTTCAGACGGCCGCAGCACGCGGTCCGCCGGGCGTCAGTTCGACACCATCCTCTTGAACCAGCCTTTCTTCTTGCCGTCCGCCTCGGCCTCGGGGGCCGCGTCGGGATCGGCGGGGCCTTCGACGGCCTCCTGGAAATTCTGGAAAAACTTGTCGGCCATGTTCTTGGCGAACCCGTCGATGATGCGGCTGCCCAGCTGCGCCAGCTTGCCGCCGACCTTGGCCTCGACGTCGTAATGCAGCATCGTGCCCGCGTCGGTCGGTTCGAGCTTCACGTCCGCGCCGCCCTTGGCGAAACCGGCAGCACCGCCCTTGCCCTCGCCCGAGAGCGTCAGCGAGTTCGGTTCGTTCATGTCCGAGATCGTCACCTGCCCCTTGAAGGTCGCCTTCACCGGTCCGACCTTCTGCACCACCGTCGCCTCGAACCCGTCTTCCGGGCTGCCGGTCATCTCTGTACATCCCGGCACGCAGGCCTTGAGCACCTCCGGGTCGAGAATGGCGGCCCAGACGACCTCGGGGGCTGCCTTGATCTCGCGGGAATCGCTCATCTTCATCGGAACACCTCCTCGTCCAATTTCGGGCAGCCTAGCAGGCTGAGGCAGCGGTGATATTAGACCATTGGCCTAGATTGCCGCCGAGACAAGTTTCACGAAGCCGCGGGGCCGTTGCAAGTCCCGCGTGCGGCTGCGCTTCGGGTCGCCGGTCCCACCCCGACCCTTTGCGGGGTTGAGAGGCGCCGCGGCCACGGATACAGTGTCTGCGAACCCCCGCGCAGATACGCGCAACCCTCTGAAAAGAAACGCACACTCGCCATGATCCAAGGTCTTTCCGTCGATCGCGTCAGCTACCGCTACGGCGACAAGGTGGCGCTGGACGCGGTCAGCTTCGACGTGGCGCCGGGCCGATTTGCGGCGCTGCTGGGCCCGAACGGCGCCGGCAAGTCGACGCTGTTCTCGCTTCTGACCCGGCTGTTCACCACCGGAGACGGGCGGATCTCCATTGCCGGTCAGGACATGGGCCGCACGCCGCGCGCTGCGCTGGCGCGCATGGGCGTGGTGTTCCAGTCGCCGACGCTGGACCTCGATCTGACGATCCGGCAGAACCTGAGCTACTTCGCCGCGCTGCACGGCCTCTCGGGCCGCGATGCACGCAGGCGCATCGACGCCGCCCTCGACCGGCTGGAAATCCGCGCGCGCGCGGGCGAGAAAGCGCGCAACCTCAACGGCGGCCACCGCCGCCGGACCGAGATCGCGCGGGCGCTGGTCCACGACCCCAGCGTGCTGCTGCTGGACGAGCCGACCGTGGGGCTCGATGCTGCCGCGCGGCAGTCGATCACCGAGCACGTGCACCGCCTCTGTGCCGAGGACAACCTCACCGTCCTCTGGGCCACGCACCTGACTGACGAGGTCTACGACGACGATCAGCTGGTGCTGCTGCACCAGGGGCGCATCCTCGCGGGCGGCACCTGCGCCGAGCTGCGCGGCGACAAGTCGCTCAAGGACTATTTCCTGGACCTGACCCAGATGCCCCGCCAAAGCACCGAGGCGGCGCTATGATTCCCTATCTCGTTGCGCTCCGCGCCATCGTCCTGCGCGAAGGGCTGCGCTTCATCCACCAGCGCGAACGCTTCGTCGCGGCGCTGGTGCGCCCGCTGGTCTGGCTGCTGGTCTTCGCCGCCGGGTTCCGCGCCGCGCTCGGCCTGTCGATCATCCCGCCCTACGCGACCTACATCACCTACGAGACCTATATCGTGCCGGGCCTCTGCGGAATGATCCTGCTCTTCAACGGGATGCAGAGTTCCCTGAGCCTGGTCTACGACCGCGAGACCGGGTCGATGCGGCTCTTGCTGACGGCGCCCCTGCCGCGCGGCTGGCTGCTCTTCTGCAAGCTCCTGGGCAGCACGGCGATTTCCATCGTGCAGGTCTATACCTTCCTCGCCATCGCGGCGCTTTTCGGCATCGAGATGAACGCCTGGGGCTATGTCGCCGCCCTGCCCGCGCTGGTGATCTCGGGGCTGATGCTGGGCGCGCTGGGGCTGGCGCTGTCGAGCTTCATCAAGCAGCTGGAGAATTTCGCCGGCGTGATGAATTTCGTCATCTTCCCGATGTTCTTTCTCAGCTCGGCGCTCTACCCGCTGTGGAAGATGGCGGAGTCGAGCCCGCTCCTGCGCGACATCTGCGCGTTCAACCCGTTCACCCACGCGGTCGAACTGATCCGCTTCGCGCTGTACATGCAATTCAACGGCATGGCGCTTTTGTGGGTGTTGCTGGCGACGGTGCTGTTCATGGCCTGTGCGCTCTGGGGATATGACCCCGCGCGCGGGATGGTGAAGCGCAAGGGATGAAACCGGGCCTTGGCGCTACTTCGCCCGGCAGCCAGCGGGGTGCCGCACTGACGGTTCCGCTTAGCGCTTTATGCCAGCACAATCCGGACGAATTTGCAGCCACGTGCCAAGCTCAACCAAAGCGGCAGCCCGGTGGGCTGGCTGCCGCTGCCCGGCGGCTGCAAGCAGCCTTTGTTCCGGGTGGGTGCGGGCTGAAAGGTCAGGGTACAGCCGGTTTCAAAGCGCCACGCTGCCCCGCGGCCGCAAGCGACCTCGATCCCGGTCGGGTGTGGGGTGAGAGCTCGGATCAGCGCAAACCCTTGGACCCTACCCCAGCGCATACCCCGCGCCGCGCACGGTGCGCAGCGGGTCGGTGCCTCCGTGCTGGCTCAGCGCCTTGCGCAGGCGGCCGATGTGGACGTCCACCGTGCGCGTGTCGACGTAGATGTCGCGACCCCAGACCCGGTCCAGAAGCTGCTCGCGGCTCCAGACCCGGCCGGGCTTTTCCATGAAGGTCGAGAGCAGCCGGAATTCCGTTGGCCCCAGCTTCAGCGCCTCGCCCGACCGGGTGACCCTGTGGGTTTCCGCATCGAGCACGATGTCGTCGTATTCAAGCCGCAGCCCGGCGGCGGCGGGGCGGGTGCGGCGCAGCTGAGCGCGCACGCGGGCCATGAGCTCGACCACAGAATAGGGCTTGGTCACGTAGTCGTCGGCGCCGGTTTCCAGACCGCGCACCTTGTCCACCTCTTCGGACCGGGCCGAGAGCATGATCACCGGCGTGTTGCGGGTGCCGACCTTGGTCTTGAGCTGGCGGCAGACCTCGATGCCCGAGACATTGGGCAGCATCCAGTCCAGCACGATGATGTCCGGCGCCTCTTCGTCGACCATCATCAGCGCCTCTTCGCCGTTCTCGGCGCGCGCCACGCGAAAGCCTTCGGCCTCGAGGTTGTAGCTCAGCACCTCGCGCTGCGCCGCCTCGTCCTCGACCACCAGAACCACCGGCTGATCCGCGCTCATGCCGTCACTCCTGCTCTGCGCCCGCTTCGACGCTGTAGCTGGCGTCGGTCGAGGTCAGATCGCCCTTGGGCCGCGGGACGCCGGGCTTGGCGCCAGTCACGAGGAAAACCACCTGTTCCGAGATCGAGGTCACGTGGTCGCCCATGCGCTCGATGTTCTTGGCAATGAAATGCAGATGCATGCAGGCGGTGATGTTGCGCGGATCCTCGAGCATGAAGGTCAGGAATTCGCGGAAGAGCGTATTGTACATCTGGTCGACGTCGCGGTCGCGTTCGATCACGTCCTGTGCCAGTTCCGCGTCGCGCTGGATATAGGCGTCGAGCGCGTCCTTGAGCATCAGCTCGACCTCGCGCGCCATGCGCCGCAGGGTGCTGGACGACCCGTTGATGGGCTGCAGTTGCACGAGAACGCCGGTGCGCTTGGCCATGTTCTTGCTGAGGTCGCCGATGCGTTCGAGGTTCGCGGACATGCGCATCACCGACAGGATCACCCGCAGGTCGACGGCGGTGGGTGCGCGCAGGGCGATGACCCGCGCGGCCTCTTCGTTCAGCCGTTCCTCAAGCGCGTCGATGACCCGGTCGCCGGCGCGCACGCGTTCGGCCAGTTCCTCGTCGCGGGTCTCGAGCGACTTCGCCGCATCGCGGATGGCGGTCTCGACCAGGCCGCCCATCTTCATGATCTGTGCCTGGATGCCCTCCAGGTCCCGGTCGAAGGCCGAGGCGATGTGTTCGTTCATCTCGTGCATGACTTATCCGATCCGTCCGGTGATGTAGGACTCTGTGCGCTTGTCGGTAGGATTGGTGAAGATCTTGTTGGTGTCGTCGTATTCCACCAGGTTGCCCAGGTGGAAGAAGGCGGTCTTCTGGCTGACCCGCGCGGCCTGCTGCATCGAGTGCGTGACGATCACCACCGCGTAGTTCTGGCGCAGCTCGTCGATCAGTTCTTCGACCTGGGCCGTGGCGATGGGATCGAGCGCCGAACAGGGCTCGTCCATCAGCAGGATCTCGGGTTCGGTGGCCACCGCGCGGGCGATGCAGAGACGCTGCTGCTGACCGCCCGACAGGCCCGTCCCCGGCGCCTGGAGCCGGTCCTTGGCTTCGTTCCAGAGCGCGGCGCGGCGCAAAGCCGACTCGACGATGTCGTCAAGCTCGGCCTTGTTGCGGGCCATGCCGTGGATACGCGGGCCGTAGGCCACGTTGTCGTAGATCGACTTCGGGAACGGGTTGGGTTTCTGGAACACCATGCCGACCTTGGCGCGCAGCTGCACCGGATCGACACGCTTGTCGTAGATATCCTCGCCGTCGATGTGGATGTCGCCCTCGACCCTGCAGATGTCGATGGTGTCGTTCATCCGGTTCAGGCAGCGCAGGAAGGTCGACTTGCCGCAGCCCGAGGGGCCGATGAAGGCGGTGACGGTCTTGTCGGCGATCTGCACGTCCACGTCCTTGATGGCGTGGGTGTCGCCGTAATAGACCTGTACGCCCTTCGCGGCGATCTTGGTATCGGTTGCGGTCACGGTTCTCTCCGAATTTGGCACGTCGTACATGTTGTCTCTCCGTTACCAGCGACGCTCGAACCTGCGGCGAAGCAGGATGGCGATGAGGTTCATGGTCAGCAGGAACACGAGCAGGATGATGATACCGCCCCAGGCGCGTTCGTAATAGGCCGGATCGGCGCGTTTCGCCCATTCGAAGATCTGCGCGGGCATGGCCGAGTTGGGATCGAGGAAGCCCGAGGCCACCCCGTCGGGATAGTTGGTGGCGATGTAACCCACCATGCCGATGAGCAAAAGCGGCGCGGTTTCGCCAAGCGCCTGCGCGAGGCCGATGATCGTACCCGTGAGGATGCCGGGCATCGCCAGCGGCAGCACGTGATGGAACACCGACTGCATCTTGCTGGCCCCCACACCCAGCGCCGCGTCGCGGATGCTGGGCGGCACCGCCTTGAGCGACGCGCGGGTCGAGATCACAATGGTCGGCAGGGTCATCAGCGTCAGCGTGAGACCGCCCACCAGCGGCGCCGATTGCGGCAGATGCGCGAACTGGATGAACACGGCAAGGCCCAGGATACCGAACACGATGGACGGCACCGCGGCGAGGTTCGAGATGTTCACCTCAATGAAATCGGTGAACTTGTTCTGCGGTGCGAATTCCTCGAGGTAGATCGACGCGGCGACGCCGATGGGCAGCGACAGCACCAGCACCACCAGCATCATGAAGAACGACCCCAGGATCGCGACGCCCATGCCGGCCTGTTCGGGGCGGCTTTCGGAGGCGTCAGAGCCGGTGATGAACGGCCAGTTGAAGCTGCGGTTGATCGCTCCGGCGTCGACCAGCCCGTCGACCACGTCCAGGTGTTCCGGGCTGAGGTTCGGATCGCGCGCCAGGCTCTCGCGATCAACGCGCCCCTTCATGTAACCGTCGACGCGGCTCGAGGCCAGCAGGCGGAATTCCTGCGTGGTGCCGATAACGTCGGGGTCCGCCAGAACCGTGTCGCGCAGCTGCGCGCCCGCAGCGCTCGACAGCATGTCGCGCAGGTCGCTGCCGTCGGTGATCTCGGTCTCGATGCCGGCTTCGGACACGGTCCGCTCCAGCGCCGCGGCGATCAGCGGATTGTACCCGAAGGTCGACACCTTCCTCAGGTCTTCGGGATCGCGGTTGCCGTTTTCGTCCAGCACATCCGCGGGCAGTTCGATCTGCACCGTCATGTAGGTCTGCGTGAAGGCCGGGATGCCGTTGCGCACGATGGCGAACAGCAACGCCGCGAGGAACAGCATGCCGATGCTGATCGCGATCACGCCATACAAGCGGAAACGTCTCTCGGCGGCGTTGCGGCGCTTCGTGCGGTCGGATTCGTGCAGGATCGACCCGATGCGGGGCGGCTGCGACGCCGGGGCGGAGGCAGAGGTTGCGTCGGTCATTCGTATTGCTCCCGGTAACGGCGGACGATCCAGAGCGCCAGCACGTTCAGCGCCAGGGTGATGACGAAGAGCGTCATCCCCAGCGCGAAGGCGACCAGCGTCTCGGGGCTGTTGAATTCACCGTCGCCGGTCAGCTGGCTGACGATCTTGGCGGTCACGGTGGTCATGGCTTCGAAAGGGTTCAGGGACAGCGATGCCGCGGCCCCTGCCCCCAGCACGACGATCATCGTCTCGCCGATGGCGCGGCTGGCGGCCAGCAGGATGGCGCCGACGATGCCCGGCAGGGCCGCGGGCAGGATCACCTGGCGAATGGTCTCGGACTGCGTGGCGCCCAGCCCGTAGGAGCCGTCGCGCATCGCCTGCGGGACCGAGTTGATGATGTCGTCCGACAGCGAACTGACAAAGGGAATGAGCATGATGCCCATGACCAGCCCCGCCGTCATCGCCGCGGTGCCGCCCGACATCCAGCCCAGCTGCAGCACGCCGTCGTTCCCGAAAGCGCTCAGCAGCAGCGGGCCGACGGTCAGCAGCGCGAAGAGGCCGTAGACGATCGTGGGAATGCCCGCCAGCACCTCGAGCAGCGGCTTGACCACCGACCGCACCGGCTTTGACGCGTATTCCGACAGGTAGATCGCCGAGAAGAGGCCCAGCGGCACTGCCACGGCAAGCGCGATGATCGAGATGTAGAGCGTGCCCCAGATCAGCGGCAGGAAACCCAGTTCGGACCCGCCGCCGCGCCCGGAAAAGCTGGGCTGCCAGGTGGTGCCCAGGAAGAACTCCGCCGCCGGATAGCGCGAGAAGAAATCGAGCGTGTTGAAGATCAGCGAAAAGACGATGCCGATGGTGGTCAGGATCGCCACGCAGGCTGCGGCGATCAGCAGGATCAGCACCGCGCGCTCGACCGTGTTGCGGGCGCGGAAATCCTTTGCGGTCATCATGTAGGCGGCGCCGAAGCTGGCCAGCGCCACCAGCAGCACCAGCACCGTCCGGATCGTGTTACCGGTGTTGGTCAGGTTACGATATTGCTGCGCAAGTTCCAGCGTCGTCTCGTCCACGTCGGACCCGAGGGCGATGCCCACCGCGCCCAGCCGCTCGCGGATGTCGTTGGCCGAAACCGACAGGTTGGCGGCCTCTTCGCGCGTCATCGCGCCCTGCGACACCGCATAATCGAGCCCGTCCGCAACGCGGCGCACGTCGGCCATCGCCAGCGACCGTTCGCCGGCATCGGCTTGGATCGCCTCGGGCAGGCCGGAGGACACGTAGAGGTCGCTGACCATGGGTTGCGCGATCAGCCAGATCGCCAGCAGCCCCAGCGCCGGGACGGCGGCGGCCATTGCGGCATTGGTGCCGTAATAGCTCGGGAGCGAATGCAGGCGACGCTGATCGCCGCCGGCCGAGGCCATCGCCCGGCCGCGGGCCAGCACGTATCCGGCGGCGGCAAGGACCACGACGATCAGGAAAATCCAGCTTGCGGGCATCTGAACGGGCCTTTGAAAGAGCTTGGAGGGAAACGGCACCGGGGACCAAGCGCCCCCGGTGCAGAAGGTCGGGCCGGGCGGCAGCCGCCGGGGCTGCCGCGCTGCGCCTGCTTACATGCCCTCGCCGAGGGTTTCCTCGTTGGCGACGGCTTCCTGGGTCTGTGCCAGCTCGGGATCGGACACCAGGCCGTAGTTGGACAGCGGGCCGTTCGGGCCTGCGATCTCGTCGGAAACGAAGAACTCGGCATATTCCTTCAGGCCGGGGATCACGCCGATGTGGGCCTTCTTGATGAAGAAGAACAGCGGGCGCGACACCGGGTATTCACCCGAGGCGATGGTTTCGGTCTTGGGCTCGACGCCGCCGATGGTCGCCACTTTGAGCGAGTCGGTGTTGTTCTCGTAGAATGCGAGGCCAAACACGCCGATGCCGTTGGGGTTGCTGTCAACGCGTGCCAGCGTTTCGGTGTAGTCGCCGTCGATGTCGACGGTCACGCCGTTGCCGCGCACGTCGAGGCAGGCATCCTCGGCGTCGTCCTCGGACATGCCGCCGTCGATCATCGCCTGCATCGCGCCGGTGTCTTCGCAGCCCTGCAGCAGAACCTTTTCCTCGAACACTTCACGGGTACCGTGCTTGGTGCCCGGGATGAAGGCCAGGATGTCGGCCGCCGGCAGATCGGCGTTGAAATCGGCCCACTGGGTATGCGGGTTGTCGACGATCTCGCCGTCGACCAGGACCTTGGCCCCCAGGGCGTTGAAGATGTCCGACGCTTCGAAGGCGGTGAATTCCGGGCCGTTCAGCTGGCTGGCGAAGACGATGCCGTCATAGCCGATGCGCACTTCGATGATGTCGTCCACGCCGTTCTCGGTGCAGAGCTCGAGGTCGCTTTCGCGGATCGGACGCGAGGAGTTGGCGATATCGATGGTGTTCTCGCCCACGCCTTCGCAGAAGCGCTTGAGACCGGCGGAGGAACCGCCCGATTCGACGACCGGCGTCGGGAAGTCGAAGTTTTCACCGAAAGCTTCGGCCACGATCGACGCATAGGGCAGCACGGTCGAGGAACCGGCGATCTGCACGTTGTCACGGGCAGCGGCGGCGGTGGCACAGACGGCAGTGATCGCCAGAGCAGAGGCGGTCAGTTTCACAGATGTCATGGAATGCTCCTGTAGGACATTTCGGTGACCATCCCCACGATGGCCTTGGCCCGCATCTAGGAGCCGCACGCAATGCTTTTGTGACAGCCGTGTAACAGTTTCATGACGACCGCCGCCGGCGCGGTTTTTCTGCGCGCTGACGTGGCGACACCCCGCTGCGTCGGGATCATTCCGCCGCGCGGTCCATCGCGCCGTCGTCGCGCGCCTTGAGAAGCTCTGCCAGCGGCGCGTCGAGGATGCCAGATTCGGCGTCGAACAGCCGCTCCAGCCGGTCGCGCACCGCCTCGGTCTCCGGCCCCAGCCGCGCGCGAAGTGCCTCGGGCACTGCCTCCTCGGACGCCGGATCGAGCCCCAGCGACAAGCCGAGGTCGCGGGCAAGATCGTGCAGCGTCGTCACGTAAAGATCCCGCGACAGGGCAATGCAGCCGTTCTCGGTCTCCACGAGGTAGCCCGCGGTGGTCAACTGCTCGACGATCTCGTCGCGTGCCTCGAGCGGGGCGGCATCGACGAGGTCCTCGACGTCGATGGTGCGTCCGGTCCGGGCGTGGGTCATCAGCCGCGCCAGCACCGCCACAGCCACCTGCAGCTTGCCTGACGCGGACAGATCCGCGCCCAGCACCGCCGACCGCGATTCCCACCAGTCCGGAAAGGAGGCGGCGAAGACCGCGCCGAGGATGATCACCATCCAGCTGGTGTAGATCCAGACGAGGAAGACCGGCACGGCGGCGACCGCACCGTAGATCGTCTCGTAGCTCGACCCGGAACTGTAGAAGGTGTTGAACCCCCAGGACAGCACCTCGAAGGAAATGGCAGCAAATGTCGCCCCGATAATCGCGTGGCGGATACGCACGCGGCGCGCGGGCACCAGCACGAACAGCGCGGTGAAGCCCACGATGTTGATAAGCACGCTCAGGAAGAAGGTCGCCAGCGCCGTCTTGGTGAAGTCGGTGTCGGCCTCCACCCCCAGCATCTGAAGGTTGCTGCTGCTGGCGATGGCGCGCAGGTCCGAGGTCAGGGTGATGCTGGCCGCGATCAGCAGCGGCCCCAGCGTCAGGATCGCCCAGAAGATCAGCAGACGCACGAGGATCGGCCGCGGCCGGTCGACGTGCCAGACCCGGTTCAGCGTGTCCTCGACCGTGGACAGCAGCAGCAGCGCCGCCACCGCCAGTGCCACGATGCCCACCGCGGTCAGGTTGCTGGCATTCTGGGTGAAATTCGTCAGGTAGTCCGAGATCGCCGCCCCCGCCTCGGGCACGACGGCGCTGAAGAACAGCTCCTGCATGCGGCCCTTGACTTCGTTGAAGGCCGGAAAGCTGGACAGGATGGCAAAGGCGATCACCAGCAGCGGCACCAGCGCCAGCAGTGTCGAATAGGTGAGCGAAGCGGCCGAGTTGTTCATGCGCTCGTTGAAAAAACGCCGCAGCGCGAAAACCACGAAATGGCCCAGCTGTTCAATGGCAGAGCCGGCCCGGGTCTGGCGCAGCGTGTCGATACGGGTCAAAAACTGTTTCATGACCGGCAAACTAGTGCAGTTTGCGCACGAATGCAGGCGATCCGGCCGTTTTTCACCGAAGACTGGCAGATTTGGCACGGATTCAGGGCTGGTGCGGTGGCTTGAGGCGGGTGTCCGGTCGCGCGCCTTACCGGAGATAGGGAAGACGGGGTCGTCATCCTGGGGACAGCACGTTTGCGACCGGTGTACTGTCCTGCGGATGACTGGAGGAACGGTAGACCGTCTGGGATGCCCGCGTCATCGCGCCCCGCTGGGCAAGCGCCACGAAAAAGCCACGTATGCGGGGTATGTTGAAGACAGACCGCGCCAAAGGTGCCCCGATGCCCTATCCCGCCTATGCCCGTTCCGAACGACTTGCCGATGGTGCCATGCACGTGATCGGCGTCGCGGGCGCCATCATCGGCGCGGCGTTCCTGCTAATGGTCACCGCCGAAGCTTCGGACGCCGGCACGCGGGCGGCGCTCGCGGTCTACGGTGCGGCGCTGGTGGCGACCTTCCTGGCCTCGGCCTGCTATCACATGACCCCCTGGGAGGGGCCGCGACCGATTCTGCGGCGCATCGACCACGCCGCAATCTACCTCAAGATCGCGGGCACCTACACGCCGCTCGCAGTGCTGATCGGCTCGGGCCTTGCCTATCTCGTGCTGACGGTGATCTGGGGTCTCGCGGCCTTCGGCATGGTGCGCAAGCTCTTCTTCTGGCGCACGCCGGGCCGGGCCGACTGGGTGTTCTACATGGTCATGGGATGGCTGGCGGTGCTGCTGCTGTCGTCGCTTGTGCCGATGGTGCCCGGCGCGGCCCTGGCGCTGATGGTCGCGGGTGGGCTGCTCTACACGCTGGGGGTCGTTTTCTACCTTTGGGAGAGCCTGAAATTCGCCAATGCGATCTGGCATTTCTTCGTGCTGATCGCTTCGGCCTGCTTCTTTGCCGCCATCGCCGTCGCACTGCCCGGCACCGCACTCTGACCGCGCCCCGCCTCACTCCACCGGCAGGATCACCTTGAACGTGCTGCCCTGCCCCGGTGCGCTTTCGATGCGCAACCGCCCGCGGTGGCGATTGACGATATGCTTGACGATGGCGAGCCCCAGCCCGGTGCCGCCCTTTTCCCGCGACCGGTGCGAGTCCACCCGGTAGAAACGCTCGGTCAGACGCGGAATGTGGCGCGGCTCCATCCCCGGACCGGTATCCTGAACCTCCAGCACGACACCGTTGCCGCGCAGGGGTGCGAGGTAGTCCGGCGCGCTCAGCCGCACGGTGACGGTGGCGCCGGCGCCGGAATACTTGATCGCGTTCTCCATGAGGTTCGTCAGCACCTGCCGCAGCTGGTCGGCATCCCCGCGCATCACGAAAGCGTCCGGCAGGTCCAGGTTCAGTACGACACCCGAGTCCTGCGCGAGCGGTTCCATGCCGGTCGCGGTGGAGCGGATCAGCCCGCCCAGATCGACCTGCATCGTGGGCCGCATGCGTTCGTCCGCCTCGACCCGGCTGAGGCTCAGCAGGTCGCGCACCAGCCGGTTCATCCGGCCCGCCTCGGTCTCCATGATGGTCAGGAACCGGTCGCGCGCCGCGGCATCGTCGCGGGCGGGGCCTTTCAGCGTCTCGATGAAGCCCATGAGCGCGGTCAGCGGCGTGCGCAGCTCGTGGCTGACGTTGGCGACGAAATCGCGGCGCATCTGGCCCGCCTGTTCCAGCTGGGTCACGTCCTGGAAGACCACCAGCACCCCGGCATCCTGGCCGAGCGACACCGCGCGCACCGACACGTCGAAAGTCGTGTCCTGCCGGCCGTCGTTGGTCAGGTACCGCGTGCGGCGCGGCTGCCGGTCGCGCAGGCTCGCCTCGATCGTGTCGAGCAGCTGCGGCTGGCGCAGGGCGGTGATGAAATGCCGCCCCGCGATGGCGTCGCCCAACAGGCTGCGCGCCTCGCCGTTGGCGGCCTCGATCCGTTCGTCGCGGCGGATCAGCACCGCCGGCAGCGGCACCGCGTCGACAAAGCGCGCGGGGTCGCTCACCTTGCCCCCCGCGCCGCTGCGAGACCGGCGCCAAAGGTGTCCTGAAGCGCCTCCGGATCCTCGAGCCCGACAGAGACCCGGAAGAACCCTTCGGAGATGCCGATCGCCGCGCGGGCCTCGGGGGTGAGGCCGCGATGCGAGCTCGAGGCGGGATGCGACAGGGTCGTGCCCACATCGCCCAGGGTCGGCGCGAAGGCCACGCCTTCGGCCGCCGCGGCAAAGGCATTGGCCGCCGCGCGCCCGCCCTCGATCTCAAAGCTGAGCATGTTGCCGCCCGTCCCGCGCAGCAGCGCCTGCGCCCGGGCGCGGTCGGGATGGTCGTCGCGCGTTGGGTAAAGTACCCGCGTCACCCCCGCCTGCCCCGCCAGCCAGCGGCCCAGCGTCTCGGCAGTGCGCTGGGCGCGGTCGAAACGCAGATCGAACGAGACCAGGCCGCGCTCCGCCAGCCAGCAGTCGAAGGGGCTGGGGGTGAGCCCTGTGGTGACGATGAAATCGTAGAGCTGCCTTTGCAGATCCGGGTCTTTCGCGGCCACCCAGCCCAGCGTCACGTCGGAATGGCCCGCAAGCAGCTTGGTCACCGAATGCAGCACCACGTCGGCGCCTTGTTCGAAAGGCTTGATGGCGCGTGGCGTGGTGAAGGTATTGTCCACGACCAGCAGGATGTCCCGCGCCTTGCACAGCGCCGCGATCCCGTCGAGATCGGCCAGCCGCAGCGTCGGGTTCGACACCACCTCGATCAGCACCAGGCGGGTGGTCTCGCGCAGGGCCGCCTCCATCGACGCGGCATCGGTGGGATCGGCCAGCGTCGTTTCGATCCCCAGCCGCGGCAGGTCGTCCCGCATCATCCGCAGCGACCGGCCATAAAGCTGGTCGCCGCCCAGTACGTGATCGCCTGCCTTGCACAGCCCCAGCAGCGCCGCCGTGACCGCCGCCATGCCCGACCCGGTGACGATGCCGCCTGTCGCGCCTTCGAGCGCGTCGATGCGACGGGCCAGGACATCGGCATTGGGGTGGCCCTCGCGGGCGTAGGTGTAGCCGCTGGTGCGGCCCTCGTACTGCGCATCAAGCGCGTCGGGCGTGTCGGAGGCATAGACCACCGACGGCATGATCGGCGTCACCACCGGGCTCGAGACGCTGTCCGGCAGGCCCTGCGGGCGGATGATCGTGGGTTTCATGGGCATCTCCTGCGTTTGGGGCAAGAGGTGCCACATGGGTCGGGGGGCGACAAGCCGGGAAGCGCGGTGATGGTCGTCGCGTGCCAGATGCGAGGGGCGCTGCCCCTCGCGCTCCCCGGAGGTTTATGGGCAAGATGAAGATGGGGGCGAACTCTGGTGCGACTGGCAGCGTGTCACATGCGGAACGGGTATCACGCAGGTGGGACGCCTACCGCGCGGAAGGGGCCAGGATAACATTGGTTCAGCCGTGGGCGCGCGCGGCGCGCCATTCCTCGAGCGCGGGGTTGTCAGAGGATGTCGGCGACGCATCCGGCGCGGACCGCAGGTCCTCGATGTCGGTCACGGTGCGCACCACCTGCGGGACGGCGGCCATTGTCACGGCCAGGTCGCGCTGGAAATCCTGGCCCTTGGCCTGGTGGCGCGCGCCGAAATAGAAGCTGACGATGGCGCCCAGCAACCACCAGAGCGGTTCCGGCACCAGCGCGATCCCGGCCATGCGTGCGGCGAACCAGACCGGGTCCACCATCGCCGCCACGAAGAGGCCCAGCGTCCCCAGCGCCATGGCCGGTCGCGGCACGCGGTTGAGCGCGTCCATCAGCCGGTCGAACCAGCCGCGTCTGGCCAGGCGGAATTCCTGCCCGAACTGTTCAAGCGCCTGGCCCTGCAGACCGGCCTCGCGGCCCGCCTGCGCCTCGGCATTGACGCGGAAGACTTCGGCGGTTTCCGCCACCACGTTGCGGCCCGATCCGAAAACGAGGCCGAGAATGCGTTCGATCAGCCCCATGCCGCCACCCGTGCCCTGAACTGCGCCTCGGTGAGGTGAAAGCGCGGCGAGATGAATTCTTCGGCGCGGCGGATCCAGCCGCCCTTGCCGCCGTCGCGGCGGCGCGCGTATTTGCGGCTTGCGGGGCGGCGGTCGGCCAGCGCGAAGTAGTAATTGCGCCGCGCGATGCCGTAGGCGTCGGCCAGGTGATCCGGTGCCGCGGCCTGGGCGCGGGCGGTGGCGGCGATGGTCTGCGGGCCGATGATGCCGTCGACCGCCACCTCCTGCCGCATGTCCATCAGCAGGCGCTGCAGGATCTTCACCGCATTGGCACCTGCGTTCACGTACATGTCGAAGACCGTGGCATGCAGCGCCGGCGGCAGTTCGGCGATCCGCGGACGCAGGAAGTAATGCGTGGTGAAGATCTGTACCGCCTGGGCGCGACTCAGGCGGCGTACGTCGGCCTCGGTCACGCGCCCGTCGCCGGTGATATCCAGCCCAAGTCGTTGCATCGTGCCAAGCGTGACACCGAAATTCGTGGCGCCGCCCGGATCGTCGGGATCGTTTACATAGCCGCCTTCGCGGGCGACGATCTCTTCGGCGATGCGGCGCACGCGGTCGTCTGCGGTGATCTGGTCGGTTGTCATCTCTGGCCCCTTGCCTGCGTCGATGTCGCGGCAGAGACTGCGGAGAATTGGTTAACCGGGCTTGAGCCCACCGCACGCAGAGGACGCCATGGACGCAGAAACGCTGATCGCCCGCCTGAACCTTGCCCCGCATCCCGAGGGCGGGCATTACCGCGAAACCTGGCTGGCCGAGGCCAAGGACGGTGACCGGCCCGCGGGCAGCTGCATCTATTTCCTGCTGACAGCGGGCGAACGCAGCCATTGGCACCGGGTCGATGCGACGGAGATCTGGCATTTCTACGCGGGCGCGCCTCTGGTGCTGTCGCTCTCCGAAACGCTCGACGGTCCGCGGCAGGATCTGCTGCTGGGGCCGGATTTCGACGCCGGTGCCGCGCCGCAGGTGATCGTGCCCGAGGGACATTGGCAGGCGGCGCGCAGCACAGGGGCCTGGACGCTGGTGGGCTGTACGGTCTCGCCAGCCTTCCACTTCGACGGCTTTACCCTGGCCGATCCCGACGTCGATATCCCCTGACACGAAAAAGGCGCCCTCCGCTCCGGAAGGCGCCCTTGTCTCGCGTCGAAGGTCCTGAGGACCCCGGACCGCTTAGTTCATCGGGGATTCATCGACCGACTGCATGTTCTCCAGCTCTTCCTCGCTGTAGCCAACGATGACCTTGTAGGTTTCGTCTTCGACCGGGACGAGCTGAACGTTCTGCATTTCGAGCATCACGTGCTTGTCGCCGATGCCGAGGAAGCCGCCGACCTCGGCAACGATGCCGCTGATCTTGCCGTCGGACGTCAGGATGATGTCCTCGATCTCGCCGATGTCGGTCCAGTCCTCGCCCATTTCGCTGTATTCCTGGGTCGAGAATTCGGCGACGCCGTTCTGGCTGTCGACCGAATAGATGTCGCCGCCCAGAATGTCGCGGACGCGGATCATGTTGGTGTCGTTCGATGCCATGTCCGTGGTTGCGGCAGCGGCTTCGTCCATGGTCTCTTCGGTCTCGGCAGCCGCCTCGTCCATGGTTTCCTCGGTTTCAGCCGCGGCGTTGTCCATGGCTTCGCCGGTTTCCTCGGCGGCGTTCTCCGCAGCCTGTTCGGTCTCTTCGGCCGCGTTTTCTGCGGCGGCGGCGGTGTTCTCGGCCGCGTTCTCTACGGCGTCGC
This sequence comes from Thalassococcus profundi, assembly GCF_003344785.1. Taxonomy (GTDB): domain Bacteria; phylum Pseudomonadota; class Alphaproteobacteria; order Rhodobacterales; family Rhodobacteraceae; genus Puniceibacterium; species Puniceibacterium profundi. The sequence continues at coordinate 181,747 of NZ_QPMK01000004.1, read as the reverse complement.
CCGCCTCCTCGGCGGCATTGGCCGTCGCATCCGCGGCGTTTTCGCCTGCGTTCTCAAGGCTCTCGCCGGCATTTTCGAGGTTCTGCTCCATCTGCTCGCCGTTGTTCTCGCTCTGCGCATAGACAGAGCCTGCGGCGATGGTCAGGGCGAGTGCGGTGGTGGTCATAAGGGTTTTCATATCGCATCCTTCGTGTTGAAGACGTTGTGCGAAATCAACCCGGGCCTGCGGTGCGCGTTCCCCCGCCGAAGCCAAATATATTTCGCGATTCTCACGGAACCGCGAGCGGGTGTGAGGCGTTCGCGGCGCGGCAAAAGCGCGCAGGCCAGCCCGGCCGATGCGGTTCAGCCGGAATAACGCTGCACATAGGTGATCAGTTGGCGGGTCGACCCGTCCTTGCCGTCGGGCGCCTGCTCTCCCGACACCATCGGACCGAGCGTCGTGGCCAGTTCCTTGCCCAGCTCGACGCCCCATTGATCGTAGGAGTTGATACCCAGCACCACGCCTTCGACGAACACCCGGTGTTCGTAGAGGGCCACGATCTTGCCCAGCACCTCGGGCGTGAGCTGCGGATAGATCAACGTGGTCGAGGGCCGGTTGCCCGGGAACACACGGTGCCGGGCCTGCCGGTCAAGCTCCGGCCCCACCAGACCCTTCGCGGCCATGATCTCGGTCGCCTCTTCCAGCGACCGGCCGCGCATCAGAGCCTCGGACTGCGCGAGGCAGTTCGCGATCAGCAACTGGTGATGGTGCCGCAAGTCCGGTTCATGCCCTTCCGCTGCGACCAGGAACTCGCAGGGAACGACCCGCGTGCCCTGGTGGATCAGCTGGTAGAAGGCGTGCTGTCCATTGGTGCCCGGCTCGCCCCAGACCACGGGACCGCTGTCGACGGTCAGGTCGGCGCCGTCCATCGACACGCGCTTGCCGTTGCTCTCCATCTCGAGTTGCTGAAGGTAGGCGGGCAGCCGGGACAGGCGGTTGTCGTAGGGCAGCACGGTGCGGGTGGCGTGGCCCAGCCCCTGGTTGTGCCAGATGCCGACCAGTGCCAGCAGGACCGGCATATTCTGATGCAGGGCGGCGGACTGGAAATGGCGGTCCATCTGCTGCGCCCCGCGCAGGAAGGCGGTGAAGGCCTCGGGCCCGATGGCGATCATCAGCGACAGACCGATGGGCCCCCAGACCGAGTAGCGCCCGCCGACCCAATCCTCGAAGCCGATCACCTTCTTCGCCGGGATGCCCCATTCGGCGGCCTTTTCCGCGTTGGAAGACAGCGCGACGAAACGGCCCTCGATCGGCACGCCCTTGTCCTCCATCCAGGCCTTGGCGGTGCGGGCGTTGGTCATCGTCTCGATCGTGGTAAAGGTCTTGGACGCGACGATGAACAGCGTCTTTTCCGGGTTACACCGGCGCAGCACGTCCGAGATGTCGGCACCGTCGACGTTCGACACGAAATGACAGCGCGGCCCGTCGTGGTAAGGCGAGAGGGCGATCGCCGCCATCTTCGGCCCAAGGTCGGAGCCGCCGATGCCGATGTTGACCACATCCGTCACGTCCGACGCGCGGATTTCTTCCGCCAGCGCCGTCATCCGCTTCAGCGTGTCGAGAACGCCGGGCATGACATCTTCGCCGTCGACCATCACCGGACCGCCGTCGAGGTTGCGCAAGGCGGTGTGCAGCACCGCGCGGCCTTCGGTTTCGTTGATCTTCCCGCCCGAGAACATCTCGGCCCGGCGCTGTTCGACACCGGCATTCTGCGCCAGAGCGATCAGCGCCGCGCGCGATTGTTCGTCAAGCTGGGTCTTGGAATAGTCGAAGAGCATGCCGGCGGCGCGAAGCGAGAATTCCTCGGCCCGGTTGTCGTTGTCGAAGAGGTCGAGGATCTGCCGGTCGCCGACCCGCTCTGCTTGAGCCCTGATGCTGTCCCACATGTGCCTTACTCCGCCCAGTGTACGATGGCGCCGTCCAGAACGGCGTTGATCGGTGCGTCCTGCACCGTTTTGCCCTTGGCATTCTCGAGCGCCGCGCGTTTGTCGGCGCCCATGATCAGGATGTGCTTGCGGATCGCGTCGTTCAGCACCCGCGCCGAGAGCGTCACACGAGGCTCGGGCGCGCCGGGTGCGCGCATCGGCACCAGCACCGGCGCATCGGGGCGCAGCGCCGCGTCCAGCTGGTCGGCGCCGGGAAAGATCGACGCGGTGTGCATGTCCGCGCCCATGCCCAGCAGAACCACCGAGAGCGGCAGCTCCGCCTCGATGATGGCGGTCAATTCTTCCAGCCGGTCCTCGGGTTCCTGGCAGGGCATGTACATCGGCAAGAGCTGCGCCTTGGCGGCCTTGTCGGTCAGCAGCCGGTCGCGCAGCAGCCGGGTGTTGGAGCGGTCCGAATCCTCGGGCACCCAGCGTTCGTCGGTCAGCATCACGTCGACCCGGTCCCAGGCCAGGTCCGTGGCGCACAGGTCGTCGAAGACCGGGCCGGGGCTGGTCCCGCCCGGCACGGCAAAGGCCACACGGTCGTTGCGAGACAATGCCGCGCGCAGGTCCCCGGCAAGCTGCCCGGCCAGGTCGATGAACAACATTTCGCGGTCGGGGTAGTCCTGAAATTCGTAGGTCACGCCTTGATCTCCCGCCATTTACGCCCGTCGCGATGCATCAGCATCAGCGAATCCTCGGGCCCTGCGCTGCCCGCGTCATAGGTCTTGGGCACGTCGTTGCGCGCCGCCCAGCCGGCGATGATCGGATCGGTCCAGGCCCAGGCGGCCTCGACCTCGTCCCCTCGCATGAAGAGTGTCTGGTTGCCGCGGATCACGTCCATGATCAGCCGTTCGTAGGCATCCGGCACCTCGTCCGCATCCGGCCCCAGCGCATCGGCAAAGGTCATGTCCAGCGGCACGTCGACCAGCCGCATGCCACCCGGCCCCGGCTCCTTGATCGTCACGTCGAGTGTCATGCCCTCGTTGGGCTGCAACCGGATGATCAGCACATTGCGGTGGCGCCCCGCCTCGGCGCCGAAGATCGAATGCGGCGCGTCCTTGAAGACCACGGCGATTTCCGAGGTCCGCGCCCGCAGCCTCTTTCCGGTGCGCAGGTAGAACGGCGTGCCGGCCCACCGCCAGTTCGAGATATGCACCTTCATCGCCAGAAAGCTTTCGGTCCGTGATTTCGGATCCTCGACATCCTCGCGGTAGCCCGGCTCCTTTTCCGTGGCGTCGTACTGGCCGCGCACGATGTGATGCGGCTCCACCGGTTCCAGCGCGCGGATGACCTTGAGCTTTTCGTCCCGCACCGAATCCGGTTCGAACTTCGCCGGCGGCTCCATGGCGATGAGACACAGCAGCTGCATGAGGTGGTTCTGCACCATGTCCCGCATGGCGCCCGACTTGTCGTAATAGCCGCCGCGCCCGCCGACGCCCACGGTCTCGGCCACGGTGACCTGGATGTGATCGACATATTGCGCGTTCCACAGCGGTTCGAACAGCACGTTGCCGAAGCGGACGGCCATCAGGTTCTGCACCGTCTCCTTGCCGAGGTAATGGTCGATCCGGTAGATCTGCGTCTCGTCGAAATGCTGGGCCAGCACGGCGTTGAGCGCCTTCGCGGTGCCCAGGTCATGCCCGAAGGGTTTCTCGACCACAATGCGGCTTTGGCCCGAGGCCATGCCGTACTGGTGCAACCGCTCCGCGAGGTCGCCGAAAAGCGACGGACCGACGGAGAAATAGAAGGCCCGCACCCGGTCTTCGGTAATGCGGCGGCTCAGTTCCTCCCAGCCGTCGGTTCCGGTGGCATCCACCTGAACATAGCCCAGCCGGGCGAGAAACGCGTCCAGCGCCCCGCCTTCGGGCACGGGTTTGTCGCCGAATTCCTCGATCGCGTCGCGCACCAGTTGACGGTAGCCGTCATCGTCCATCTCGGACCGCGCGGCGCCGATGATCTGCGCCTCTTCGGGCATCTGGCCGGCACAGAAGCGGCGGAACAGACCCGGCAGGATCTTGCGCCGCGCCAGGTCGCCGGTGCCGCCGAAGATGACAAGATCGAAGGGATCGACCGGGATGACTCGCGAAACCATGTCAGGGCACTCCTGTAGTTGTCCGGCGGACTCTCGGGCCCGAACGCCCCCGCCGTTAGCGCTAACGACGCCCATTTAGCGCATGTCTTTTGCAAAGTCTAACACTCTGACGCGGCATCACAATGGTGTCACACCGAAACCGCCGGGCTGGCCAGATGTCCTCGTCCCCGATACCTGTCTGGAAATCCAGAGGATACGAGTACCGTCATGAAAGACACGCCGAACAGGGCAAACGCCGGAAAATTCATCGACCCGGCCGTCACCGCGGGCGGTGAACCGCGCGCCAGCGTGGCGCTGAGCCATCCGCAGACGCTGTGGTTCAACACCGGCACCTTGTGCAACATCGAATGCCTGAACTGCTACATCGAAAGTTCGCCCAGCAACGACGCCCTGGTCTACATCACCGAGGCGGAGGTGGCCGAGTATCTCGACCAGCTCGACGCACGCGGCTGGGGCGTGACCGAAATCGGGTTCACCGGCGGCGAGCCCTTCATGAACCCCGAGATGATCGGCATGACCCGCGCCTGTCTCGCGCGCGGCTACGAGGTGCTGATCCTCACCAACGCCATGCGCCCGATGATGCGGCGCAAGATGCGTGAGGGGCTCGCGGCGTTGCAGGCCGAGTATGGCGACAAGCTCACCCTGCGCATCTCGGTCGATCACTGGTCCGCAGACAACCATGACGCCGAACGCGGCGCCGGCACCTTCGAGAAGACGCTCGAGGGCATGCGCTGGCTGCGGGACACCGGCATCCGCATGGCCGTCGCCGGGCGCACCATGTGGGACGAGACCGACGCACAAAGCCGTGCGGGCTATGCGGCGCTTTTCGAGGCCGAAGGTTTCGAGATCGACGCGACGGATCCGGCGATGTGCGTGCTGTTTCCCGAGATGGATGAAAGTGTCGAGGTGCCCGAGATCACCACCGCCTGCTGGGGCATCCTGAACAAGGACCCCAAGGACGTCATGTGCGCCTCGTCCCGCATGGTGGTCAAGCGCAAGGGCGCCGAAAAACCGGCCGTCCTGGCCTGCACGCTGCTGCCCTATTCCCCGGAATTCGAGCTGGGAGCGACGCTCGAAGAGGCCGAGCGCGACGTGGCGCTGAACCATCCGCACTGCGCCAAGTTCTGCGTGCTGGGCGGGGCCTCCTGTTCGGGTTGAGGGCTCGGGTCGGCGGGCTCCTTCTCAAACCCGCGCGATCCCTAAAACCCTGCTTGCAGCCCGGCGGCAAAGGCCGCACTCTGTCGGCAAACAGGGGCACAAGATGCAGGTCACAAGACGCAGTTTCACAGTTCTCGGGGCCGCCGCCTTTCTGGCGGGCTGTGGTGGCGGCGCAGGCCCGGTGGGACGCCTGACGCCCGCCGCCGATCCCGACCTTCAGCCGCAGCCGAACCCCGCCTACGACGCCTGGGTCGCCAGCTTCCGCAGCCGCGCCCAGTCGCGCGGCATCCGAGCGGATGTGCTGGACACCGCGTTCCGCTCCGCAGGGTATCTGCCGGGGGTGGTCACCCGCGACCGCAACCAGACGGAATTCAAACGGTCGCTCGAGGATTACCTCGCCATTGTCGCCTCGGAGGAAAAGGTCGCGACCGGCCGGTCTCAATTCGCCCGGACCCGCGGACTGCTGGGCCAGATCGAGGCGCGTTACGGCGTGCCTTCGCATGTTGTCGCGGCGGTCTGGGGGATGGAGAGCAACTACGGCGCGCGCCGCGGCGACATTCCGGTGATCTCTGCCACCTCGACGCTGGCCTTCGACGGACGGCGCGGTGATTTCTTCGAAAGCCAGCTGATGGCGGCCCTGCGCATCCTGCAACGCGGCGACGTGTCGGCGCAGGGCCTCGTCGGCAGCTGGGCCGGAGCGATGGGGCATACGCAATTCATTCCGACGACCTACCAGGCCCATGCGGTGGACTTTGCCGGCGACGGACGTCGTGACATCTGGTCCGACGATCCCACCGACGGGCTGGCCTCTGCCGCGGCCTATCTGTCCGACTCGGGCTGGCGGCGCGGTATGCCCTGGGGGCTGGAGGCGCGGTTGCCGTCCGGGTTCAACGCCGGCCTCGCGGGGCGCGGACGGCGCCGGCCGGTATCTGAGTGGTCGACGCTGGGCGTCAGAAGCGCAGGCGGCGGTGCCCTGCCCGATCACGGCCCGGCGGCGCTCCTGCTGCCGCAGGGGGCCTCTGGTCCGGCCTTCCTCGCATTTCGGAATTTCGACGTGATCCTGCGCTACAACAACTCCGAGAATTACGGCATCGGCGTCGGCTACCTGTCGGACCGGATCGCCGGCGCGGGACCCTTGCGGTCGGATTTTCCGCCTGACCGCTATGGCCTGACCATCGACGATCGCCGCCGCCTGCAGCAACGTCTCACCGCGAATGGCTTCGACACCGGCGGTACCGACGGGGTGATCGGCCCGAAATCGCAGGAGGCGATCCGCGCCTACCAATCCAGCCTCGGCGTTCCCGCAACCGGAGAGCCGTCTCGCGCCCTCCTGGACCGGCTGGGCTAAGGCGCCCGAAACGCCAGATAAAATCGCGAACCTGGCCCGTCTGAGCATGCGCTTTTGCGGGACAGGCCGAGTTTCCTGTGATACCACTTTTTCAACGCATTCACCGGGAGATGTTTCATGGACCCATTTTCATCGCCGTTACTCGGCCCCGAACCGCTTCCGCCTTATTTCGATTATCCAGAATGGATGCGCAGCTTTTCTATCTCGCCTGAATTCGGGGCCACGAGCGCCATGCTGTCCGCACCGGCCCCCGATGCCACACCGACCTTCAGCTTCCGCCTGATCGGCGACGACAGCGGCCAAACCCTGGAGGGCACCACCGAGAACGACAAGATCATCGCCGGGGACGGCGACGATTCGATCGACGGCTTCGCGGGGGACGACGGGCTGAACGGCGGCGAAGGCAACGATACGGTCAACGGCGGTGCGGGCCACGACGATATCAAGAGCGGCGGCGGCGATGACGAGGTCTATGGCGGCGAGGGCAACGACACGATCAAGGGCGGCAGCGGTGACGACCTGATCGACGGCGGCGACGGCGACGACCACATCGACGCGGGCCTCGGCAACGACACGGTCTTCGGCGGCCTGGGCAACGATACCCTCTTCGGTCGACGCGGCATCGACACGGCGGTCTTTGCAGGCTCGATCCTGGATTTCGTGTTCGATCCAGATGCCGGGCTGCGCGACACGTTCGAGGTGACGGACCTGAACGCCGCCGACGGCGATCAGGGCACCGACACGCTGACGCGTTTTGCATTCCTGCAATTCGACGATTTCACCTATGACATCCGGGTCAACAACGGCCCGCTTGTGGTGGCCCAGGACGTTGTGACCGACGAAGAGACACCCGTGGTGCTGACTGTGTCGGCCTATGATTTCGAAGGCGACGCGCTCAGCATCGCCGGGGTGACCTTCCCCGGCACGGTGGCAATCACGCCGCTGAGCAACGCAGCACTGGTGCCGGTGGTCGGGACCGGGCGCAGTTTTTCCTTCACCTTCAACCCGGTCGGGTTCCGCGACGATCTGGCCGCCGGGGCCAGCGCGGTCGAAACTTTGTCAGTCTCGGTGCAGGATGCCGACGGCAACCTGGGATCGGTGGACTTCGATGTGACGATCAACGGCGTCAACGACGCGCCCGTGGCCACCGATGACGCCGCCGCAACCGATGAAGACACGCCGTTGCTGATCGACGTTCTGGCCAACGACACGGATGTCGACACCGGCGATACGCTGACCATCACCTCCGCATCGGCGGATAACGGCACGGTGGCGGTCACCGCGGGCGGGCAGTTGCTGTATACGCCCAACCTGAACTTCAACGGCGGTGACACCATCCGGTACGAGATTTCGGACGGCAACGGCGGCACAGATTTTGCCGATGTGACTCTGACGGTGAACGCGATCAACGACGTGCCCGTTGCGCTGAACACCGACTTGACCTTCAACGAGGCCGACGGCCCCTTCGTCATCGACCTCAACGACCAGGTGTCCGAGGTCGACGGCGATACGCTGACCTTCAGCAACATCGCGCTGAGCCGCGACAGCGCGCTGATCGCTTTCACCGTACTGGCGGGCGGGCGGATCGCGATCGACCCGACCACGATCGCGGGTCTCGACACAGGCGATGACCTGACCGTGCGCTTTTCCTACACGGTGACCGACGACAGCGGCGACACCGGCAACGACAGCGCCAACGGCGCATTCGATCTGACCATCGTCGGGCAGGATGACCCTGTGTTCACCGGAAACGTTCCGCCCACGGCGAACCCGATCACGGTGATCGCGGATGAAGAAGACGGGCCGATCTCGATCCCGATCTCTGCTTTCGTCACCGACCCGACCCCGAACGAGGTACTGACGATCACTTTGCTGGTGCGCGGCGATCCCGCCTCTGCCGTCGTGTTTTCCGGCGGTGTGGACCTCGGCGAAGGCGGCGCGCTGATCATCGACCCGGTGCAGTTCGGGCTGAACGAGGGCGAGGCAGAGACCTTCCTTCTGACCTACGTGGTCGAGGACAGCATCGGCTCGCTGGACCGGAACATCATCACGCTGCAACTGACCGGCGACACGCCCGCCCCGCCCGGAAACCGGGCTCCGGTGGCGCTGAACATTCCCGGAGTGGCGGGCTATCCGTCTTCGCCCGACCCCTTCGGCGGATCCGGACCGTTGCCCGGTGAAGTCACGGGCGATCTCGTGGTCGATTTCGACGACCTCATATCGGATCCCGACGGCGATTCGCTGACACTCGAGCTTGGGCAGTTGGTTGCAGGCATCGACGAAGCCACCGGGGTGCCGATCACCGTGCCTTACAGTTTCGACCCCGACAGCAATGTCCTGACCGTGTCGTTCGAAGATGTCGGGCTCGACCCCGGTCAAGAGCAACTGGTCACGCTGGAATACAGCGTGTCGGACGGCTTCGTCTCGACCGCGGGCCAGATCGTGGTGAATTTCGTCAATCCGCCTTTGGCGCCGGATGAACCCGAAACCGTGGTCATCGACTTCGAAGAATTCGCCGCCGCGGACCCGTCCTTTATCCTTCCCGTTACGGAAGTTGGCCCGCTGGGCGTGACTGGCCTCGCCAACGTAGTCGAAACCGACGAGCTTGACGAACGCGCGCCCGGCGGTCTGGTCAACGGCCAGACGACGGTCGGCGGCGACAACGTGCTTACGGGGACCTTCAGCACGACGCTGCAACCGGTGCTGAACGAATCCGATGAGCCGGTGCTGGACGAACGCAACGAACCCATATTCGAAGAAGTGCTCGAAGACCGCTTTGCCCTGCTCGCCCCGGGCCAGAGCTTCGGCCCGGACGACGGCGGCGTGCTTCTCGGAACCACGTCTGCCGGACTCAATTTTCCGGTCCCGAATCCGCTGCCGTCGAGCGTCGGAACCGCCTTCGACCTGGAGGGTCTGTCGCTGAACCTCGCGAACGCGGTCACGGCGACGGTAACGATCACCACATACCGGATCGGCGTCGTGGAAACCGAGAGCAGCTTCGGCGCGAGCTTCAGCGAATATTATCTGCGACTGGTCGAGGACGACAGCTTCGACTTCGTGATCGACGGCGCGACTCCAGCGGCGGTGCTGGATTTCGAAGGTGATTTCCTGGGCGGTGGCGACACCCTGCCCGAGAACAACGCCGCTTTCGACGATATCCTCGCGGTGACGATCGCCGCCGACGACGGCACGCCGGTGGTCCTGGACGATATCCTGGTCTTCATCTGACCCCCCCGCGCCGCGGGCCATATCAAAGCTTCAGGGCCACCCGCAGAGGGTGGCCCGTTTGCTGTCGTGTCAGGCCGCGCGCGGGTTGAGCATCTGCAGGGTTTGCAAGGGACCGGTTTCGAGCGTGAAACGTCCCACAAGCTGGATGAGCGTATCGGCGTCGCTGCCAAGCATCTGGGCGGCCGCCGTGGATTGCTCGACCATCGCGGCGTTCTGCTGTGTGACCTGGTCCAGGTTCGTGACGCCGAGGTTGATCTCGTGCAATCCTTGCGACTGTTCCGTTGCGCCATGCGCGATGGTGCCGACCAGACCCGAGATGTGCTGGACCCGTTCCACCACCTCGTTGAGCGCCGATCCCGCCTGTTCGACCAGCTGTGCGCCGGTCTTGACCTGCTGGGTCGACCCACTGATCAAGGCCTTGATCTGTTGCGCCGCATCCGACGAGCGCTGGGCCAAGGCCCTTACCTCGGAGGCCACCACGGCAAAGCCCTTTCCTGCGGTTCCCGCACGCGCCGCCTCGACTCCGGCATTCAAAGCCAGGAGGTTGGTCTGGAACGCGATGTCGTCGATGACGCTGATGATATCGCCGATCTGGTCCGAGGATTTCTCGATCCCGGCCATGGCCGCGACGGCGTTCTGCATGATCGCGGCGTTCTGATCGACCAGGGCGCTGGCATCCTTGACGATGCCGTCGACCTCCGTCGCGCTGCTGGCGGCGGATTTCACGCTCGCCACCAGTTGATCCAACGCCGCGGCGGTCTGTTCGAGCGTCGCCGCCTGCGTTTCGGTGCGGTGCGAAAGATCTTCCGACGCGCGCCCGATCTCGCCGGCACCGCGGTTGATGTTCTGCGCGCTCGCGGTGACGTCGGTCAGCGCATCTGCAAGGCTTGCGATGGCCTGGTTATAGTTGACCCGCAGCTGTTCGTAGCGCGGCGAAAAGGCGGTTTCGATCCGGTGGGACAATCGCCCCTCGGCCATGGCCTGCAGACCGCCGCTCAGATGGTCGACAACAACGCGCTGAGCCTCTGCATCGGCGGCCCTCTCTTCCTCCGCCCGGCGCGCGGCGCGCAGGGCCTCGATCATGTTCTGCAGATTCCGGGAGATCGCGCCGAATTCATCACCGCGGCCCTGCATCGGTGCATCGGGGTCGTAGTCACCCTCCACGATGCCGGTGATCGTGGCCCCAAGGCGCGCCAGAGGGCGCCCCATGATGCGCTGCAGCAGTGCGATGGTGATCATCATCATCACCAGGAAGATGCCGGCGCCGTAAAGCATGGCGCGGGACTGTTCGGCATTGACCTGCGCGAGCGTCGCTTGCGAAGACCACTGCATCACGACAACGCCGATCGGCTGCGCGCCCGCCTCGACCACGACCGGCGCCGCAAAAACCGTGTCCGAACCCGCTTCGGCCGCGCCGCCCTCTTCAAGGACACGCATCCCGTGCGCCGCCAGCCGCTGCTGTTCCTTATCGGCCAACTCGCTGCTCTGGGCGACGACCGAGCCGTCGGCATCGACAACGATCGCGGCCCGGCCCGCGGCTCCGAGGCTTTCCACCGCCTGCACCAGAGCCGCTTCCACTTGGTCGACCACGCCGAAGCGTAGCGGCTTGGCCACGTCCTTGGCCTTGGACAGGACCGCGGTTTCGACGCTGGACCGGACCGCCTGCACGGCGATCCTGTCGGTCATCGACGACAACAGAAAGACCAGCACCACCGCCACCAGCATCGTAGTCAGCGCCATGATGGCCGCGCATTTGACAAAGACCGATCCGGCCATCCGCCGCAGCCGGCCCGAAAGCGCTGAAAAGCTCATGGAATTTCCTCGTTTAACGGATCACATCAGGCTGTCGGCGTCGACGCCGATGGTCATCGCGCCGATCACCGCGCCGGTGTCCGGATCGCTCAGGCTGATGGAGATCTGGGCCTGGTACATCTGGCTCGATTCGTCGAATTCGATGTCGCTGAAATGGACGGCCCTGGCGCCCTTGCCAAAGGTATCCTGATGCTTGGCTTCGTCGCCCTGCCAGTAGTCCGAGGTCACACTCGACGCCGCGACATTCAGGCCCTGCGCATCCATCACGAAGATTTCGGTGATTGCGCCGCCCGAAGCGGCGACCTTTTCGCGCAGGAGATCGGCAGCGGGATTTTCCAGGACCGGCGTGATCGTCGGCGTGTCCGCGGTGCCGACCTCGGCGCGCCAGGCCTTGTCGAGCTGGTCGATCTCGGCCGCCGTCAGCTCTGCGGTGCGCGCGTTCTGCGCGGTGACAGCCGCGAGAATGGTGGCATCGCCGCTCCATTCCCTGAAATGCGCATCGAGGTAGGATTGCATGGCGGTCTGGGCGTCAATGGCCTGAGCGGCGGGCGCGGCCATCAGCGCGACGGCTGCGGCGTAGAGGAAGTGTTTCACGGCATTTCCTTTCGCTAGGTTGGCGGTGCCCCCGGAGCGGCCCCAACGTTACCCGAGACAGATAACCTGCGAAGTCCTGACATTGGCTTAATGCCACTCGGAAAGCTCGGATTCTCCCTACTTTCCTTGAGCCTCGGCGGCGCCTCCCGACGCCGGCAACCCGGCGGCGAAACCGGAAACCGATCCCGGTCACCGGCGCCCCATGCGCCAAAAGCGACCTTGGGTCGTTTTTGATCCAGAAAAACCGCTCGGACGCCGGCATGCTCGGGCAAACGCACGGTGGAGGGTACGCCGGTGCAGAGACGCGACACGGTCGACCGGATCACCCGCACCATCGGGGCGCGGCGCGGCCGCGCGGCACGGGGACGACCGGCCCGGCGTCGGGCCTGACCACACTGATCTTTCCTCCTGTTCCGGATTCCCGCCATGAATGCCCCCGTTTCCCGCCGCTCCGGTGGCCGCGCCGCCCGCCATGCCGCCCGCACCGCCCCCCTGGCAGAGCACCTGCGCCCGGTCCGTCCCGGCCTGACCGGCGGCCACTTCGCCCCGCTCAGCGCCGCCGACCTCGACCGGATCCACCATGCCGCCCTCGCCGCTCTGGAACAGATCGGACTCGCCAACGCCCCCGCATCGGGCATCCGGGCCATGACGGCCGCGGGCGCGATCCTTGGCGACGACGGACGCCTGCGCTTTCCCGCGGCGCTCGTCGAGGACACCATCGCCCGTGCCAACCGCCACGTGACGCTCTGCGGCCGCGATCCCCGCCACGATCTGGACCTCTCCGGCACCCGGGTGCATTTCGGCACCGCAGGCGCCGCCGTGCACCTCGTCGATGCGGCCACGGGAACTTACGCCGAAAGCACGCTGCAGGACCTCTACGACGCCACCCGCATCGCCGACCGTCTCGACAACATCCATTTCGTGCAGCGGCCCATGGTTGCGCGCGACATTCCCGACCCCCGCGAGATGGATCTCAACACCCTCTACGCCTGCTGCGCCGGGACCACCAAGCACGTGGGCACGTCGTTCAGCGAAGCCGCCTTTGCCCGCGATGCCCTGCGGATGCTGCACCTGATAGCGGGGACCGAAACTGCCTGGCGCGCGCGGCCTTTCGTCAGCAATTCCAACTGCTTCGTCGTCCCGCCGATGAAATTCGCGCTGGAAAGCTGCGAGGTGATGGAGGCCTGTATCGAGGGCGGCATGCCGGTGCTGCTGCTCTCCGCAGGCCAGGCCGGGGCCACGGCGCCCGCCTCGATCGCCGGGGCGATTGTGCAGGCGGTGGCGGAATGCCTGGCAGGGCTGGTCTACGTCAACGCCATAAGGCCCGGCCATCCGGCAATCTTCGGCACCTGGCCTTTCGTTTCTGACCTGCGCACCGGCGCGATGTCCGGCGGGTCCGGCGAACAGGCGCTGCTGACCGCGGGCTGCGCACAGATGCATCGCTACTACGACCTGCCCGGCGGCGCCGCGGCCGGCATCGCCGATGCCAAGCTGCCCGACATGCAGGCCGGATGGGAACAGATGTGCTCCAACGTGCTGGCGGGCGCGTCGGGTCTCAACATGGTCTACGAAGCCGCGGGCATGCATGCGTCATTGCTGGGCTTCTGCCACGAATCGCTGATCCTCGGCGACGACCTTATCGGCCAGGCGCTGCGCTGCGTGCGTGGCATAGAGGTGACCGAGGACGCGCTCAGCCTCGAGGTTATTCGCGCCACCTGTTTGGACGGACCGGGCCACTACCTGGGGTCGGAGCAGACTCTTTCGCTGATGCAGACCGATTACGTCTATCCCAACCTCGGGGACCGGTCCTCGCCCAAGGAATGGGCTGAACGCGGCCAGCCCAACCTGATCGCTGCCGCCACCGCGCGCAAGATCGCGCTGCTGGCCAGGCCTTCTACGGCGCGCTTCGATCCGATGACCGACCGCGCCATCCGCGCGGCCTTCCCCATCCACCTGCCCGCCTGACCCCGCATCGACCCGGCACGCCCTGCCTCGGCTTCATCTTGCCCCTAAACCTCCGGGGGAGTCCGCGCGCCCCGCGCGGACGGGGGCTGGCCCCCGCCCGGCCCAGGGTCTACACCACGTGCATCACCGCCCTTCAGGAGCCACGCCGATGCCCTACCTTCTCCTCGCTCTCGCGATCCTCGCCGAGACCATCGGCACCACGGCGCTGCAGGCCAGCCAACAATTCACCAAACCCCTGCCGTCGCTGCTGGTGCTGGTCTGCTACGGGCTCGCAATTTATCTGCTCGCGGTCTGCCTCAAGTTCTTTCCGGTCGGCATCGCCTATGCGCTCTGGGCAGGGCTCGGAATCGTGCTGATCGCGCTCCTGGGCTTTCTGGTCTTCGGCCAAAGGCTCGACCTGCCGGCGGTCATCGGCATCGCGCTCATCATCGCCGGGATCGTGGTCATCAATCTCTTTTCCGAGACTGCGACGCATTAGGGTCTGGCCTTTCGGACCGTCCCGCTTTAGGGCGCAGGCAGCACACCCGAAAGTGAGACGAACATGGACCTTCGCAACGTTGCGATCATCGCGCATGTGGACCACGGCAAGACGACGCTGGTGGACGAGCTTCTGAAGCAATCCGGCACCTACCGGGAAAACCAGGCCACCACCGAACGCGCCATGGACAGCAACGACCTCGAGCGCGAGCGCGGTATCACCATCCTGGCCAAGGCCACCTCGGTCGAATGGAAGGGCCACCGCATCAACATCGTCGACACCCCCGGCCACGCCGATTTCGGCGGTGAAGTCGAACGCATCCTGAGCATGGTCGACGGCGTCGTGCTGCTGGTCGATGCCGCCGAAGGCCCGATGCCGCAGACCAAGTTCGTGACCTCCAAGGCGCTGGCGCTGGGGCTGCGGCCCATCGTGGTGCTCAACAAGGTCGACAAGCCCGATGCCGAACCCGACCGGGCGCTCGACGAATGTTTCGACCTCTTCGCCAACCTTGGCGCCGACGAAGACCAGCTCGACTTCCCGCATCTCTATGCCTCGGGCCGCTCCGGCTGGGCCGATGCTGAACTCGACGGGCCGCGCAAGAACCTCGACGCGCTCTTCAAGCTGATCCTGAACCACGTTCCCGCGCCGAAACAGCTCAAGCGCCAGGACGAGGATTTCCGCATGCTGGCGACGACGCTGGGCAACGATCCCTTCGTGGGCCGCATCCTCACCGGCCGCGTGGAATCGGGCAAGATCAAGGTCGGTGCCACCGTGCAGGCGCTGAGCCGCATCGGCCAGAAGATCGAACAGTTCCGCGTGACCAAGATCACCGCCTTCCGGGGCCTCGCACAGCAGGACATTCCCGAAGCGGTGGCAGGCGACATCGTCAGCCTCGCGGGCATGACCAAAGCCACCGTCGCCGACACGATCTGCGCGCTCGCGGTCGAGGAACCGCTCGAAGCGCAGCCCATCGACCCGCCGACCATCACCGTGACCTTCGGCATCAACGACAGCCCGCTGGCGGGTCGCGACGGCAAGAAGGTGCAGTCGCGCGTCATCCGAGAACGTCTGATGAAGGAAGCCGAAAGCAACGTTGCGATCAAGATCAAGGACACCCCCGGCGGCGAAGCCTTCGAGGTGTCGGGCCGCGGCGAACTGCAGATGGGCGTGCTGATCGAGAACATGCGCCGCGAAGGGTTCGAGCTCAGCATCTCGCGGCCGCAGGTCATCATCCGCGACGGCGAAAACGGCCCCGAAGAGCCGGTTGAGGAAGTCACCATCGACGTCGACGACGACTATTCCGGCGCGGTGATCGAAAAGATCACCGGCGCGCGCAAGGGCGAGCTGGTAGAGATGAAGCCCGCCGGCGCCGGCAAGACCCGCATCATCGCCCATGTGCCCGCGCGCGGTCTGATCGGCTATCACGGCGAGTTTCTCACCGACACCCGCGGCACCGGGGTGATGAACCGCGTCTTTCACAGCTGGGCGCCACACAAGGGCGCGATCCCGGGCCGCCGGGCCGGGGTGCTGATCTCCATGGAGAACGGCACCGCCGTGGCCTATGCGCTCTGGAAGCTTGAGGATCGCGGCAAGTTTTTCATCGGTGCGCAGGAAGCGGTCTACACCGGCATGATCATCGGCGAGCACAGCCGCGACAACGACCTCGAGGTGAATCCGCTGAAAGGCAAGCAACTCACCAACGTGCGCGCCAGCGGCACGGACGAGGCGGTGCGCCTGACCACGCCGATCACGCTGACCCTGGAACAGGCCATCGCCTATATCAACGACGATGAACTGGTCGAAGTGACGCCGAATTCGATCCGGCTGCGCAAGCGCTACCTCGACCCGCACGAACGCAAGCGGATGGCGCGGGCCAGCTGACACGGCTCCAGCGCCCCGGACCACGGTCCGGGGCATCGCCGTTCAGAACGGCCCCTTGAAGATGAAGAACGCCCCCAGCGCGATGAATCCGAAGCCGACAGCATGGTTCAGCGTCAGCGGCTCGCGCAGGTAGACAACTGAGAACACCGCGAAGACCACAAGCGTGATGATCTCCTGAAAGGTCTTGAGCTCTGCCGCCGAGTAGACGCCATGGCCGAGCCGGTTGGCCGGAACTGCCAGGCAATATTCGATCAGCGCGATTCCCCAGCTGACGAAAATCACCAGATAAAGCGGCTGGCCGGGGAATTTCAGATGCCCGTACCAAGCCAGTGTCATGAACAGGTTCGACGCCGCCAGAAGCACCAGCGGCAGCCAATACGCCATCGGCATGTCGTTCGTCTTACTCGGTCGTCTCGACGATGATCAGGTCACGCTCCGACGCACCCCGCGCATGGTCCAGCGCCTCCTGGTACTCGGGCGAGCGGTAGCATTGCTCCGCCGCCTCGAGGCTGGGAAAGCGCGCTACCACGTGCCGGGCCTTTTCCGTGCCATCCGCCGCCGTGTTGCCTTCTAACGTCGCGAAGGCGCCGCCGCGGGCGATGAAGGACCCGCCATGCGCGGCGATGGCCGGACCCGCAAGCTTGGCATAACGGCCGTAGGCCTCGGCATCGGTGACGTGCACATGGGCGATCCAGAGTGCGGGCATGGTCTATCCTTCCAGAACTTTCTCCGCCGCGGCGATCGCGGCCTCTGCATTCTCGGCGCTGGCGCCACCGCCCTGCGCCATGTCGGGCCGGCCGCCGCCGCCCTTGCCGCCCAGCTCCGGCACCGCCGCCTTCACGAGGTCGACCGCCGACACGCGTCCCGTCAGGTCCTGCGTGACGCCCGCCGCGACCGCCGCCTTGCCCCCGGTGTCGGCGATCAGCAGAACCGCGCCCGACCCCAGCTTGGCCTTCAGGTCGTCGATCAGCGGCGGCAGGTCCTTGCCCGACACGCCCGACAGCACCTGCGCGAGGAAGGGCACGCCGCCCACGTCCCGCGCCGCGGCGCCGCCGCCCTGCCCCGAACCGCCGGACATCGCCAGGTCGCGGCGCAATTGCGCCAGCTCGTTGCTCAGCGCGCGGCGTTCCTCCAGCAGCGCCTGCACCCGCGCCACCGCCTCGGCGCCGCCGACCTTGAGCATCGTCTCGATCTCGCTCAGTGCCTGGTCCCGGCCCCGCAGCGCCGCCATGGCGGGCGCACCGGTCAGCGCCTCGATCCGCCGCACGCCGGCCGAGGACGCGGTTTCCGAGGTCACCGCGAACATGCCGATGTCGCCGGTGCGCTGCACATGCGTCCCGCCGCAAAGCTCCAGCGAATAGGTCGTCCCGTCCGCGCCTTTGCCGGATCCGGGCAACGCTCCCATCGACACCACGCGCACCTCGTCGCCGTATTTCTCGCCGAAGAGCGCCTGCGCGCCGATGGCGCGGGCATCGTCCGGGCTCATGATCCGGGTCGACACGGCGCTGTTCTGGCGAATGTAGTCGTTCACCTCGCGCTCGACCTGTCCGATCTCCGCGGCACTCAGCGCCTTGGAATGGCTGAAATCGAACCGCAGCCGGCCTTCGGCATTGAGCGATCCGCGCTGCGCCACATGGTCGCCGAGCGCCCGCCGCAGCGCCTCGTGCAGCAGGTGCGTCGCCGAATGGTTGGCACGGATGGCGCCGCGGCGGGCGTGATCGACCTCCGCCGCCACCGCCTCGCCCTTGCTCAGCGCGCCTTGCTCGACCTCGACGAGATGCGCGAAAAGCCGTCCGCCGCCCATCCTCTGGGTGTCGGTGACGCGGGTGCGGTCCTCCTCGTTCTCGAGCCGGCGCAGGTAGCCGGTGTCGCCGACCTGGCCACCGGCCTCGCCGTAGAACGGCGTCTGGTTCAGCACGACCCAGCCGCTTTCCCCGGCCTCGAGCCGCGACACCAACGCGCCGTCCTTGACCAGCGCCAGCACCTGCGCTTCGGCGATCTCGGTGTCGTAACCCAGGAAATCCGTGCCGCCGTGCTGTTCTAACAGGTCGAACCAGATCGCGAGGTCGGCGCTTTCGCCGGTGCCGGACCACGCCGCGCGCGCCTTGGCCTTCTGCTCGGCCATGGCCGCGTCGAACCCTTCGATATCCAGCGTCCGGCCCTTTTCGCGCAGCGCATCCTGGGTGAGGTCGAGCGGAAAGCCATAGGTGTCGTAGAGCTTGAACGCCGCTTCGCCCGGCAGCGCCACATCCTCGGGCAGACCCGTGAGTTCATCGTCCAGAAGCTTCAGTCCGCGGTCCAGCGTCTGCTTGAACTTGGTCTCTTCGCCCAGCAGCAGGTCCTCGATCAGCGGCTGCGCGCGCCCCAGCTCGGGGTATGCCGCCCCCATCTGCCGCACAAGCGCGGGCACCAGGCGATACATGATCGGATCCTTCGCGCCCAGCATGTGCGCGTGCCGCATGGCGCGGCGCATGATCCGGCGCAGCACGTAGCCGCGACCGTCGTTGGACGGCATCACCCCGTCGGCGATCAGGAAGGAGGTCGAGCGCAGGTGATCCGCGATGACCCGGTGATGGGTCTTGCCGGGGCCGTCGGGGTCCGACGACGACACCTCGGCGCTGGCCTCGATCAGGGCGCGCATGAGATCGGTGTCGTAATTGTCGTGTTTGCCCTGCAGCAGCGCGCCAATCCGCTCCAGCCCCATGCCGGTGTCGATCGACTGCATGTCAAGCTCGCGCATCGAGCCGTCCTCGAACTGCTCGTTCTGCATGAAGACGATGTTCCAGATCTCGATGAACCGGTCGCCGTCTTCCTCGGCGCTACCCGGAGGGCCGCCCCAGATATGATCGCCGTGATCGTAAAAGATCTCGGTGCACGGCCCGCACGGCCCGGTCGGCCCCATCTGCCAGAAGTTGTCCGAGGTGGCGATTGGGATGATCCGGCTTTCCGGGACGCCGACCTTCTTCCAGATCTCGAAGGCCTCGTCGTCGGTGTGATAGACGGTGGCATAAAGCCGGTTCTTGTCGATGCCGAAGTCGCGGGTGATCAGCTCATAGGCAAAGGGGATGGCTTCGGTCTTGAAATAATCGCCGAAGCTGAAATTCCCAAGCATTTCAAAGAAGGTATGGTGCCGTGCCGTGTAGCCCACGTTGTCCAGATCGTTGTGCTTGCCGCCGGCGCGCACGCATTTCTGGCTGGTTGTGGCGCGGGTGTAGTCGCGCCGTTCGACCCCGGTGAAGAGGTTTTTGAACTGAACCATGCCCGAGTTGGCAAAGAGCAGCGTCGGGTCGTTGCGCGGCACCAGCGGGCTCGACGGCACGACCTCGTGGCCCTGTTTTTCGAAGTAGCTCAGAAAGGTCGAGCGGATGTCGTTCAGCGTCTGCATGTCTTGGGGCCTTCGGGGCTTGGAGCGGCGTTTGCGCAGGTGTAGCGCCGCACCCTGCCGCTGTCCATAAGCCCAAGGTCTTTCCGGTCTGCGCCATCCTCCGGCACGAAAAAGGGCGCTCCCCTAGGAGCGCCCTGATACTGGTCTTCCATGCCGATGGCCGGCCGAGATTCTCAGGCTTCCATCACATCGTCTTCGGAACTGTCGGTCTCATCCATGTGGAAGTCGAGCCCGTGCGCCGCCCGGATCTTGTCCTCGATTTCCAGCGCGACGCGGCTGTTCTCCTTGAGGAAGGTCTTGGCGTTCTCCCGGCCCTGGCCGATGCGCTCGTCGCCGTAGGAATACCAGGCGCCGGATTTTTCGACCACGCCGGCCTTGACGCCCAGATCCAGCAACTCGCCGGTCTTGGAAATGCCCTCGCCGTACATGATGTCGAACTCGACCTGCTTGAACGGCGGCGCCACCTTGTTCTTGACCACCTTGACACGGGTGGCGTTGCCCACGACCTCGTCGCGGTCCTTGATCGCACCGATGCGGCGGATGTCGAGCCGCACGGAGCTGTAGAATTTCAGCGCGTTGCCGCCCGTCGTCGTCTCGGGCGAGCCGAACATGACGCCGATCTTCATCCGGATCTGGTTGATGAAGATCACCATGCAGTTGCTGCGCGCGATCGAGCCGGTCAGCTTGCGCATCGCCTGGCTCATCAGGCGGGCATGCACGCCGACGCTGCTGTCGCCCATGTCGCCCTCGAGCTCGGATTTCGGCGTGAGGGCCGCGACCGAATCGACCACCACGACGCTGACCGCGCCCGAGCGCACCAGCGTGTCGGTGATCTCGAGCGCCTGTTCGCCGTTGTCGGGCTGCGAGATCAGCAGTTCGTCCAGGTCGACGCCCAGCTTGCGCGCATATTGCGGATCAAGCGCGTGTTCGGCATCGACGAAGGCGCAGACGCCGCCCTTTTTCTGTTCCTCTGCAACGCAATGCAGCGTCAGCGTCGTCTTGCCCGAGGATTCGGGGCCGTAGATCTCGATGATCCGGCCCTTGGGCAAGCCGCCGATTCCCAGCGCGATGTCGAGCCCCAGCGATCCGGTCGAAGTCGATTCGATATCCTTGAGCGGATTGTCTCCGCCCAGCTTCATGATCGAGCCCTTGCCGAACTGCCGTTCGATCTGCGCCAGGGCGCTGTCGAGCGCCTTCTGCTTGTCGCCGCTCTTCTTGCTGTCCATGGTCAAAAGATCCGCCGCTGCCATATTTTGCACTCCTTATTCCATACCCGCGGTCGGGTTTCCATCCCCGCCGCCTGGCTGCAATTGCTGCTTTCGTTCGCCTCTTGTTCTCACCTTCATGCGGACAAAAGAAGAACATTTCAAGTAAATTCGTCACTTCCTCACCTTTTACCTTTTCGGTTAAGGAGTGGTTTACGGCGACGGGCAGCAAGGAGGGCGGCGGCATGTTGGTGTTCTGGAAACAGCGTCTGGTGATGCTCGCCGTGCCGAAGACCGGCACATCGGCCTACGAGGCGGCGCTCGGTCCGCATGCCTCGATGACGGTGCTCGATCCGCCCGAGCTGAAACACGCGCCGGTCTATCGCTACAATCGGTTCTTCCGCCCGATGTTCGAGAAAATGGGCGTCGAGCACATGGATGTACTGGCGGTGATCCGCGAACCGGTGTCCTGGCTTGGCAGCTGGTACCGGTACCGCCAACGCCCGTTTCTCAACGGCAAGCCGACCTCGACCGCGGGCATGGATTTCGACGCGTTCGTGCAGGCCTATTGCCAGGGCGATCGCCCGCCCTTCGCCAATGTCGGCAGCCAGTCCAAATTCGTGGAGCCGCGGCCCAACGGCACCGCCGTGAGCCACCTGTTCCAATACGAGGATCAGGCCCGGCTGATCGGGTTTCTCGAGCATCGGCTCGGGCTGACGCTGGACCTGCCACGCGAGAACATATCTCCGCGGGCCGCGCTCGACCTGGCGTCGGACACCGAGGCGAAGCTGCGGCGCAAGTGCGCCGAGGATTTCGCGCTCTGGGACCGGGCCGGACAGCACGGGTGAACGGGCGCGACCTTAGCGCAGGCGCGACGCGTTTTGAGGCCCCTGCCGGCGCGCCGTACAGCGCCGGCGGCACGGGACGGGACCCTCCGGCGTTTCGCGTTGAACCTTCCTCAACTGACGCTGCCTGAAATCAAAGATTTCAACGCGTTAAGCGATAACTCTCGTGTCAAGGTAAACGCAAAATGCTCTGGCGGGACCTAATCGGTCAGGCGATCTGCTGGTGCACGGTTTCGGTGAGATCGTTGAGCGAAAACGGCTTCGGCAGGAAGGTCGAATTGGGGATCTGTTCCTTGTCGCTGCCAAAGATATCCTCGGCATAGCCCGACACGAAGACCACCCGCGTGTCCGGCCGGTCCTGAAGCGCACGCCGGACCCAGGTCGGGCCATCCATGCCTGGCATGACCACATCGGTGACGAAGACATCCACCGTCAAGTCCCTGTCCGAAAGCACGTCGAGCGCCGCCTCGGCGCAATCGGCCTCGATCACGGTAAAACCCCGCAGCTTGAGCGCGCGCGACGCAAAAGCGCGCACCGGCGCCTCGTCCTCGACCAGCAGCACGACGCCGCGTCCCTGGGCGGGCATCTTGCGCGGCAGGTTGGGTTCCTTCCCGGCGTGCGGCACGAGGCGCGCGTCATGGCTGGGCAGCAGCAAGGTGAAACAGCTGCCTTTGCCCGGCTCCGAATCGACGAAGATGAACCCGCCCGTCTGCTTGACGATGCCATAGACCGTCGAGAGGCCCAGCCCCGTGCCCTCGCCGGTGCGCTTGGTGGTGTAGAACGGCTCGAAGATCTTTTGCAACTTGTCGCTGGGGATGCCGATGCCCGCGTCGATCACCTTGACCGAGACGTAGGATCCCGGGGCCACCTTGGCGCGGTCGCGCAGCATCGGTTCCTTGAGGAGAAGCTGCCCGGTCTCGATCACGATGTCGCCGCCGTCCGGCATGGCATCGCGGGCATTCACCACCAGGTTCATCATCACCTGTTCCAGCTGCCGCTTGTCGCCACGGATCGCCGGCAGGACCGGATCGTGCCGCAGGGTCAGCGACACCTTCTCGCCCACCAGCCGGTTCAACAGGTGGGTGAGATCGGACAGCGTGTCGCGCAGATCCATCACCTCCGGGCGCAGCGTCTGCTTGCGCGAAAAGGCCAGAAGCTGGCCCACGAGCGCGGCGGCGCGGTTGGCGTTCTGGTGGATCTGCACAAGATCCCCATAATCCGGGTCACCCTGGTCATGGCGCAGCAACATCAGGTCGCAATGTCCTGAAATCGCAGTCAGAAGGTTGTTGAAGTCATGCGCCACGCCACCCGCGAGCTGGCCGATCGCCTGCATTTTCTGGCTTTGGACGAACTGCGCCTCCAGCGTCTTGAGTTCTGTCGCGTCGTTGAGCACCGCGACCAGCGCAGGCTGGCCGTTCTCGACGATGCGGTTCAGCGTGACCTGGACAAAGACCTCGCGGTCGCGGCGTGTCAGCCGCAGGAACTCCGACCGGCTGAGCCCTCGCCCCGCCGCCGCATCGGCAAGCCAGTCCCGGATCGAGCGGCCCAGCCCCTCCATATAGTCCGAAAGCTTTGCGCCCGCGGTCTCTTCGGCGTCAAGCATCGACCGCGCCTCGGCATTGGCCTGCAGGACCTCTCCGTCGGCGGCGACCTTGAGAA
This sequence comes from Thalassococcus profundi, assembly GCF_003344785.1. Taxonomy (GTDB): domain Bacteria; phylum Pseudomonadota; class Alphaproteobacteria; order Rhodobacterales; family Rhodobacteraceae; genus Puniceibacterium; species Puniceibacterium profundi. The sequence goes on along the minus strand of NZ_QPMK01000004.1, from coordinate 158,129 downwards.
GCGGCACCGGCAGGTAATTGAAATCGGTGGTATCCGCGGCGGGCGTCTTTTCGGCGGGGACCGGCAGAAGCACCAGCTCTTCGCGTCCCGGCCCGGTGGGGATGACGCTGGCCAGGTAGGACACCGGCCCGTCGCCGGTCAGCACTGCGTTGATCTTGCCGGACCGCAGCGGCGGGTCGGCCAGCACGTCGTCGATGCGTTTGGCGCGTTTCCCGATCAGGTTGCGCGCCACCTCGTTCATCGACAGGACCGCCCCGTTCCGACCCAGCGTAAACACCGGCATCTGGCGCGCCGCGACAGCCGCATCCGAAATGTCCCCGCCTTCGAAGGATTCGATCCGCCACATCAGGCAGCCAGGCGCGATGGCGCGGGCGGTGATGCGCAGGTGACCGCCGCCGACGGGGATATCCTCGGTCGCGACGGCGCTGTCCTGCGCCCCCTGTTGCAGCCGGAATAGAATGGCCGCCGGGTTGGCAAAGAGCGGGCGCAGGAGGCCGGTGATGCTCTGCTCAGCGCCGGGGCCGGACGTGCGCCCGAAGCGGCTGCGCGCGGCCTCGTTGAGGCTGAGCACGGCGCCGTCGGAATCGGTGAGCACGCAGGCGGCGGCGTCCCGCTCCACAAAGGCCGAGATGACGCGGAAGTTGCGCCTTTGCGCGCGGCCGACCCAGACCTGGATCACCCAGACACCGGCCGCGATGATCAGGAAGGCCATCCCCCCCGCGATCAGACCGAGCTGGACCGCGCGCGACGGGGCAACCGCCGCCATCCCGATGCAGACCAGACCCAACAGCACCACGAGAGCCGTGCGGCGGGCCAGTCCGCGCGTGCTGCGCGCCATCGACCCGATGTTGAGAACTGCGTCCGACAAATTCTTCCCCCGACCAGAACCGTGATTCGCGTCGTGTCTTTTTAAGCGGGCAAGGTTTAAGCGCGACTTAACTCTCGCGTGTCTACCTTTGGTGGAATTGGGAGATTAGCGCAGGCGCGTCATGCAAGCGACAAAAAATCCGTCACCGCCGTCGGCAGGCAGGAATTGCCGATCGGAGGCGCACCGCCATTCGGGTAAATCGGCACAGAAGATCCTGATCTGGCTCATATTTTCCGGCTCCAGCACGGAACAGGTCGCATAGGCCAAAACGCCGCCCGGAGCCACGTACCCTTGGGCCCGGCGCAGGATGGCGGCCTGCACGTCGCGCAGGGCGTCGAGCCGGTCGGGCGTCAGGGTCCACTTGCCCTCGGGTGCGCGCCGCCAGGCGCCGCTGCCGGAACAGGGCACGTCGCAGAGCACCACGTCGTACTGGCCAGTCGGGTTGGGCAGCGGAACGATCTCGGCTCCGGCCCGTGCCGCGCGGGCGGGCAGATCGCGCATGCGCCCGGGATCGCTGTCATGGGCCATCACCTGCCCGCGGGTGCGTGCCGCCATGGCCAGCGCCTTGCCGCCGCCGCCGGCACAGTAATCGAGCACGCGCTGCCCGGGACGCAGGGGCAATGCATCGACAACCGCCTGGCTTGCCGCATCCTGCAACTCGACCAGCCCGTCGCGGAAAGCCCTCGATCCGTTGATCCGGCGCGGGTTCTCCAGCACCTCGAGCGCCTGCGCGGATAGCGGGTGCGGACGCGTGGCGATCCCGTCCTCGTTCAGCGCCGCCTGGGCCGTCGCGATATCGGCCCGCAGGGTGTTGACGCGCAGGAACACCGGCGCGCGGTGGCGCAGGGCCTCGGCCACGTCGGCTGCGGCGTCACCCAGCGACTCGCGGAAGAGCGCACACAGCCAGTCCGGAAGGTCCATGAGGTCTTCCGCGCCGGGATCGGACCCTGCGGCGCGTTCCCGCTCGTCAAGCGGCGCGGGTGCGTGACGCTCGCCGGTGAAAAGCCTGTCCGGATCCTCGCCGGACAGCAGCAAAGACCCGCGCAACAGCGCCCGGCCGCCCTCGCCCCCGCCGCGCACGGCGGCGGACCGGCGGCGGCGCAGCACGTCGAACACGAGGTCGCGCACCGCGGCGCGGTCGCCGGAGCCGGCATAGCGCGCGCCCCGCGCCCAGTTGGTCAGCGCCTGTTCGGCTGCGATCTCCGGTCCGATCCGGTCCAACACCTCGATCGCCGCCTGCGCGCGGGCTGCGGGGGTCATATCAAAACCCCGGCGATGGGATCAGCCCATGCGATAGTTGGGGCTTTCGCGGGTGATCTGAACGTCATGCACATGGCTTTCCTTGAGGCCTGCACCGGTGATCTTCACGAAGGTGCAGTTGCGGCGCATCTCTTCGACCGTGGCGTTGCCGGTGTAACCCATCGCGGCACGCAGGCCGCCCACCAGCTGGTGCAGCACGGCGGTGGCGGTGCCCTTGTAGGCCACCTGCCCCTCGATGCCCTCGGGCACCAGCTTGTCGCTGGCGGCATCCTTCTGGAAATAGCGGTCGGCCGAGCCCTGGGCCATCGCCGCAAGGCTGCCCATGCCGCGGTAGGCCTTGAAGGTGCGGCCCTGGTAAAGGATGACCTCGCCCGGGCTTTCGTCGGTGCCGGCGATCATGCTGCCCACCATGGCGCAGGAGGCACCCGCCGCGATGGCCTTGGCGAAATCGCCCGAGAACTTGATGCCGCCGTCGGCGATCACGGGCGTGTCGCCCGCGGCCTCGGCACAGTCCATGATGGCGGTCATCTGCGGCACGCCGACGCCCGCAACGACGCGCGTGGTGCAGATCGACCCCGGGCCGATGCCGACCTTGACCGCATCCGCCCCGGCTCCGATCAGGGCGCGCGTCGCCTCGGCGGTGGCGACGTTGCCCGCGACCACCTGCACCTCGTTCGACAGTTTCTTGACGCGTTCCACGGCGAGGCCGACGCCTTCGGAATGGCCATGCGCGGTGTCGATCACGATCATGTCGACGCCGGCGTCGATCAGCGCCTGGCTGCGCTCGAACCCGGCATCGCCCACGGTCGAGGCCGCCGCCACGCGCAGCCGGCCCAGCCGGTCCTTGCAGGCGGTGGGGTTGAGCACGGCCTGTTCGGTGTCCTTGAGCGTCAGCAGACCGGTGAGCTTGCCGTCCTTGTCGGTAACCAGCAGCTTTTCGATCCGCCGCGCTTTCATCAGATCGATGGCCTCCTGCCGGTCGGCGGGTTCGCGCAGAATGGCGAGGTTGTCCGAGGTCATCATCACCCGCACAGGCGTGTCGTCGCGGCTGGCAAAGCGCATGTCGCGGTTGGTGACAATGCCGACCACCCGGCCTTTTTCGTCCACGACCGGGAAGCCGGTGAAGTTGTAGCGTTCGATCAACGCCTTGGCATCGGCCAGCGTCTGGTCGGGGCGCAGGGTCACGGGCGAATAGACGATGCCGCTTTCGAAGCGCTTGACCCGGCGCACTTCGCGGGCCTGTTGCTCGACCGTCAGGTTGCGGTGAACGACCCCCATGCCCCCCGCCTGGGCCATGGTGATGGCCATGCGGCTTTCAGTGACCGTGTCCATGGCCGAGCTGAGCAGCGGGATGTTCAGCGCGATGGACTTGGTGACCTGGGTGCGGGTGTCCGCCGTGCTCGGCAGCACGTTGGAGGCGGCGGGAACCAGCAGGACGTCATCGAAGGTGAGAGCCTCGCGAATCTCCATGAGAATACCTTTCCACGGGGAGCATCGTTTGGCGCGTCCCTATCGCACGGTTGGCGGGTCAGGGAAACCCCATTCGCGTTGTCCCGCGCGAGATGCCGCATGTCCCCTCAGGTCGCCGGGGCGGCCCGGACCGCGCAGCGGACCGCAAGGAACGTCAGCCACGCCGCGCCGCGTCGATCGCGGCGACGTCGATCTTCGTCATTTCCATCATCGCGACGAAGGCGCGGCGCGCCTCTTCGCCGCCCGCCGCCAGAGCCTCGGTCAGGGTGCGTGGCGTGATCTGCCAGGACAGGCCCCACCGGTCCTTGCACCAGCCGCAGGCGCTTTCGCGTCCGCCGTTGCCGACGATGGCGTCCCAGTACCTGTCGGTCTCGGCCTGGTCCTCGGTCGCGACCTGGAAGGAAAACGCCTCGGTCTGGTGAAACGCCGGCCCGCCGTTCAGCCCGAGGCAGGGAATGCCCAGCACGGTGAAGGTCACGGTCAGCACGTCGCCCGCGCGGCCCGAGGGAAAATCCGACGGGGCGTGAAAGACATCGTGCACGGCGCTGTCCGGGAAGGTCTCCGCATAGAACCGCGCCGCCGCCTCGGCGTCGCGGTCGTACCAGAGACAGATCGTGTTCTTCGCTATGGCCATCGCCGCACCTTTCCCAATCGGGTTGCCGATGTCACGATAGCACCGATCCGCCGTACGCCCCAGACCCCGCGCATCTGCCCTCTTTCCCCGCGCGCCGTTCGGGGCCATCCTCGCACCGACCGCAAGGAGCCCCCCATGTCGCACAGCTATGCCACCGGCCGCCTGAACCTGCCCTTCACCGGCATCTGCACCTTTGCCAAGAAGCCCTACATGGCGGACTGGAGCGCCATCGACGCCGATGCCTGCATCCTCGGCGCGCCGTTCGACGCGGGCACGCAGTACCGCGCCGGGGCGCGGTTTGGCCCGCGCGGGCTGCGCGAGGCCTCGACTCTCTTCAGCTTCGGACATGCCGGGGCCTATGATCACGAGGATGACGCCACATACCTCGGGCCGGAGGTGCGGGTCGTGGACCTGGGCGACGCGGACATCGTGCACACGGACACGACGCAGAGCCATGCCAATATCGAGGCGGGCGTCCGCGCCATCCTCGCGGCCAAGGCATTGCCGGTGGTGATCGGCGGCGACCATTCGGTCAACATCCCCGCCCTGCGCGCTTTCGACGGCCAGGGCAACATCCACGTGCTGCAGATCGACGCGCATCTCGATTTCGTCGACGAACGCCACGGGGTGCGCACCGGCCACGGCAACCCGATGCGCCGGGCGGCCGAATTGCCCTTTGTCACGGGGCTGACGCAGGTGGGGATTCGCAACGTCAGCTCCACCGCGCGCGAGGGCTACGAGGATGCCCGCGCCATGGGGTCTGACATCCTGTCCGTGCGGCAGGCGCGCGCGCTGGGAACGGAGGCGGTGGCGGCGCGGCTGCCCGCGGGCGCGCAGGTTTACATCACGCTCGACATCGACGCCTTCTGCCCCTCCATCGCGCCGGGCACCGGCACGCCGAGCCACGGCGGGTTTCTCTATTACGAGGTGCTGGAACTCTTGCAGGCGGTCGCGCGCAGGCACCGGGTGGTGGGTATCGATCTGGTCGAGGTGGCGCCGGATTACGATCCCACCGGATCAACGTCGATCCTGGGGGCGCAGGTGCTGATGAACCTGCTCGGCTTCGTCTTCCACGCGCGGGCGACGCACGCCTGACGCGAGGACGCCCCAACAACCGGCGGCAATGCGCCCATCGCGCCCGGCAGGCGGTAAAATCGCGATGCCCCCCTTGCAGACCCCTGCCGTTCCCTCGCAAGGAGGGCATGCTGCAGTTGCAAAGAACGCAGAGGAATCGCCATGTCCCTTCCGCTTTCCGGTCTCACCGTTCTGGACCTCACCCATGTGCTCGCGGGCCCGTTCTGCGCGCTGACCCTGGCCGATCTCGGCGCCAGGGTCATCAAGGTCGAACGCCCCGGCAGCGGCGACGACACCCGCGCCTTCCCGCCCTTCAAGGACGGCAAGAGCGGCTATTTCGCCGCCATCAACCATTCCAAAAAATCCATCGCGCTCGACCTCAAGAAGGAGGCCGACCGCGCCATCTTCGACCGGCTTCTGGCCCGCGCCGACGTGCTGCTGGAAAACTTCCGTCCCGGCGTTTTGGACCGGCTGGGCTACGGCTGGACGGATGTGCATGCCGCCAACCCGGCGCTGGTCTACGGATCGGTCTCGGGCTATGGCCAGACCGGGCCGGACGCGCGCCGCCCCGCCTACGACATGATCGCCCAGGCCCGCGGCGGCGTCATGTCGGTGACCGGAGAGCCGGGCCGCGGCCCCGTGCGCGCCGGCGCCTCCGTGGGCGACATTGCCGCGGGCATGTACCTGACACAGGGAGTGCTGGCGGCGCTTTACGACCGGCAGCGCACCGGGCTGGGCCGGCGCGTCGACGTGTCGATGCTGGACAGCCAGCTCGCGATCCTCGAACACGCGCTGGCGATCACCACCGTGACCGGCAAGGCCCCCGGCCCCACCGGGTCGCGCCATCCCTCCATCGCCCCGTTCGAATCGTTCCAGGCCTCCGACGGCTTCTTCGTCATCGCCGCCGGAAACGACGTGCTCTTCGAAAAGCTCTGCCTCGTGCTCGACCTGCCCGTCGCCGACGATCCGCGCTTCGCCACCAACGCGGCGCGCGTCACCAACGTGCGGCTGCTGAAGCGGCTGATCGAGGCGGTGACCCTGGATCAGACCCGCGCGCACTGGGTGGCGAAACTCACCGCGGCGGGTGTCCCCGCGAGCCAGATCCAGAGCCTGGACCAGGTCCTGAAGGATCCCCAGATCGCGGCGCGCAACATGGTCGTCGACGTGCTCGACCGCAACGGGCGGGCGGCGTTCAAGGCCGCAGGGAATCCGATCAAGCTGTCGGATGCCGAGGACCGCACCACCCGCGCCCCGGCGCCCGAGCTTGACGGCAACCGCGGCGAGATCCTGCGTTGGCTCGACGAAGGCTGAGCCGCGCCCGCGACGGTTTTGCCCGCGCGCATGACGCAACACGGGCTTTCCCTCGCCCGCGTTCCGACTATGGTGCCCGAAAGCCGGCCCCCGGCAACCGAACCAGCAGGATGCTTCGATGACCACCGATCCCCTTGTCGTCTTCACCCCCTCGGGCAAGCGCGGGCGCTTTGCCCGCGGCACGCCGGTGCTGACCGCCGCGCGACAGCTGGGCGTCGATCTCGATTCGGTCTGCGGCGGGCGCGGCATCTGTTCGAAATGCCAGATCACCCCGTCCTACGGCGAATTCTCCAAGCATGGCGTCACCGTCCGCGACGGTGCGCTCAGCGACTGGAACAAGGTCGAGGCGCGCTACGACGAAAAGCGCGGGCTCAAACCGGGCCGCCGTCTGGGCTGCCAGGCGCAGATTCTGAACGACGTGGTGATCGACGTGCCGCCCGAAAGCCAGGTTCACCGGCAGGTGGTGCGCAAGGCGGCTTCGGCCCGGACCATCCTGATGGATCCGGCCACCCGGCTTTACTACATCGAGGTGGCCGAGCCCGACATGCACGAACCCACCGGCGACCTGGAGCGTGTCGGCCGCGCACTGGCCGAGCAGTGGCAGATCCCCCGCATCACCACCGACCTGCCGACTCTCTCGAAATTGCAACCGATCCTGCGCAAGGGCGGCTGGACCATCACCGTCGCCCTGCACAAGACCCATGCCACCGACACGCCGCGGCTCGTCGCCGCCTGGCCCGGGCTGCACGAGGGCGGGATTTACGGGCTGGCCATCGACCTCGGCTCGACCACCGTCGCCGCACACCTGACCGATCTCGACACCGGTGCGGTCGTCGCCTCCTCGGGCATCATGAACCCGCAGATCCGCTTTGGCGAGGATCTGATGAGCCGGGTGTCCTACGTGATGATGAACCCCGGCGGCGATGCCGAGATGACCCGCGCCGTGCGCGAGGCCATCGACGCGCTGGCGGTCGAGATCGCGAAAGAGGCCGGGATCGACCCGTCGCTGATCCTCGAGACGGTCTTTGTCTGCAACCCGGTGATGCACCACCTGCTGCTGGGCATCGACCCGGTGGAACTGGGCCAGGCGCCCTTTGCGTTGGCGACGTCGGACGCGATGAACCTCACCGCGAAGGAACTCGACCTGACCAGCCTGCCGCCTTCGGGCGGGGTCTACGTCCTGCCCTGCATCGCCGGGCACGTGGGCGCGGATGCCGCCGCCGTGGCGCTGTCAGAGCAGCCGCACACCTCCGAAGACCTCGTGCTGATCGTCGACGTGGGGACCAATGCCGAGATCCTGCTGGGCAACACCTCCCGCGTGCTGGCCTGTTCCTCGCCCACCGGTCCCGCCTTCGAAGGCGCGCAGATCTCCAGTGGCCAGCGCGCCGCACCCGGCGCCATCGAAGCGATCCGCATCGACCCCGAGACCAAGGAGCCGCGATTCCGCATCATCGGCTCGGACCTCTGGTCCGACGAAGAGGGCTTCGACCTCGTCGCCGCCGATAGCGGCATCACCGGCATCTGCGGCTCGGGCATCATCGAGGCGGTGGCGGAACTCCGCCTCGCCGGGCTCATGGACCCCTCGGGTCTGATGGGGTCGGCTGACCAGACCGGCACCGCCCGGATGATCCCCGAGGGCCGCACCCATTCCTACGTCATCCATGACGGCACCGCCGACGGTGGCCCGCTCATCACCGTGACCCAGGGCGACATCCGCGCCATCCAACTGGCCAAGTCGGCGCTTTACGCAGGTGCGCGGCTGCTGATGGACGAGATGGGGGTCGAAAAGGTCGACCGCGTGGTGTTGGCGGGCGCCTTCGGCGCGCATATCTCGCCGAAACACGCCATGGTTCTGGGCATGATCCCCGACGTACCACTCGACAAGGTCACCAGCGCCGGCAACGCCGCAGGCACGGGCGCGCGCATCGCCCTCTGCAACCTGGGTGCGCGGGCGGATATCGAGGGCCGCGTGCGGCGCATCACCAAGGTCGAAACCGCCATCGAGCCGCGTTTCCAGGAGCATTTCGTCGCCGCCAACGCGATCCCGCACAAGACCGCGCCTTTTCCGGAACTGATGCAGATCGTGACCCTGCCCGAGGTCAGCTTCAACACCGGCGGAGACGACGGCGGCGGGCGTCGTCGGCGCAGACGCGCCTGACGACAGCCCTTGACGCACACGCGGCCCGGGCGTAATCCGAAAGCCGTGATGCGGGTATGGTGAAAAGGTATCACACGAGCTTCCCAAGCTCTTGTTACGGGTTCGATTCCCGTTACCCGCTCCACGATCACGCCATGGCTTCCCGGGCATCGACGGCCGCACCCGCTGTGCCGGCGGTCGTGCGGCACGCGAATGAGAGGAAATGTGCGACGCCAGGCGGGCGCACGGGCCTCGAACCATCACGCCAAAAGGGGCAACAGGCTCTCGCAATCAGAACCACGCCGCCTCAGTCGAGGGTCGCGTCGAACTCGATGATGCGTCTCCCGTCTTCGGATGCGGGTGCCGCGATGATCTTTGCATTGACGATGCCGGGACCGGAAAATTCGATCGCCCGATCCAGCACCTGCTCGGTGTCCTCGGTGACGGGATAGCCGTTGTTTCCCAGGCTTTCTTCCCATTCGGAAAACAGCACGTCGATGTCCGCGCCGGTCATGATGGAATACATCCGCACCGTGGAGCCGATGGCCCGATCGACGACCACCTCTGCATCCTCGGGCATGGCGAGCACTTCGGGAATCCAGCCCTGAACGCCTTCGTCCGCGGACACCATCGCCGCAGCGCAGAGCGACAGGCCAAGACCGAAGGCCGCGTTTCTGACCTGCGCCGGTGCGATCTGCCAGACGTGCGCCGCAAAAGCGCGGATGGGCGGGGCCGTGACGCCAGCAGCGTCCATAGGGCAAAATGAAGCGTTCATACGCGGACAGTACGCCGGGGCCGGGAATGGTCAATACACCGGCCGACCGAAACTGCAGCCCATGCGGCGATCGGCGTGTTTCGGCGATCCGAATGCGCTTGATCGGCAGGAACACGCCCGTCCATTTGCGTCATGGCGACAGATGGTTAGGTGCTGGTCCACCTGTCAGACAAAAAGGAAGGACAGCACGATATGACCTTGAAGAACACAGTCGCCGTGACCATTGCGACCGTCACTCTTTCCGTCGCTCCGGCGCTGGTCGCGCCTGCAATGGCACAAGAGTCGCAGCCCGCGACCGAAGTTCCCGACACCGAGCTTGATGCCTTCGTCGTGGCCTACAAGGACGTCGTGGCCATCGAGCAATCGTACAGCGATGAATTCGAAGCCGCCGCGAGCGAGGAGGAACAACAGTCCATCGTCAACCAGGCTCAGATCGAAATGACGCAGGCCATCGAGGACGCACCGAATATCGGCGTTGATCGCTACGTCGAGATCCTCCAGATGGCTCAGACGGATCCGGAACTGCAGCAGGAACTGGGGTCCCGTCTCGAAAACTGACCTTGGCCGTCGAGCATAATGCGCATCCGCTGCAGATTCCCGCCTGCGCGGATGCGTCCTCCAGACAAGTGCGGCCCGCCTTGACTTACGGACGCTATACCGCTCGCGCGGTCTTCGGCGTCTGGGCTGTCGTGACGATCCGCATGCCCTCAGGCCTCTCGAAAACGCCGGTATCCGGCGAACCGATGCTCCGGCACGGGCGTGCGCACCCGTGAAAGAGGCGGGCGACGGTGCCCGCTCCGGGCGCGCGCGAGGATCACAACCGCGCCCTTAACTGCGCCACGCCGCGGCGCAACTCGTCGCGCACCGGCCCGTCGCGCGGGGCGTCGCGCAGCGTCGTCAGCAGCGCCTCCGACGGCTGTACCTTGCGGACCCAGCCGAGCCCTCGCAGCACGGCGCTTGCAATGTCCGGCAAGCGATCCGGAATCTCCTGCCCCGAGAGCGTCGCCCAGACCCCGGACCAGAGCCGCGCCACGGTCCAGGGGTTGTAGCCGCCGCCGCCCGCCACGATCAGCCGCGGCGCCAGCGCGCTCAGGTCCCGGACCGCGCGCCAGTGGCTGCGGTTGGACAGCGCCAGCCGCGACAGCGGATCCTCGGTCACGGCATCGGCACCGCATTGCAGGTAGATCGCATCGGGGGCGAACGCCGCCACGGCGGGCAGGATCATTTCGTCAAGCGCCAGCGCGAATTCGCTGTCGTTGAAGCCGCGCGGCACCGGCAGGTTGAACGCCGCGCCGCCGCCGGTGTCCTCCAGCGCGCCGGTGAAGGGCCAGCGCCGGTCCTCGTGCACCGAGATCATCCGCACCGCGTCGGACCCGTCGAAGGCCACTGCCACCCCGTCGCAATGATGCGCGTCGATGTCGACATAGGCGACGCGGCGCAGGCCCATGGCCAGCAGCCGCTGGATCGTCAGCACCGGTTCGTTGAGATAGCAGAACCCCGACGCACGGTCGGGCAGACCGTGATGCGTGCCGCCGCCGGGGTTGTAGACGACGCCGCCCTGCGCGACGAGTTCCGCCGCCAGCAGCCCGCCGCCCACGGCCGTCGCCGGACGGCGGTACATCTCGGGAAAGACCGGGTTCGACATGTCGCCCAGCCCGTGGCGCAGACGCACCGCGTCCGACACCTCCTGCGCCGCCTCAGCGGCCACCAGCGCCTGCACATAGTCCGGTGTGTGAAAGCCCAGAAGCGCGGCCGGCTTGGCGCGCGGGCTGGTGCGGTAACGCGCTTCGTCCAGCCATCCCATGGCGCGGCAGAGGTCGATGACCGTCGGCACGCGCGGGATCGACAGCGGGTGCAACCGTCCGTAGGACGACCCGCGGTAGATCTGCGATCCGATAAAGAACGGCTCCATCCCGGGCAGGTAACACGGCACCGCCACGGGCCAAGCGGAAAACCGAATTGTCCAACCGGGCGGGACGGTCTAAGTCATGGGCGACCATGTCCTTTTCGCTCCCCTCTCCGCAGACGATCCTGCTCTCGCTCGCGCTGTGCCTCGCGGGCGGCGCCGGCGGTGCGCTCGCCGCCAAGCTGTCGGTGCCGATGCCCTGGATGCTGGGCAGCCTGCTGGTCACCGCGCTGGTGGTGGCCTTCGCCGGAGAGACGGGGCTGCGCGGCTACACCTTTCCGCAAGGCCTGCGCAACGGTTTCATCGCGATGATCGGGGTGATGATCGGCACGCAGGTCACGCCGGAACTCGCGCGCGCCCTGGTGACGCTGCCGCTGACCGTGGCGGCGCTCTTGGTCTTCGTGCTGATCGCCCATGCCGGCAACTACCTGATCTTTCACCGCCTTGGCGGTCTCGACCGCGCCACGGCCTTCTACAGCGCCACGCCAGGCGGGCTGATGGAAAGCATCCTGATGGGCGAAACCGTGGGCGCCGACGTGCGGGTGCTGACCATGCAGCAGTTCCTGCGCATCATCCTCGTGATCACGCTGGTGCCCACGGCCCTGTCGATCTGGTCCGGCGCGCCTGTGGGCACGGCGGCGGGCGTGGTGCCGGGCGGCGATGCGCCCGTGCCTCCGCTTTCGCTGGCGGTCATCGCCCTTGCCGCCGCCGCGGGGCTGGCCTTCGCGCGGCTGGTGCATCTTCCCGCCTCGCAGCTCATCGGCCCGATGCTGCTCTCGGCGGCGCTGACGCTCTCGGGTCTCGTCGACCTTCACCTGCCGTTCTGGCTCATCGCCGTGGCGCAGGTGGTGGTCGGCGTCAGCCTCGGCATGCGATTTCGGGGCGTCACGGGGCGGCTCTTGCGGCGGTCGCTCGGACTGAGCCTCGCGTCGGTGATGTTCATGCTGGCGGTGGGCGCGGCGCTGTCCTGGGGGCTGCTGATGGTGACGGACCTCGGCTTTCTAACCTTGCTGCTGAGCTTTGCGCCCGGCGGCGTGACGGAGATGTCGCTGGTTGCGCTGAGCCTCGCGGTCAGCCCGGCGCTGGTGACACTGCACCACGTGCTGCGCATCCTGATGACGGTGTTCGAGCTGATGCTGTCCGCGCGGCTTTTCGGCTTCGTGAAACCGGTCGAGGCGGACCCTCGGTAGCGCCGTCTGACCTCGCAGAGCCTGCGGAAGTTAACTTACCACCGCGCCCGGGCCGAAACCGCCCTAGCCTTCCGCCTTTTCGGCAAGATGCAGCCATTCCTCTTCGGCTTTCCCAAGCGCCTCCTGGCGCGTCACCAGCGCTTCGGTCGCTTTTTTGAACTTCACCGGTTCGCGGGTGAAAAGGTCCGGGTCCGCCAGCAGTTGCTCGAGCTTGGCGATCTCCGCCTCCAGCTTCTCGATCTCGGCGGGCAGCGCCTCGAGACGGTGCTTTTCGGTAAAGCTCATGGCCTTCCGCGGCGCCGGTTTGGTCGCCTGTTTTTCCGGTTTCGCAGAACCCGCGGACTTGGCAACGTCGCGCGCGGGCCCCGGCTCCTGCGCCCGTTTCTGCGCCTGGTAATCGCTCCACCCGCCGGCGTAGACGGTGGCCCGCCCCTGCCCTTCGAGCGCCACGGTGGTCGTCGCCACCCGGTCGAGGAAGTCGCGATCGTGGCTGATCAGCAGCACGGTGCCGTCGTATTCGCCCAGCAGGTCCTGCAAAAGGTCCAGCGTTTCCACGTCCAGGTCGTTGGTCGGTTCGTCCAGCACCAGCAGGTTGCTTTCCCGCGCCATGATCTTGGCCAGCAGCAGCCGCGCCTTTTCGCCGCCCGACAAGGCTCGGACCGGCGCGCGGGCCTGGCGTTCGTCGAACAGGAACTCCTTGAGGTAGCCCACGACATGCTTGGGCTGGCCGCGCACGAGGATCTGGTCGGCCTTGCCCGACACGCGCATCTCGGGATCGCCGGTCAGGTTCTCCCAGAGCGAGGCGTCGTGGTCGAGCTTCGCGCGGGTCTGGTCGAAGACGGCGGGCAACAGGTTGGTGCCCAGCGTGACGGTGCCGCTGTCCGGCGCGATCTCACCCATCAACAGGCGGATGAAGGAGGTCTTGCCGACGCCGTTCGGCCCGACGATGGCCACCCGGTCGCCGCGCTGCACGGTGAGCGAGAAATCGCGGAGAATGGTCACGTCTTCAAAGGCTTTCGAGACGTTCTTGATCTCGGCCACCTTCTTGCCCGAGGTCTGGCCCGAGGACAGGTCCATCGCCGCAGCACCCTGGCGGCGGATCATGCCCGCCCGTTCCGCGCGCAGGTCCTGGAGGGCGCGCACCCGGCCCTGGTTGCGCTTGCGCCGGGCGCTGATCCCTTCGACCGCCCAACGCGCCTCGGCCTTGATCTTGCGGTCGAGCTTGTGGCGCTGCATGTCCTCGTCTTCCCAGACCTTGTCGCGCCAGGCCTCGAAGGCGGCAAAGCCCTGCTCCTGCCGCCGCACCATGCCGCGATCGATCCAGAGCGTGGCACGGGTGAGCTCGTTCAGGAACCGCCGGTCGTGGCTGATCAGGACAAAGCCCTTGCGGGTCGATTTCAGCTCATCTTCCAGCCAGCCGATCGCCTCGATATCGAGGTGGTTGGTGGGCTCGTCGAGCAGCATAAGCTCCGGGTCCTGCGCCATCAAACGGGCCAGCGCCGCGCGCCGCCGCTCCCCGCCGGATGCGGTGCCGACGGGACGGTCGGGATCGAACTTCAGCCCCTCGCCGGCCCGTTCGACCTTGTACATCTCGCCGGGGTCCAGCCCCTCGGCGGCGTAATCGCCCAGGGTCGTGAAACCCGAGAGGTCGGGGTCCTGCTCCATGTAGCCGACCGACACGCCCGTCGGCACCGTGCGCTCGCCGCGGTCGGGCTCCACCAGCCCGGCCATGACCTTCATCAGGGTCGACTTGCCCGACCCGTTGCGCCCCACCAGCGCCACGCGGTCGCCGGGCTGCACCACAAGGTCCAGCCGGTCAAAGATCGGGTCCCCGCCGAAGGTCAGGGAAATGTCGGAAAGCTGCAAAAGCGGTATCTGTGCCATGCGCACCCGCTAGGCCCCGGCGCGCACGGCGTCAAGGTGGCGCGTTTTCCTCGAGGAAAACGGACCGGAAACCTCGAGGTTTCCGGTGCGCCGGACACGGACCGAGGGTCCAGCGACACCGGCGCGCGATGGTCTTGGCCGGGGCGCGTTTTCCCCTAGGAAAACGGCCCGGAAAATTCGAATTTTCCGGGCTCTACCCGGCGACGGCCCTCAGCAGGCGTTTGCGGGCGGGCGGAATGGCGGCGATCTCGACCCCGGTGAAGACATGCAGCGTGTTCATCCGGGCGTCGATCACCGCGTGATCGCTGACCCAGCCGCCCATGGCGAGGTAGGTGCGCAGCAGCGGCGGCATCGCGGCGAGCCCCTTGCGCGCATCGGGTTTGCGCCGCAGCCGCGCGGCAAAGCGAAAGACCTGCGGCGCCTTGAGGCCCGGCGCCCAGCGGCGCGGCGCCAGAGACCGCGCCTTGAGCACCGCGAAGGCGTCGGAATAGGGCTGTGGATCGGTGCCGCGGAAGGACGCGCAACCGAACAGCAGCTCGACCCCCGACGCATCGACATAGGCGGTCATCGCCCCCCAGGCGACGCGCAGGATATCGGGGTCGTGTGCCTCGGGATGCAGGCAGAACCGGCCCATCTCGATCATCGGGCCCGCGAAGGCCTCCAGCGCCGACAGATCGTAGAATTGCGCCGAATAGCTGCGCCCGATCTCCGCGCCGCCGGACAGAGGCAGCAGGCGGAAGCAGCAGACCAGCCGGCCGCCGCTCCGCTCTTCGACGAGGATATGCACGCAGCTTGCGTCGTACCGGTCCCGGTCGCGGCCCGCCCGCCCGTGAAAGGCCAGATGCCGCAGCGCCTGGGCCGCGGCCACGTCCCCCGCGGTGTGGGCCACGCGGGCCCGGTAGCGTCCGCGCTCCAGCCCGGTCAGCGCCGGCGCCCTGCCCTGGCCTGCGTCCGGCTCCGGGGCGGTCTCAGGCGGGTCGGGCAGAGGCATGGCGGGGCGCGATCAGCCGTCGGGGTTCAGAAGGTTCTCGGCAGAGATCCGGCCGATGTTGCCGAAGAGCTTGCGGATGAAGCCGATGTCGCCATCCGCCGACTCGGTCACGCGCCGGCTGATCGGCACGACCTGCCCGTCCTGCAGCCCGTAGCGTTCGATGTTGTTCACCACGCCCTCGGGACTGAAGGAGATGGCCAGGACCTGGCGGTCGACCATCTCGGGATTGCGCCAGCCGTAATGACGCACCTGGGATTCGATGTAGTAATAGCCGCTGGCGTTCAACACGCCCGAGGTCGTCGGCACGCCGATCACCTCGGCCACCGTGTCGCGGGTGTCGACGCCGACCACGATTTGTTGAAGATCCGCTTCGGACGGCACGTAGCCATGGCTGCGGAACCGCTCCGTACAGGCGGTGAGCGCGACACAGCTGGCCACAAGAAGCGCCAGCTTCATCCCCGATCGTCTGCCTCGCATGCCGCCCCTCTTGTCATGGCTGGTAGTGCCTTCTATTCCGCTTACATAAGAGATGTGGATCGTTCAAGTAAAGGAAGCGCTTACCTTATGACCAACGCAAAGTCCGCCCCCGGCGTATTCCGGGTCGCGGCGCTCTCGTCGAAGACCCCGCAACAGTTCGACCTGCGTCCCGAGGCCGAGGCCCGCGCCGCGATCGCGGAGCAGATCGGCCTGTCCGCGCTGCGCAAGCTGAGCTTTTCGGGCGAGATCGCACCGCTGGGCAAACGCGGCTGGGAACTCAGCGGGACGCTGGGCGCCACGGTGGTGCAGCCCTGCGTGGTGACGCTGGCCCCGGTCACCACCCGCATCGACGAAGAGGTCACGCGCCGCTTTCTGCCGGCGGAAGAGGTGCTGCCCGAGGTCGACCCCGGCGCCGAGATCGAGATGCCCGAGGACGACACCGCGGAACCGTTGGGGGATGTCATCGACACCCGGGCGGTGATGATCGAGGCGCTCACCCTCGCGCTGCCGCTCTACCCGCGCGCGGAGGATGCCGAACTGGGCGAGGCGGTCTTTGCAGAAGACGGCGCAGAGCCGCTGCGCGACGCCGATCTCAAACCCTTCGCGGCCCTTGCGGCGCTGAAAAACAAAGCCTCGGATGACGGCTGAGACATGACCCTTGCGGCTGCGCAACAAATCGCTTGCGGTTTGGATTTTTCCCCCTATTTTCGCGCCTTCACATGGATTCCGGGTTGTATCCTTGCCTGCCTTAAGTCAAAGAGGCCGGACATCCCGACAACCGGGCATGGCCGCCATGCCCTCACACGAAAGATCGAGGTCAAGACATGGCCGTTCAACAGAACAAAGTCTCCAAGTCGCGCCGCAACAACCGCCGCGCCCACGATGCGCTGGTTGCCGGCAACCCGAACGAATGCGACAACTGCGGCGAACTTAAGCGTCCGCATCACGTCTGCCCGTCCTGCGGTCACTACGCAGAGCGTGAAGTCGTCGCTCTCAACGACGAAATCGACCTGGACGAAGACGCAGCCTAAACCGGACCCAAGGCCCACCGCATGACCTCTACGCAGGATCACACGAAGGCGGGCACGGGACAGGTTGTGCTTTCCATCGACGCCATGGGGGGCGATCACGGACCGGCGGCGGTTGTCGCCGGAATTGCCGCGTCTGCGCGCAAGAACCCCGAGATTCGCTTTCTCCTGCACGGGCGCGCCGATGAACTGCACCGGCTGGTGTCGAAAAAGCGCGGCCTTGCCGAGGTCTGCGACATCCGCGATGCGCAAGGCGTCGTGCGCATGGACGACAAGCCCAGCCACGTCATGCGCAACGGCAAGGACACATCGATGTGGTCGGCGCTCGACTCGGTCCGCAATGGCGAGGCGACGGTGGCCGTCAGTTGCGGCAACACCGGTGCGCTGATGGCGCTGTCCATGGTGCGGCTGCGCAAGCTGCCCGGCGTTAACCGCCCCGCAATCGCGATCCTCTGGCCGTCGCGCAACGACCATGGCTTCAACGTCATGCTGGATGTCGGCGCCGACATCCGCGCCGATGCGCGCGACCTGCTGCAATACGCACTGATGGGGGCATCCTACGCCCGCAACGGGCTCGCGCTCGAACGCCCGCGCGTCGGGCTGCTGAACGTCGGCACCGAGGAACACAAGGGCCGGGCCGAGCTCAAGGACGCGCATGACCTGATCAGCCGGCAGGCCGACGAGGCGCATTACGAATTCGTCGGCTTCGTCGAGGGCGGCGACATTCCCGGCAACCGCTGCGACGTGATCGTCACCGACGGCTTTACTGGCAACGTGGCGCTCAAGACCGGTGAAGGCACCGCCAGCCTGATCGGCGACCTGCTGAAAGAGGCGTTCGCCTATTCGCCCCTGTCGCGGCTGGCATCGCTGCTGGCGCTGACCTCTCTCAAACGTCTGAAAAAGCGCATCGACCCGCGCCGGGTCAACGGCGGCGTGTTCCTCGGCCTCAACGGCACGGTGGTGAAATCCCACGGCTCGGCCGACGAAACCGGCGTGTCCGCGGCGGTCAAGCTGGCGTTCAAGCTCGCGCAGAACGGCTTTGGCGACAAGCTGGCCGCACGGGTCGCCTCGGCGGCCGACATCATGCCCGAACCCGACCCGGCCAAGGATGGAACCCACTCATGACGTTGCGTGCCCAGGTCGCCGGCGTCGGCCATTACCTTCCCGACCGCGTCGTGCCGAACTCCGAATTCGAACAGACACTGGCCACCTCGGATGAGTGGATCCGCTCGCGCTCGGGCATCGAGCGCCGGCATTTCGCTGCCGAAGGCCAGACCACGTCGGACATGGCCACCCGCGCGGCGCGCGCCGCGCTCGACGACGCCGGGCTCGCCGTGGCGGATATCGACGCCATCATCGTCGCCACCTCGACCGCCGACCTGACCTTTCCGTCGGCCGCCACGATGGTACAGGCCGAACTGGGCATGACCCACGGCTTTGCCTTCGACGTGCAGGCGGTCTGCGCCGGGTTCGTCTATGCGCTCACCAATGCCAACGCGCTGATCCTGTCCGGTCAGGCGACCCGCGTGCTGGTCATCGGGGCCGAGACTTTCAGCCGGATCATGGACTGGACCGACCGCAGCACCTGCGTGCTTTTTGGCGACGGCGCCGGTGCGCTGGTGCTCGAGGCCGCGACCGGCACCGGCACCAATGCCGACCGCGGCATCCTGGCGACCGATCTCAATTCCGACGGGCGGCACCGCGACATCCTCTATGTCGACGGCGGCGTGTCGACCCAGTCCACCGGCTACCTGCGCATGGAAGGCAAGGAAGTCTTCCGCCACGCCGTGGAAAAGCTGGCCGCGACGGCGCAGACCGCGCTGGCCAAAGCCGGGCTCGAAAGCAGCGACATCGACTGGGTCGTGCCGCATCAGGCCAATATCCGGATCATCCAGGGCACCGCGAAAAAGCTCGGCCTGCCGATGGACCGGGTGGTGGTGACGGTGCAGGATCACGGCAATACCTCGGCGGCGTCGATTCCCCTGGCGCTGTCCGTGGGCAAGGACCGCGGCCAGATCAAGCAGGGTGACCTGGTGGTCACCGAGGCGATCGGCGGCGGGCTTGCGTGGGGCGCTGTCGTCCTGCGCTGGTAGAGCGCGCCGCAGCGCTTAAAAGCCGTGTTGCAAGCCATTGATATTGACTCGGAAATTCACAAGACCCTATGCTTGTGCAAAATCGGAGGGATGGCCATGGGCGACAAGACCTTGACGAGGATGGACCTGAGCGAGGCGGTGTTCCGAGAGGTCGGGCTGTCGCGCAACGAAAGCGCCGAACTCGTCGAAAGCGTTCTGACCCACATGTCCGATGCCCTCGTCGGCGGCGAGCAGGTCAAGATATCGTCCTTCGGCACCTTTTCGGTCCGTGAGAAAGCCGCCCGCGTGGGCCGCAATCCCAAGACCGGAGAAGAGGTGCCGATCCAGCCGCGCCGGGTCCTGACCTTCCGACCGTCGCATCTGATGAAAGACCGCGTGGCGGACGGCAACAAGCGCTAGGCAGACCCAAATGGCAAAATCACGCGACGCGTTCCGCACCATCAGCGAGGTGGCGGAGTGGCTTGAGACACCCGCGCATGTCCTGCGATTCTGGGAAAGCAAGTTCACCCAGGTAAAACCGGTGAAGCGCGCCGGCGGACGGCGGTACTACCGCCCCGCCGACATGGCGCTTCTGGGCGGCATCAAGACGCTGCTGCACGAGGAAGGCATGACCATCAAGGGCGTGCAGAAGATCCTGCGCGAACAGGGGGTCAAGCACGTCGCGGCGCTGTCCGCCCCGGTGGATGACGACACCGAAGAAGAGATCCCGGACGCGCCCTTTATCGACGCAGCGGAACCTGACGACACCGTGGTGCAATTCACGCCTGCCGCCTCCGAACCGGCGCCGAAGCCGCAGACGCCAGAGCCGCAGGGCGCTATGGACTTCGCCGATCCGGAGCGATCGGTCACCACCCTCGCGGAGACCGAAGAGGCTGTCGACGAGGCGGCCCCCAACGGCGAGACCACCGACCCATCCGGCCAAGAGCGCGCGACGGAACCTGTCGACACGATGCCGCCGGAGACCGCCCCGGAACCTGCCCAGGACACGCCGTCTTCTCTGGAGCAGGACACTTCGGCGGAGTCGGAGGCCGCAGCCACCGACGGTCCGACGATGTCAGTTGCCGGGGACGCCGCGGCGGCATCCGAACCTGACATCCTCGCGGACCCCAAGCAAGATCCTCACCCGCAGGATGCAGCGTCCCACGAGGAGGCGCCGGACCTGCCCGAGGCCGCGATCACCGCGGCAGACCCGGAACCGCAAGCGCCGCCACCCGCCGCAGAAGAGCCGGACCCGCAGGCCACACAGGCAAGTGAGGATGCGCCGGATCGGACCGACGCCGGGATTTCTGCGGCAGAGCCGGACACACACGTTCCGACACCCTCCGCAGAGGTGGAGGCCGCACCGCTCGATGAGGGTTCACCGGTTCGCCCCGAGGCCGCGATTTCCGCGGCAGAGCCCGAACCGCAAGCGCCGCCGCCCGCAGCAGAGGCGCCGGACCCGCAGGACGCACAGCCCGAAGAGGACGACCCGGAGCCGGCACCCTCCCTCTTCACCGGACCAGCCCAGGACCGGGATGGTGCCGCACAGGCCGATATGCCGCAGGACACGGAGACATCCGGCGAAGACAGCTTTGCCGATGACGACAGCAGCCCCTTGCCCGATTTCCTCAAGACCCCGCTTGCACCCGCGCTGGAGACCAAGAGCGCAGAGGCCGTGGCCGCGGAAGGCGCCGCCCCCGAAAGCGCTGTGCCCGACGACGCCCCGGATCACGTCGCGCCCGATCCTCTGACCGCCACTGCAGAACCTGGCGTCGACGCGGCGCCAGCCGAGACAGAGCCGGAGGAAACCACCGAGCCGCCTGCCCCGGACGGTCCCGCAGCGGCCACGGAAGACTCCGCACCGCCCAAGGGTCTGCCGGACCTGCCCGATCTCGACGCCATAGAACCGTCAACGGGCCCGCTGTCTGCTCTTGCGCGCCTCTACAACCTCTCCCCGCAGGATACCGAAAGGCTGGCCCCGGTGGTCGCCCAGCTGCGCGCCCTGCAAGACCGGCTTTCCGGCGGCGTCCGCTGATCGCATCGCAGTGTGATTTCGGGGTTGCCCCCGCGCGCAAAACCGGTATGACACGCAGCAGTCGGGCTATAGCGCAGCCTGGTAGCGCGTCCGTCTGGGGGACGGAAGGTCGCAGGTTCGAGTCCTGCTAGCCCGACCAATCACACCTTCGCTGCCAGTTCCCGCGCCGTTCTGCGCGCTTTGGCATTTCCCCCCTCGCCCCGCCTTGCTAGAAGACCTGAACAGTTTTCCGGGGGCCGTGCCATGACAGGCGTGCTTGCAAGCCAGCAGATCGAAACGCTTATCTCCGACGGCGCGATCCGGATGGAGGTCGCGGCGGTCGAGGGTCAGGTGCAGCCCGCCAGCCTCGATTTGCGACTGGGACATGTGGCCTACCGCGTGCGGGCGTCGTTTCTCGCCGGCAGCGGTCAGCGGGTGTCGGAGCGGCTGGAGGAATTCGAGATGCACCGGGTCGACCTTTCGGACGGGGCGGTGCTGGAAAAGGGCTGCGTCTACCTCGTGCCTTTGCTCGAAAGCCTCGCCCTGCCCCAGGGAATCCACGCCATCGCCAACGCCAAAAGCTCCACCGGGCGGCTCGACCTGCTCACGCGGACCATCACCGATGGCGGCACCGAATTCGACCGGATCGCCGAAGGGTATACCGGGCCGCTCTACGCCGAAATCTGCCCGCGGTCGTTCTCGGTGCTGGTGCGCACCGGCATGCGGCTCAACCAGATCCGGTTCCGCGACGGGCGGGCGGTGCTGGACGATGCAGAACTGACGGCGCTTCACGCGACGGAAACGCTGGTGACAGGCGGCGCGCCGGTGATCCGCGACGGGCTGGGCTTCTCGGTCGATTTGCGGCCCGAGGACACCGACCTCGTGGGCTACCGCGCCAAGCCGCACACCGGGGTCATCGACCTCGACCGCATCGGCGCCTACGATCCGGCGGAGTTCTGGGAAGAATTGCGCACGGACATAGGCCGGATCATCCTCGACCCGGACGCCTTCTATATCCTCGTCAGCCGCGAGGCGGTGCACATCCCGCCGACCTACGCGGCCGAGATGGCGCCGTACCTGGCCATGGTGGGCGAGTTCCGTGTGCATTACGCCGGGTTCTTCGATCCGGGGTTCGGCCATGCGCAGGCAGGCGGTACCGGATCGCGCGGCGTGCTCGAGGTGCGCTGCCACGAGGCGCCCTTCGTTCTGGAGCATGGACAGATCGTCGGGCGGCTGGTCTACGAGCGCATGTCTCAGCAGCCAGCACAGCTTTACGGCCAGGGCATCAAGTCGAACTACCAGGGCCAGGGCCTGAAACTCTCCAAGCAGTTTCGCGCCTGACGCGCCGTATGCGCAGGGAACCGGCAAACTTTTGCCGATCCGCGATCACGCCACGGCCAAGCATCGCCAACTTTCTGAAATCTTTGGGAAAGCCGCGGAACGCGATGGGCCGGGCCGGACTTGTCTGACGGAAGGCGCTCATGCCTTTGCGCAACAAAACAAGGACAAGACCAATGAACATCAAGAAAACCGCACTTTATTCCTCTGTCATCCTCGCCGTCGCAGCCTCCCCGGCACTCGCAGCACTTTCGGCGAACACCACGACCGAACTGAACCTGCGCTCCGGTCCGGGCGCCCAATACGACATCCAGAGCGTCATCCCGGCGTCGGCCGAAGTTGCCGTCGAAGGCTGCCTTGCGGGTGGCGAATGGTGCGAAGTGTCCTTCGGCGGGGAAACCGGCTGGGCCTATTCCGCCTACCTGACGACCCCGGTCGAAAACGAACCGGTGGTGCTGTACCAAGCGCCGCAGACGATCGAGATCGAGACCGTGACCTATGACAACGGCAACAAGGCCGTCGGCGGCACCGCCGGTGCGGGCTTTGGCGCCGCCGCGGGCGCGCTGCTGGTGGGCGGTCCCGCCGCCGTCGCTGCAGGCGCGATCCTGGGTGCTGCGACAGGAGCGTCCTCGACCGTGGAAGAAGAGACCGTGACCTACGTGCGTCAAAACCCGGTCGAGCCGGTGTACCTTGAAGGCGAAGTTGCCGTGGGTGCGGGTGTGCCCGAGACCGTGACGATCTACGAGACGCCGGCGCAAGGCTATTCCTATGTCAACGTCAACAACCAGCCGGTGGTGATCGACAACGACACCCGCCGCATCGTCACGGTGATCCGTTAACAGATTGCGAATGGAGGTCCGGATTCGCGCCCAAGTCGCGCGACCGGGCGTCCGGTGCCGGTATCCGAGCGATGCCGGACCAGCGCCGTCCCGCCCCCGCGGGGCGGCGTCATGTCTTCGCTACATCCGGCCTGCGCGGCGGGCGATGCGCGCGGCCTGGCGTGCGCGGCGGGCGTTCTGCTTGCCCTGCCGCGCCTGCTGACGCTCTTCGGGTGTCATGTCCTGCGGCTTCTTGCCCTTGCCGAAAGCCTTGTCGATCCCGGCATTCACGCCCTTGTTCATGACTTTGCGAAAAATCATCCGGGTGATCATGTTGATGATGCCGTTGGCGTTCATTGCGCCCTCCTGTGGCTGCTCCATCCTAACATAGTACGTGAATGTGCAGATTTCAGGGCCGCGGCGCCGGTCAGTCCTCGAAAAGCTCGCTCTGGCCCTCGTCGGTCTCTTCCTCGCTGTCCACATCGCCTTCGCCCGCCTTGGGCAAGGCTCCCAGCGGCGGCCGGTTGTCCAGCAGGCCGGCGGCGCGCAACTCCTTGAGGCCCGGCAGATCGCGCGCGGTTTCCAGCCCGAAGTGATCGAGGAAACCCGGCGTCACCACGAAGGTCACCGGACGGCCCGGGGTCATCTTGCGACGCCCGAAACGGATCCACTCCATCTCGATCAGCTGGTCGATGGTGCCGCGCGACACCGACACGCCACGGATCTCCTCGATCTCGGCGCGGGTGACCGGCTGGTGATAGGCGATGATCGCCAGCGTTTCGATGGCGGCGCGGCTCAGCTTGCGGGTCTCCACCGTTTCTTTCTGCATCAGGAACCCGAGGTCGGGCGCGGTCCGCATGGCCCAGTCGTCGCCGACCTTGACCAACCGCACGCCGCGCCCCTCGTAGCGCTTGCGCAGATGCACCAGCGCCTCTGCGGCGTCGCAGCCATGCGGCATGCGGGCGTTAAGCTCCTTGACCGACACCGGATCGGCGGTGGCAAAGAGGATCGCCTCGATCATGCGTTCCTGTTCGGCCATCACCGGGGCCGCGAAGAGGCTTTCGCCCTGCTGGTCCTGCGTCTTCTCCTCGGCCTCCTCGGGCAGCGGCGGATCGTTCTCGGGCTCAGCTGTCATCGCGGCCCTCCTTACGACGCAGTTCGATGGGCGCGAACAGCTCGGACTGGCGCAGTTCGGCGCGGCCTTCCTTGACCAGTTCCAGCGAGGCGGCAAAGGTCGCGGCGGTGGCAGAGCGCCATTTCACCGGATCCGCATCCCAGCCTTCGGGCAGGTAGGCGGAAATCTCGGTCCAGGTGCCCGCAAAGCCGATCATGCCGCGCATCCGGTCCAGCGCCTGTTCCATGGTCCAGACCGAATCGCGGTCCATCACGAAGGGGCGGAATTCGTCGCGGGTGCGGATGCGCGCGTAGCCCTGCATCAGGTCCAGCAGCGTCGCGGTGTATTTCACCGCCCTCACCCATTCGACCTGCTGGGTCTGACCGCGGGCGAAAAAGTCCCGTCCCAGCCGGTCGCGGCCCATGAGCCGCGCGGCGACGTCGCGCATCGCCTGCAGGCGTTCGAGCTGAAACGCCAGGTGCGCCGCCAGTTCCTCGCCTGAGGGGCCTTCTTCGGCGGGATCGGGGGGCAGCAGCAGGCGGGATTTCAGGAAGGCGAGCCAGGCCGCCATCACGAGGTAATCGGCGGCCAGTTCGATGCGCAGTTCCTTGGCCTTTTCGACGAAGGCCAGGTATTGCCGCGCCAGCGCCAGCACCGAGATCTTGCGCAGGTCCACCTTCTGCGTCCGGCTCAGCGTCAGCAACAGGTCGAGCGGGCCTTCGAAGCCGTCGACATCGACGATCAGCGCCTCCGCCGCCAGGCGGTCGGCGACGCTTTGCGGCTCGGGCAGGAAGGTCTCAGGGTCGGTGGTCATCGGGCGGGTCCGTCGGCAACGCCTCAAGCTTCGCCCTCAGCGTGGCCATGTCAACCGGTTCCGGGTCGCGGCGCACGGCCAGTGCCGCCTCGGCACGGGCCTGGGCGGCATCGGTCATGGCACCCGCCGCCTCCATCAGCGGCACCATCTCGGCCATGTCGCCGTTGCAGTGGAGCACCGCATCACAGCCCGCCGCCAGCGCCGCCGCACCGCGTTCGGCCACCGTTCCGGACAGCGCCTGCATGGAAATATCGTCGGTCATGATGAAGCCGCCAAAGCCGATCTCGTCGCGGATGAGCCGCATCATCTCGGGCGAGATGGTGGCCGGCGCGCCGTCGAAAGCGTCGTAGACCAGATGCGCCGTCATGCCCATCGGCAGGTCGGCAAAAGGTTTGAACGCCGCGAAATCCAGCGCCTGCAAGGTCTCTGCCGGGGCGGTGATACGCGGCAGATCGTGGTGGCTGTCCATCTGCGCAAGGCCATGGCCCGGCATGTGCTTGATCACCGGCAGCACCCCGCCCGCCAACAGCCCCTCGGCCACGGCGCGGCCCACGGCAACCACCTGCTCCAGCGTCTCGCCGTAGCAGCGGTTGCGCAGAAAGGGATGGGTGTCGGCCCGGGCCAGGTCCAGCATCGGGGCGCAGTCCACGTCGATGCCGTAGCTGCGCATCTCGAGCGCGGTGATCTGGTAGCGCAGCGCCATGCCCTCCGCTGCATGTGCCCCAAGAGCCGCGACGTGTTCGAGCGGCGGCAGCCATTCGGTGGCCAGGGGGGCGCGCAGGCGCTGCACTCGGCCGCCTTCCTGGTCCACCAGGATCGGCGCATCCCAGCCGACGCCGTCGCGCAGCTCCGAGGTCAGTGCGCGCAGTTGGTCGGCGCTGTCGATGTTGCGGGCAAAGAGGATGAAACCGAACGGGTTCGCATCGCGGAAAAAGCGGCGCTCCTCGGGGCCGAGGCGCGGCCCGGCGCAGCCCAGGATCGCCGCGCCAAAGCGGCCCGTCAACGCGACACCACCGGGATGCAGTCGGCGTCTCCGGCGACGAAGGCGGCGCAGAACCGGCGGGCATCCGAGATATCCTCGAACCCGTGCGCGCGCAGGCGGTAGAACGTGCGTCCGCCGGAGCTGGCCTTCTGGATCACCCGGTCCTTTTCCTCCATGTAGTCGCCGAACCGGGCCTCGAGCCGCGCCCATTCGGACCGCGCCACCTCGGCTGAATCGTAGGCGCCGAGCTGTACGAGGCGGGTGCCCGCGGGCAGTGTCTCGGGGTCGATCTCGGCCACCTGGGGCGCGGCCGGGGCAGCTTCGGGCTGCGCGAGGGCGGTGCTGACCAGCCCGCCGGGACGATTGCGCGGACGCAGCGACCGCGCGACGGTGCCCTCGCTGTCCAGCACGCCGGTCACGGGCGCCTCTTCGGTTTCGAGCGGGGTGAGCGTCGCCACAGCGGGGGCGCTTTCGGGCCGGGGCGCGTCGGGATCGAACAGCGGTTCGATGTCACTGGCGATCTGGTCCGCCAGCGCCTGGATCGGATCGTCCGCAGCTGTTTCGGACTCAGTCGTGTCTTCGGCCTCTGATGCCGGAGCGGGCGCGTCCTCGGCCGGTCCCATGTCGGGCGCCGCTTCGGAAAGCTGAAGCGTTTCCGCATCGCGCTGGTCCGGCATCGCGGCAGGGCGCGGCGCCAGTTCGGCTTGCGGCACATCCTCTTCTGAAAGATCCGGCGGCCGCGGCGCCAGCGTCAGGCGGTCGGCAGGATCGGCGGCGACGCCGGTTCCGGCCACGTCGTTGACCGACAGGCCCTGATGATCGGCTGCCTCTCCACCGGGGTTCTGCGGGGCCACGCGCATCGGCCCGCTGGTGGCCTCGACCACGGGGATGCCGGTTACGTCCCGCACCAGCAACCGGTAGCCCCAGACCGCCACGCCGGCGATCAGGGCCAGGGACACCACCGCCCCGGCCCAATTCGCGGTACTGGCCAGATTGCCTTTCGACTCGGACCCCGCCACGGGACCCGCCTGATCGTATGTCGCCATGTCTGCCTTTCTGCCCCGGCGGCCCTGGCCACCGAACGGTTCTTGCACTGCCTCACCCGGCCATGGCGCGCCTTGGTCAGCGCATCTCGGTTGCCGGGGTTACGCCCAAGATACCAAGCCCGCCGGAAATCACAACAGAAACGGCCCGCGCGAGGGCGATTTTGGCCTGTGTTGCGGCGGGATCGTGCTCTTGCAGGAACCGCAGCGACGTATCGTCGTTGCCGGCGTTCCAAAGCGTGTGCAGGTCCGAGGCCAGTTCGAAAAGGTAGAAGGCGATCCGGTGCGGTTCGTGCGTGCGCGCCGCGATCTCGACCAGCCGCGGCCATTCGGCGACCTTCTTGGCCAGCGCGATCTCCAGATCGTGGGTCAGGCCCGAGAGATCCGCCGCCCGCAGGGTGTCGTCGGTGCAGTCGATCCCGGCCTCGGCGGCCTTGCGCAGCACCGAGGAGATCCGGGCGCTGGCGTATTGCACGTAGAAGACCGGGTTTTCCTTGGACTGTTCCTTGACCTTGTCGAAGTCGAAATCGAGTGCTGCATCGGATTTGCGCGTCAGCATGTGAAAACGCGCGGCATCGGAACCCACCATCTCGACCACGTCGCGCAGAGTAACGAAGGTGCCCGCGCGTTTCGACATCTTGAAAGGCTGGCCGTTCTTGAAGAGCTTGACCAACTGAATGAGCTTGATGTCCAGCGGCACGCGGCTTTCCGACAGCGCCGAGACGGCGGCCTTCATGCGTTTGACATAGCCGCCGTGATCGGCGCCGAAGATGTCGATCAGCATGTCGTAGCCACGGCTGACCTTGTCGTAGTGATAGGCGATGTCGGGGGCGAAATAGGTCCAGCTGCCGTCGGATTTCTTGATCGGCCGGTCGACGTCGTCGCCGTAGTCGGTGGACTTGAACAGAGTCTGCTCGCGCGGTTCCCAATCCTCGGGCGTCTTGCCCTTGGGCGGCTCCAGCGTGCCGCGGTAGATCAGGCCCTTGTCCCGCAGTTCCTCGATGGCCTTTTCGATCAGGCCGGTGTCGTAGAGCGACTTTTCCGAAAAGAAGTGATCCATGACCACGCCAAGCGACGCGAGGTCGGTGCGGATGAGGTCCATCATCGCGTCGGTGGCGAAGGTCCGCACCTCTTCGAGCCACTCGGATTCCTCGGCCTCCAGGTACTTGTCGCCAACCTTGGCCTTCAGCGCCTCGCCCACGTCGATCAGGTAGTCGCCGGGATAGCTGCCCTCCGGCCAGTCGACGGAAAGGTCGTGCGCTTCGAGATAGCGCAGGTAGACCGACCGCGCGAGCACATCGACCTGCGCGCCGCCGTCGTTGATGTAGTATTCGCGTGTCACGTCGTAGCCCGCATAGGCCAGCAGCGACGCGGTCGCGTCCCCGACGATGGCGCCGCGCGCGTGCCCGACGTGCATCGGACCGGTGGGGTTGGCGCTGACGTATTCGACGTTGACCCGCTTGCCCTGCCCCATCCCGGACCGGCCATAGGCCGATCCCTTCGCGATCACGTCTTTCGCAAGATCCTGCCAGACGGACGGCGCCAGCCGCAGGTTCAGGAACCCCGGCCCCGCGACCTCGGCCGTCGTGATCCGGTCGTCCTCGGCCAGCAGCGGCGCAAGCGCTTCGGCGATATCGCGCGGCTTCATCTTCGCGGGCTTGGCCAGCACCATCGCGGCATTCGTGGCCATGTCCCCGTGCAGCGGATCGCGCGGCGGCTCTACCGTGACCGGACCCAGGTCCAAGCCATCGGGCAGCGTGCCCTTGGATTGCAGTTGCGCGATGGCGCCGGCCACCAGATGGCCGATGTCGGTAAAGAGGTTCATGGGATGTGCTCCGGACTGTTGGCGTCCGTCTAGCATGTGCGCGGGCAAGGTCAAATAGACGGCGGCGCGGACAATGCGGATGACCGGAGACGGGTTCCGTGACGCTGACCCGGCGGAACCTCCGCACGTCCAGAAACGGCATGAATTCGCCACGCCGCGGCGCGGAAAAAAGCGGGATTGCCCATCTCTCCGGCCACGTGCCCCACGGCGGAGGAACATCGGTGGAAGGCGCGGGTTGATTGGACATGAAGGCGCCGCCCCCCCGGTGCCCGACAAACTGAAAGGACGTACCCATGACCTTTAACAGCAAATCCCTGAGCCTTGCCGCGATCCTCGCCGCCTCTGTGTCCGGCGCGGCCATCGCCCAAGAGAACACCACCACCGAAACCGCACCCGGCGTGGAGTTCGAAGACGAAGGCTCCATGGAACTGCCCCAAGACGAAATGGGCACCAACACCGACGTGAGCACCGGCATGGACGGCACCGGCAGCATGGACAGCACCGCCGGCATGGATTCGACCACCGAAATGGACAGTGGGTCCGAGATGAGCGCATCGAACGACATGGACTCGGGCAATAGCGACAAGTGGACCTATGGCAAGGTGCTGTCGTCGATGAAATCCGGCGAAAACACCGAAGTCGACCTGAGCACCGTCGAAGCCGATGCCGAGATCGACACGATCAGGCTGTCGGAGGTTTCGGGTAACGCTGACGAGAACGCGCAATCGCTGGATACCGCGCTGGCCGAGAACGAGATGGAGATGGACGATTTCCAGAGCTCGGTCGCGGAAAACGACCAGATCAACGCCGCGGTCGAAGCCGACGGCTTCAGCAGCGACAACGTTCTGGGCGTCTACAAGACCGCGAACGGCACGATCGAAGTGCTGATCGACGACCGCGCCTGATACGTTCGCAATAACCTAAACCTGCGCCCCCTTCGATCAGTCGGAGGGGGCATTTTTCGTTCCGTTCCCTTGACCGTTGCCCCTGCCGTTCTCGGCCTTGGTCGCCTCGTGGCGCTCCTTGCGCTCCGGCATCACCGAGAGGATTCGCATGCCGACGGTTTCGCGCGGCTCGTCCTCCGGCCCCAGCAGCCGCAGTTCTCCGGCAGAGCCGATGTCGGCCAGAACGGCGGCGTCGGGGTTGGTCTTGCGCCAATCCTCGATGGTGAATTCCTCGGACAGCTTCGTCACCCGGAACTCGCAGCCGCCGGCAATGCGCCGGTTGGCCTCGTCATAGGTGTCGTCGGGGCCGAACTTCCGCCCGCCGAGGGATGCCGGCAGCGCGTGGCGGGTGCTGCTTTCCTTGGCGCGGCGCACCTCAAAGACGTTTTCCCGGCCGAATTCCGGGGCAAGGTCGCTGGTCACCAACGTGTTGTAGGCGTCGTTGTCGGTTGCGGCGATGATCTTTTCGTAGCGCACGAGGTCGAGCCGGTCCTCGGCTACCTCGGACAGGATGTCGCCGAAGAAGGTCTCGATCCCCGCCTCGCGCGCGCCGCGCAGATGGGTATGGTTCGGGTCGGCGATGGCCACCGGCAGCTCCATCTTCTCGAAGGCCTTGGCCAGCGCCACCGACCAGGGCGACCCACCGACGATCAGCACGCCCGGACGCTCCGACGCCACCAGACCCAGCCAACGGGCCATGGGCTGCAACGTAAAGCCGTGCAGCAGAACGCTGGCCGCGACCAGCGCGAAGGCCAGCGTAGAGACCTGCGTGCCGTCCTCGATCCCGATGCTGGCCAGCCGTTCGCCGAAAAGCCCGGCGACCGCCACCAGCACGACACCGCGCGGACCGGTGAAGGCCACGAGCAGCCGCTCTTTCCACGGGATGCCGGAGAAGGCCAGCGACGCCAGAACCGACACCGGGCGCGCGACGAAGATCACGACGCAGACGAAGGCCAGCGTCGACCAGTCCATGCTCAGCAGCGTGTCGCGGTCCATGTTGGCCGCCAGCAGGATGAACACGCCCGACACCAGCATGACCGTGGCATGTTCCTTGAACCGCCGAAGCTCGGTGTAGCTCGGCAGGTCGGAATTGGCGATGTATATGCCCATGAGCGTGACGGCGAGAAGACCGCTTTCGTGCAGGACCGCGTCCGACAGGGCAAAGACCAGAAGCAGCAGCACGAAGAGCACCGGCACCTTCATGTATTCGGGCACCATGCCCAGGGTGAAGGCCTTGACCAGCCCCCAGCCCGCGGCAATGCCCAGCACGGAGGCGACGACGATGCCCAGGACCAGATCCTGCACCGCTGCGCCTGCTCCGGTCGCCGTCTGCAGAACGATGACCACTTCGAAGGCCAGAACAGCCGCCAGCGCGCCCACCGGATCGTTGACGATGGCTTCCCACTGCAAGAGCTTGGCGGGGCGGCTTTTCAGCCGCGCCTGGCGCAGGAGCGGCGCGATCACCGTGGGGCCGGTGACGATCATGATGCCGCCGAACACCGCCGAGGTCTCCCAACTCAGCCCCGCCACGTAATGCAACGCCGCCGACGATACTGCCCAACCCAGTGGCGCGCCGACGAAGACCAGCCGCCGCACGCCGACTGCGGCATCGCGCAGGGTGTGGAAGTTGAGCGTCAGACCGCCCTCGAAGAGAATGATCGCCACGGCAATGGCGATGAGCGGCGACATCAGGTTGCCGAAATCCTGAGACGGGTTCAGCAGCCCAAGCCCCGGCCCAACGATCAGGCCCGCCGCAAGCATCAGCACGATGGCCGGCATCCGCAGCCGCCAGGCCAGCCATTGCGAGCCGACCCCCAGGGCCCCAACGAGCGCGAACCCGAGAACCGGGTCGATCCCGGCGATGTCCGATGTGGCCATGTTATCTCCGTTGCCGCGGCGCCGCTCCGGCGGCACGGTTGTTCCTGCGTGCGATGTGTCCCGCAACGCTTCAATTTCATTCAGTATATGGCGGTCCCGTGCGATTGGTAGGGTGCAAGTCCCCGCGACACCGGATGCACCAGCATCCAAGCGCCACCGCTCAACGCAACGCAGCGCGCCGACACCCAGTTCCCGGCGCGAGGTCCAGAGCGCTCGCCTGCACTGTCGCGGCGACACCGGTCGGGCCGCGTTCCCCGAAGCGCAGCGCCTGCACGTTGCAACCGAAGGAGACACAGCTGACCGAGAAGGTCGCGCGAGGCGGGCCTTCGAGCACCCGGACAGGGCACCGACAGGCGGCGGGAACGGGCGCGAAAGACGCGGCCAGCCCTTCGTGAAAGAGGCCCCGATCTTGTCAGGTGGCGTCGTGCAGGATGTCGACGCCAAGCAGGCGCGCGTGCTGTTGCAGGGCGAACCGGTCGGTCATCCCGGCGATGTAGTCCGCCACCAGCCGCGCCAGCGCCGCGTCGTCCTGCGCCGCCGCGATGTCGTCGTGCCAGCGTTTGGGCAGCAGGTCGGGCCGGGACAGGTACAGCGGGAACAGGTCGTTGACGACCCTTGTCACCTTGACGCGCTGGTCCATCACCGACGGCGCGCGGTACATGTGCCCGAAAAGAAAATCCCGGATCGCCCGAATGTCGCGCCACATCGGCGGCGAGAAAGAGATCGCGTCGCGGCCCAGTTCGCGAATCTCCTGTGCGGAGGCACAGCCCGACGCCGCCAGCAACGCCCGCGAAAAATCGATCACGTCGCCGACCATGGCGCCGAAGACCCGGCGCAGCGCCTCGTGGCGGCGGCGGTAGGGATCGAGTCGGGGATAGGCTGCGTCGACCTCGGCATACGCCGGGCCGACGATGGGCAGCGCGATGATTTCCGCCTCGGTGAATAGCCCCGCGCGCAGCCCGTCGTGCAGGTCGTGGTTGTTGTAGGCGATGTCGTCGGCCAGCGCTGCCACCTGCGCCTCCGCACTCGCGTGGGTGTGCAGTTCGAGGTCGTGCAGCGCGGCGTATTCGGCCAGGGCATGCGGCAGGTCTCCGGTCACCGGACCGTTGTGTTTCGCAATGCCTTCAAGGGTTTCCCACGTCAGGTTCAACCCGTCGAACGCGGCATAGTGCCGTTCGAGCGAGGTGACGATGCGGATCGTCTGCGCATTGTGATCGAACCCGCCATAGGGGTCCATCAATGCATGCAGCGCGTCCTCACCGGTATGGCCGAAAGGCGTGTGGCCCAGGTCGTGCGCCAATGCCACCGCCTCGGTCAGGTCGGTGTTCAG
The DNA here is from genome assembly GCF_003344785.1 of Thalassococcus profundi. Taxonomy (GTDB): domain Bacteria; phylum Pseudomonadota; class Alphaproteobacteria; order Rhodobacterales; family Rhodobacteraceae; genus Puniceibacterium; species Puniceibacterium profundi. The sequence goes on along the minus strand of NZ_QPMK01000004.1, from coordinate 124,952 downwards.
CCCCAGCGCGCCGCAAATCGTCCGCGCCACCTGCGCCACCTCGATCGTGTGGGTGAGCCGTGTGCGGTAGAAATCACCTTCGTGTTCGACAAAGACCTGGGTCTTGTGCTTGAGCCGCCGGAAGGCCGAGGAATGGATGATCCGGTCGCGGTCACGCTGAAAGCAGGAGCGGAAGGCGCTTTCCTCTTCCGCCACCCGGCGCCCGCGGCTTCGGCGCGGATCGCTTGCATAGCTGGCCTGCATGTCGTCCCCGTTCTTTGGCGATGTCCGTGTCGCCATGTCCTTGTCGCCTGTCCCGCGCGTTCGTATATTATGAACGGAAGCGATAAGAAACCTGTCCGGAGGATATCATGCAGCTGCCGCCGAAAGTCACCGACCGCGCCTTTGCCCGCCTCGCCGAGATCGGCGCGTCGGACCAGGGCCAGGCGCTGCGCGTCGCCGTCGAAGGCGGCGGATGCTCGGGCTTCCAGTACGAAATCAAGCTGGATGCGCCGGAAGAGGACGACCTGGTGCTCGAAGGCCAGGGGCAGCGGGTGGTGGTGGATTCGGTGTCGCTGCCGTTCCTGTCCAACGCGGTGATCGACTTCACCGAGGAACTGATCGGCGCCCGCTTCGTGATCGAGAACCCGAACGCCACGTCGTCCTGCGGCTGCGGCACGTCTTTCTCGATGTGATCAGGCGCGCAGGCCCCGCGCCCGCGCGGGCAGCGCGTCATCCAGCACCAACCACAGCCCCGAGGCGACGACCAGCGTCACGCCTGTGACCGTCCCCGCGCCCGGCACCTCGCCGAAAGCCGCGTATCCGATCACCACCATCCAGACGAATTGCAGGTTCATCAGCGGCGTCGCGACGTAGGCCGGCAGCAGCCGCAGCGCCACGGTCACCAACCAGCGCGCCGCGAAAAGGCAGACCGCGTAGGCCGCGACCCAGGCAAAGTCAGCGGCGGGCATGGCACGCCAGACGAAGGGCAGCGCCGTGCCCATGACCACGAGAATGGCGAGGTTCGGGTAGAAGACCTGCGCCAGGGCGTTGCGCTCGAACCGGCCAATGTAGCGCGCGCAAAGCATCGAGCCGGTCCCGGTCACCGCGGCCATCAGCGCCCAGCCATGCCCCGCCTGAACCGAGGACATGCCCCCCGGCATCAGGCACCAGATCCCCACCAGACCCAGCGCCAGCGCGCCGTAGGCCGAGGCGCGCAGCGGCTCGCCCAAGGTGGGCCCGCTCATCAGGCCGGCGATCACCGGCATGAGACCGATGAAGAGGAACACATCCGCGAAGGGCAAGAGCCGGAAGGCCTGGAAAAAGCCGATGCAGGCCAGCACCGTCAGGGCGGCGCGCAGGGCCATGGCGCGCGGGGCGCAGGTGCGCAGACCCCCTGCCCCCACAGATCGCGCGGAGCGGCTGGCGGCAAAGGACAGCATCAGCACCATGGCCGAGGACAGCGCGAAGAGCTGCGGCGCGGCATAGCCGCCGGCGATGAACTTGGTGATCCCGTCAGCCGCGGAAATGGTCAGCGTGTAGAGTGCGACCAGCCCGGCCCCGGCCAGCGATGCCGCCCGCATGGTCATGCGGGCCGTCCGGCGCCGTCGGCGCGTGCAAAGCCCTCGAAAAAGTCGGCGAAATGCTCGCAGGAGGATTCGGCCATCCGGACCACCCCCATCGCCTCGGCCGAGAGCTGCGCCTGCATGTGACCACGCATCTGCTGCCAGTCGCCCGAGCGTGCGCCGTCCATCCGGAACATGCATTCCGACATCTCGCGCAGGGCCGCCGACCGCACCGGCGAGCGGTCGAATCGGACGCGCCCCGGCACCACCGGCTGGGTAAAGCTGCGCCTGCCCGAAAGGGCCTGGTGCCAGTTGCAGACAAGGTATTCGTGGTAATCGTCCTGCACGCTCGCCTGCGGCGACGTGGTCAGCTCGAACAGGTGCGTTTCACGGTCCAGCCAGTCGGTCCAGAGCGGCGGCGGCGTCTCCCTGGCATAGCGCAGGGCGATGCAGATCTCGGCCAGCAAGTCGGCGTTCTGATCGAGATAGGCCAAAAGTCCAGCGTAATTCAGGCTGGTGATGGCCGCCGGTTCCAGTGCAGGATCGGTGCGTCCGTATTCACTGAGGTAGAACACCGCGTGGGTCAGCTCGTAGGCGGCTTTCTTGTTTGGCAGGGTAAATGTTTGCGAGCGGCCGATGAAGGCGCGCATCCGATCCTCGAGTCCGCCGTCCTGCGGAAGCGGATCGCGACCCCGGCGGGCCATCAGCCGCCGCGCCTCCATGCGCTGCAGGTCCGACAGCTCGGCCATGGCCAGCTCCTGCGACGCCGCCCAGTCGACCAGTTCCGCGCCCTTGTCGCCCGGCATGCCGAGCGCTTCGAGATCGAGCGTGATCGACAGCAGGAAGCGGTAGTATTGCGGGAAAAAGCGCAAGCGCTTCTCGACGGTGGCGTAAAACCCGCTGTGCGCGGCCAGCGTGGTGTCGTCAAGCCGCGCCCCGGTGCATTCCAGAATGTTCAGGATCTCGGCGTTTTCCTTGAGCCAGAACACGTCGTCGCCGGTGCGCCGTTCGGCGGCAAAGCTGTGCAGAAGCGCGCTGGTGCGCGCCTCTGGTGTTTGGATCCGGGAGGGGGGTGTCAGCTGAATGACATTGGTCATGGTCTCTCTCCTCTGGCTGAGAGAGGGGCCGATCCGCCCCTCCGGGATCGATGGTCGGCTCAGGAACCGGAGGTGAAGAGCGCGCAGCCCTCGCCTTCGCCCGCGGCCTCTGCGGTCACCGGAGCGGAGCCGGAGGTGAAGGCCTCGACCGCGTCGCCGGTGGCGGCAACCGTGCCAGCGGGCGCGGAGCCGGAGGTGAACGCCTCGACTGCATCGCCGGTGGCGGCGACGGTGCCTGCGGGGGCGGAGCCGGAAGTGAACGCCTCGACCGCGTCGCCAGTGGCCGCAAAGGTGCCTGCGGGGGAGGATCCGGAGGTGAAGGCCTCGACTGCGTCGCCGGTCGCCGCAAAGGTGCCTGCGGGGGCGGATCCGGAGGTGAAGGCCTCGACTGCGTCGCCGGTCGCCGTGGCGCTGCCAACGGGCGCCGAACCCGAGGTGAAAAGACCCACGGCCTCGCCCGACAGCGCCAGGCCCGAAGTCGCCGGCGCGGAACCGGAGGTGAAGAGATCGGCGCAATCGCCCATCAGCATGTCGCCCGACGCGCTCGGAGCGGAGCCGGACGTGAAGAGCGCGCAGTCGTCGCCGCCGTGCATGTCCGCACCGCGCGCCGGGGCGGATGCGTCAACGAAATGTTCGGAAATGGTGTGCTTGAGTTGTGCCGACATGGTGTCCTCCGTCGTTGGTTACCCTTCAACGCTTGCACGGGCTAATTGTTTGACAAAGGAATATTCTTGCTATGCGTGTTATCCAAAAGCTTATCCACGCACCGAACGCATGCTAGCTTTTTGGACCGAATAAGCTTTCCGAAACCATCCACAGAAAAATAATAATTTTCGATTTCAAACAATAGCTTACAATCCGAAGCTAATCCAAAGTCGAATCACATCGGAAAGAATTGAAAGCGTCGCGCCAATTCCACGCAACGCGCAGGCGGCTTGCCACCCGCAGTGCCATAGGCGATAGAATGGCACAACCAGCGGGAGTGCCGGAAATGAAAATTGCGACCTTCAACATCAACGGAATCAAGGCGCGCGCCGAGGCCTTGCCGGCCTGGCTCGACGAGGCGTCTCCGGACGTGGTCCTGCTGCAGGAGATCAAGTCGATCGACGACGCCTTCCCCCGCGAGATCTTCGAGGACCGCGGCTACAACGTCGAAACCCACGGGCAGAAATCCTTCAACGGCGTCGCGATCCTGTCCAAGCTGCCGCTCGAGGACGTGACCCGCGGCCTGCCCGGCGATGACGCGGACGAGCAGGCACGCTGGATCGAGGCGACAGTTGTGGGCGACCGCCAGGCCGTGCGGATCTGCGGGCTTTACCTGCCCAACGGCAACCCGGTCGCATTCGGCAGCGACGGCACGCCAGAGCGCTCCGGCAAATACGGCTACAAGCTCGACTGGATGGACCGGCTGGAGGCCCGCGCCCGTGCCCTTCTGGACGCCGAGATGCCGGCGGTCATGGCCGGCGATTACAACGTCATCCCGCAGACCGAAGATGCCGCAAAGCCAAAGGCCTGGGACCGCGACGCGCTGTTCCTGCCCACCACCCGCGCCGCCTTTCGCCGCATCGTCAACCTGGGCTTCACCGATGCCTTCCGCGCCCGCACCCAAGGCGGCGGGCACTATTCGTTCTGGGACTACCAGGCGGGCGCCTGGCAGCGGAACAACGGCATCCGCATCGACCACCTGCTGCTGACGCCGGCCTGCGCCGACCTGATGACCGACTGCCAGATCGACCGCGCCGTGCGCGGCGGCGACAAGCCCTCGGATCACGTTCCGGTCTGGGTCGACCTCGCCGCCTGATCGCGTCCGCTGCGGCTTGAACCTGCGCTCCGGCACGCGTACATCTGTGCCAGAGAAGGCAAGCGGAGCGCAGACATGGCCATAGAGGCGCAGGAAATCGAAGACTTGATCCGCGCGGAATTCCCGCAGGCGAAAATCACGATCACCGACCTCGCGGGCGACGGCAACCACTACGCCGCCGAGGTGATCGACGAATCCTTCCGCGGCAAGAACCGGGTGCAGCAGCAGCGCGCGGTCTATGCGGCGCTCAAGGGCAAGATGGACGGTGCGCGCGGCGAGTTGCACGCGCTGGCCCTGACAACGAAGGTCCCGGACCCGGCATGATCCCGGGACTCGCGACCTTTCTTTCCGAGACCTGGCCGATCCTCGGCGCGCTGGCGCTGGTCGGCCTCATCACCTACGGCGCGCTGAGGCCCGCGATCCGCGCGGAGCAGCGCCGCCAAGACAGCCTGGAGAGCTCAGATGACTGACGCCAAGACAAAGATCGACGAAACCGTGAAAGCCAATGACGTGGTGCTTTACATGAAGGGCACCAAGTCGATGCCGCAATGCGGATTTTCCAGCCGCGTGGCGGGCGTACTGAACTACATGGGCGTCGACTATGCCGATGTGAACGTGCTGGCCGATGACGATATCCGCCAGGGCATCAAGGACTATTCCGACTGGCCCACCATTCCGCAGCTTTACGTCAAGGGCGAGTTCGTCGGCGGCTGCGACATCATCACCGAAATGACCCTGTCGGGCGAGCTTGACCAGCTTTTCGAGCAGAACGGCGTGACCTACAACAAGGACGCTGCGGACAAGATCCGCGAAGCCAACGGCTGAGCTTTCGTCAGACGATGTGATGAGGGGCGTGGCGACGGCTGCGCCCTTTTTTCTTGCGGTTGCAATGATCGAGAGCGCTGGAGCGAGGGGCCAGCCCCTCGCGCTCCCCGGAGATTTATTGGCAAGATGAAGCAGCGATGTTGCGGACGTGGCGCCCTGCCCCTCAACTGGCCGCCTTTTCCTCGATCTCGTCGGCCAGCGCTTCGGCGCGGGCGGCGAGTTCGGCGAGGCTGTCGGTCACGCCTTCGGGCAGAACCGGCACCTCGACGCGCTGCGGTTCGGGCGCCGGGGCGTCGCGCAGGGCGCGGATCTGGTCTTCCATGCCGGCGGCACGGTCCTCGGCTTCGCGCAGGCGATCCTCGAGTCCGGCGGTCTTGTCGGCCAGCATCAGACCGGCCATGAGCAGCATCCGCGCCTCGGGCACCCGGCCGATCTGGTCGACCAGCACCGAGGCTTCGGCGTCGAGCATACGGGCGGCTGCCTGCAGGTACTGTTCCTCGCCCTCCTGGCAGGCCACTTCGAAGCTGCGGCCGCCGATAGTGATTTCGACTTCGGGCATCAGGCGCTCTCCTCTGAGGCGGCCTCGGCCAGGAGCGGTTCGAGCGTGTCGAGCAGCAGCTGGTTTTCGGCCATGTCGGCGGCGCGTGCGGCGCGCAGGGCTTCGAGTTCGGCCAGCATGGCCTTGTTGATCAGGTGCGGCTCTCCGACGTTCTGTTCCAGCGCGTTGCGCAGTTCCACGTTGGTGGCGCTGAGCATCTCGTTGGCGCGGCGCAGGCGCTGCAATTCGCCGTCGAGCCGGCCCAGCGTCGCGGACGATCCGCTGGCCTGGGCCCGCAGCTGGGCGACCTCGGTCTCCTGCTTCTCGCGAATCGCCCTCACCCGTTCCTCGAGCTGGGCATTGGCGAGCCGTTCGTCTTCGAGCGCCTCGCGCAGGGCGACGAGTTCCTCTGCATCGGCGCCGTCCGGGGCGGTCGCCGCAGCGGGATCGACCGCGCGGGACTCGACGGCTTCGACACCCTTGGCGATGCGGTCAAGCGCCTGGGTGATCCGCCGCTGCAATTCGTCTATCTGGGTCATGGGTTTGCCCTTTGCACTGCCATCGGAGCCTATGCGCGGCCGGTCTCCGAATCGCCGCCGCTCCGTTAAAGCAGAGTTTATCAACCTGCATCGGAAAATGCGCCCCCTTATCCGTCAAGGCCTTATGGGCCGCGCTTGATCTTCGCCGCCGGGCTGGTAAGAGGCGAGGGCCGCCCGAGTTTCAAAAAAGGATGCCGCCCCGTGGATATCGACGCCCTCCGCTCCGCCAACCCCGACCACTGGATGCGCGCCGCCGCGATCCGCGCCCTGACGCTCGATGCCGTCGCCGCCGCGAAATCCGGGCATTCCGGCATGCCGATGGGTATGGCCGACGTGGCGACGGTCCTCTATGAAAAGCACCTTAAATTCGACGCCTCGGCCCCGCATTGGCCGGACCGCGACCGGTTCATCCTGTCCGCCGGCCACGGGTCGATGCTGATCTATTCGCTGCTTTACCTAACGGGCGACGCGCAGATCACGCTCGACGAGATCAAGAACTTCCGCCAATGGGGCGCACGCACGGCGGGCCATCCGGAGAACTTCCTGGCCGATGCCATCGAATCCACCACCGGCCCGCTGGGCCAGGGCATTTCCATGTCCGTGGGGTTCGCCATCGCCGAGGAAGCCATGCGCGCGCGCTTCGGCGCCAAGCTGGTGGACCACCATACCTACGTGATCGCCGGTGACGGCTGCCTGATGGAGGGCGTGAGCCAGGAGGCCATCACCCTCGCCGGCCGCCAGCAGCTGTCGCGACTCGTCGTGTTCTGGGACAACAACAGCATCACCATCGACGGCAAGGTCGACCTTGCCGACCGCACCGACCAGGTCAAGCGGTTCGAAGCCGCCGGCTGGCACGTGCAGGAGATCGACGGCCACAACCCCGAAGAGATCGACGCCGCAATCACCGCGGCCAAGAAATCCAAGCAGCCGTCGATGATCGCCTGCAAGACCCACATCGCCCTGGGCCACGCGGCGCAGGACACCTCCAAGGGTCACGGCGCGCTGACCGATGCCGACCAGATGGCCGAGGCAAAGGCCGCCTATGGCTGGACCACCGGGCCGTTCGAGGTACCCGAGGACGTCAAGGCGCAGTGGGAAGCGATCGGCAAGCGCGGCGCCGAGGCGCGCGACGCCTGGGAGGCGCGGCTCGAAGGCATGTCGGCGGGCAAGCAGGCAGAATTCGCCCGGACCCTGGCGGGCACCGCGCCGAAGAAACTGAGCGCGACTATCAAGGCGCTGAAAAAGCAGGTCTCCGAGAGCGCGCCGTCGGTGGCGACACGCAAGAGCTCGGAAATGGTGCTGGAAGTGCTGAACCCGATCCTGCCCGAAACAATCGGCGGGTCGGCGGACCTGACGGGGTCGAACAACACCCTGACCAAGGACCTTGGCACCTTCGACGAGACCAACCGCAAGGGCCGCTACATCTACTACGGCATCCGCGAACACGGCATGGCGGCAGCGATGAACGGCATGGCGCTGCATGGCGGCATCCGGCCCTACGGCGGCACGTTCTTCTGCTTCACCGACTATGCCCGTCCGGCGATGCGGCTGGCGGCGCTGATGAAGGTGCCGACGGTCTTTGTCATGACCCATGACAGCATCGGCCTGGGCGAGGATGGCCCCACCCACCAGCCGGTCGAACACCTGGCGATCTGCCGCGCGACGCCCAACACGCTGGTCTTCCGCCCCGCCGACACGGTCGAGACCGCCGAGGCCTGGGAACTGGCCGTGACGCAGGACGGCACGCCGTCGGTGCTGGCGCTGAGCCGCCAGAACCTGCCGACCGTGCGGACCGAGCACAAGACCAAGAACCTGACCGCGCAGGGCGCCTACGTCCTTGCCGATGCCACCGGCAAGCGCCAGGCGCTGCTGATGGCCACCGGGTCCGAAGTGTCGGTCGCCATGGCCGCGCGCGACATTCTCGAGGCCGAGGGCATCGGCACCCGTGTCGTCTCCATGCCCTGCTGGGAGCTTTTCGAAGAGCAGGACGAGGCCTATCGCAAGCGCGTGCTGCCCGGCGGGCCGGTGCGGGTCGCGGTCGAGGCGGGCGTGCGGCTGGGCTGGGACCGCTGGCTTTTCGGCGAGCGCGGCAAGCGCGAGAAGTCGGGCTTCGTCGGCATGCACGGCTTCGGCTCATCTGCCCCGGCAGAGACGCTTTACGAAAAGTTCGGGATCACCGCGGAAGCCACCGCCCAGAAGGTGCGCGACCTGCTGATGGGCAATTGGCAGGAGACCCGGCGCTGATCCGCGGCACCTGAGCTTAGGGTCGGGATCTCCGAGACCGCATAAGGAAGCGCCGCCCATTCCAGGCGGCGCTTTTCGCTTACATCACAACAACTTGAGCCGACACGTTGCGTCATCACACGAAGACGCCAATGCGCCTCAGCGCCCCTTGAAGAGCCCGCCGAGAATGCCGCGCACGATGCGCCGGCCGGTGGTGCCTTTGAGTTCCTTGACCACGACCTTTGCCATCGCCTCGCCGAAACTGTCGGTGTCGCGGTGGCGCGTGCTCCAGGTCTTGCGCGCCGGCTGGGTGGTCGACCGCCCGACGCGCGTGCCGGAATAGCGCCGGCCGGCGGTGTATTCGCGCTCTGCCGCCTGCATCTCGTCCTCGCGCTGCTCAAGGGCCGCGGCCTCGGCGGCGGCCTTGTCGGCGCGCTCCTTCAGCATCTCGTAGGCCGAGGCGCGGTCGACCGGCGCGTCGTACTTGCCCCGCAGGTCCGACCCATAGAGCACGCCGCCGCGTTCCTGCGCCGAAATCGGGCCCAGCTGCGACGACGGCGGGCGGACCAGCGTGCGCTGCACCACGCCCGGCACACCCTTCTTTTCCAGCATCGAGGTCACCGCCTCGCCCACGCCGACTTCGCGGATCGCCTGTTCGGTGTCGAAGTCGGGGTTCTCGCGGTAGGTCTCTGCCGCCATGCGCAGCGCCTTCTTGTCGCGCGCGGTGAAGGCGCGCAGCGCATGCTGCACGCGGTTGCCGAGTTGGCCCAGGATGTCCTCGGGCACGTCGTCAGGGTTCTGGGTGATGAAATAGACGCCGACACCCTTGGACCGGATCAGCCGCGCGACCTGCTCGACCTTGTCCACCAGCGCCTTGGGGGCGTCATCGAACAGCAAATGCGCCTCGTCGAAGAAGAACACGAGCTTGGGCTTTTCTGGGTCACCCACCTCGGGCAGTTCCTCGAAAAGCTCGGACAGCAGCCAGAGCAGGAAGGTCGCGTAAAGCCGCGGCGAGGCCATCAGTGTGTCGGCAGCGAGGATGTTGATCTGCCCGCGCCCGTCCGGCGCCGTGCGCATGAGATCCGCGAGGTCCAGCGCCGGTTCGCCGAAGAAATCCGCAGCGCCCTGGTTTTCCAGCACCAGCAGGCGGCGCTGGATCGCACCCACCGACTGCACCGCGATGTTGCCGTAGCGCAGGGACAGCGTGTCGCGGTTCTCTCCGACCCAGACCAGCAGCGCCTGCAGGTCCTTGAGATCGAGCAGCGGCAGGCCCTCCTCGTCGGCAAGGCGGAAAGCGATATTGAGGATACCTTCCTGCGCTTCCGACAATTCCAGCAGGCGCGAGATCAACAGCGGCCCCATCTCGGCCACGGTGGTGCGCACCGGGTGGCCCTGCCGGCCGAAAAGGTCCCAGAAGGTCACCGGGAACGCGGTGTAGCCATAGTCTTCAAAGCCGATCTTGGCCGCACGCTCCATGAACGCTTCGTGCAGCTTGTGCGTCTCGGTCCCGCTGGCGGCGAGGCCCGAGAGGTCGCCCTTGACGTCGGACAGGAAGACCGGGACGCCTTGGGCGGAAAAACCTTCGGCGAGGATCTGCAGGGTCACGGTCTTGCCGGTGCCGGTAGCCCCGGCGATCAGCCCGTGGCGGTTGGCGTATTTCAGGCTGAGCCATTGCTTTTCTCCGTAGTCCGGGCCGCCGCCGCCCACGAATATCCCGTCACTCATCCACCGCCGCCTTTTTGCAAAAGTTATCGTGCGGGGCTGAACATACTAACTTAACCACTTGCTGCCAGTATGAATTATGTCCGGCGCCACATGTCCTCTTTGGCGGCCGGACTGACTTCCTCCCTGTCAGACTGCCGCGCCTTCGGGCGCGGCTTTTTTGTCTGGAATGAGACGCTTAGGCCGATTCAACAAGACTGTTGACCGGGCGGGGGAAGTTTCGTAGCGTCTGCACATAACATAGTCGGCCAGTCCGGCAGGGAGAGACAGGGAAAAGGAGCCGCAATGGCTCCTTTTCTATTTTTATCAGGGGCTTACCCCTCCGATCTTGCCACTGATCCCGTGCGGGTTTCCGCTGAACTGGACCACGCGACACCGGTTCCACGCGTTTTTGCGCCTGACAGTGCCCCGCACCCGTGCTACCCCGCGATCAGAACCAAGACAGGAAAGTCCGGGAGTTTCTAGATGACCAAACACCTTACCCTTGCGACCGCCCTCGTGGCACTGATGATGTCGGGTGCCGTTCAGGCGCAGGACACCGACCCCGCCGCGGAAGCTCCGGCGGCAGAAGCTCCAGCAGCCGAAGCCCCGGCAACCGACGCTCCGGCCGCCGAAGCGCCCGCCGCCGACGCGCCCGCCACCGCGACGGCACCGGGGCTCGATACGGGCCAGCCGGTCGGCAATGCGGACGAGGACGATACCTACGTCAAATCCACCGAAGGCGACTGGGACGTACAGTGCCTGCGGGTGGAGCAAGGCGAAGAGCCCTGCCAGATGTACCAGTTGCTGCAGGACGGCAACGGCAACAGCGTGGCCGAAGTCAGCATCTTCAAGGTCGAAGGCGCCGGCCAGGTGGCCGCAGGCGCGACCTTTATCGTACCGCTGGGCACGCTGCTGACCGAAAAGCTGACCATCCAGGTCGACAGCGCTCAGGCCAAGCGGTACGACCTGTCGTTCTGCGTCCAGATCGGCTGCTACGCGCGCGTCGGCTTTACCGAAGCAGAGGTGAACGCCTTCCGCCGCGGCCAGGTGGCCCGCGTCACGATCACGCCGTTCCAGGCGCCCGATCAGCGCGTGACGGTGAACATGTCGCTGGCGGGCTTCACCGCGGCCTACGACCAGATCACCGCGCTCGAACAATAAGCGCCGAAGATCAGGCAGTAGGAAAAGCCCGGGTGCCGCACCCGGGCTTTTTCATGGGCGCGGCGCGTCGGCGAGGCCGTCCAGCACTGCCTGCGCCGCGCGCGTCCCCGGCGCCGGTCCGTCCAGCCCCAGCCGGTCCATCGTCAGCGCCATGGCGCGGGACTGCGCCTGCGGTGCGTCGAGCGTCGCCAGCACCGCGTCGGTAATCGGGCCGGGCCGGCACTTGGGACCGATGAATTCGGGCACGACACGGGTGTCCGACACCAGGTTCACCAAAGTCACCGTGTCGATGCGCAGCATACGCCCGATGACCTGACGGCTGATCCAGTTCATGTCATAGGCGACGACCATCGGCGTGCCGACCGCCGCAAGCTCCAGCGACACCGTGCCCGATGCCGCCAGCGCCACATCGGCGGCCGCGAAGGCGCTGCGCTTGACCAGCGCCGCTTCGGCCCCCAGATCGCGCGGGTCGAGCACGATGGGCCGCCCCGGCCAGTCCGCCACCAGAGCCTGCACCAACCCCGCCACCGGTGCCGCGGCTGGCAGCACGAAGCGCAGATCGGGCCGCGCCGCGTGCAGCCGGGCGATCACCTCGCCGAAGACGGGCCCGAGCCGCGTCACCTCGGACCGCCGGGACCCCGGCAGCACCAGCAGCATCGGCGCCTCGCCCAGGCCCTGTGTCAGCCGGAACCGCGCCACGTCCGCCGCGGTCGCCTGCGGATCGGTAACCACCGGGTGGCCGACGAAATCGCAGCGCATGCCAGCGGCTTCCATGTAGGGCGGTTCGAACGGGAAGAGCGCCAGCACCTGATCCACGTGCCGCGCCATCTTTGCCGCGCGGCCCGGACGCCAGGCCCAGACCGTAGGCGCCACGTAATGCACCACGCGGATGTCGCTCTTTTCCTTCACCAGCCTGGCCACGCGCAGCGAAAACTCCGGCAGGTCGATGGTCACCAGCACATCGGGTTTCGCCGCTATCACCGCTTCGGCGGTTTCGCGAATGCGGGCCTTGAGCGCGAAATACTGCGACAGGATTTCCGAGATGCCCATGATCGAGATCTCGTCCATGGGAAACAGGCTCTGCAGCCCCTCCTCGATCATCCGCGGCCCGCCGATGCCTTCAAAGGTCACGTTGGGGCGCAACGCGCGCAGCCCCTGCATCAGCGCCGCGCCCAGCTTGTCGCCCGACGCCTCGCCTGCGGTGACGAAGACCCGCATCAGGCCCGCGGCTCCCTAACCCAGAGAAAAAGTCCCGCGCGGTCGCATTCGCCCACCAGCCGCGGCAGGTCGAGCACGATGACGCCGCCGGCTTCGATCACGATACCGGTGAGCCCCGCCCGTGCAGCAGCGCGCGCGGTCGCGGGGCCGATTGTCGGCAGATCGGCGCGGCGGTCCTGGCCCGGCTTCGGCGCCTTGTAGAGCAGACCGCTGCGGCCCGCCGCAGGCCCCGACAGCCAGTCCGCCGCAGCCCCCAGAAGATCGCCCGCGCGGTCCATCATCCAGCTCGCCGGGTCGGTGGCATCCTCGCCGCCGCCCGGCCCTGCGCCCTGCGCGACGTCGCGCAGCATCGCATCGGTGCCGCGCGCATCTTCGCGCGCCACCACCCGGCCGTCGCGCACGACACAGGCCTGACCCAGGTCGGCCGCGCCCATCTCTTTCAGCGCCGCCTCACCGGCGCGGGCGTCGGCCTCGGCGCTGTCCAGCTGTGTCAATTCGGTCGGCACGCCGGACTCCGGCAGCAGCCCCGGCGCGGCCTCGTGCGCGGCCACGATGGCAAAGCCTGCCTCTTCGAAAATCGCCATTACCGCGCGCAGCGCGCCATCGTCGCCCTCTTGCAGCGCCGCATGCAGGCGCGCCACCAGCGGCAGCGTGGCGGCGTCGATGCGCGCCAGTTCGACCTCGGGCCGCCTGATCCGGCCGCAAAGGCAGATGCGCGTGACGCCGCGGTGGCGCAGGTCTTCAAGCAGGCTGCCCAGAGTCTCGATCCGGAAGGTCAGGTCGGCGTCGAGCCCCCGGGGCGCGAACCCCGACAGCACGCAGACCAGGGGCGGGCTGTCTTGCGCCCGGGCCACGGCGCCCGGCAGGTCGCCCTCGCCGCAGATCAGGGCCAGCATCGCATTCTCACCCCGGTGTCAGGAAATGGCGGTCCGACTCGCCGAGGATGAAATCGACGATTTCGCGCACGTAGTCGCTCTGCGTCTCGTCGCCCAGCCGCCGGGCGCGGTCGGCAAAGGCGCCTTCGCCCTGCGCCAGCATCTGAAAGGCGGCGCGCAGCGCGGTGATGTCGGCGCGGCTGACGCCCTTGCGTTTCAGCCCGACAAGGTTCAGCCCGTCGAGCACGCCGCGCGGCGCCTGCACGAGGCCATAGGGGATCACGTCGTTGGTCACCATCGTGACCGCACCGATGATCGCGCCGCGGCCGATCCGCACCCATTGGTGCACGCCGGAAAGGCCGCCGACGATCACGTCGTCCTCGATCACGCAATGCCCCGCGAGCGCCGAGTTGTTCACCAGGATCACCCGGTTGCCGACCTGCGCGTCGTGCGCCACGTGGCAGCCCGCCATGAAAAGCCCGTCGTCGCCCACGCGCGTCACGCCGCCGCCGCCCTCGGTGCCGGCATTCATGGTGACGTGTTCGCGGATGCGGTTGCGGCGTCCGATCTCGAGTCGGGTCTTTTCACCCTTGAACTTGAGGTCCTGCGGCACCTCGCCGATGACGGCGAAGGGAAAAATCATCGTGTCGTCGCCGATCACCGTGTCGCCGGTCACCACTACGTGGGATTTCAGCGTCACGTTCGCGCCCAGCACGACCTCGGGCCCGATGTGGCAGAACGGGCCGATCGTGCAGCCCTCGCCGATCCGGGCACCGTCCTCGACAACGGCGCTTGGGTGAATATCCATGCTCACTTCGGCAGGTCCATCATCGCCGTGAATTCGGCCTCTGCGGCCATCTCGCCCTCGACCGTGGCCACGCCCTTGAACTTCCAGACCTTGGCCCCGGCCTTGCCGCGCAGGGTGGTCAGTTGCATCTTCAGCTGGTCGCCCGGCACCACCTTGCGGCGGAACTTGCAGCCGTCGATGGACATGAAATAGATCAGCATCTGCTTGTCCGCGAGGTCGAGCGCCACGCCCACCATCACTGCGGCGGTCTGCGCCATCGCCTCGACAATGGTGACGCCCGGCATGATCGGGGTGCCGGGGAAATGGCCCTGGAAATGCGGCTCGTTCATGGTGACGTTCTTGAGGCCCATGGCGCTGGCGGTGCCGTCGATCTGCTCGACCCGGTCCACCAGAAGGAACGGGTAACGATGCGGCAGGATGCGCTGGATCATCTGGATATCCGCGCTTTGAAGCGTGTCGGTCATGGGCAGTCCTTTGCAAGTGCTGCATCTTGCTAACAATCTGGCGCCGCCGGAGCAAGCGCGTCAGGGCTGGTCCGCAGAGCCTTCGCCCAGGCTGGCGTCGATCCGCTGGATCGCGGAATCGGTGATGTCGATCACGTCGGCGCTGATGAAGACGATGCGCCGCTCGACAATCAGAGCCGCACCGGTTTCGCGCATGATCTCTCCGATCACCGGCTGGGCGGCGTTCAGGAACCGGCGCCGGGCCTCTTCTCCGCGGGTGCCGATGGCGCGAGCTTTCTCTTCCTGCTCGTTGCGCAGGTTCTGCACCTTGGTGTCGAAGGCATCTGCAAGCGCCTGGAATTCGTCCGCGGGAATCGTGCCGCGCAGGTCGGTGAGCCGCTGCTCTTCGGCGGTCAGCTCTTCGGTGATGCGGTCGTTTTCCTCGGTGATGGCGGTGCGTTCGGCCTCGATCTCGCGGGCGATGCGGCGGCCAAAGGCGCTTTCGGCGAACAGCCGGTCGCTCTCGATGGTCAGGATCGGGCTTTGCACCCGTCCCGCGGCGAACGGTTCCGGCGCGCGGGTCTCGGCCTCCTGCGCGCGTAGGCCGGGCGCCGGCAGCGCCAACAAGAGCGCCGCCGCAAGGGCGGCGCAGGTCGCGCGCGCCCGGACTGGCATCAGAAGCGCGTCGAGACGGTCAGCTCGAACTGCTGTTCGCGGTCGAACTCTTCCTTGACGAGCGCATCGGTGAAGTTGAACCGCAGCGGACCGATGGCCGTGTCCCAGAACAGCGACACGCCGATGACGTGGCGCAGGCTGGCATCCTCGTAAAGGACGTTGGCATTGGTCTTGTCGAGGCCCCAGAGCGTGCCGACATCGTAGAAGACACCGGCGCTGATGCCGTATTCCTCGGGCAGGCCCAGCGGAAACTCGGCTTCGAACCGGGCCACGGCGAAGAAGTTGCCGCCAAGGCCGTCGTCGATATCGTTGGCCTCGTCCACCTCTCGCGGGCCGATCCCGGCGTATTCAAAGCCGCGCATCACCGAAGAGCCCATGAAGAAGCGGTCGGTCACCCGGCTGCTGCCTTCGTTGTAGTTGAGCGCCCCGCCCTCGAAGGTCGCGCGCAGCGTCACCTC
Organism: Thalassococcus profundi; assembly: GCF_003344785.1. Taxonomy (GTDB): domain Bacteria; phylum Pseudomonadota; class Alphaproteobacteria; order Rhodobacterales; family Rhodobacteraceae; genus Puniceibacterium; species Puniceibacterium profundi. The sequence continues at coordinate 109,043 of NZ_QPMK01000004.1, read as the reverse complement.
TTCGCTGAAGACCAGCTTTTGCGCGATGGCCCGCACCCGGGTCTTGATGAAGGAGGCATCACCGCCGAGGCCGGCAAAGTCCTGACCGAATTCCAGCAGCACACCGGCGGTCGGATCGAGCCCGGTGCGGCGGGTGTCGTAGCTGTAGGTATAGCCGATGGAGCTGTCCCAGATCGCGCCTTCGTCCGCTTCGGCGGTGACGATCTGGCCCGCATCGCTGCGTACGTCGGTGATGTCGGTGTAATTCGCCGTGTAGCGCACCGAGAACCGCCCGTTTTCCGAAACCGGGAAAGTCAGCGAGGGGCTGAAGGTGCCGGTCACAAGCTCGTATTGCGCGGTGTCGCGCTGGCTTTCGAAGTAGTTGAGGTTGAACCCCAGCGCCAGGTCGCGGCCCAGCAGGCCCGGCTCGACAAAGTTGAACGTATAGCGGCGGTTGTCGACGCCGGTATTGAAGCCCAGCGTCAGCTGCTGGCCGCGGCCCAGGAAGTTGTTCTCGCGGAATTCGATGGCAAGGCCGAAACCGTCGTTGGTTGAAAACGAGCCGCCGAAGCTCAGCGAGCCGGTCGGCTGTTCCTCGACATCCACGTCGACGATGACCTGCTGCGGGGTCGAGCCTTCGCGCGCCTCGACCTCGGCATTGGCAAAGTATCCGAGCGCGCGGATGCGCTCGGCGCTTTCGCGGATTTCGCGCGGGTTGAAGGGGTCGCCCTCGACCACCCGGAACTGGCGGCGGATCACCCGGTCGAGCGTCGTGGTGTTGCCCTCGATGTCGATGCGTTCGATGAAGATGCGCGGCCCGCGGGTCAGCTGGAATTCCACGTCCAGCGTCAGGTCGCGGTCGTTGCGGTTCACCCGCGGTTCGACCCGGACAAAACTCAGACCTTCGCGGATCGCCAGCCGTTCGAGGCGGGCAATCTGATTCTCGACCAGGCTGGGCGAATAGACCCGGCCACTGCGCAGGTTCACCTCGGACTGAAAGAGCGCGGCATCGACCTCGGGCAGGTCCGACGTCACGGTGACATTGCCGACCCGGAATTGCTGGCCTTCCTCGACGTTGAAGGTCACGAAATAGCCGTCGCGTTCCTCGGCCAGCTCGGCATTGACGCCGGTGATGCGGAAATCGACATATCCGCGCGAGGCGTAGAAATCCTGCAAAAGCTGCCGGTCGAACTGGATTCGGTCCTCGACAAAGGTGTCACTGCCGATGATCGCGCGGAAAAGGCCCGCCTGCTTGGTTTCCAGCACGCGGCGCAGGCGCCGATCGTTGTACTGCTGGTTGCCGACAAAGCCGATGCGCTCGACCTCGGTCACGGCGCCTTCGAAGATCTCGTAAACGAGGTCGACGCGGTTGTCGCTGCGGCGGATGATCTTGGGCTGCACCCGCGCCGACACCCGGCCCTGCTGCAGATAGGCTTCGGCGATGTTCGACGCATCGGCCTCGGCCTGGCTGGGGCTGTAGACCCGGCGCGGCTGCGCCTGCACGATGGCCTGCAGGTCTTCGTCGTTGATGCGGCGGTTGCCTTCGAAGTTGATCGCGTTGATCGTCGGGTATTCCTTGACCCGGATCACCAGCTGGCTGCCCTGCGGCACGATCTCGACCGTTTCGAAAAGCCCGGACCCCAGGATACGCTGGTAGGCGTCGTTGAGTTCGGCCGCCGAGACCGTTTGCCCGCGCCCGATGCCGGCGTAGGTCAGGATGGCACCCGGTTCGATCCGCTGGTTGCCTTCGATGGTGACGCTGTTGAACTGGTAGTTCTGCGCAGCGGCGCCCTGCGGAAGTGCCGTTGTGCCAAGCACCAGCGCGACGGACATGACCGTGGCCAGATGCTTTGCCCCGCGCGGCGCGCGTTTACCTGTCGTGTCGGTCATGCAGCCTACCCATCCATACAACCCGTTGTGGGACGTGAGTAGCGGGATTGCAGGATGATGTCAAAAGCCTCGCGGCCCTTGGCCTGCTGGTTTTTTCAGGCTGTGTTCAGCCGACCCAGAGCGAGCCGAGAAAGGCGCCGAAGAACAGCGCAAAGATGATGGTGCAGATATAGAGAAGCCGGTCCCAGTTCAGATTGACCAGAAGGCTCAGGCTCCGATATCCGCTCGTCAGCGTCTGCATGTCAGGTGCCCTTGGCTAGCATGAATTCTTCTGTCGCTAGCGGAGCAATCCGGCGAAATTACGGCGAATTATGGCTTAATTGTGGCATTTTGCCGGGGCCGGGGCTGGCCGCCCTGCCCCGGCGCGGTGCGATCAGGGGCAGAAGATGTCGTTGGACAAGGCAAAGACCATCAGGCCCAGCACCAGCGTCAGCCCGATCGACATCAGCACCTTGAGCGCGCGGTCGCTGGGCGGACGGCCCGACACCGCCTCGTAGGCGAAAAAGCACAGGTGGCCGCCGTCGAGCACCGGCACCGGAAAGAGGTTCAGCAGGCCCACGGCGGTGCTCAGGACCGCGATGAACCAGATGAAATTGCTGGTGCCCTGGCTCGCCATCGCGCCAGAGGTTTCGGCAATGCCGATGGGGCCGGACAGGTTGCAGGTGCTGATCGCACCGGTCACCATGTGCCACAGGCCCGAGATCGAGCCCTCGATGATGCGGCCGGTCTGCGACACGGCGCCGCCCAGGGCCTCGAAGACGCCGGGCGTTTCGGTGGCCGGCTCGAAGAACATGCCCGCGGCGATGCCGATGCGGTAGACGGCGCGGAAGGAATTGTCGGGCTGCGGCTCGTCGGTGCGGCGCGGCTCCAGCGTCAGGTTCAGCACCTCGCCATCGCGCCAGACCTCCAGCGCCAGAGGCGCGCCTTCGGAGGACTCGACCTTCTGCTTGAGCTGGTCGAAGGCAAAGATCGGATCGCCGTCGATGCTCTGGATCACGTCGCCGGCGCGCATGCCGGCGTCATCCGCGGCGGACAGCGGAATGATCTGGCTGGCCAGCGGCGGGTAGACATAGGGCCCCTCGACCACCTGCTCTGCCCCGTTGCGCTGCACCGTGTAGTCGAGCACCGGCTGTTCGGGCAGATTCAGCAGGAAGGAATCGAAGGACACGCCGTCGTCGAAGGCGGGCGGCGCCCGGCCCTCTATCTGCGCGATGACGTCGCCGGGCTCCAGTTCCTGCACGCTGGGCAGCGGGCGCAACTCGCCCACGGTCAGCGGTTCCGACACGACGCCGCGGGCGAGGAAGATGCCCGAGAAGATCAGGATCGACATGATGAAATTGAAGACCGGCCCCGCCGCCACGGTTGCCGCGCGCGCCCAGAGCGGCGCGCCGTTCATGGTGCGGCGCCGTTCCGCTTCGCTGAGGCCCGCCATCGCCGCCTCGTCCTTGCCGCCCGAGGCATTGTCGTCGCCCTTGAACTTGACGTAACCGCCAAAGGGCAGCAGCGCGAACTGCCATTTCGTCCCGCGCCGGTCGACGCGCGAGAAAAGCACCGGCCCGAAGCCGAGCGAGAACACGTCCGCATCGATACCCGACCACCGGCCCACGATGTAATGGCCGTATTCGTGCACGGCGACGATCACCGAAAGCGCCACGACAAAGGCCAGCAGGGTCCAGATCAGCCCGCCGAACTGCGGGATCAGTGTCACGATATCCAAATGCTCAACCTCTTGGTGCGCGTTCAATCAGCTTGTCCGCGGTCTTACGTGCGAAATGGTCCGCGGCCAACACGTTATCAAGTGAAACTTCGGCATCAATGAGACCATTCTGAGCCGATTGCATAGTCAGAACCTCTTCGACAACCTCGGCCATCTGCAGGAACCCGAGCCGTCCGGCGATGAAGGCGTCGAGGCTGCGCTCCTTCGCCGCGTTGAAGACCGCGCCCGCCAGCCCGCCCGCCGCCATCACCTCGCGCGCCAGCCGCAGCGCCGGCCAGCGCGTCTCGTCCGGCGCGCGAAAGCTGAGCTGGCCGATCCGCACGAGGTCCAGCCGCTCCACCGGCAGGTCGCGGCGTTCAGGATAATGCAGCGCAAAGCCGATGGCGTGGCGCATGTCGCTTGGCCCCACGTGAGCCATGAGCGCGCCGTCGCGGAAGCCCACCAGCGCGTGGATCAGCGATTCGGGATGCACCACCGCCTCGATCTGCCCCGGCTCCAGCCCGAAGAATTCGCGGGTTTCGATCAGTTCCAGCGCCTTGTTGAACATCGACGCGCTGTCGATGGTGATGCGCTGGCCCATGACCCAGTTGGGATGGGTCGCGGCCTGGGCGGGCGTGGCGTTGCGAAGCTGTTCCAGCGGCCAGTCGCGGAAGGCGCCGCCGCTCGCGGTGATGATCACCCGTTCGACTGCCGACATTTCCTCGCCGATGAGCGCCTGGAACACCGCCGAATGTTCGCTGTCCACGGGCAGGACCGTGCCGCCGTGTTTGCGGGCCGTGGCCATGACCAGCGGCCCGGCGCAGACCATCGATTCCTTGTTGGCAAGCGCCAGCGCCGCCCCCTGCTCCAGCACCTTCAGGCCGGGCGCGAGCCCGGCAGCGCCGACGATGGCCGACATCACCCAGTCGGCGGGACGGGCGGCCGCCTCGCAGATCGCCTCTGCCCCCGCCGCGGCCTCGATGCCGGTGCCGGCCAGCGCGGCGCGCAGCGGCTCCAGGCAGCTGTCATGCGCGGTGACGGCGACCTGCGCCTTCAGCCGGATCGCATCGGCCGCCAGTCGTGCGATGTTGTTGCCGCCGGTGAGCGCCACGACCGCGTAGGCGTCCGGGTCGCGGGCGATGAGGTCGATGGTGTTCTGCCCGATGGACCCGGTCGCACCCAGGATCGACACGCGCCGCGTCATGGCGTGGCGGTCGGCAGCCCCACCAGCTGCCCCACGAACAGGATGAAGAGGGCTGCGCCCAGCATCCCGTCGAAGCGATCCAGAAGACCGCCATGGCCGGGAATGAGGTTAGAGCTGTCCTTGACCTCGGCCTTGCGCTTGACCGCGCTTTCGGCGATGTCGCCGATCTGGCTGGCCATGGCGACCGCGATGCTGATGCCCATGAGCCCACTGCCCGCGGTGGTCGCGGCGGCAAAGCCCAGCCCCACCAGCGCCGCCCCGACCCAGCCCGCGACGGTGCCCGCCCAGGTCTTTTTCGGGCTGACGCGGGGCCAGAACTTCGGCCCGCCGATGGTACGCCCGGCGAAATAGCCCGCGATGTCGGTGACCACCACGACCGACACCAGCCAGGCCATCCAGACCAGGCCGAAATCGTCGCGCAGCGCCATCATCCCGTAGCCCGCGAGCATGATCGACGCGGTAAAGACCGCGTAGCGCACGCCGCCCTGCTCCATCCGGCCGAAACCGGCCATGGAGGGGAACAGCAGCAGCGGCAGCGCGAAGGAGATCGGCACCTCGATCGCCACGGCAAGGCATGCCCCGGCGATCAGCGCAAGCACCAGCGGCGCCTTGGACCGTGCGGCATCCAGCATGCCCACGAGTTCCCAGACCATGATTGCGCTGATGATGACCACCAGCCCGTGAAACCACAGCCCGCCCAGCCAGACGCCCAGCATCCCGATGCCGACCATCAGCGCGCCCGAGATCAGGCGCGGGGTCAGGTCGTCCCAGCGCGACGCCGTCATGCGGTCACCGCGCCGTAGCGGCGGTCGCGCAAGCCGTAGGACCCGGTGAGGCGGGCGAATTCCTCGGCGGTGAAATCCGGCCAGAGCGTGTCGATGAACTCGTATTCCGAATAGGCTGACTGCCACAGCAGGAAATTCGAGATCCGCGCCTCCCCGCTGGTGCGGATCACCAGGTCCGGATCGGGCAAAACGCAGGTATCCAGGTACTTTGGCAGCGTTTCTTCATCCACATCCTCGGGTTTCAGCCGGCCCTTGGCCACGTCCTCGGCCAGCCGCTTGGTGGCGCGCGCCACCTCGTCGCGGCCGCCGTAATTCAGCGCGATGGTGAGGTTGGTGCCGGTGCAATGGGCGGTCATCGCCTCGGCCTCGTCCATCAGGCCGATCAGCTTGCGGTCCAGCTTCACCCGGTCGCCGATGAACCGCACCCGGACGTTTTCCTTCACGAAATCCTGCATCTCCTTGAAGATGTAGCGCCGGAACAGGCTCATGAGCCCCGCCACCTCGACCTGGGTGCGTTTCCAGTTCTCGGTCGAGAAGGCAAAGATGGTCAGGTAGTCGACGTTGAGGGCCGGACAGGCCTCGACGATCTCGCGCACGCGGCGGGCGCCGGCGTGGTGACCGAAAAGCCGGGGACGGCCGCGCTGGGTGGCCCATCGGCCGTTGCCGTCCATGATGATCGCCACGTGCCGGGGTCCCGGGCCATTGCGTCCTGTCTGGGCCATACCGGCGCCTTTCGCTCGCAAAATCCGCTCAGACCTGCATGATTTCTTCTTGCTTGGTCTCCAGAGCCTGGTCGACCTTGGCGATGTAGGTGTTGGTCAGCTCCTGCACCTCGTTTTCCCAGAACTTCTGGTCGTCCTCGCTAAGGCCGTCGGCCTTGGCCTTCTTGATCTGATCCATGCCGTCGCGGCGCAGATTGCGGATGCTGACGCGGGCGTTCTCGGCATAATGGCCCGCGACCTTGGTCAGCTCGCGGCGGCGTTCCTCGTTGAGTTCGGGAATCGGCAGCATGATGATCGTGCCGTTGAGCTGCGGGTTGATGCCCAGGCCGCTTTCGCGGATCGCCTTTTCGACCTTGCCCACCAGGCCCTTGTCCCAGACGTTGACGGTGACCATGCGCGGCTCGGGGACGTTGACCGTGCCGACCTGGTTGATCGGTGTCATGGCACCGTAGGCATCGACCATCACCGGCTCCAGCATCGATGCCGAGGCGCGCCCGGTGCGCAGAGAGGCGAATTCGGTGCGCAGGTTGGCAATGGCCCCATCCATGCGTCGCGTGAGGTCGTCGGTGTCGAGTTCGAAATCGTCAGCCATCTGCTCTGTCACTCCGGCAGTTTCCGTTTTGCACGGGTTTAGTGCAGGTCAAAGGCCAAGTACAGACCGGGGCTGCAATTCCGTACCGGGACGCGTCCTGCCGCCAAAGCGCGCCAAGCCGACGGCGCGGACCGGTCACGGCACCTGAAGCCCGCGCAGAAGCCGGTGCCGAACCGGCACCGGCGGGGACCGCAGCAGCGGCTGGCCGTTGCGTGCATGACGCGCAACCAGTTCCGACCGGCGGCCCTTCGGCACCACCACGCGGCAAAGCGCGAGCGGCGCCCCGAGGCGGTCGAGGATGCCCAGCAGGTCCGCGGCGTCCCGCGTCGACAGGGCGCCGATGCTTGCCGGGCCGGGAAAGAAACTTTCGGCCGGAGCGCCTTCGGCCAGCAGCACCGCGTGCCGGGCCAGTAGGACGTGATGGTAGCTGACCGGAGCGAAGTCCGGCGCGCGCACGATCCCCGGCAGCCCGCAGAGCCATTTCGCCGCCACGAACGCTTCGCCATGGCCCACCACCCGTTGCACGATCGGCGACCTGAGCAGGATGCGGTGCTGCGGCGACACCACCAGCGGTGACCGCGGCAGACCGGAGCCGAGCGCGCCGGCGGCAATGCGCACCGGCGCGGTGGCGCCGAAGCCGGCGGCGCGCGTCCGCGCGGCCCAGATCACCGGCTGCGCGCCCATATCCAAGGTCTCGACCAGATCTCCGGGGCGCAACGCCTCGACCCGCGCGGTGCCGCCCGGGACGCTGATGCGCGTGCCGCGGCCGAAACAGACCACCTGCGCGCCATCGACGCTGCGGGCGGTGAACCACCCGCTTGCGTCGTCCTGCACCACAGTGCCGAGCGTGATCGACTGGATGTTCAGTCCGTCCAGCACCACGCCACCGCTGTTTTCGTTGATGAAGGTTGCACCGTCGGTCAATTGGATGACGTTGACGACCGTCGACAGTGTGCTGCCGTCGCCCAGCAGGATATCGACCGTGTAGGATGCCACCGAATCCTGCAGCGCCGTGACCGGACCGCCGCCGAGGTCATAGGTGATCTGGCTGGCGGACTGCCCCAGGTCGTCGTCATAGGCCACGCCATCGCCTTGCGGTGTGGTCACGTCGATGCGCAGCGATCGCAAAGCGGTCTTGCCGTGGGTTCCGGCAAAGACCCCGTCGTTTTCGTTGGTCCAGTTGCCTTCATCCGTGTCCGCGGACAGGAAGGTCCCGATGTAGATGACGCCGACATTGGCCATGGCACGCGCGTTTCCCTGAGAAAGCCCAGCGTCCGCCTTGCCACGAATGTATCAAGATTTCCTGAAAACCCGCCGCGCCGGGGCGCGCGGCTCACGCGCCGACGCGGGTATAGGTCCCCTCTCCCGCGAGGATGCCCTTGAACCCGCCCGGTTCGTCCAGTGAGAAGACGATGATCGGCAGGTTGTTGTCGCGCGCCAGAGCGATGGCGCTGGCGTCCATGACCTTGAGGTTCTTCTGCAGAACGTCGTCGTAGGAAATCCGGTCGTAGCGTTTGGCCTCGGCGTGCTTCATCGGGTCCATGTCGTAGACGCCGTCGACCTTGGTGCCCTTGAAGATCGCCTCGCAGACCATCTCGTTGGCGCGCAGCGTCGCGGCGGTGTCGGTGGTAAAATAAGGGTTACCGGTGCCGGCGGCGAAAATGCAGACGCGCTTTTTCTCCAGGTGCCGCACGGCGCGGCGGCGGATGTAGGGTTCGCAGACCTGGTCCATCGGAATGGCGCTGATGGTGCGCGTGTGGATGCCGAGGCCTTCCAAGGCGGCCTGCATCGCCAACGCGTTCATCACCGTGGCGAGCATGCCCATGTAATCGGCGGTGGTGCGCTCCATGCCTTGCGCCGACCCCTGCAAACCGCGGAAGATGTTGCCGCCGCCGATGACCATGCAGATCTCGACGCCCATGTCGTGCACGCTCTTGACCTCGCGGGCGATGCGCTCGACCGTGGGCGGGTGCAGGCCGTAGCCCTGGTCGCCCATCAGCGCCTCGCCGGAAATCTTCAGAAGCACGCGTTTGAAGGCGGTTTTCGAGGGATCGGTCTCGGACATGAGGGGCTCCGTTTCGCAGGCTCTGGAATTCCGCTCTTCAATGTCGCAAAACCGGCGCCACTGCAATGCCGCGCGGGCCGCTTGCCGCCCGCCGGCCCGGTTTCGCCGAAAGGCTCCGCATGACCCCGCTGTCCCGGATCGACCCCGACCGCCCGGTGCTGATCGCCGGCCCAACCGCCAGCGGCAAGTCCGAACTGGCGCTGCGCATCGCCGAGACGCAGGGCGGCACCGTGGTCAATGCCGATGCGATCCAGGTCTATGCCAACTGGCGGGTGCTGACGGCGCGGCCTTCGGCGGCGGACGAGGCGCGCGCGCCCCATGCGCTTTACGGGCACGTTCCGGGCGACGCCGCCTATTCCGTGGGCGCCTGGCTGCGCGATCTCGAACCGCTGCTGACCGGCTCCAGCCGGCCGATCATCACCGGTGGCACCGGGCTCTATTTCACCGCCCTGACCGAGGGACTGGCGCAAATCCCTCCGACCCCGCCCGAGGTGCGCGCAGACGCCGATGCGCTGTTGCGCGACCACGGGCTGGACGCGCTGCTGGCGGCGCTGGACCCCGAGACGCTGTCCCGGATCGACCGGCTGAACCCGATGCGGGTGCAGCGCGCCTGGGAGGTGCTGCGCACCACCGGACGCGGGCTGGCGGACTGGCAGGACGACACCCCGGCCCCGCGCCTGCCGCTGGCCGGCTGCCACGCCTTCGTCGTCGCGGCCGAAAAGGACTGGCTGACGCCGCGGATCGAACGGCGCTTCGGCCAGATGCTGGCGCAGGGCGCACTGGACGAAGCGCGCGCCAACCTGCCGGGCTGGGACCCCGCCGCGCCGTCCTCCAAGGCCATCGGTGCGCCCGAGCTTATCGCCCATCTCAGGGGCGAGATCACGCTCGAACAGGCAGCAAACCGCGCAACCATCGCCACCCGGCAATTTGCCAAACGCCAGCGCACGTGGTTTCGTGCGCGGATGAAAGACTGGCAGTGGCTGACACCTGGGGATCTGTCCGCATGAGCGCACCACCGGCATTCCTGCAGAAACCCGGACGGATCAATTCCGATCCGCGTGATATCCATGCGGCGACGCTGGCGCATTATACCGGCGGCGCGACATGGAAGATCACGCAGTTGCACGACCGGCCGCGCAACCTGCTGATCTGGGTCACCCGTGGTCAGGGCCGCGTGGTGCTGAACGGCGTGCGGCGCGGTATCGGCACGCATAACGCGCTCTTCGTGCCCGCCGGGACGCTCTTCGCACTGGACTTGGGCGCGCAGGGGCTGGCGCAGGTCGTGGACAGCCCGCCGGGTCTCACCGGTCGCCTGCCGACGAAGCCGGTGCACCTGCGCATCCGCGAGGGCCTCGCCCAGGCAGAGCTCACCGGTCACATCGAGGCGATGCAGCGCGAGATCTCGCAGAACCGCCCGCTCATCCAGGATGCGCTCGAAGGCTATGTGCGGCTGATCGCCGTCTGGCTGCGCCGCCAGCAGCAGGCCGGCACCATCGACGCCCCGCGCGAAACCGCGAGCCACCGGCTGGCCGTGCGTTTCGCGCAGCTGCTGGTGCGGGATTTCCGTAGCGACCGCAGCATGGCCGACTATGCCGAGGCGCTGGACGTGACGCCCACCCACCTGAGCCGCGTCTGCCGCGCCGCCTGCGGCAAGACCGCCGCCGACATGCTGACCGAACGGCGGCTCTACGAGGCACGGCTGCTGCTGGCGCGTCCACAGCCGTCGATCCAGGAGGTGGCGGCGAGCCTCGGGTTCCACAGCCCGGCCTACTTCACCCGCTTCATCCAGACCCACACCGGCCATACGCCCTCGGGCCTGAGACGGGCGGCGCTCGGCGCCGCGCGGCCCGCCTGACGCCTGCCCCGCGCGCAGCACGGCGATCCCACCACGAAGAAAATCGGACGATCGACCGGAATTGACCGCCGCACCAGCCGGATGCGGCACTGCCTTGTGCACCGCAGCAAGGACGTTGGTGCCTGCGCTCAATTGTCCCGATCCGGCGCGTCATGTCGCTTTTGTCGCAGGAGGATGTCGCTTTTGAAGAGGGGCGATGTCGCTTTTCGAGGCCAAATGGCCGAAACAAGTCGTTGACGCCATGCATATTCTCATGCGGAATGACCTAAAGTTCGGCATGGCGGCACGCTCCAAGGATATGCAGCGGCCGCCACACACGACCGGATTGAATAAAGACATAAAGACCATGTGTCACAGGGAGAGAACGATGACGCACCAGACCAGAACCGGCCGGGTCCACCCGGCCGCAGAAATGTACGCCGCCGAGCTGCGCAAGGGTCAGATCGACCGTCGCGAATTCCTGACCCGGGTCACGGCGCTTGGCGTCACGGCGACGGCGGCCTACGCTCTGGGCGGGCTGGCCGGACCAGACCGCGGTGCGGCTCAGGCGCAGGAAGGCGGCACGCTGCGCATTCAGCAGGAGGTCCGCGCGGTCAAGGATCCGCGCACCATGGACTGGACGCAGATCTCCAATTTCACCCGCGGCTGGCTGGAATACATGGTCGAATACAACCGCGACGGATCGCTGCGCGGGATGCTCATCGAAAGCTGGGACACCAACGACGACGCGACCGAATATACCCTGAACGTGCGTCAGGGCGTGACCTGGAACAACGGCGATGCCTTCACCGCCGATGACGTTGTTCGGATGTTCGAATACTGGTGCGATAAGGACGTCGAGGGCAACTCCATGGCCGGGCGCATGGCGACGCTGATCGACGCCGATACCAACAAACTGATCGAAGGCGCCGTGACCAAGGTCGACGACATGACCGTGAAGGTGATGCTGCCCGCGCCCGACATCTCGATCGTCGTGGGCATGGCCGACTACCCGGCCGCCGTGGTGCACAGCTCGCACAATCCCGACACGATGCTGGACAACCCCGTCGGTACCGGTCCCTACCTGCCCGAGATGCTCGAGGTCGGGGTCAAGGGCGTGCTGGTCAAGAACACCGACCACACCTGGTGGGGCGCCGAAGCCGACGGCATCGGCGGCGCCACGCTCGACCGGATCGAGTTCATCGATTACGGCACCGACCCGTCGGCCTGGATCGCGGCGATCGAATCCGAAGAAGTCGACATGCTCTACCAGAACGTCAACGAGTTCATCGAGATCGGCGACGCCATCGGCTGGGAAAAGTCCGAGGTCGTGACCGGCGCCACGGTGGTGCTGCGATTCAACCAGCAGACGCTGGTGGGCGACAAGCCGCCCTATGCGGACCTCAAGGTCCGCAAGGCGCTGCAGATGGCGGTCGACAACCAGATCTGCCTTGAACTGGGCTATGCCGGCCTGGGTGTCGAGGCCCACAACCACCATGTGGCCCCCGTGCACCCGGAATACGCCGATATCGGCGGCACCGAGCTCAACCCCGAAGGCTCCGTCCCGATGCTCGAAGAGGCCGGGATGGCCGATTTCGAACACGAGCTGATCACGCTGGACGACGGGTTCACCAAGAACACCGGCGATGCGGCGGCGGCGATGATGCGCGACGCGGGCATCAACGTGCGGCGCACCGTGCTGCCCGGTTCGACCTTCTGGAACGACTGGGCCAAGTACCCGCTGTCGATCACCGAATGGAACCACCGCCCGCTGGGCGTGCAGGTTCTGGCGCTGGCCTACCGGTCGGGCGAGGCCTGGAACGAGGCGGGCTATGCCAACCCCGAGTTCGATTCGAAACTCAACGCCGCCATGTCCATCGCGGATGCCGACGCCCGCCGCGAGGTGATGGCCGAGATCGAACAGATCCTGCAGGACGACGCGGTGATCATCCAGCCCTACTGGCGCTCGCTCTACCGGCACTACAAGCCCGGCGTGGTCGGGGCAGAGATGCACCCGAGCTTTGAAATCCACGTCTACAAGCTGGGCCTCGCCGCCTGACCCGACACGACACCGCCGGAGGCCGCGCGTGCGGCGGCCTTCGGCGCATGGCGTCCGGCAGGACACACTCTAGGGACACCGACCGGGACCGTGCCCCGGCCGAACCGGAGAGGAACAAGACGACATGGGACTGTTCATTCTGAGGCGGCTGTGGGTGATGATCCTCACCGCGCTGGCGCTGACCTACATCGTCTTCTTTCTGACGAACCTCTACCCGAACCTGGAAAAGCTGGCGAAAAGCCAGGGCAATTTCCGCATGACCGACGCACAGGTGGAAACCTACCTGGGCAATCGCGGCTATCTGCAATCGACTCCGCTGAAATACGCCCAGTGGCTTGGCGTGGCGCCGGGCTGGGTCATCACCGGCACCGACGGCGAGACCCGCGCGCGCTGCGCCGCACCCGGCGCGGCCGCCGAAACCGCCACCACCTTCTGCGGCATCCTGCAGGGCAACTGGGGCTTTTCGACCGTCTTCAAGGACGGTGTCGGCAGCATCGTCGCCACGCGGCTGGCGCTGACCGGCAAGCTGATGTTCTGGGTCATGGTGCTGATGGTGCCCTCGGCCCTGCTTCTGGGCGTGCTTGCCGGGATGCGCGAAGGTACGCGCACCGACCGGGCGCTGTCCACGGTCGCGATCACCACCACGGCGACGCCGGAATACGTCTCGGGCGTGATCCTGATCGCGGTCTTTTCCTCGAGCGCCGTGGGTCTCAAGTGGTTCAAGGGCACGGCCACCAGCGCCATGGAGAACGCGACCTTCGAGAATTTCTTCCTGCCGGTGCTGACCATCGCGCTTTACGGCATGGGCTATATCGCCCGGATGACCCGCGCCAGTATGGCCGAGGTGATGACCGCGCAATACATACGCACCGCGCGGCTCAAAGGCGTGTCCTTCCCCAATATCGTGATGAAACACGCGCTGCGTAACGCGCTGATCGCGCCCTTCACGGTGATCATGCTGCAATTCCCCTGGCTGCTGAACGGCGTCGTGATCGTCGAGACGCTCTTCAACTACAAGGGCTTCGGCTGGACCCTGGTGCAGGCCGCCGGCAATAACGACATCGAGCTGCTGCTGGGCGTCTCGGTCGTGTCGGTCTTCGTCGTGCTGGTGACGCAGCTGATATCCGACATCGGCTATGTCTATCTCAATCCCCGAATTTCCGTGTCCTGAGGAGCGCTGCCATGGAACCGCTGAGCTGGGCTGACATTCTGGGCCGCATCTTCGTGCAATTCACGCCGGTCTGGATCGCGCTGGTGGTGGTTTTCGCCGCGTCGATCTGGTTCAAACGCAACCTGGGCCTTTACGGCAAGCTCTTCGATTCGACCATCGGCATGATCGGTTTCGCGCTGGTGATGTTCTGGGTCTTCACCGGCATCTTCGGCGCCATGGACATGGTGGTGACCCACGACGCGCTGAACCAGATTTCGGTGATGAAGAACAAGGCGCCGGGCACGCCGGTCATGGGCGCGGGCGAAGATGTTTATCCCTACTACCTGCTGGGCGGCGACAACCTGGCGCGGGATGTGTTCAGCCGCATGGTCAAGGGCGCCTGGGTGGTGGTGCAGATCGCCCCTCTGGCGACGCTCTTCGCTTTCATGGTGGGCATCACCCTGGGCCTGCCCGCGGGCTTCTACGGCGGCAGGCTCGACACGCTGCTGTCGTTTCTGGCGAACCTCATCCTCGCCTTCCCGGTGATCCTGCTCTTCTACCTGCTGGTCACGCCCGAGATCATCGCCACGGGCATCCCCAACTACATGGCGACCTGTCTCTTCGTCTTTCCGCTGATCTTCGTCGCGATCCTGCTCAACTCGCGCTATCACACCCAGCCCGCCCTGCGCACGCCGCTGCTGATCGGGGTGCTGGGGGTGCTGGGCTGGCTCTACCTGTCGCTGATCTCCGAGGTCGGGTCCAAGGTCCAGGTGATCCCGGGATTTCTGGACCTCTTCGACGTGCCGGGCGGCATCTTGGTGGTCTTCGTTTCGGTGGTCTTCGTCAACTCGCCCACGGTGTTCCGCATCGTCCGGGGCCTGACCATGGACATCAAGACCCGCGACTATGTCGCTGCCGCCCAGACCCGCGGCGAAGGCCCGTGGTACATCATGCTGTGGGAGATCCTGCCCAACGCCCGCGGGCCGCTGATCGTCGATTTCTGCCTGCGCATCGGTTACACCACGATCCTGCTGGGCACGCTGGGTTTCTTCGGCCTCGGCCTGCCGCCGGAAAGTCCGGACTGGGGCACCACGATCAACGACGGGCGGCGGCTTCTGTCGATCTACCTGCACCCGGCCATCGTGCCCGCCCTGTCGCTGCTGAGTCTCGTGCTGGGGCTGAACCTGCTGGCGGACGGGTTGCGCGAGGAGTCATTGAAGGACTGAGAGTGGTGACGCCGGACCGGGGGCCAGCCCCCGGACCCCCGGAGGTTTATTGGCAAGATGAAGCAGGTGGGCTGCACTCCGTATGCGAGGGAGACACAAGAGATGAAAGACATTTACGACGGGCCGATCCTCGAAATCGACGTGCTTTCGATCTCGTTCTTCACGCGGTTGCGGGAAATTCCGGCGGTCATGGATTTCTCGGTCAAGGTCATGCCCGGCGAGGCGGTGGGGCTGGTCGGAGAGAGCGGCTGCGGCAAGTCCACGGTGGCGCTCGGGGTGATGCAGGATCTGGGCAAGAACGGCCGCATCACCGGCGGTACGATCAAGTTCAAGGGCCGCGACCTCGGGCAGATGAGCGTCGAGGAGTTGCGCAAGATCCGCGGCTCCGAGATCGCGATGATCTACCAGGAACCCATGGCCTCGCTGAACCCGGCGATGAAGATCGGCAAGCAGCTGATGGAAGTGCCGATGATCCACCAGGGCGCGTCGGAGAAGGAGGCCTACGACCGCGCGCTGCAGGTGGTGACGGATGTGAAGCTGCCCGATCCCAAGCGCATCCTCGATGCCTATCCGCACCAGCTGTCGGGCGGCCAGCAGCAGCGTATCGTCATCGCCATGGCGCTGATGTCCGAACCGGCGCTGCTGATCCTGGATGAGCCGACCACGGCGCTCGACGTGACGGTGGAGGCGTCGATCGTCGACCTGGTGAAGGACCTGGGCCGCAAGTACGGCACCTCGATGCTGTTCATCAGCCACAACCTCGGGCTGGTGCTCGAAACCTGCGACCGGCTCTGCGTGATGTATTCCGGCGAGGCGGTCGAACGCGGCTCCATCGCCGATGTGTTCGACGAGATGCAGCACCCCTATACGCAGGCGCTCTTCCGCTCGATCCCCCTGCCGGGGGCTGACAAAAACAGCCGGCCGCTGGTGGCGATCCCGGGCAACTTCCCCCTGCCCCACGAACGCCCGCCGGGCTGCAACTTCGGCCCGCGCTGCGACTATTTCGAAGCCGGGCGGTGTGATCAGGGCACCATCCGCATGCGGCCCGTGAAGGGCAACGACCGGCACGAAACCCGCTGTCTGCGCTTCGAGGAGATCGACTGGAACGCGCCGCTGGCCGCCGCGATCACCAAAGACAAGGGCATGATCGGCGACGTGGTGCTGAAGATGGAGGACCTCAAGAAATACTACGAGGTCAGCGCCAATGCGCTCTTCGGCAAATCCGGTGAAACCAAGGTGGTCAAGGCCAACGAAACCCTGAGCTTCGAGGCCCGCGAGAGCGAGACGCTGGCCATCGTCGGCGAATCCGGTTGCGGCAAGTCGACCTTCGCCAAGGTGCTCATGGGGCTCGAGACGGCGACCGCGGGGCAGATCCTGCTCGACAACCGCAACATCGAATCGACGCCCATCGAACGCCGCGACACCAAGACCATCGCGGATGTGCAGATGGTGTTCCAGAACCCTTTCGACACGCTGAACCCGTCGATGACCGTGGGCCGGCAGATCATCCGGGCGCTGGAGATCTTCGGCATCGGCAAGACCGAGGCGGACCGCCGCGAGCGGATGCTGCAGCTGCTGGACCTGGTGAAGCTGCCGCGCGCCTTTGCCGACCGGATGCCGCGCCAGCTGTCCGGAGGGCAGAAACAGCGGGTCGGCATCGCCCGGGCCTTTGCCGGGGATGCGCGGATCGTGGTCGCGGACGAGCCGGTGTCGGCGCTCGACGTCAGCGTGCAGGCCGCCGTGACCGACCTGCTGATGGAGATCCAGCGCGAAAAGAAGACGACGCTGCTCTTCATCTCCCACGACCTGTCCATCGTGCGCTATCTCAGCGACCGGGTGATGGTCATGTATCTCGGTCACGTGGTCGAACTGGGCACCACCGACCAGGTCTTCTCGCCCCCGTATCATCCTTACACCGAGGCGCTGCTGTCTGCGGTGCCGATCGCCGATACGCGGGTGAAGAAGAAACATATCGTGCTCGAGGGCGACATCCCCTCGGCGATGAACCCGCCGCCGGGCTGCCCGTTCCAGACCCGTTGCCGGTGGAAATCGCAGGTCCCCGGAAAACTTTGCGAGACGGAGGTGCCGCCGGTGCGCAGGATGGCCGACGGTCATCAGATCAAGTGCCACCTCTCGGACGCGAAATTCGCCGAGATGGAGCCGGTGATCGAGATCGCCGCCGAGTGACGGGGGGATCGCGCGTGCTGCACGATGCGGCCGAGTGAAGGTGGATCGCCCGTGCCGGGCGATGCGAGAGGCCAGCCTCTCGCGCTCTGCGAGGGTTATTGAGAACCGAATAAGGGGGGGACGGGGTCGCGATGGGAGCAAATGCGCGGCGCGGATTTCCTGTCTCACGGTCGGGCAGGACGCCGGGGCAGCGACCTGCGTTTCCCAATCTTCGCTGGCGCGGTGCCCGCTTCAGGGTTTGAATGCAGAGCGTGCGATCAGCCGCCCCAGATTACCTTCACGTAGTTCTTGGTCTCGCGGTAAGGCGGGATGCCGCCGTGCTTTTCCACCGCACCGGGGCCCGCGTTGTAGGCCGCCAGCGCCAGAGGCCACGACCTGAACCGCTGATACTGCAGCTTGAGGTAGCGCGCGCCCCCCTCGAGGTTCTGCTGCGGATCCTTGGGATCCACACCGAGCGTCCGCGCGGTGGCGGGCATCAGCTGGGCGAGGCCCAAGGCGCCCTTGTGGGACTTGGCCGAGGGATTCCAGCCGGATTCCTGCTGCACCAGGCGCAGGAACAGGTCTTCGGGAATGCCGTGCTGGCGCGCGGCAGCGCGGGCCATGGTGGCGTAGATGCCCTTGTAGCGGCCGCGGTAGGCCGGCGATGTCCCATCCTCGGGCGTGCCCCATTTCGTCGGCGTGACCACCTTGGGCGGCTGCAGGCGGACGGAGTTGTTGTATTGCTGCGCCGCGCGGGTATCGAGCACCTTGGTCTGGGAGGAAAAGAGCCTGACCCGGTTCTGGCTCGACAGGACATCCGCAAAGGCCGTTCCGGCCATGGACAGTCCGATTGCGACGGCCCCTGCCGCCCAAAGCACACGCGTTTTCCGCATTGTTACACCGTCACTTCCCTCAGTCCGCCGAACTATACAGGATTGAGCGGATTCGCCTACCCCGGACGGCCATGAAGCATTTATTAACCCTGTAGCTGTGGTGTAGGGTCCGATGAACCGAGACTGATAGATTCGAAAGAGGTCCCCATGGCAGGCTCCGTCAACAAGGTCATCCTGATCGGCAATCTGGGCGCCGATCCGGAAACCCGCACGTTCCAGAACGGCGGCAAGGTGTGCAACCTGCGCCTGGCGACGTCCGAAACCTGGAAGGACCGCAACACCGGCGAACGGCGCGAACGCACCGAATGGCATTCGGTCGCGATCTTTTCGGAGCCTCTGGCGCGGGTGGCCGAGCAGTACCTGAAGAAGGGCTCCAAGGTCTATATCGAGGGGCAGCTGGAAACCCGCAAGTGGCAGGACCAGTCCGGCAACGACCGCTATTCGACCGAAGTCGTGCTGCGGCCCTACCGGTCCGAGCTGACCATGCTGGATGGCCGTGGCGACGGCGGCGGCGGTGGTGGCTCCTATGGTGGCGGCGGCGGGTCCTACGGCGGCGCATCGGGCGGTTATGACGACAGCCGCGACGGCGGGTATTCCGGCGGCGGATCGGGTCCCGCACGGGCGCCGTCACGCGATATCGACGACGAAATTCCGTTCTGATCCGTCAGCGCTCGGCTAAAGCGCGCGGGTGCGCACCGTCTCTCCGGCGGTGAGGGTCAGACCGTTCACGGTGACCTCGGCGTTCAGCGCCCAATGCGGTCGGTACCTCACGCCCGGACCGGGCTCGAGGATGGCGTCCGACACCTCGCCCGGCTTCGGCATCTCCAGCGCAAGGTCCCAGCCCGCCGCTTCGCCCTTGGCGAGAGTCCGGTTCAGCTGAAGATCGGCGCTGCGGCGAAATTTCCAGTTCTGGGTCGCGGGCCGCGCGGCGTCGCGGGGATCGGTGCTGAAACAGGTCAGGGTGACGCGCGCCAGGTCCAGCTGGCAGGGGCGCAGCGCCTCGATCGTCAGACGCCCCGGCACCACGTCGCCGGGGGCGTAGGGGCCGCCAGGCACATCGACCGTGACGCGGGCCGTGCTCCGCGCGCGCAGCCGCACCGCCACGACAAAGACCACCCCCGCCGCGATGCCGGCGAGGGCGATGGCGGCGGGCAGGTTCACGGGCAGGCGCTCACAGGATCTCGATGCTGAAGAGCACGTCCTGGTAATCCCGGTCTCCGCCGCCGACCAGATCCTCGAAGCCGATGATCAGAGCGCTGCCATCCTCGGACAGACCCGAGATCGCGTGCTGCACACCGTCGGCGTTGAGCTCTGCCGCGTAGCTGTGGAACACCGGCGCATCCACCGCGGTGCCGTTCACGTTGAGGATGATCGGCGCGCCGGCTTCGGCATTGGCCGCCGCCCCGGTGTCGTCGACGAAGATCAGCGTGTCTGTGGGCAGCAGATCCTCGGCGATGTCGGCACCGTCCTGGATGATGAAGAAGCCCAGGGTGTTCCCCGCCTCGACCCCGCCGATCGCCAGTGCACCGGTGGTGGCGCTGGCGTCGTTTGCAAGGATCCGGACGTCCGAGATGGCACCGGAGGCATCGACCTCGTAGACACCCAGAACGTTGTCGAAGGCCGCGGCCGCACGGGCGTCTATGGTCGCCTCGAAACTGGCGGTGCCGTCGCCGGTCAGCAGATCCTGGTTGGCGATGCCGTTGACGTCTTCGGCGGCCAGCGCCCTGGCTTCGCCGATATCGGCCAGCTGTTGCTGGAAGGTCAGCCGCGTGTCCGCACCGCGCTGCCAGGCGAGGAAGCCGCCCGGCCCGTCAGGCGCGCTGCCCAGCAGGATCGTCGTGTCCGAGGTGCCGTCGCCGTCGGTATCGATCTCGATGGCGGGCGGCGGGCCGTCGACCAGCGTGACGTCATCGGCGCCGAAGGTCACCCCCTCGACCACCAGCGTGTCGTTCGGCGTGAGGTCCTGGATCGTGTCGCCATCCAGGTCCTGCGGCCGCCCGACGAACTGGTCCTGGCCCGGCCCGCCGGTCATTTCGTCGATGCCGCCTCCGGGCCGGAGGATGTCGTCGCCGTCACCTGCGTTGATCGTGTCGTCGGTGCCGACGGCCGTCAGAACGTCGTCATCGTCGGTGCCCTCGATCAGGCCCGAAAGCCCGCCGAAGAGACCGTCGATGGTGGCGAAATCGTCGCCCTCGCCATCGCCCGGCGTCGAATCCGGGTCGGTCTCGGACACCGCGACCACCTCGGCGGTGATCTCCTGCCCGCCGAGGCCCGCGATGGTCAGGCTCAGCGTCCGGGTCAGGTTGTCGCGCAGGTTGCCCAGCGACCAGATGCCCGTGGTGGCGTCATAGCTGCCCTGCACGGCGGAACTGCTGTCCACGGTGGCGCCCGCAGGCAGCGAGAGCTGCACCTGAACGTCCGAGGCGACCCCCGGCCCGTCGTTGGTGATATCGACCTCGAGCACGTTGGTCGTGCCCGCGGTCACCGTCGCGTCACGCAATGCGACCGACAGGTCGGCCTCGTCGGGCGTGGCGCCCTGCACCGTGCCGACGTTGATCTCCTCGTTGTCCGCGATGCCCTGGTCGAACCCGTCGGCAGAGATGCGCGAGGTGGTCAGCAGCAGGCCCGCCGAGGCCGGGGTGGCCGTGATCTCGACGTCGATGCTGTCGCCCGCGGCAATGGTCCCCAGCTGGATCCGGTAGGCGCCGCCGCTGAAGAAGCCGTTGGTGGGCGTGGCCGAGAGGTTGGTCAGGCCCTGCACCGCCTCTTCCAGCACCACGTTGGTGGCATCGGTGGTGCCGTTGTTGCTGACCGTCACCGTGTAGGTGAAAGGCGTGTTGATGGTCAGGTTCGACGCTTCGTCGATCTTGCTGTCGACCGACAGGTCGATGATGCCCGACACCGGCGCGTTCGGCACGATGACCTGCGTTGCTGCGCCGTCGTTCACGGTTTCGGGGTCGTAGGTGTCCGACAGCACGTAGACATCCGCGGCGAACTGGTCGCCCGGCGCAGCGCCGCCGCCGACGGTCGTATCCACGGTGATGGTCCGTTCTTCGCCCGGGGCCAGGTCGCCTACGTCGATCTCGTACTGGGCCACGTCGGACGGGTTGAGCGGTTCTGAACCGCCGGTCGCGGTGACCCCGGCATCGACGTTCAGAAGCGCCCGCGTGCCGGTGGCGGTCGTGTCGGTCGAGGTGTTGGTGACAACGATGGTCAGGGTGACCTGGTCGCCCGCCTGCACCTCGGGGGCCGAGGCTTCGATGGTGACCGAAAGGTCCGCCTCGGCGCCGACATCCACCGCCGTGGCAGTTTCGGCAAAGACGATGGGCCCCTGCCCGTCATCCACCATCGCGTAAAGGAAATAGCTCCCCGGCACGACGGTGTTGGCATCCCAGGTGAACTCGCCCGATCCATCCGCCAGCACCTGCGTGCCGGCCAGAAGGCCGTCCATCTCGGTCAGGTCGTCGTCGTAGAAAAAGCTGACGTTGGTCACGGGCGTCGTGGTGCTGGCATCGAAGGCGAAGGTGACGGTGCCGTCGGCATTGACCTGCGGCGTGCCGGTGAAGTCGAATTCCGGCACTTCAACGGCGCCGGTGGCCTCGTACTGGACGTTGCCCAGGCCGGTGGTGTCGACGATCTCGAGGTCCCAGGTGCCCTCCTCGGGCGCGTCGATGATCACGCTGCGGCTGTTGTCGCCCGAGAATTCGTCGATCACCATGATCTGGTTGGCGGCGAAATCCGCTTCTTCGATGATCGTGCCGTCCGGCTTGATCACCCGCACCGCGACGTCGCTGTCGGCGTTCTCCCAGATCGCCGAGAGGATCACGAAGTCCTGCCCGTCCTCGATGAACCAGGACGAGGTGGTCGGGATGTTGTTGGCGCCGATCCGGGCAATGGAGCCGTCGAAATTGATCCGCAGACCCAGGGTGATGTTGTAGCTGTCCCAGGGCGTGTTGACGGTGTACTGACCCCAGCCCGCGGCATAGTCATCCGACGAGGTGCCGTTGTTGGTGTAGTTGATCGCGAGGTTCGAATTGGCGATCTTGGCGCCCCCGTAGACCGGCACGAAATTCGGCAGCGACAGCTGGCCCGAGCGCGCCATGGAGAAGTCGAAATCCGCGTTGGCCTTGAAGCTGCCGGTGGTGACGAAGAAGCCGTCGAGCACGTTGGTGGTGCCGGTAAAGGACAGCTCGCCCTTGTTCCAGTCGAGCTTGGCGGTGGACACGTCCTTGACCAGGGTGAAAACCCCCAGATCGACGTCGAAGAGCCCGGCGTCGATGGTGAAATTGGCGGTCAGGATGTCGGTGGTCATCTGGCCCTGGAAGAACTTCGACGTCACCTTGGCGTCGAAGGTGGCCTTGGCCAGCGAGGTGCCGGCGATCTGCGGCCCGAGCGAGGCGCCGATGGTGAAGTTGCCCTCAACATCCTTGTTGTTCGAGGGCGCGAAGTTGTCCACCGACCCGCCGATGCGCTGGAAGAAGAACGCAGGATACGCCGGGATCGGCTTGTTGAGGTTGTCGAGGATCAGCCCGATCTTGTCGAGCTCGAAGGGATCGTAGACGAATTCCACCTCGGCCCGCGCGGTGGCACCCTCTCCGAACTTGACGCCGAAAGGCGTCCCCAGCGTGCCGGCGCCGCCGACTTCGCGGGTGGTGGTGTTGATGTTGAACTCCAGCCCCTGGATCGACCAGCCGCCGAACAGCGGCACGTTCCCGGCGGCCTTGAGCACGCCGATCACGTCGACGTCGCCATCGGTGTTCACCTGGATGTAGTTCATCCCGCTCAGGTCGGCCTCGACCTTGCTGATGCCGGTGCTGCCCTTGGCAAAGTTGGTGTTGGTGAATTCCAGCTTGGCCTGGAACCGGAACGCGTCCTCACCGGCGCGGTACTCGAGCGCCATGTTCGACGCCTTGACGTCGATGAAGCCGCCCAGCTTGAATTCCTGCGATCCCGGAGGTGCGATGCGGAAGCCCAGCACCGGCGCGGCGCCGTTGTCGGTGATGCGGATCGCCTGGCTGAAGAAATCCACCGTCTCGATGATCAGGCCACTGGCCGGGTCCGGCATGATGAACCGCGCGTCGAAAGCCAGCTTGTCGCTCAGGATCGCCATGCCCTTGAATTCGATGTCGATGCCCGCAAGCTTGAAATCACCTTGGGTCACGTTCGACAGCGACGCGATGCCGTTGTTGAGGTTGAGGTTGAAATCCGCGGTGAAGAGACGCTCGCTGACGCCGCCGATGCCGGAAAAGACCTGGCCGCCCTTCACCTCGAGCACATCCTGGTCGTAGGCCGCCTTGCTGGTGCTGCGCGCCGTGATCAGGGTCGTCGCGCCGTCGATTCGCCCGACGCGCACGTCGCCGGTCGTCTCGCACTTGTCCGTGTCGTCGTTGTGTTCGAACTCCTGATCGGCGGTGATCGTCCAGGGCCGGACGTCGTCGCATTCGATTGGCTCTGCGGTCACGGAATAATTCCAGGCCGTGCCCGCGTCGTCGGTGGCGACGATCACCTGTACCGTGTCGGCCGTGCCCGCGGGCAGCTGCACCGTGCCGCTGCGCGATCCGCCGGTGAAGCCGGTGTCGACGATGTTGCGCCCCTCGTAACGGATGATGAACCGGTCAGGGATGGTGAAATGGGTATAGGAATAGCTGATTTCGCTGCCGTTGGTCGATTCGAGCTGAAGCGTCTGGGAACTGCCTTCGAAGCCGCCGCTGTCGGACACGCTGGTGGTCTGCTCGATCGCCGTGTCTCCGCCGCCGGACAACACCAGCACGCCGCCGTCGTCCTCGGTCTGCGGCACCGGTTCGCCGCGCAGCGCCACCGCCAGCGCCTCGCCTTCATCGCCCGGACCGTCACCGCCCAGGGCCGCGTCCAGCCGGTGGCCCAGCTCTTCGATCAGCACGTCCACCAGCCGCTCCATCGACGCCCCGGCAACCATCGCGTCCGAGAGGTAGATCACATCGAGATCGGCGCTGTAGCCCGCATCGGCCCCCGGCAGACGGCTGGCCGGAACCACGTCGATGCCATGGGTCGGCACACCCGAGACGGCCCAGCTGCCCAGAACGGACTCAAGGGCGGCGCGGGTCCCGAAGACCTCGGCGAAAAGCTCCGGACGTTCGGCGATGGCGGTGGTGATCCTGTCGGCAGCTTCCTGAGATGCAAAGGAAATTTTCGCGGCGAAATCCTCGTCGAACATGGCAATACCGTCCCGTTCTTAAAGTTTATTGCTGAAAAATGATCCGAAACAAAAGATCGTTAACAGAACTTCGGTAGCACACCGCCCGTTCTGCGTCCAGACTTTCAACCGGAGCGGGAAACGCGTTCGATACCTGGTTGCCGGGCGGCCCATGCCCCCTTGCGGGAACTCCGACCGCGTTCAGACCGCGGCGATATCCAGATCCGCCGCCTTAAGCGCCGCGCGGCTTACCGGTCCCTGCCCCAGCCGCTTGCGCGTCTGCATGTGGGTCTTGGCGTTGTTGATCGTCTCGACCGAGGACAGCCGGTCCCCGGCAAAGCGGAAAACGGCCCCGTCGGCGCGCACGGCGGTGTCGTCCCCGGGTGCCGAGAGCCCCGCGATCTGCAGTTTCCAGTCGGCCTGGTCGGACCAGAACCAGGGCACCGCGCCGTAGCCATCGCTGTCTCCCTTGACCAGCCGCCGGGCAATGAGCCGGGCGTGATCCGTCGCCGCCTGCACCGATTCCAGCCGCACGGCACGGCCTGTCGCAGGGTCGGGAAAGACCGCGCAATCCCCGAGCGCCGAGATCGCCGGATCGCCCGTCAGCAGCTGCGCATCGACCACCACGCCGTTGTCCACCGCCAGCCCCGCCTCGGCTGCAAGCTCGGTGTTGGGGCGCACGCCGGCGGCCAAAAGCACCACGTCCGCCGCCACCTCGCTGCCGTCCGCCAGATGCATGGCGTCGCGGGTCACCCCCTGCGCCGCAGCGCCCAGATGCACCGCCGTGCCCAGCCCATGGTGCAGGTCCAGGAACCGCTGCGACATCTCGGGCGACACGACCCGCGCCATCAGCCGGTCCGCCGCCTCGGCCACCGCGACCTCGTGGCCCAGCCCGCGCGCGACCGCGGCGAACTCCAGCCCGATGAACCCGCCGCCGATGACCGCGCAGCGCTGCGGCGTGGAGAGGACCTCGCGCAGCTTCTTCGCATCGTCGAGCGTGCGCAGATCCAACGCCCGTTCCACCCCGTCGATGGGCGGGCGAAGGTTGCGGGTGCCGGTGGCGAGGATCAGGTGATCGTAGGCAAAGACCTCGGCCCCTGCATGGACCGTGCGCCCCGCCCGGTCGATCCGGTCGACCCAGAGCCCGCTGCGCAGGGTGATGTCGCTTTTCTCGAAGAAGGTCTCGGGCCGCAGGCGCAGCGCCTCGGCATCGCCTGATTTGAGATAGGCCTTGGACAGCGGCGGGCGCTGATACGGCAGCCCGTCCTCTGCCCCGATCAGCGTGATCGTGCCTTCATAGCCTTCTTGCCGCAGGCTGATCGCGGCCTGCAACCCGCCCTGCCCGGCGCCGACGATGACGATGCCCGCCATGGCTCAGACCTGGTCTTCGGGCAGATGCACCACCAGGCCGTTCAGCTCCGGCGTCAGCTGGATCTGGCAGGACAGGCGCGAGGTCTCCTTCACCTCGTCGGCGGCGCAGTCCAGCATGTCGTCCTCGCCGTCCTTGCGCGGACCGGCCGCGTCGGTCCAGGCGTCGTCCACATAGCAGTGACAGGTGGCGCACATCATGGACCCGCCGCATTCGCCGACGATCCCCGCCACGTCGTTGTCGAGCGCAGTCTGCATGACCGTGTCGCCGACCTGCGCCTTGACTTCCGTCCGCGTGCCATCCTTGGCCACGTAAATCACCTTGACCATGCGGTCCTCCCTTTGGCGTCTCTGCCCTGTCAGTTCAGCGTAATAGGCATGTTGATCGGCCCGCGAAACCCGAAGCCGCGCCATTTCACGGCATCGGGATCGGGCAGCGACATGTTCGGGAAGCGCTCGAACAGCGCCGGGATCATGATCTCGCCCACCGTGCGCCGGGCGATATGGGCGCCGGCGCAATGGTGCGGGCCACTGCCGAACGCCTGGTGCACGTTCTTGTCGCGAAAGACCACGTAGTCCTCGCCGTTCTCGAACAGGTCCTCGTCGCGGTTCGACGACGCCTGGATCGTCATCACCGTGTCGCCCCTCGGGATGTCGAAACCGCCGATCTGCACGTCCTCCAGCACCAGCCGGCTTGACGCCTGGATCGGTGCCACCCAGCGTATGCCCTCTTCGAACGCGGCCCCCCAGGCCTCCTGCCGCTTCACCTCTTCGAGTTGTTCGGGATTGGTCAGCAGCCCGAAAAGAATCGTCGCCATTGCGTCGCGCGGCTCGTTGATGCCGCCGCCGATGGCGATCTTGAGGTTGGCGTAGATCTGGCTTTTCGGGATCGGATCCTTGGCATTCAGCATGATGGAAAAGGCCGAATTGTTGGGCTCGGCAAGGTGCCGGTCCTCGAGGCTGGCGAAATGCGCGTCCATCTCGTCATTGGCCTTGTCGGAGACGGCGAAGGGCTCGGGCTTCCAGCCGAAATTGCCCGCCCCGTCGATCAAGTTCTGCGACCAGCGCTGCATCTGTTCGGTGGTCGCGCCCTCGAGCCCGAGGATATGCGTCAGGATCGCCGCCGACACCGGGCCGCAGATCTCGGTGAACATGTCCACCGTCTCGCCCCTCGGCAGGCGGTCGAGGTAGTCGTCCACGATGCCGCGGTAGAGATCGGCCCAGTCCTGCTTGATGACCTTGGGCGTATAGGCCATCTGCATCGCCATGCGTTCCCGCCGATGCTCGGCGCCGTCCTTGCGCATCAGCGTGTGCGCGCGGAAGGCCGGTTTCATGGGGGTGTTGGGATCGTTGGAACTGAAGATCTCCGGCGTGTCCTTCACGTACTTGGTGAAGGCCGCCTTGGTCAGGAAAGTCCTTTTGACCGAGGACACGCGCACCACCGGCGTCTCGGCCCGCATCCGGCGGTAGATCGGATAGGGATCGCGCGTGAGCTGATCCATCGTCACGTGGTCGTTCACCGGGGCCAGCGGCATGGGGTCTCCTCTCTCTTATGCATTCGCGACCCGGTCATAGCGCGAAGGCCGGCGAAACACACGGGGTCGCCGCAGCGGCAGTTTCGGTCGGCAGGCCTTGCCGGTCCCGTACTCTCATCAACGCGCCGCCAGCGCGTCGGTCAGCAGATCGCGAACCGCGTCGCGGGGCACGTCCGAGGTGACGAAGGCCTGCCCGATCCCCCGCGCCAGGATGAACCGCAATTGCCCGTCGATCACTTTCTTGTCCTGAGCCATGTGGTCAAGCAGAACATCAGCATTTGGCAAATCCCCTTCGATATCAGAGAGATCGGTCTTGAGGTTCATCTGTTTTAGATGCGCCCGCACCCGGCTGGGGTCCTCCTGCGCGCAAAGCCCCAGTCGCGCCGACAAGTCGAAGGCCATTGCACAACCGATGGTCACGCCCTCACCGTGCAGCAAACGCGAGGAATACCCCGTAACTTTCTCCAATGCATGGCAAAACGTGTGCCCCAAGTTCAGAAGCGCGCGGTCGCCCTGTTCGGTCTCGTCGCGGGCGACAATCTCGGCCTTCATCTCGACCGAGCGCTTCACCGCGTGAATGCGCGCGGCGCGGTCGCCTGCAGCCATGGATGAAGCATTATCCTCAAGCCATTGAAAAAATTCACTGTCGCCAAGCAGCCCGTATTTCACCACCTCGCCGTATCCGGCCAGGAAATCGCGCGGCGCCAGCGTGTCCAGCAGGCCGGTGTCCGCCAGCACCAGCGCGGGCTGGTGGAAGGCGCCGATCAGGTTCTTGCCCTGCGGCGCGTTGATGCCGGTCTTGCCCCCGACGGAGCTGTCAACCTGGGCCAGCAAGCTGCTGGGAATCTGCACGAATCTCACGCCACGCCGCAGGACCGCCGCGGCAAAGCCCACGAGGTCGCCGATCACGCCGCCCCCCAGGGCCACGACCACGTCGCGCCGTTCAATCCGTTGTTCCAAAAGCCATTCCACCGTGCGGCTGAACTGCGCCCAGCCCTTGGTCGCCTCGCCCGGCGGCAGCGCCAGCGCCACCATCTCGATGCCCTCGGCGGCAAGGCCCTGTTCGAGCGCATCAAGGTGCAGATCCGCGACGGTTTCGTCGGTCACCACGGCCACCCGGCGACGGTGCAGCAACGGCGCGATCTCCGCCCCCGCCTGCGCCAGCAGACCGTAACCGATCCGTACGTTGTAAGATCGGTTCAACAATGGCACGTTAACCGTTTCGATCATTCGATTTTCTCCAACACGTCCGGTCGTTCGAGCAGCGCATTGCGCACCTTGACCGCCATATCCTCCACGCTGAAATGCGGACGTGCCTTCACTGTGACATCGGCGCGCGCATAGACCGGCACGCGGGCCGCGTAGAGCTCTCTCAACGTGGCATGCGGGTCAGGCGTGCGCAGCAGCGGGCGCGTGTCCTTGTGCCTGACCCGCGACCACAAAAGCGGAAGCTCCACATCAAGCCAGACCGCTATCCCCTTGCCGGTAATGA
Organism: Thalassococcus profundi; assembly: GCF_003344785.1. Lineage (GTDB taxonomy): Bacteria > Pseudomonadota > Alphaproteobacteria > Rhodobacterales > Rhodobacteraceae > Puniceibacterium > Puniceibacterium profundi. The sequence goes on along the minus strand of NZ_QPMK01000004.1, from coordinate 80,215 downwards.
GTTTCCTGTTATCGGCACTCATGTAGGCGCCGCCGCCGGTGGACAGGACCGAGGGCGGTGCCTCCAGCAGACGTTCGATGACCTGGCTTTCCTTGCGGCGGAAGAACGGCTCGCCGTCGCGGGCGAAGATCTCGGCGATGCTCATGTTCGCCGCCTCTTCGATGGCGCTGTCCGAATCGCGGAACGGCACCGACAGCACCTGTGCCAGGGCTTTGCCCACGGCGGTCTTTCCGGCGCCCATCATACCCACGAGCACGACTGTTTTCTTCAGCTGCGCCTGCATTTCCCTTGCACTTCGGCCATCTGCCGCCATTTTTCGATTCAGCTGCGTGAATGACGTGATCTTGGTGAAAAGGCTAGGTATAAGTTGGAAAAAACGCGCGGCAACGCAGTGGGCAGAAGGCAGAAACGACCATGGGCCGAATTTTCAAATGGCTATTCTATCTCGTGCTTCTGGGGGCCGTCGGCCTTGTGGCCTATGCCTATGTCGGCCCCTTCTTCGGGGCCGATTTCTCGCCGCCGCAGACCGAGGTCCGGCAACCGGTGGAGCTTGATGCGGATTGACCATGTTGTTCTGGCGGGGTTTCTGCTGACCGCTGCACCGCTTGCGGCGCAGGCGCCGCTGTCTTCCATCGACTGGCTGAACGCCCCCGAGCAGGCGCCGCAACTGGCACCCCGCGCCACTGCGCAGCCCGCCCCCCAACGCCGCGAGGAGCCGCCCACCGCCAGCGAGGTGCGCGTGCCCGAGGTCGAGACGATGGAACTGGGCGCGCCGACGGTCGAGGCGGTCGGGCTCTTGCCGATGCAGGTCACCGGCCTGCCGATCACGCTCTGGCAGGACAGCGCCAACGCCACGCTGATCGACCTCATCGGCGCCGTCGAACCCGCGGTTCCGGCGATGTCGGCGCTGCTGCACACGCTGCTGCTGGCCGAGGCCAACCCGCCGCGCGGCGCGTCGCGCGGTCCGTCCTTCCTCGCTGCGCGGCTCGACAGGCTGCTGGCGCAGGGCGTCGTCGACCCGGCCGAGGCTCTGGTGGAACGCGCGCAGGTGGACACGGCCCAGCTTTTCGAACGTCGCTTCGACATCGCGCTGCTCACCGGCACCGTGCAGCCGGCCTGCGAAGCGCTGATGGAGGACCCGACGCTGAGCCCGGATCTGGGCAAGCGCATCTTCTGCATGGCGCGCAACGATGCCTATGACGTGGCGCTGACCACGCTCGACACCGCCCGCGCGCTGGAGTCGGTCACCGAACGCGATGCCGACCTGCTGTTGCATTTCCTCGACCCCGCCCTTGCCGAGGAAAGCCCGGCGCCGCGCCACCCGGTCCGCCCCAGCGTGCTGGAATTTCGACTTTTCGAAGCGATCGGAGAGCCGCTGTCGACCACCGCCCTGCCGCGCGCCTTCGCGCATGTGGATCTGAACGGCGACACCGGCTGGAAGGCGCAGCTTGATGCGGCGGAACGGCTGGCGCGGGTCGGTGCGATCTCTGAGAACCGCCTGCTGGGCATCTATTCGCTGCGCCGACGCTCGGCCTCGGGCGGCATCTGGGACCGGGTCGAGGCGATGCAGGATTTCGAGGCCGCGCTCGACGCCGGGCGGCCCGCGCAGATCGGCCCGGCGCTCGAGGATGTCTGGGCGCAGATGCGTAGCGCCCGCCTGCTGGTGCCTTTCTCGCAGCTCTTCGGCGCGCGGTTGGCCGAGGTCGAGCTCTCGGGCCGCGCCGCGACCTTGGCCTGGCGCGCAGCACTCATGTCCGAAGCCTATGAAGACGCCGCCGCAACTCTGCCGACCGACGATCCCGAACGCGCCTTCCTTGCGGGGATCGCCACCGGCAGCGCGCCCGAGCGTGTGCCGCGCGGCTTGCCCCATGCCGAGGCGATTGCCGCTGCGTTCCGCGGCGCGGAGCCGCCCGAAGAGTTGCAGACGCAGCTGGACGAGGGCCGTCTGGGAGAGGTGATCCTGCGTGCCATGGCGCTGTTTTCCAGCGGCGCCGCCGGCAATGGAGATGATCTGACCGATGCGCTGGCGCTGTTCCGCACCGTTGGGCTTGAGGATACGGCGCGTCGCGCGGCGCTGCAGCTGATCCTGCTGGAACAGGAAGGTGTCCGTCAATGAGCGACCGGCACTGGAGATCGGCCTTTCTCGAGGCGCAGGTGGCCGAACGCGGCGCAGCGCAGAATACGCTTCTGGCCTATGACCGCGACCTTGCGGATTTCGAGGGCTGGCTGGCGGATCGCGGCAGCACCCTGTCCGACGCCAGCCGCGACACGGTCGAGGCCTATCTCGTGCATTGCGATGCGCAGGGCATGGCCAAATCCACCCGCGCGCGCCGGCTGTCGTCGATCAAGCAGCTCTACCGCTTTGCCTTCGAGGAGGGGCTGCGCAGCGACAACCCGGCGGTGCAGATCGCCGGACCCGGCCGCGACAAGCGCTTGCCCAAAACGCTCAGCCCCGAAGAGGTGGATCGCCTGCTCGAGGCCGCGCAGACCCATGGGCGCGGCCAGGTCGAGCGGCTGCGCAACACCTGCCTGATGGAATTGCTCTATGCCACCGGCATGCGGGTCAGCGAACTGGTGTCGCTGCCGCTGTCGGCGGCCAAGGGCGATCCGCGGATGCTGCTCATTCGCGGCAAGGGCGGAAAGGAACGGCTGGTGCCGCTGTCCCCGCCCGCGCGTGCGGCGCTGGCGGTCTGGGTGGCGCAGCGCGACGAGATGGAGACCGAGGCGCGCGCCAAGGGCAAACCGGCCTCGGCCTTCCTGTTTCCGTCGCGCGGCAAGGCCGGGCACCTGACGCGGCACGCGTTCTACATGCTGATCAAGGAACTGGCCGTCGAAGGCGGCGTGTCGCCCGCCAAGGTCACGCCGCACACGCTGCGCCATGCCTTTGCCACGCATCTGCTGGCAAATGGTGCGGACCTGCGGGCGATCCAGACCTTTCTGGGCCATGCCGACATCGCCACGACCGAGATCTACACCCATGTCCTAGAAGAACGGTTGCGCGATCTGGTGCTCGACCATCACCCGCTGGCCAAGGACTGATTCCGGCGGCGTAGCTCTGCCGGCAGAACGTCCTCGGACGGCCACCAGCCCGATGTCAGCGCAGCGTGATAGCCCTGCACCAGCCCCGCCGCCTGCATCGCCTGCACCGTGGGGGCGGGATCGTAGTCCAGCACCTCGATGCGCGGCGCGCCAGCCTCGGGCAGCAGCGCAAAGCGCGTCGCGATGCCGCCGTCATGGGGCGGCATGCCGAGCACGCCGGCATTGAGCCAGAGCACCTCGCCTACCTGCCGCTGGAACGGGATGCCGGAGTGGCCGGCGATGATCATGTCCACCGGGCCGACCTCTGCCCGCAGAGCCGAGATTTCCTCGGCAAATACGGACTCCGGTGAAACCGGCCAGATGAACCGCGCGATGTCCGTGGCGCCCCCGTGGATCACCGCCACCCGCCGCCCGCCATGGGTGAAGGTGGCGATGTCCGGGCAGGTGCCCATCCAGTCCCGCGCATCGGCGTCGCAGGCGGCGTTGGCATGGGCGTACCAGCCCGCCGACAGCAGGTCGCAGGCGGTGCCGTCCTCGAAGCCGCAGCCGCAATCAAGCGCCCCCGCCGCAAGCTGTTTCTCGCAGTTGCCGGCCACCACCTTTACGCCCCAGTCGCGGATCTCGGACACCGTTTCGGCGGCCTCTGCGCAATAGGCCACCACGTCGCCTGTGCAGATGACGTTGCCAGCGGGCAGGCCCATCCTGGCAGCCCTGCGGTGCAGCGCGCGGGTGGCGGCAAGGTTTGAATACGGCCCGCCGAAGGCCAGCACCGGGCCCCGCAGCTCTCCCAGATCGTGTATCTGCATCGGCGCCTCTTGATTGCCGGGGCCGCGCGCCCCATAACCTCGGTTCAGACTAGAGGAACCTCACGACAATGGAAGCAGCCGCTTCACCCTTCGACACCGCGTTCTGGATCACCTCGGCGGCCATCCTGTTCCTGCTGGTGATGTCGGGCTTCTTCTCGGGGTCCGAGACGGCGCTGACCGCCGCATCGCGCGGCAAGCTGCGTTCGATGATGGACAAGGGGTCGAGCGGCGCGGGCCGCGCCCTCAAGATCACCGAGGACAGCGAGCGGCTGATCGGATCGGTCCTGCTGGGAAACAACCTCGTGAACATCCTGGCCACGTCGCTGGCGACGGCGCTCTTTACCCGCGCGTTCGGCGAATCCGGCGTGGCGCTGGCGACGCTGGTCATGACCCTGCTGGTGCTGATCTTCGCCGAGGTGCTGCCCAAGACCTACGCGATCACCAACCCCGAAACCGCCGCGGCTCGGGTGTCGCCGATGATCGCGCTGGTGATCCTGGTCTTTTCACCGGTGGTCAGCGCCGTGCGGGTGCTGGTGCGCGGCGTGTTGCGGGTCTTTGGCGTGCAGACCGACCCCGACAGCCACATCCTCGCCGTGCGCGAGGAGATCGCTGGCGCGCTGCATCTGGGCCATTCCGAAGGCGTCGTGCAGAAGGAAGACCGCGACCGCATCCTCGGCGCGCTCGACCTGGCCGAGCGCACGGTCGAAGAGATCATGCTGCACCGCTCGGGCATCGAGATGATCAATGCCGACAACGATCCGCTCGAGATCCTGACCCAGTGCCTGGAAAGCAGCCACACCCGCCTGCCCGTCTACCGCGACGACCCCGAGAACATCATCGGCATGGTCCACGCCAAGGACCTGCTGCGCGCGATGTACAAGCTGATCCAGGACGAGGACGCATCACTGGACGCGCTCAAGGGATTCAAGATCACCGACGTGGCGATGAAACCCTATTTCATCCCCGACACCACATCGCTGGACGACCAGATGCGGCAGTTCCTGAAACGCCGGACGCATTTCGCGCTGGTGGTGGACGAATACGGCGCGCTTCAGGGATTGATCACGCTCGAAGACATCCTCGAAGAGATCGTGGGCGAGATCACCGACGAATTCGACAAGGACGCCGAAGAGACGATCAGCACCGCCGCCGACGGCCATTACCACATTGACGGCATGATGACGATCCGCGACTTCAACCGCGCGACCGACTACCAGCTGCCCGATGACGAGGCCAACACCGTCGCGGGCCTGGTCATTCACGAGGCGCAGATGATCCCGACGGTGGGCCAGGTCTTCAGCTTTCACGGCTTCCGCTTCGAAGTCACCGGCCGCGACGGCAACCGGGTCACAAAGCTCAGGGTGCGTCCTCTTGAAGTTCGGGCTTCGGCTGAGGCATCGGGCGCTTGACCAGCGTCATGCTGTAGCCGGTCTGAGCCGACTCAAGCACCATCTCGCCGCCGATCTGCTCTGCGGCGGACTCCATCAGGCGCTTGCCGATGCTGGTGATCCCGTCGGTCTGGGCAGGCACCTGTCCATCGGTGAGCGACCCGATGCCGTCGTCGCGGCACGTGAGCACGAAGCCGTCCGGCGCGACCCCTTCCAGCGTCACTTCGACAGTGCCCGCCCGGTCATCCGGGAAAGCGTGTTTCAGCGCATTGGCGACGCATTCACTGACAATCATCGCCAGCGTCGCCGCGACCCTCGAATCCACGGTGACCGGCGCGATGCGTGTCTTGATCACCACGTTTGGCGGCGTCGAGCCCTTGAGCAGCCCGACCACGCGGGTCAGGTAGCGGTCCAGGCGGATCTGGTCGTAATCCTCGGTCTGGTACAACTCGCTGTGCAGCTGCGCGATGGCCGACACCCGCCGCCCGATCGCCGCCAGCGCCTCGCGGGTCTCAACATGCTGCGTCCGGGACGCATAGAGGCGGATGAAAGACATCACCGTCTGCAGGGAATTCTTCACCCGGTGGTCGATCTCGTGACGCAGCACGGTTTCGTTGCGCAGGGACCGCTGCAACTCCATCTGACGCATCACCTGCTCGGCCAGCACCTCCAGCGTTTCGCGCTGCAATTCGGTCAGCGTGCGCGGGCGGAAGTCCAGCACGCACAGCGTGCCCAGCTTGAAGCCGTTGCGGCTGATCAGCGGCACCCCGGCGTAGAACCGCAGCGGCGGAGTCATCTCGATGCACAGCGGGTTGTCGGCTGTACGCGTATCCGACAGCGTGTCGGCGATCTCGGTCATGCCGTCTTCGAGGATCGCGTGGCTGCAGACCGACTGGTCAAGCGGGGTCTGATTGCCGTCGAAACCGTAGCGCGCCTTGAACCACTGCCGGTCCTCCTCGACGAGGCTGATCAGCGCAACCGGTGTTTCGCAATGCCGCGCGGCCAGCGCCACCAGCCGGTCGAGGCTGGGATCGGCGCCATGGGTCAGATCGGGGTAGGCCTGCAATTCGGCCAGCCGCTCCGTCTGGTTTCCTGGTTTTTGCGCAAGCATACGGAAAAAAGGATCCCTGGAAAAAGGTTCACGAGTCGCGCATGTGCCGCGAAGGCCCGGAAAAGTCAACTTAACCTCTGGTCTCCGGTCATCTTGGCGGGCGATTGCCGACTCAGATGGTTAATACCCCTCAGGCACAGGAGGCACAGCCCCGTTGCGACACCTCATGTCGCATTCCGGCTGGCACCCCCCTTTGGGCAACGCCAGTCTGACGGCATGGCTGCGCGAAAGGAACCCGTCCCGTGAAAACCTCTACCCGAGTTGTCGTCATCGGCGGCGGAGTCGTCGGCTGTTCCGTGCTTTACCACCTGACCAAGCTGGGCTGGTCCGACGTCATGCTGCTGGAACGGTCGGAGCTGACCTCGGGCAGCACCTGGCACGCGGCGGGCGGATTTCACACGCTCAACGGCGACACCAACATGGCGGCTTTGCAGGGCTACACGATCAAGCTCTACAAGGAACTCGAAGCGATCACCGGCATGTCCTGCGGGCAGCATCACGTGGGCGGCGTGACCCTGGCCGACAACCAGGACCGGTTCGACATGATGCTCGCCGAACGCGCAAAGCATCGGTACATGGGGCTCGAAACCGCGATCGTCACACCCGACGAGATCAAGAAACTGGCGCCCATCGTCAACCTCGACGGCATCATCGGCGGGCTCTACGACCCGCTCGACGGGCATCTTGATCCCTCGGGCACCACCCATGCCTATGCCAAGGCCGCGCGCATGGGCGGTGCCACCATCGAAACTCATTGCATGGTACACGAAACCACCCCACGGCCCGACGGCACCTGGGACGTGGTCACCGACAAGGGCACGATTCACACCGAACACGTGGTCAATGCCGGTGGCCTCTGGGCGCGCGAGGTGGCGGCGATGGCGGGGCTCTATCTGCCGCTGCACCCGATGGAGCACCAGTATATCGTCACCGACGACATCCCCGAGATCTACGAACGCGCCGAAGAGCATCCGCACATGATGGACCCGGCGGGCGAATCCTACCTGCGCCAGGAAGGCCGCGGGCTCTGCATCGGCTTCTATGAACAGCCCTGCCGTCCTTGGGCCGTCGACGGCACGCCCTGGACCTTTGGCCACGAGCTGCTGCCCGACGATTTCGACAAGATCGGCGACAGCATCGAGTTCGCCTACCGCCGCTTCCCGGTGCTGGAAACCGCCGGGGTGAAATCGGTGATCCACGGCCCCTTTACCTTTGCCCCGGACGGCAACCCGCTGGTGGGGCCGATCCCCGGCCTGCGCGGTTACTGGTCGGCCTGCGGCGTCATGGCGGGGTTCAGCCAGGGCGGCGGCGTCGGCCTGACGCTGGCGCAATGGATGATCGAGGGCGAGCCGGAACGCGACGTGAGCGCGCTGGACGTGGCGCGCTACGGGCCGTGGATCACCCCGGGCTACACCCGTCCCAAGGTGATCGAGAACTACCAGACGCGCTTTTCCGTCAGCTACCCGAACGAGGAAAAGCCCGCCGCGCGACCGAACCGCACGACGCCCATGTACGACATCTTCGACGGCATGGGCGCGGTCTGGGGCCAGCAATACGGGCTCGAGGTGGTCAACTACTTCGCCCAAGGCGACGAGCCGCGCTATGAAACCCCGTCTTTCCGGCGCTCGAACGCCTTCGAGGCCACCGCGCGCGAGGTCAAGGCCGTCCGCGACGGCGTCGGCATCAACGAGGTTCAGAACTTCGGCAAGTACCGCGTGACCGGCGCGGGCGCCCGCGCCTGGCTCGACCGGATCATGGCGGGCCGCATGCCGAAACCCGGTCGCCTGTCGCTGACGCCGATGCTGGCCCCCAGCGGGAAGATCATGGGCGATTTCACCGTCTCCTGCCTCGCCGAAGACCTGTTCCAGCTCACCGCCTCCTACGGTGCGCAGGCGATCCACATGCGATGGTTCCTCCAGCATCTCGAAGACGGCGTGCAGATCGAGAACGTCAGCGACCGGCTCACCGGCTTCCAGATCGCCGGGCCGCGGGCGCGCGACGTTTTGGCCGCGGCGGCAGGCCGGGACGTGTCCGGCATCGCCTTTCTCGATGTCCGCCAGATGGTTCTGGGCATGTGCGACTGCCTCGTGCAGCGGGTGAGCTACACCGGCGACCTCGGCTACGAGATCTACTGCGATCCGATGGCGCAGCGGCAGTTGTGGCAGACCTTGATGACCGCGGGCAAAGCGCAGGACATCGCTCCCTTTGGCATGCGCGCCATGATGAGCCTGCGGCTCGACAAGTTCTTCGGCGCCTGGCAGCGCGAGTATTCGCCCGATTACACGGCTGCCGAATGCGGCTTGGACAGGTTCATCGCCTTCTCGAAAGACGTTGATTTCATCGGGCGATCGGCGGCCGAGGCCGAGCGCGACGCGCCGCCCGAGCGGATGCTCGCGGTCTTCGAGGTCGACGCTCTGGATACGGATGTGCACGGCTACGAACCGGTCTGGATCGACGGCGCGGTGCAGGGCTTCTGCACCTCCGGCGGATATGCGCATCACAGCGGCAAAAGCATCGCGCAGGCGTTGATACCGCGCCGGCTGGACGATGCCGATCTGACGGCAGAGATCGAGATCCTCGGCGAGATGCGGCCGGCGCGTCGGTTGGCGACTCCGCTTTTCGATGCAGACGGGGCGCGGATGCGGGGCTGAGGCGCTATACTGCGCCTATGGATCCCGTTGCCATCCTGATTCCCGCCGCCGGTTTCGGCACCCGCATGCGCGGCGCCGACAAACTGTTGCAGGACGTGGGCGGCCTGCCCCTGATCCGCCGGCAGGCGCAGCGCGCGCTGGCCGCTGGCGATCACGTCGTGGTCACCCTGCCATCGACCGACAGCCCGCGGGCGCAGGCGCTGAGCGGCCTGCCCATCCGCATGGTCGAGGTGCCCGACGCCGCCGACGGCATGGCGGCCTCGATCCGGCGCGGCGTGGCCAGCCTGCCGCGCGCCTGCGCCGCCGTGGTGGTCGCGCCGGGCGACATGCCTGATTTGACCGAGGACGATTTCACAAGCGTGATCAAAGGCTTTCGCGCCATGCCTCAGGCAACTCTGCAACAAGGCACGGCAGAGGACGGCACGCCCGGCCACCCGGTCCTCTTTCCCGCCGACTGCTTTGTTGCCTTGCGGCAGATCACCGGCGATCAGGGCGCGCGAGACATCCTGCGCGCCAATTCCCACCGCCTGCGCCGCGTCGCCCTGCCGGGGCGCAACGCCCTCACCGACCTCGACACGCCTGAGGCCTGGGAGGCATGGCGCGCCGAGAACGCGGTGGGCTGAGGCAGACCCGGGCACGGCCTCGACACGATCTCCGACCACTCCCGGCATCCGTTGCCCGGCAAACAGGCTCCGACCCTCCCGAATTTCAAAGAGGGACCGCCCTGACACCCGGCGACACATGCCATGGCACCCGCGCCTTGGCACACTCCGAAGTTCTGCCACAAAAAAATGGAGCGGCAGAAGCCGCTCCATTCTCTGCGTCCCGGCCAAGGGTCCGGGCCGGGACAGCTGCATATAGCTGTCCGATCGGCCTCGGTTACTTGGTCAGAAGCTGTGCTTCGTGCTTCTTGAGCGACCGGCGCGCGGCCTGGTAGGACTTGATGCCTTCCGCATGCTCGAGCTCGGGGAAGAGTTCGAGGATCTCGTTGCGTTGCGCATTGCCGATCCCGTTCAGGCTATAGTCGCCGGGCTGGAAGCTTTCGGTCCAGGCCCCGTTCGACAGCACGACCTCGTGCTGGTCGAACATGAAGTGGATGTAGCTCACCCCCAGCGTTCCCACTTCGTCCACACCGTCAAGGCCGATGAGGTGCTTGGCCGCGGCCAGAACCTCGCTTTCCTCGAAGTAGAGCGCGGTCTTGTCGTTGTTGACCAGCACCCGGTGGTTCGGCGACACCAGCAGATCGTGCTCCGGCAGGCCGTTGCCCAGGCTACCCTTCTGGATCAGGATCGGGCGCATGTGCGGCTGGCGGGAGAGCTGGTGCCCGGTCAGGTCCTTGCGGCCGACCCAGCGGATCTCCTGGATGCCGTTGTCACGGGTGATGATCCGATCGCCTTCGCGCAGGTCTTCGACCAGACGCTCGCCCTGCGGCGTGGCGATCAGGGTTCCCGGCGTAAAGCACGGCACCACCTGTTCGATGTTGGTGAAATCCATCGTGCCGGTGACCATACCGTCGCTCAGGAATTCGACCGTGCCGTCGATGCCGTTGGGTTCGCGGTCCGGGCCGTCGTCGTCCAGCGTCACGTTCACCAGCCGCCAGTCGATGCCTTGTTCACCCACGCCGCTCAGGTCCAGAACGTCGAAGTCGTCGCCCTCGGAGCCGCCACCGGCCACGTCGCCGGCGCCATCGGTTGCGCTGTCGACCACGATCACGTCGCGATCCGCTCCGCCGTCGATGCTGTCGACACCGGCACCGCCGTTCAGCGTGTCGCCACCCTGTCCGCCGATCAGCGTGTCGTCGTCGTCACCGCCGAACAGCAGATCCTCGTCGATGCCGCCGTCGAGCAGGTCGTTGCCGGACCCGCCCAGCAGGGTGTCGTCGTCGTCGCCGCCGATCAGCGTGTCGTTGCCGAGCCCGCCGAAGATGCTGTCGCGGTCGTTCTCGGTGTTGACGTCGATATCGTCGGTCAATTCCAGGACGGCCGGGGCCGAGCCGTCGATATAGTCGTCACCCTGACCGCCATCGAGCGAGTCGGACCCGTGGCCGCCGAGGATGCTGTCATCGTCGTTGTTGCCGCGGATCGTGTCGTCGTCGATGCCGCCGTCCAGCGTGTCGTTGCCTGCGCCGCCTTCGATGTAGTCGGCGTCGTCGCCGGTCGAGATCGAGTCGTCGCCCAGTTCGCCGTACACGGTATCCATGCCGTCGGTCGGGTTCGGATCGCTCAGGAAGGTGGTGCCGCCGAAGGTCAGCGGGAAGTTCGGATCGTCGCCTTCGTAATCCGAGAAGGTGTCGACGCCGGCCACGATCGTGTCGTTGCCCTGACCGCCGCGAATGCTGTCGGACCCCTGTTCGTCGGTGATCAGGTCGTCGCCGCCGCCGCCGTCGATGACGTCGTCGTCGATGCCGCCTTCAAGCGTATCGTCGCCCGCGCCGCCCACGATGGTGTCCGCGTCGTCGCCGCCGTCGAAGGTGTCGGGGCCGGCGGTGCCGGTGTAGTCGTCGACGTTGTCGAGCGGATCGGGATCTTCGTCCAGGCCGTCGAGCGGATCGAATGCCTGGTCCTCGGGCGGCAGCGGGAAGACGTCGGTGTCGATTCGCGGCTCGTCGGCGGGCGGAGGCGGCGGAGGCGTGTCGACCGTCACGGTCACGGTCGCGGTGTCGGTGCCGCCATTTCCGTCGGACACCGTGTAGGTGAAAGTGTCTTCGCCGGTGAACCCGTCATCGGGGGTGTAGCTGACGGTGCCGTCTTCGTTGAGCACCGCGTCGCCGCCGGCGGAGTCGCCCAGCTCGGTGATGGTCAGCGGGTCGGCGTCGGGATCGGTGTCGTTGCCCAGCACGTCGATCACGACGGTGCCACCGGTCGAGGTCGCGGTATCGTCCACGGCTTCCGGCGGCCGGTTGCCGTCGCCCACGTTGATGGTCACGGTCGCCGTGTCGGTGCCGCCGTTGCCGTCATCGACGGTGTAGGTGAAGGTGTCGGTGCCGGTGTAGTCGGTGTTCGGGGTGTAGGTCACCGTGCCGTCGCCGTTGTCGGTGACGCTTCCGTTGGTCGGGGTACTCACCGAGGTGATGGTCAGCGAGTCGCCGTCGGGATCGGTGTCGTTGGTCAGCAAGTCGCAGATGACCGGATCGCCGGTGGTCGAGAAAGTGTCGTCGACCGCATCGGGGGCTTCGTTCTCGTCATCCACATCCACGGTCGAGAAATGCATGTCCGATACCAGCACCGCCTGTTCGGAGTTGCCGCCGTCGCCATAGCCGATCTCGATGCGCGACACGGGGCCCGCGATGTTGACCAGGACAGAGCCTTCGGCTTCGTCGAAATCGGTTTCGGTTTCGCCGTTCGTGGTCTGGCCGGAGACGGTCGCGGTACCGGAAGAGGTCAGCGACACCGGCACTTCGTTGCCGTCGGCGTCGAAGGCACGGACGATCAGGTCGTCTTCCCAACGCAGACCGTCGAAGGTGTCGACCGGACCCGCGAGGTCTTCGCCCATGCCCGCGTCCACGTCGTTCAGCCGGAAGGACACGTTCTGGATATTGTCGGTATAGGCGTCGTCGGACGACCGGAAGTTCAGCACCGTCATCGACGTCGGGTTCACGGCATCGAGATCGTCACCGCCGTCGCCGAACAGCTTGAGGTGGGAATTCGGATCGAACGGCTCGCCCGGGCCGACATAGCCGTCGGTCGAGAAGGTAAAGGCCTCGGCACCCGGATCGGCCTGGGTGAAGGTGATGTCGACGGCCACGCCGCCGGTGTCGACGGTGGCGGTGGCACCCGCTGTCAGCGCCGAATTGTACGGTCCCAGAAGACCCCAGTCCAAAATCAAGTCAGCCATGGTATTCGACCCTCTATCACTTTCTAACGGGGCATCGCCCCCAACCGCACTGGCGCGGAGACAATGCACGTCGCACTGCCCGTTTCTCGTTGCTCGTCATGCCTGCAAGTGTGCGAAAGGATCGCTTATCCATGCCCGCGTCATACGCAGGCGAAGATCGCCTTCTGGCGGCCGATCGGAGTCCCGATCTCGCGTCCCTTCACATCCTCGCGGATGCTTGACAGTTCAGCGGCCGCCCCCGTGGCCAGCAGTCTTCACCCCCCAGTCGGGCTTGAGACTTTAATACTTTGGCATTCCCCCAACACAAAGGAGAAAATGTCAGAAAATTGGTCATAAATGGGCTGGACCTGACTTGTCGGGTCATGATTTGGACGCGTTCAAAGCGTTGAAAACGTCTGATTGTTTCGAAAAATGCCCATATTTAGGGCGTCGCTTCCGGTGAGTACGCTGTTTTTCATGAACTTCGCCCTGAGACGTCTCCGCAACTGTTTCAAAACCGTGAACAGACACGACCTCGGGCCCGACCTGGCCCGAAAGCGCCACCTTTGCGCCGCGATTGCAGGCGGTTTGTTCGGAGAAAAGCATCAATCCGGCATTTCCCGCAAGACTGATGCGCTTCGCTCCACGGGCCCTGGCGAAAAGGCGAATCAAATGCCGCAGAATCGGGGCAAAGCCGCCGCATTCTCCGGCCGCATTGCGGCCACACCCGTGGCAGGGTAAGCGCGGCGGCCGCGCTGCACGGACATTCGGCGGTGGTACCCAAGGTCGGACTCGAACCGACAAGGCCGTTAAGCCGGGGGATTTTGAATCCCCTGCGTCTACCATTCCGCCACTTGGGCACTGCCCTGTCCTTAGCTTCCCGCCGCGACCGCGTCCAGTGGGTCGATGCGCGAAACCCGCGGATTTAGAACGCCGCGTGCACCAGCCACAGGGTGATCGACGGCGCCGCGACCAGGATCGCCACGCGGATCAGGTCCGACAGCACGAAGGGTGCCACGCCGGCATAGGTGCGCGCGATCGGGATGTCGCGGGCGACGCCGTTGATGATGAACAGGTTCATCCCCACCGGCGGCGTGATCAGCCCCACCTCGACCACGATCAGCGCCAGCACCCCGAACCAGATCGCCGTGTCCTCGGCGCTCAGGCCGAAGTCCAGCACTTCGATCACCGGCAGGAAGATCGGGATCGTCAGCAGGATCATCGAGAGGCTGTCCATCACGCAGCCGAAGAGCAGATAGGCCAGCAGCAGCGTGACCAGCACCGCAAGCGGCGCAAAGCCCTGCGTCGCAACCCAATCCGCCAGGATGTCGGGCGCGCGGGTGACGGCGAGAAACCCCTTGAGCACCTCGGCTCCCAGCAGGATGAAGAAGATCATGCCGGTGGCCTTGGCGGTCTCGAGGATCGCGTCCACGAAGCCGCGCCAAGTGAGCCGCCGGGTCAGAACGCCGTAAAGCCCGGTGGCGAAAGCGCCGAAGGCCGCCGCCTCGTTCGGGGTGAAGAGCGCCTGCGGCCCGGGCCGCGCCCAGTTCCAGTCGCCGACGATGCCGCCCATGGTCAGGCCGAAGATCACGATCACCGGCCAGGTGGCGGCCAGCGTCCTTATCCGCGCGCGCATCGGCACCCGCTCGGCGGTGTCCGCCGCGTCGGGGCGCAGGCGCACGTAGACCGCCACGGTGAGGATGTATCCCAGGGCCGCCAAGAGCCCCGGTATGAGCGCCGCCATGAACATCTTGACGATGTTCTGCTCGGCCATGATCGCGTAGATCACCAGGATGATCGACGGCGGGATCAGAATGCCCAGCGTGCCGCCCGCGGCCAGAACCCCGGTCGAGAGACTGTCGGAATAGCCGCGCTTGCGCATCTCGGGCAAGGCCACCTGCCCCATGGTGCTGGCAGTGGCGAGGCTCGACCCGCAGATCGCTCCGAACCCTGCGCAGGCGCCGACGCTGGCCATGGCGATGCCGCCCTTGCGGTGGCCCAGCCAGTCGCTCGCCGCCTTGAAAAGCGCCCCGGACATGCCGGTGCGGGTGGCGAACTGCCCCATCAGCAGAAACAGCGGGATGATCGACAGGCCCTGGTTGGAAAACGTCTCGTAGGCCAGCATCTTCATCTGCGCCAGGGGTGCGGCGGCGGTGCCCAGCACGTACCACGAGCCGAAAAAACCTGTCAGCCCCATGGCCAGCGCCACCGGCACACGCAGGAAGATCGCGACAAGCATCAGGGCAAAGGCGCTGAGCGCCAGCGCGAGCCCGGTCATGGCGTCCCCTCCTGACCCGCGACCACCCAGTCTGCCGCGCGCCAGACGCAATAGAGGCTGACGATGACGAAAGTCCCCGCACCGACCAGCGCCGCGCCATAGGGAATCCAGACCGGAATCTGCAGTTCATAGGTGGTTTCGGCAAAGAACGGCTTGTAGCCCATGCCAAG
Source organism: Thalassococcus profundi (assembly GCF_003344785.1). Lineage (GTDB taxonomy): Bacteria > Pseudomonadota > Alphaproteobacteria > Rhodobacterales > Rhodobacteraceae > Puniceibacterium > Puniceibacterium profundi. The sequence continues at coordinate 64,959 of NZ_QPMK01000004.1, read as the reverse complement.
CGCCGTGCGAAACGCGTCGGAGCCATAGGGGAACTTCTCTCCGAAGGCGAACCACAGCTGCCGGGTGATGACGATCGCCGCCAGCGCCACAAGCGCATCGCCGATAAGGCCGAAGACCGCCTGCGCGCGCGCCGAAAACCGCGCGATCAGGATGTCGACCGTCACATGCCCACGTTTCAGCTGGCACAATGGCAAAAAGGCAAAGACCGCAAGCGCGCAGCCGTTGGCCACCAGTTCGTAATCGCCGCGCACCGGGCCAAGGCCGAAGCCCACCAGCGCCCGGCCCGTGATCGACACCATCGTCATCACTGCCATTGCGCAGAGCACGAGGCCTCCCAGCACAGCGAGCCCTGCGGCCAAAGCCTCGATCCCGCGCCCCACACGCTGCCTTGCGCGCCTTGCCAGTGCCATGCCGTCCCCGCCGTCGCATTCGTTGCGCGCCTCGTTACGCAATCCGCGCGGGAAAAGACAGGGGGCATGGCACCGCAGCCCGCGCCCCGCCTCCATCCACGGCCCCGGCCACGCGAACGTGCGCACCCCGTCAGCGCCGCGCGCTTGACCTTGCCCGGTGCCCATGGTCTCTGCCCGCAAACCGACCGAGGCGGATATGCTGCGCGATCTTTACTCCTGGACCCTGGCCAAGGCCGAACATCCGCAGGCGCTCTGGGTGCTTGCGGCGGTGGCCTTTATCGAAAGCTCGGTCTTTCCTATCCCGCCCGATGTGCTGATGATCCCGATGATCCTGGCCCGGCCCCGCCGAGCCTGGCTGATCGCGCTGGTGGCGACCGCCGCCTCGGTCCTGGGCGGCGTACTGGGCTACGGCATCGGCTATTTCTTCTACGACCAGATCGGCCAGCCGATTCTCGACGCACTTGGCAAGGGCGATGCCATGGCCGAATTCAACATCCGCTTCAACGACCTGGGCTTCTGGGCGGTTCTGACGGCAGGCATCACGCCCTTCCCCTACAAGGTCATCACGATCATGTCGGGCTGGACCGCCATGCCGCTGGGCACCTTCGTCGCCACCTCGATCCTCGCCCGGGCGCTGCGGTTCTTCATCGTCGCGGGGCTGCTGCGCGTCTTCGGCGCCCCGATCCGCGACTTCATCGAACGGCGGCTGGGCCTTGTCTTCACCGTCTTCGTCCTGCTGCTGATCGGCGGCTTTGTCCTGGTGCGCTACCTATGACCCGCAACACCCTGATCCTGATCGCCACCCTCGGCTCCGCCGCGCTGATGCTGGGCGCGCTCGGCTTCCAGTACCTGGGCGAACTGCCGCCCTGCAAGCTCTGCTACTGGCAGCGCTACCCGCATGTTGCGGCCATCGTGATCGGCGTCGCCGCTCTGGTCACCGGCCTGCGGTTCCTCCCCTGGCTGGGCGCGCTCGCGGCGCTGAGCACCGCCGGAGTCGGCGCCTATCATGTGGGTGTCGAGCAAGGCTGGTGGGAAGGCCCCACGACCTGCACCTCCGGTGCCATAGACGGGCTGTCGACGGATGCGCTGCTCGATCAGATCATGGGCGCGCCGCTGATCCGCTGCGACGAGATCGCCTGGCAGATGCTGGGCCTCTCGATGGCGGGCTGGAACGCGGTGCTGTCTCTCGCGCTGGCCGTGGTCTGGGTGCTGGCGGCGCGGCGCTGATCCCTCACCCGCGCGCTGATTTCCGCGTGCTCAACAGCAGCGAGGTTTCGCTGTTGGCCACCCCGTCCATGCGCCGGATGCGCGCCAGTACCGCGTCCAGCGCTTCCAGGGTCGGCGCGCCCAGTTCCGCGATCACGTCCCAGCGGCCATTGGTGGAATGCAGCGCCCGCACCTCCGGCAGCCCGTTCAGGGTGCGCAGGATGCGGTCGGTGCCGCGCCCCTCGATCCCGATCATCGTCAGCGCCCGCACCGGGTCGCGCGCCGCATCGCCGCGCAACACGACCGAGAACCCGAGGATCTCTCCGGACGCCCGCAGCCGCTCGATCCTTGCCCGCACCGTTGTGCGCGACAGGCCCAGAAGGCTGGCAAGGTCCGAAAGGGACGTCCGCGCATCGTGCCGCAGGGCCGAGATCAGCCGTTGGTCCATGTCGTCCAATTTGGCCATCCTCACCTCCGGTTTGATCATATCCTGTACAATCTGTGCAAATTGGCCGGTGGAATCCAGCCCGATTTGCGCAATACTCCGGGCAACACGAGATCGAGGGACCAGCACATGACCAACCAGACCATCCTGCTTGTCGGCGCACCAGTGGACAGCGGCAAGGCCCGCCAGGGCTGCCTCATGGGCCCCGACGCCTATCGCACCGCCCGCCTGCCCGGCGCCCTGCGCGACCTTGGCCACGACGTGACCGACCTCGGCAACGTCGCCGCCGATGCGGTCGAGATCGCGCCCCGCGACGGGCTCAACAACCTCGCCGAAACGATCGGCTGGACGCAGGCCCTGAGCCGCGCGGCGCAGGCTGCCATGGCGCAGGGCCTGCCGATCTTCCTAGGCGGCGACCACAGCCTCAGCCTCGGCACGGTGCACGGCGCCGCCGCCCAAGCCGCCGCGCAGGGCCGGCCGCAATTCGTGCTCTGGCTCGATGCACATTCGGATTTCCACACCTGCGAGACCACCACCTCGGGCAATCTGCACGGCACGCCGCTGGCCTATCTCACCGGGCGCATGGGCTTCGACGGCTTCCCGCCAGTGCCGCACCCGGTGCCCGAGGACCAGGTCTGCATCATCGGCCTGCGCTCGGTCGACGAGCCGGAGCGTCAGATGCTCGAAGCCAGCAACATCCGCCGCCACGACATGCGCGACATCGACGAACACGGCATCGCCAAGCCGCTGGACGCCTTCCTCGACACCGTGGTCGGCGCGGGCGGCGCGCTGCACGTCTCGCTCGACGTCGATTTCCTCGACCCCGCCGTCGCCCCCGCAGTCGGCACCACTGTGCCGGGCGGCGCCACCGTGCGCGAGGCGCACCTGGTGATGGAGATGATCCACGACGCCGGCGTCATGACCTCGCTGGACCTCGTGGAGCTGAACCCGATGCTGGACGAACGCGGCCGCACCGCGCAGCTGATGGTCGACCTTGCCGCCTCGGCGCTCGGACGCACCGTCTTCGACCGCCCCACCCCGCGCATTCTCTGACAGGAGCCCCGCCATGACCCCCTCCGACAAGGCTTATGTGCCCTTCGTCTCCGTCGATCACATGATGCAACTGATCCACCGGGTCGGCCTCGACGCCCTGCTGCGCCGCCTCGCCGAGGCCATCGAGGAGGATTTCCGCCGCTGGCCCGCCTTCGACAAGACGCCGCGTGTCGCCAGCCATTCGCCCGAAGGCGTGATCGAGCTGATGCCGACCTCGGATGGCGAGGTCTACGGCTTCAAATACGTCAACGGCCACCCCAAGAACATGCGCGAAGGGCTGCAGACCGTGACCGCCTTCGGCCTGCTGGCGAATGTCGGCAACGGCTACCCGGTGCTGCTGTCCGAAATGACCCTGCTCACCGCCCTGCGCACCGCCGCCATGTCGGCGGTCGCGGCGAAACATCTGGCCCCGAAAAACGCGACCACCATGGCGATGATCGGCAACGGCGCGCAGTCCGAATTCCAGAGCCTCGCCATGCAGGCAATCCTCGGCCTGCGCGAGGTGCGGCTCTACGATATCGACCCCGCCGCCACCGCGAAATGCGCGGCCAACCTCGCGGGCAGCGGCCTGCGCGTCGTGCCCTGCGACAGCGCCGAGGCCGCCATCGAAGGCGCGCAAATCCTCACCACCTGCACGGCGGACAAGCAATACGCCACGATCCTGAGCGACAACATGGTGGGCGCGGGCGTGCACATCAACGCCATCGGCGGCGACTGCCCGGGCAAGACCGAACTGGCGCGCGCCATCCTCGAACGCTCCGACATCTTCGTGGAATACCCCGAACAGACCCGCATCGAGGGAGAGCTGCAGCAGCTGCCCGAAGACCACCCGGTCACCGAACTCTGGCAGGTCATCTCGGGCGACGCGCCCGGTCGCCGCGACGCGCAGCAGATCACGCTCTTCGATTCAGTGGGTTTCGCAATCGAGGATTTCAGCGCCCTGCGCGTCATCCGCGAAACGGCGATGGAAACGGGGCTCTACCAACCGCTCGACCTGCTCGCCGATCCGGACGACCCGCGCGACCTCTACGGCATGCTCATGCGCGCCGCCCCCTCGGCGACCGCCGCCTGAAGCCACCACCCTTCATCTTGCCAATAAACCTCCGGGGAGCGCGAGGGGCTGGCCCCTCGCTCCCGCACTGTCCACCAGAAATGCGCTCAGAGGTAATCCGACCGCTGCAAGCCGTATTTCGCCATCTTCTCGTTCAGCGTCCGGCGCGGCAGGCAGAGCTCGTCCATCACCGCGGAAATCGAGCCCTTGTGCCGCCGCATGGTGTTGTCGATCAGCATCCGCTCGAAGGCTTCAACGTATTCCTTGAGCGGCTTGCCTTCGGTGGTCATCACCGGCTGCATCTCGTCGTGATCCGACATCAAGAGCGACGCGATCGTGCCCGAGCCGCGGCGCGACTGCAGCACCGCCCGTTCGGCAAGGTTGATGAGCTGGCGCACGTTCCCGGGCCAGGGCGCCTGCAAAAGCTGTGCCGCCTCCTGCGCGCTGACCTGCGGCGCGTCGCAGCCGTATTCCTCGGAATATTGCTCCGACAGCCGGGTGAAAAGCGTCAGGATGTCCTCGCCGCGCTGGCGCAGCGGCGGCACGGTGATCTTGAGCGCCGCAAGCCGGTAATAGAGATCGGAGCGCAGGGCGGATTCGCAGGTCCGGCCCTCGTCCTGAAGGTTGCAGATGGCGACGATGCGGGTCTCGGGCGGCGTGCCCTGGTCATTGATGACCGACAGGAGCCGCGCCTGCGCGGAATCCGACAGCGCCTCGATATCCTCGAGAACCATGGTCCCGCCCCGCGCCTCCTCGACCGCCGGAAGCCGGGTGTCGTCGGGCTGCATGGGTCCGAAGAGTCGGCGCAGCAGCGTATCCTCGTCCATGGCGGCACAGGACAGCAGCACGAATTTCTTGCCCGCGCGGCTGCCCACCGCGTGCAGCGCATGGGCGATCAGGGTCTTGCCGGTGCCGGTCTCGCCCTCGATCAGCACATGGCCGTCGGCCTGTCCCAGATCCAGCACGTCCTCGCGCAGCCGCTCCATCGCGGGGCTGGCGCCGATCAGCTTGCGCATGATCTGGCCGCCGTCCGACAGCTCCTTGCGCAGGGCGCGGTTGTCCAGCGTCAGGCGCCGGGCGTTGGTGGCCTTCTTCGCAAGCTCCGACATGCGGTCCGGGTTGAAGGGCTTTTCGAGGAAGTCGAAGGCCCCGATGCGCATCGCCTCGACCGCCATCGGCACGTCGCCATGGCCGGTGATCATGATGACCGGCAGGGCCGAGTCGCCGCCCATCAGCTTGCGCAGAAGCTGGATGCCGTCCATCCCCGGCATGCGGATATCCGAGATCACGATGCCCGGATAGTCCGGCCCGACGACGCCAAGCGCCTCTTCGCCGCTGGCAAACACCTCGGTGTCGTAGCCCGAGAGCGCCAGCCACTGGCTGATCGACTGGCGCATGTCCTTCTCGTCATCGACAATCGCTATTTTCATCGCCTTCGACATCTGCTGCTTACTCCGCGGCCCTGGTCTCTTCATTCAATATAGGAAGCTGCATCTCGAACACAGCCCCGCCGACTTCCGCATTGCGCGCGGTCAGGCGGCCGCCGAGGTCGTTGACGATCCCCGAGGAAATGGCAAGCCCCAGTCCGACACCGTCGCCCGGCTGCTTGGTGGTGTAGAACGGCTCGAAGAGTGCATCGAGGTCCTCAATCCCGTGCCCGTTGTCGCGCACGGTGAGCGTGGCCGTCTCTCCGGAGGCGAGGATGATATCGACCTGCGGATCGCGCACGGTCTTGGTGGCGTCGAGCGCGTTGCGCAGCAGGTTGATCATCACCTGCTCGATCCGCATCCGGTCGCCCATGACGCGGACCGGCTGGTCCGGCAGGATGCGGGTGATCTTGACCTTGCGGGACTTCAGCTGCGGCTCCATCATCGACAGGGACGCGGCCAGCGCATCGCCCATGTCCACGGGCGAGAACTCCGCCTGGCCCTTGCGGGCATAGGATTTCAGCTGCCGGGTGATGCCGCCCATACGCTCGATGAGGTCGTCGATGCGGTGGAACGCGGTCAGCGCCTCGTCGGGCCGGTTGCGGCGCAACAGGAGCCGCGCACCGGCGAGGTAGGTCTTCATAGCCGCCAGCGGCTGGTTCAATTCGTGACTGACGGCGGCCGACATCTCGCCCAGGGCCGCGAGCTTGGAGCTTTGCGCCAGCGTCTGCTCGGCCACGGCAAGGGTCTTCTGCACGCGCTCGCGCTCGGCGATTTCCCGCTGGAGCCGGGCGTTGAGTTGGCGCAACTCCGCCGACTCGCGCTGGAACAGCGCCATCCGCAGCGCGGTCTTGCGGCTGAGCGCATAGAAGGCGAGTGCGGCCAGAATCGCGAAGCCCATGATCTCCAGCGCCAGCACGCCGTTCACCCTCTCACGCACCGAGGAATAGGTGGTGAAGCTGGTCATCGACCAGCCGCGGAACGGGATGCGCCCGTCGATCCGCATCACCGCCTCGCCTTGCACATAGGCATCGGCGGGCAATGCGGTCCAATCGGCGGTGGCCTGGATGGCGCGTTCGATGGCGCTGTCGGGCGGTTCGCGGCGCAGCGCCTCGGTCGGCGTCAGCCCGCGCCAGCGCGGTTCCGTGGCAAGGATGATCGTGCCTTCGGAATTGGTGACCAGCACCGCGTCGGAAATCCCCGCCCAGGAGCGTTCGAACTTGGCAAGGTCCACTTCCACCACGATCACGCCGATGGTGCTGCCCTGGTCGTCGACGCGGCGCGAATAGGTGAAACTGTAGCCGCCGGTCTCTCGCTGGATCGTGGTGAAGACGGTCGCGTTCGAGCGCTGCGCATCCACGAAATAGGGCGCGTTCCTGTGCGATTCCCCCAGCCGGTTGCGGTCGGTGGCCGCAACGGTGCGCGCGTCGCCATCCAGCAGCATCAGCGAAGCCGCGCCGATCTCGTCCACGTAAGAGATCAGCCGCTGCGAGCTCTGGCTGAAATCGTTGGAATTGAGCGCGCCGATCAGCGCCGGATCGCGCGCCAGAAGCTGCGGTACGATGGCGTTGCGGCGTAGTTCGGACAGCAGGTTGCCGGAATAGAGCGCAAGCCGCAGCTCGGCGCGATTGCGCGTGGTTTCGGTGAACCGGTCGGTGAGCAGCGCATTGGTGATCCAGACCGTCGCCACCGCGAGCAGGAACAGACCGCAGAGCGCCACCCGCACCCGCCAGCTCAGCGGCGCGGTGCGGCGGGCCTCGTCCAGGGCGTCTTGCGGCTTGTCCATTCTGTCACGATACGTGGGCGCGCCCGCAGGCTCAAGCGGCGGCATGGGCCGTCACCGAAGGCGCGGCGGAAAGATGCCTCAGGCCGCGGTCAGCGCCTCGGTCAGATGACGGAAAAACGGCGCGCCGTCGGTGTTGCCTTGCGCCGCGTCGGCGGCGCGCTCGGGATGCGGCATCAGCCCCAGAACGCGGCGGTTTTCGGACAGGATGCCGGCAATGTCGCGGGCCGATCCGTTGGGATTGGCGCCATACCGGAAGGCGATGCGGTCCTCGGCCTCGAGCCGGTCCAGCGTCGCGGCATCGGCGGTGTAGTTGCCGTCATGATGCGCGATGGGAATGCGGATCGTGTCGCCGGCATCGTAGCCGCGCGTATAGACGCTGTCAGAAGTGGCCACGACCAGCGGGACAGTGCGGCAGATGTATTTCAGGCCGGCGTTCCGCAGCAGCGCACCCGGCAGCAGCCCGGTCTCGGTCAGGATCTGGAAGCCGTTGCAGGGGCCGAAGACATACCCGCCCCGGTCGGCATGCGCCTTGACCGCGCGGCAGATCGGCGAATTGGCTGCGATGGCGCCGCAGCGGAGATAATCGCCGAAGGAGAAGCCGCCGGGGATGCCGACGATGTCGACACCGGCTGGCAGGTCGGTGTCCTTGTGCCAAACCATGCTGACATCGCAGCCCGCCGCGGCGAAGGCCGTGGCGAGATCGCGGTCGCAGTTGGACCCGGGGAAGACAATGACGGCGGCTTTCATGGAACACACTCCTTGGGACCGGTCGGGAACACGCTCTGGCCGGCGGCGTCGCGGCAATCAGGCCATTTCGATCCGGTAGCTTTCGATCACGGTGTTGGCGAGCAGCTTCTCGCACATCTCGCGCACGGTCTCTTCGGTGGTGCCCTTGGCAAGGTCGAGTTCAATCACCTTGCCCTGGCGCACGCCCTCGACCCCCTCGAAGCCGAGCCCGCCGAGTGCGTGCTGCACCGCCGCCCCCTGCGGGTCCAGAACGCCGTCCTTCAGCATTACAAACACGCGTGCCTTCATCGTTTTCTCCGCTCGCGGGGACGCGCGGCGCCCCGGCTTCATCTTGCCGATAAACTCGCATGTCCCGACGCACGCGCCGGGCACGCCGTCAGTTGATCAGCGTCGGCTTCGTCATCTGCGTGGCGTTCTTGGGCATCACACCCAGCCGCCGCGCCACTTCGGTATAGGCATCCGTCAGCGAGCCGAGGTCGCGGCGGAATACGTCCTTGTCGAGCTTCTGCCCTGTCTCGAGATCCCACAGCCGGCAGCTGTCGGGCGAAATCTCGTCGGCCACGATCAGCCGCTGGAAATCGCCGTCATAGACCCGACCCACCTCGATCTTGAAGTCCACCAGCCGGATACCGACCGCCATCATCACGCCCGAGAGGAAATCGTTGACCCGCAGTGCCAGGCTCAGGATGTCGTCCATGTCCTGCTGGCTGGCCCAGCCGAAGGCGGCGATATGCTCTTCGGTGACCAGCGGATCGCCCAGCTTGTCGTCCTTGTAGCAGTATTCGACGATGGGGCGCGGCAGCGCCGTGCCTTCCTCGATGCCCAGTCGCTTGGACAGCGACCCGGCGGCGTAGTTGCGCACGATAATCTCGAGCGGCACGATCTCGACCGCGCGCACCAGCTGTTCGCGCATGTTCAGCCGCTTGATGAAATGCGTGGGCACCCCGATACCGTTCAGCCCGGTCATGAAGAATTCCGACAGCCGGTTGTTGAGCACGCCTTTGCCGTCGATCACGTCCTTCTTCTGGGCGTTGAAGGCGGTGGCATCGTCCTTGAAATACTGCACGATGGTGCCCGGTTCGGGGCCTTCGTACAGGATCTTCGCCTTGCCTTCGTAGATTTTCTTACGGCGTGCCATGGCAGCTCTCTTTGTCCGGGGGCGCGCGGCGGTGTCCGCGCCGTTGCGCTCTCTTAGTCCATGGGCGTCACCGTCGCAAGCGGCTGCATCGGCACAGGCGCCGGCCCTGCGCCCTTGCGAAAGGACCCCGCGCGTTGCATATCCTTGGGCAACATTCACGCTTGAGGGAGCACGAGGCCGATGGGCACGTTCGACGACCGCGAAAACGCATTCGAAAACAAGTACGCGCATGACGCGCAGATGCAGTTCCGCGCCGAGGCGCGGCGCAACAAGCTGCTGGGCCTTTGGGCCGCCGGCCTTCTGGGCAAGACCGGCAGCGAGGCCGAGGACTATGCCAAAGAGGTCGTGAAGGCCGATTTCGAAGAGGCCGGCTACGAGGACGTGATCCGCAAGGTCGCGGGCGATCTGGGCAGCAAGGCCACCGACGCCGAGATCCGCGCCAAGCTGATCGAATGCGAAGCCGAGGCCAAGGCGCAGCTGCTGGACGAATAACCCCGCGCGCCCTGACAGGGCGGAACGGAGGCGAGACCGCCCCGACATAACGCGCACCGCACCCGGTGCGCGTTTCGCATATCGGTTTCGCTCATCACGATGATGAATATTATGAATTTGCCTCAAGACACGGCCCGTGAAACAGAGGCGCAATGACAGACAGGATGTTTCGATGACCGACGCGCTTTCCAAGCTGCTGGCGACCCGCGACTGGCTGATGGCCGATGGCGCCACTGGCACTAACCTCTTCAACATGGGGCTGAGTTCCGGCGACGCGCCGGAGTTCTGGAACGAGACCGAGACCGACAAGATCCGCACGCTCTACCGCGGCGCCGTCGAGTCCGGCAGCGACATCTTCCTGACCAACTCCTTCGGCGCCAACGCCTCGCGGCTGAAACTGCACGACGCCCAGCACCGCGCGCACGAACTGTCGCGCCTTAGCGCCGAGATCGCCCGCGAGATCGCCGATGCCTCGGGCCGCGACATCGTCGTCGCCGGATCGGTCGGCCCCACCGGCGACATCATGGAACCGGTGGGCTCGCTCAGCCATGCCGAGGCGGTCGAGATGTTCCACGAGACCGCCGAGGGGCTCAAGGCAGGCGGCGCCGACGTGCTCTGGGTCGAGACGATTTCGGCCCCCGAGGAATTCCGCGCCGCCGCCGAGGCATTCAAGCTGGCGGGCATGCCGTGGTGCGGCACCATGAGCTTCGACACCGCCGGGCGCACGATGATGGGCGTCACCTCGGCTGACATGGTGGGCATCGTCGACGGGATCGAGAACGCGCCGCTGGCCTTCGGCGCCAACTGCGGCACCGGGGCGGCGGACATCCTGCGCACGGTGCTCGGTTTTTCGGCGCAAGGCACCGACATGCCGATCATCGCCAAGGGCAACGCCGGCATTCCGAAATACAAGGACGGCCACATCCACTACGACGGCACGCCCGAGCTGATGGCCGATTACGCGGTGATGGCCCGCAACTGCGGCGCGCGGATCATCGGCGGCTGCTGCGGCACCATGCCGGAACACCTGCGGGCCATGCGCGAGGCGCTCGAAACCCGCGACAAGGGTCCGGCGCCGACGCTCGACCAGATCGTCGCGGCGCTGGGGCCGTTTTCATCGGAAACCGATGGCACCGGTGACGATACCGCGCCGAAGCGCGAACGCCGCGGACGTCGGCGGGGGTGACGGCCCGCCGCGGCTTGCCGGCGGATGGCAGCCCGCGGCCTGCGACGATCCGGCGCGCCGCCCTTCCCTCTGCCGGCACAGCGGCATCACGGCGGTGCCGACCCGGGAGCGCCCCGCGCCTGTTCGTACGTTCAACGCCTGAGGCGCCCTGACGCCGCTTGTCCGAAACCGAGACCGAAACAGAAACCGAGAATGACCGCCATCGACCGCTCAGAACAACGACAGCTGATCCCCCGCCCTGGGCGGCGGGCGGAACAGGTCTGCGCGCAGCGGTGCGGTGGTCCGGTCGAGACCCAGCCGCCGCGCGGCCACGGCAAAGCGGTGCGCGATGACCTGTGCGTAAGGCCCCTCTCCGCGCATCCGGTGATGCCAGCGGCTGTCGTAATCCTTGCCCCCGTGCATGGCGCGCAGGTGGCCCATGATCCGCTCCGCCCTGTCGGGGTAATGCTCCGCCAGCCAGTCGCGCCACAGCGCCGACACCTCGTGCGGGAGCCGCAGCATGATCCAGCTCGCCGCATCCGCCCCCGCGTCGGCCCCGGCGGCCAGGATGGCCTCGAGCTCGGGATCGGTGAGCGCGGGCACCAGCGGCGAGGCCATGAGCCGCACCGGGATGCCCGCGCCGCTGAGCGCGCGGATGGTCTGCAACCGCCGCGCCGGGGACGGCGCGCGCGGCTCCATCCGGCGGCTGAGTTTCGGGTCGAGCGTGGTGACAGAGACCCCCACGCGCGCCAACCCCTGTGCCGCCATGTGAGCCAGGATGTCGATGTCCCGTTCGACCAACGTGCCCTTGGTCACGATCGCCACCGGGTGGTTAAAATCGCGCAGCACCTCGAGACAGGCGCGCATGATGCCGCGGTCGCGCTCGATCGGCTGGTATGGATCGGTGTTGGTGCCGATGGCCAACGTCCGCGGGGTGTAGCCGCGCGCCCGCAATTCCCGCGCCAGCACCTCGGGCATCTGCGGCCGGGCAATGAGCCGCGTTTCGAAATCCAGTCCCGGCGACAGGCCGAGCCAGGCATGGCTGGGCCGGGCGAAGCAGTAGACGCAGCCGTGTTCGCAGCCCCGGTAGGGATTCAGCGTGCGGTCGAAGGGCAGATCGGGCGAGGAGACATAGCTGATGGCCGAGCGCGGACGTTCGTCCGACACATGGGTGCGCAGCGGCGGCAGTTCGGGGTCGATCTCCCAGCCGTCGGTTTCCAGCACGCGGTTCAGACGTTCGAAGCGCCCGGCATCGCAGCTGGCCGTTCCGCGTCCACGGCGCCGATCCGGCGCGATCCTGTTCTCCGGAACTGTCATTCCGACAGGCTAGAACGAAATAAGAACATTTGCAATCCAGGCTGTCGCCGCCGGGGCACAGACGCGCCGGCGCCGTGCCGCGCGTCGTGTTACACGCGCGGCAAGTCGCAAACCAGCAACTCCGCGATGAAATTCGTGGAATATGTCACCGAACACCACCTGCGCGCGTCATCCGCGCCCGCCTGAAGGAACCCGCCATGTCCGACGAAGAAGACGACATCATCCTGTCCGAACTGGACGACGACGAACTGGTCCAGCAGATGTTCGACGACCTCTACGACGGTCTCAAGGAAGAGATCGAGGAAGGCGTGAACATCCTGCTTGAACGCGGCTGGCAACCCTACGACATCCTGACCAAGGCGCTCGTCGGCGGCATGACCATCGTCGGCAAGGACTTCCGCGACGGCATCCTCTTCGTGCCCGAGGTGCTGCTGGCCGCCAACGCGATGAAGGGCGGCATGGCCATCCTGAAACCGCTGCTGGCGGAAACCGGCGCACCGACCATCGGCAAGATGGTCATCGGCACGGTCAAGGGCGACATCCACGACATCGGCAAGAACCTCGTCGGCATGATGATGGAAGGCGCCGGGTTCGAGGTGGTCGACCTGGGGATCAACAACCCGGTGGAGAATTACCTCGAAACCGCCGCCGCCGAAAAGGCCGACATCGTCGGCATGTCGGCGCTGCTGACCACCACCATGCCCTACATGAAGGTCGTGATCGACACGATGGTCGAACAGGGCATTCGCGACGACTATATCGTTCTGGTGGGCGGCGCGCCGCTGAACGAGGAATTCGGCAAGGCCATCGGCGCCGACGCCTATTGCCGCGACGCCGCCGTGGCGGTCGAGACGGCCAAGGATTTCGTCCTGCGCAAGCACAATCGCCGCGCCGCCGGCTGATTTGCATCCGATCGCGCCCGCAACCGCCACCAGACCCCTTGCCGCAGGCCGGGGGTCTTTTTCTTTTGGCTCCATCGCCCCATATTGTGGGGTGAAGGGAGATTCGAATGCCAGTCACATCGTTCGCACTGATGATCTTTTCCGTCCTCGCAGCGGCAGGCCTGACGATCTGGGCCCTGAACGCCTGGGGCGCGCTGACGGTGTTGCCCGTGCTCATGGCCCTGGGCCTGCTGGCCCGCTGGGCGCTGGCGCATGTGCCCTATGACGACAGCCACCCCTGATCCGCAAGCTGTCACCGACGAGGATCTGACCCGCGACGGTCTGCCCGCCGCAGGCCGGGGCCGCATCCTCCTGATCGCCTGCGGGGCGCTGGCCCGCGAAATCCTCGACCTCAAGGCGGCGAACGGCTGGCACCACATCGACCTCGCCTGTCTGCCCGCGATCCTGCACAACCATCCCGACCGCATTACGGACGCGGTCCGCGCCGCCGTGGCAGAGCACCGCGCGGACTATTCGGAAATCTTCGTGGTCTACGCAGATTGCGGCACCGGCGGCGGGCTCGAGGCCGCCTGCCGCGAGATGGGAGTCGAGATGGTCGCGGGTCCGCATTGCTATGCCTTTTTCGAAGGCGTGCAGGACTTTGCCGCGCGTGACGAGATCACCGCCTTCTACCTCACGGATTTCCTGGTGCGGCAGTTCGATGCCTTCGTCTGGAAGCCGCTCGGGCTCGACCGGCATCCGCAGCTGCGCGACATGTATTTCGGCCATTACGAAAAGCTGGTCTACCAGGCCCAGACCGACGATCCGGCCCTGGTCGAAAAGGCCCGCGCCCATGCGGCGCGGCTGGGGCTGGCGTTCGAATGGCGGTTCACCGGCTACGGCGATCTGGCCACCACGCTTGCCGACTGGGCCGGTCGCGCAAACGCCCGTCAGGGCGGATAAGCGGCTCCTTGGCCCTCGCGGACCGCCTCGACCGCACTAAAGCCCCGCCGCCTCGCTCAGCACCACCGACACCGGCACCAGTGCCACCTGGCTGGCGCGGTCCTGCAAGCCCCAGAGCAGCAGCGCCGACAGCGTGTCCGCCGTCAGCCGCCCCATCATCACCACGGCCCCGTCCTGGCGGGCTCGGAACGCCGCGCCGTCGAGGAACCGCCGGATCGCGCGCGGGTCCTGCCCGTCGCCGTCGAAATCCTTGAAGACCGTCGCCGCAGGCACACCTTCGCGCGCCGCCAGCGCGGTCGCCGTGTTGAGCCCCTTGGCCTGGAGCACCAGCCCGTGGCCGCTGTCGCGCAGCACCTGCGCGGCCTGGTCCGACACATTGCGCGCGCCTTGCAGCCCCGCATCGGGCGTTTCCAGCACCGCCACCGCCTCGGGCACCGCGCGCAGCGCCGCGGCGAGCGTCACCTCCACGTCCGACGGCTGCGCCCCGTCCGGCACACCGGCCAGCGCCATGACCTCGAAGCCGCGCTCGCGGTAACCTTTCATGCGCTCTGCCGCTTCGGGCGCGCTGGGGTCGATCGCGAAGGTCACCGGAAACGGGAAGGCGTCCAGCGTGTCCGGCCCCAGCGGCCCGCTGCCGGGATCGATCAGCACGATGGCCATGCGCGGCAGATCCGCTTCGACATCGACCGAAGCCGCATGAGCGACCAGCGGTGCCGGGTCCGTGGCCTCTGCCGTGCCGCTGTCCTCGGGCGCGCCCACCACCGGCAGACGGCTGTCCGGCACGGCGGAGCCGCGGTCGATCAACGACACCGCCGGAGTGCCGATGGCCGGCCGGGGAATTGCCGCCGTCTCGGTGTCGGACGCGTCATCGCTTCCTGTCCCGGGCGTCGGGTCGGGCGTGATCCGTGCCAGCGGCGCGCGCCCGGGTTCGGCCTCTGCCTCAGCCGCATCCGGCGCAGCCGTCTCGGGCGCGGTCGCCATGACCTCGGGCGCCGGCTCCGCGCCGTCCGGAGCGGTCTCGGCCGGATCGGGCGCCGCCTCGGCCTCTGCGACATCCGGCACAGTGGTCCCGGCGTCGGGCGCGGTCGCCACATCCTCGGCGCGCTGCTCCGCATTTTCCGGAGCGGCCTCGTCTGCGTCCGGCGTGGGCATTGCGGTCTCGGGTGCTGCCGCCATCGACTGCGGCGCAGCGTCGGTGTCACCGGTCCCCGCATCCGCCTCTGCCGACACCGCGCCCGATCCCTCCTCTGCATCCGCAATCAGGCCGCTCTCCTCCGACGGCACCTGCGGCATCGGCGGCTGCGCCGGTTCAGTGGCGATGGAGGGTTCGGTTTCCGTACCGGGCGCCTCGGGAAGCGCGGCCTGAACGCTGGGCAGAACCGGCGAGTCTGTCGCCACGTCGACGCCGCCCGGCGGATCGGCAAGGTCCGGCGCCGGCGGCGCATCTCCGGCCAACGCCGTCTCCGGCACGGCTGCGGGTTCGGTTGTCTCGGCGGTCAGCGGGGCGTCCGCCGCATCCTCGGGAGCCGCGGGTGCGGTGCCCGCGTCCGAAGGAGCGGCCACATCGGCCTCGTCTCCGGGCCGACGGGCCGGTTCCGGCGGCGCGGCTGCCTCGGGCGGGGTTTCGGTGGTGTCCTCGAAGCGCAGAGGCGGCGTGTCGGGCAGCGCGGCCTCGGGTGTCCTCGCCTCGGCTTGCGGCGTCTCCTCGGGCGGGGTCGCCGCGTCGACCGGATCGGGCGCGACCTCCTCGCCAGGATCGGCGGGCAGCACCGCCACCTCGATGTCCTCGGGCGCGGGCGGCGCGTCCACGATCGGCGCCACCCCGACCGCCAGCGACACGGCCCCTGCCCCGGCCGCCGAGACCACCAGCCCCCAGACCGCTCCCGCCACAAACCCTTTCGCCATGGGTTCCGTCCTCTCGTTCACTTCGCCTGTTGCGTGCGCCTGCCGCGCCGGGTGTGTCCCGCACGCTCTTGACGCTGCTCCGCGCCCTGGTCCATCTATACGGCAACCGGGGCGTGCCCCACCAGCCCTGCCAACAAAGAAACACCATGCTGCTGCTGATAGATAACTACGACAGCTTCACCTACAATCTCGTGCATTACGTGGGCGAGCTTGGCACTGAGGTGAAGGTGGTCCGCAACGACGCCCTGAACGTGCAGGAGGCGATGGCGCTGCGTCCCGCGGGCATCCTGCTGTCGCCGGGGCCGTCGGACCCCGACCATGCCGGTATCTGCCTGGCGCTGACCCAGGCGGCCGCCGAGACCGGGATGCCGCTTTTGGGCGTCTGCCTCGGGCACCAGACGATCGGGCAGGCCTTCGGCGGACGGGTGGTGCAGCACCGCGACATCGTGCACGGCAAGATGGGCCAGATGATGCATACCGGCACCGGCGTCTTTGCCGGCCTGTCCTCGCCCTTTGCCGCGACCCGCTATCATTCGCTGGTGGTGGACCGCGCCACCCTGCCCGACTGCCTGACCGTCACGGCCGAACTTGAGGACGGCACGATCATGGGCCTGCAGCATCGCGACCTGCCGATCCATGGCGTGCAGTTCCACCCAGAATCCATCGCGTCGGAGCATGGCCACGCTCTTCTGCGCAACTTCCTCGACATCCTGCCGGTGCCCGCATGAGCGCCGCGCTGAAACCGCTGATCGGCGCCGCCGCCGACCGCGCCCTGACCCGCGCCGAGGCCGAAACCGCCTTCGGCATCCTCTTCGACGGCGAAGCGACGCCCGCACAGGTGGGCGGCCTGCTGATGGCGCTGCGCACCCGCGGCGAGACGGTGGACGAATATTCCGCCGCCGCCGCCGTCATGCGCGCCAAGTGCAACAAGGTCGCGGCCCCTCCGGGCGCCATGGACATCGTCGGCACCGGCGGCGACGGCAAGGGCACGCTCAACATCTCGACCGCCACGGCCTTCGTGGTCGCAGGCGCCGGCGTGCCCGTCGCCAAGCACGGCAACCGCAACCTGTCGTCGAAGTCCGGTGCGGCGGACGCCTTGGGCCAGCTTGGCATCAACGTGATGATCGACGCGCAACACGTTGAACGCGCTTTGAAAGAGGTTGGCATCTGCTTCATGATGGCGCCCATGCACCACCCCGCCATGGCCCATGTCGGGCCGGTGCGGATGGAGCTGGGCACGCGCACGATCTTCAACATCCTCGGCCCGCTCACCAACCCCGCGGGGGTCAAGCGCCAGCTCACCGGCGCGTTTTCGCGCGACCTGATCCGGCCGATGGCGGAAACGCTGGCACAGCTCGGCTCCGAACGGGCATGGCTGGTGCACGGATCGGATGGCACGGACGAGTTGACCATCACCGGCATCAGCTGGATCGCCGCGCTCGAGGCCGACGGCAGCATTTCCGAGACGGAACTGCACCCCGAGGATGCGGGCCTGCCGGTGCACCCCTTCGAGGCGATCCTCGGCGGCACGCCGGAACAGAATGGCGCCGCGTTCCGCGCGCTGCTGGACGGCGAAGCTTCGGCCTTCCGCGATGCGGTCCTGCTCAATTCCAGCGCCGCCATGGTGGTCGCGGATCACGCGAAAAATCTGCGTGAAGGCGTTGAAATGGCACGGGAAAGCATCGATTCGGGCGCAGCCCGCGCCAAGATCGAAGCACTCGCCCGGGCGACGCAGGCCGCGTGACAGCGCCGCCCGCCGCCTGGGCGCACCTGCCGTTTTTCGGTGCGCCATTCGCCGCGATCAAGACCGCATTGGCGCAGGAGACCGCCCCGGTCTTTCCACCCGCAGACGCGCGGTTCCGCGCGCTGGACCTGTGTGCGCCCGACCGGACCCGCGTCGTGATCCTGGGCCAGGACCCCTACCACACGCCCGGCAAGGCGGACGGTCTCGCCTTTTCCATCCCCCAGGGTTTCGGCGGGCGACTGGACAGTCTTGGCAATATTTTCAAAGAGGTGCAGGACGACCTTGGCACGCCGCGTCAGCGAACGGACCTCACCGACTGGGCCGAACAAGGCGTTCTGCTGCTCAACACCGCGCTGACCGTGCCGCAGGGCAAGCCCAAGGCCCACGCGCGGCTGGGTTGGGACCGGCTGGTGGCCGAGGTTCTGGAGCACCTCTCGGACCGGCCGCGCGCCTTTGTCCTCTGGGGCGGTCCGGCGCAGCGCTTTGCCCGGCATATCCACGGCCCCGGCCATCTGGTTTTGCAAGGCCCGCATCCCTCGCCGCTGTCGGCCTATCGCGGCTTTTTCGGATCACGGCCCTTTTCCCGGATCAACGCTTGGCTTAGGGAAAGAGGCGAGCCGCCCATCCGCTGGGCCGGAACGGAGGATGCCTGACATGACCGACACGATCCTGGACCGGATCAAGGCCTACAAGCTCGACGAGATCGCCGATGACAAGGCGTCGCTGCCGCTTGCAGATGTGGAAGCCGCCGCCCACAACGCTCCGCCCGTGCGCGGCTTTGCCGAAGCATTGGGACGCGCGCAGGCCAAGGGCTACGGGCTGATTGCCGAGGTCAAGAAAGCCTCGCCCTCCAAGGGATTGATCCGAAAAGATTTTCATCCTGCGTCGCTGGCAGAGGCCTACGAGGCTGGCGGCGCGACCTGCCTGTCGGTGCTGACGGACAGGCCCAGTTTCCAAGGCGCCAAACCCTTCCTGACCCAAGCGCGCAAGGCAACATCGCTGCCGGCGCTGCGCAAGGATTTCATGTACGACCCATACCAGGTCGTCGAGGCGCGGGCCCTGCATGCCGACTGCATCCTGATCATCATGGCCAGCGTGTCCGACGCACAGGCTGCCGAGCTCGAGGACACGGCGTTCGACTGGGGCATGGACGCGCTGATCGAGGTGCATGACCGCGCCGAACTGGACCGCGCGCTGGTTTTGAAGTCACCTCTGATCGGGATAAATAACCGCAATCTCAAGACGTTCGAGACCACACTTGAGACGACGCGTGAGCTTTCAAAGGCCGTGCCGCCGGGCAGGTTGATGATCTCGGAATCGGGTCTCAACACCCCGGAGGACCTCGCCGACATGGCCTCCTGTGGCGCGCGCAGCTTTCTCATCGGCGAAAGCCTGATGCGGCAGGAGAACGTGGCGGAGGCCACCCGCGCGCTGCTCAAGGATCCGGTGGCGGCATGAGCGGGCTCACGCATTTCGACGCCAAGGGCGACGCGCACATGGTCGACGTGTCGGACAAGGCCACGACCGCGCGTGTCGCCGTGGCCGAAGGCCACATCAGCATGGCGCGGGAAACTTATGATATCATTACAGAAGGTCGCGCCAAGAAAGGCGATGTGATCGGCATCGCCCGGATTGCCGGGATCATGGGCGCGAAGAAGACGCCGGACCTCATCCCGCTCTGCCATCCGCTGCCTGTGACCAAGGTCGCGGTGGAACTGACACCCGACCCGGACCTGCCCGGCCTGCGGATCGAAGCGACCGTCAAGACCACCGGCCAGACCGGCGTCGAGATGGAGGCGCTGACCGCCGTCAGCACGGCAGCGCTCACCGTCTACGACATGGCCAAGGCGGTGGACAAGGCGATGCAGATCGGCGGCATCCGGGTGATCCTGAAAGACGGCGGAAAATCGGGACGTTACGAGGCGTCATGATCACGGTTTCAGAGGCGCTGGACCAGCTTTTCGCGCTTGCGCCAGACATGCCCGTCGACCACGTGCCGCTGCTTCAGGCGGCGGGCTGCGTGCTGGGCGCCGATGTCACCGCGCGGCGCGACCAGCCGCCCTTTGCCGCCTCGGCCATGGATGGCTATGCCATTCCCGATGCCGATCCACAGCCCGGCGCCACGTTCCGCGTGATCGGCGAAGCGGCGGCGGGCCACGGTTTCGATCGCCCGATCGGCCCCGGCGAGGCGGTGCGCATCTTCACCGGTGCCCCGGTTCCTGACGGCGGCATGCGGGTCATCATCCAGGAGGATGTGACCCGCGACCGCGACCGCATAACGCTCAAGGCGGACCTCGACGAAAACCGCTATATCCGCCCCGCAGGCGGCGATTTCAAACGCGGCGACGTGGTCACAGCGGGCCGTGTGCTGGGCCCCAACGACATCGCCCTGCTGGCCGCGATGAACATCGCGATTGTGCCGGTGCGCCGCAAACCCGTGGTGGCGATCATCGCCACCGGCGACGAGTTGGTGATGCCCGGCGACGACCCCGGCCCCGACCAGATCATCGCGTCGAACAGCTTTGGCCTGCACGCGCTCTTGCGGGCTGCTGGCGCGGCGCCGCGCATGCTGCCCATCGCCCGCGACGACACCGACGCACTGCGCACGGTGCTGGATCTGGCAAAGGGTGCGGACCTCGTGCTGACCATCGGCGGCGCCTCGGTCGGCGATCACGATCTGGTCGCTCGGGTGGCCGGCGATCTTGGCATGGAGCGAGCGTTCTACAAGGTCGCGATGCGGCCCGGAAAACCGCTCATGGCCGGACGGCTGCACGGCTCCATGATGATCGGCCTTCCCGGAAATCCTGTGAGCGCAATGGTTTGCGGCCATGTCTTCGTGCTGCCCGTGATCCGCGCCATGCTGGGGCTCGGCCGCGCGCCGGTACCGTTGCACCGCGCCTCGCTGGCGGCACCTCTCCCCGCCAATGGCCCACGCGAGCATTACATGCGTGCGCATCTGGGTGCCGATGGCCTCACCGCATTCGACCGGCAGGACAGCGCCTTGCTGAGCGTGCTGGGCGCAGCGAATGCGCTTCTGGTGCGGCCGGTCGATGACCCCGCTCGGACGGCGGGCGAAACGGTGGCCTACCTCCCGCTCTGACGCGTTTTCTTGTGCGCATTTCACCGAATCTTAAGACTTATCCACAAAATGTTGACACAAATGGAGAACATGGGTAGAACAAAACGTGATAAGGCGTGGAGTGCATTATGCTAACCAAGAAACAACTCGACCTTCTGGACTTCATCAACCGGCGCGTGGCGCGGGACGGCGTACCGCCCAGCTTTGACGAGATGAAGGACGCGCTCGACCTGCGGTCGAAGTCCGGGATTCACCGGCTGATCACGGCGCTGGAGGAGCGCGGCTTCATCCGCCGTCTGGCGCACCGCGCGCGCGCCATCGAGATCGTGAAGCTGCCCGACAGCATCGGCGGAAAGCCCGCCGGTTTCAGCCCGCAGGTGATCGACGGCGACCGTCCCGACAGCCGCCCCGCCGGTGCGCAGCCGGTGGCCGATCTGCACGTCAGCAGCGTTCAACTTGTGGGCAGTATCGCTGCCGGTGAACCGATCCAGGCGCTGAACGACAACCCCGACGACATCGCGGTGCCGGGCCAGATGATCAGCGGCAAGGGCCGCCACTATGCGCTTGAAGTCAAAGGCGATTCGATGATCGACGCGGGCATCAACGACGGCGACGTCGTGGTGATCCGCGAAACGTCGAGCGCCGACAACGGCGATATCGTCGTGGCCCAGATCGAAGGGTACGAGGCGACTCTCAAGCGCTTCCAGCGCAAGGGCGACATGATCGTGCTCGAGGCGGCGAACCCGGCCTACGAGCCGCGCATCCTGCCGCTTGGCGCGGTATCCGTTCAGGGCCGGCTGGTCGGGCTGATCCGCACCTACTGATCGTTACCCGGGACCGCGGTGGGCAAGCCGGACGGTGGTGTCTGCCGCGGCGCCGTGCCAGATCCGTTGTCCCGACACCTGCCGCGCGGTGAGCATGTGCGGCAGGGTCGTGTCGGACGGCCAGAGCGCCACGGCGCCGCTTTTCTCCAGATCTTCCGGCCCGAAGGTCAGGCAATCGAGCCGCGGCAGCGGCACGGGACTCACCACCACGTCACCCTTGGCACAGCCCGAAAACTGCTCTGCGGCGCGTTTTCCGGGCACGTGCCAGAGCGCGCCGGTCCCCAGCGCATGCCCGACGACAGCCGCGTCCAGCCCGCCGGGCCAGCGCGCCGCGGCCCCCGGTTGATCGGCGCCGTCGCCGTCGTTTTCCAGCCAGACCTCCGCCGCGAAGCCGTTGCCGCGCACCCGTGACAGGGCGCGGCCCTCGACGCCCATGACGCCGACCAGACGCCCGTCCGAGGCGATCAGCACCGGCGGGCGGTCGGTCTGCACCCAGAGCAGCCCCGCAAGCGTCGCCGGCGCCACCCCGGCCCACCGCAGGCGGCCCTGCCAAAGCAGGACGAAGAGCATACCTAGGGCCAACAGCGGCAGCACCACAGGGTCCGGCGCCACCACGGTGCCCACCGCGCCGTCCCAGCCGCTGACGCGGTGCGCGACGCCCAGGATCCAGTCCAGCCCCGGCTTCATCAACGCCAGCCCGATCCAGTCGAGCCCGAGCGGCATGAGCAGCGCCGCCAGCACCGCGGCCGGCATCACCAGCACCCCCATCAGCGGCACCGAGACGAGGTTCGCGAGCAGCCCGTAATGCGAAACGATGTTGAAATGCGCCATGGCGACGGGCGCCGTGGCCAGCCCCGCGACCAGCGAGGACAACACCACCGCCCCGGCCGCCCGCAGCACCTTTGGCCCGCGGCGGTCCGGCGGGATGTGTCGCAAAGCCGCGAAGACGGCCACGAGCGCGGTGGTGGCGGCAAAGGACATCTGGAAGCCGGGGCCGAGCAAGGCTTCGGGCCGCAGCAGAAGCACGATCAGCGCCGCGATCGCCACCGCCCGCAGGCTGATCGCGCGGCGGTCGCAGAGTACCGCGAGCAGCGCCACGGCGACCATGACGAAGGCGCGCTCGGTGGCCACGTTGCCGCCCGAGAGCGCGAGGTAGCCCGCCGCCACCGCCAAGGCGCCCGTGGCGGCAAACTTCTTGACCGGATAGCGCAGGGCGAAACCGATGAGGCCAAGGCGCAAGACCCCGAAGACGAAGCCGGCCAGAAGCCCCATGTGCAGGCCGGAGATCGCCAGCAGATGCGCCAGGTTGCTGTGGCGCAGGGCGGTCAGCGTGCCCTGCCCCATGCCGCTGCGGTCTCCGGTCATGATCGCGGCGGCAAAGGCGCCGGTCTCTCCGGGCAGGCCGTTCTGCACCCTCTCCGACAACGCCATGCGCGCGGCAAAGATGCGCAGTCCCGGACCCGGTTCCTCAAGATTCAGCACCGGCGTGCGGGTGTAGCCGACGGCGCCGAGACGCTGGAACCAGGCGTGGCGGCGGAAGTCGAAGCCGCCCGGCTCCACCGGGCCGTTGGCCGCCGAGAGGTGCCCGGTCAGGATCACCCGCATCCCCGGTGCCGGATCGATGTAACCCTGTTGCCCATGCAGCGCCACGCGTACACGCTCCGGACGCCGGTCGGGCGCCATACGTTCCAGCACCACCTGGTCGAGCGTCAGCCGCACCGCGTCCGAGGCGGAGCGGTCGATATCCACGATGCGCCCCTCGATCGGGCCATAGTAGCGGTATTCGATCAGTGGCGCGGCCACCATCTGCGCGCGAGCGCCTGCGAGGGCGGCGCCGCAGGCGACAAGCCCGGCGGCCAGCAGCAGCGTTCCCGAAAGCGCGCCGCACCAGCGGTGCAGGCAGATCAGGACGAGTCCGCCAAGGCCGGACGAGATCAGCGCCCAGACCGGCGGTTCGAACCGCAGCGCGAAATAGCCGCCGATGCCGATCGCCAGGAACACCGGCACCCAGGGAAAGAGATGCCCGCGCTGCCCCAGGAGCCCCGCTTCGACCCGCGCCAGCACCCGCCGCATGCTTGTCCTCCCTGCGGCCAATGGTTAAGGAAGCCTCAACGCTATCTGCCTGCGGTTATCATAAGGTTAACGCCCCATGGCCTCCGAGATCGTCACCCGTTTCGCGCCCTCGCCGACCGGCTACCTGCACATCGGCGGGGCGCGGACGGCGCTGTTCAACTGGCTGTTCGCGCGGGGCCGTGGCGGCAAGTTCCTGCTGCGGATCGAGGATACCGACCGTGCCCGCTCGACCCCCGAGGCGACCGCCGCGATCCTCAAGGGGCTGGACTGGCTGGGTCTGGACCATGACGGCGAAGTGGTGAGCCAGGCCGCAGGTGCTGACCGTCACGCCGAGGTGGCGCATCAGCTGCTTGAGAAGGGGGCCGCCTACAAGTGCTTCTCCACCCAGGAGGAAATCGAGGCCTTCCGCGAGGCCGCCCGCTCCGAAGGCCGGTCGACCCTGTTCCAGAGCCCCTGGCGCGACGCCGATCCGGTGACCCACCCGGACGCGCCCTATGTCATCCGGCTCAAGACCCCGCTGGACGGGACGACGGTGATCCGGGATGCGGTGCAGGGCGACGTCAGCATCGGCAACGATCAGCTCGACGACATGGTGTTGCTACGCTCGGACGGCACGCCGGTCTACATGCTGGCGGTGGTGGTGGACGACCACGACATGGGCGTGACCCATGTGATCCGCGGCGACGATCACCTCAACAACGCCGCTCGGCAGATGGGCATCTACACGGCCATGGGCTGGGACGTGCCGGTCTGGGCGCATATCCCGCTGATCCACGGCCCCGACGGCAAGAAGCTGTCCAAGCGCCACGGCGCCGTGGGGCTCGAGGAATACCAGACCATGGGCTACCCGGCGGCGGGGATGCGCAACTATCTCGCGCGGCTGGGCTGGAGCCATGGCGACGACGAGGTCTTCACGGATGCACAGGCGCAGGAGTGGTTCGACCTGTCGGGAATCGGCAAGTCTCCGGCGCGGCTCGACTTCAAGAAACTGGAGAACATCTGCGGTCAGCAGATCGCCATGGCCGACGATGCTGCACTGCTGCATGAAATCGCCCAATTCCGCGCCGCCGTGGGCGATCCGCCCTTGACCGCGGGTCAGGCGGACGGGTTGGGACGGGCGATGTACTGCCTCAAGGACCGAGCCAAGACCATACCGGAACTGCTTGAAAAAGCGCACTTTATTCTGGCGGAAACGCCGATTTTTCCGGATGAGAAAGCCGCCAAGGCACTCGATCCGGTATCCCGCAGTATACTGGCCGCGTTGACGCCGCACCTGCAAAATGCTACGTGGTCCCGAGACGAATTGGAGCGTGTCACCACGCAGGTTGCCGAGGCGCACGAGACCAAATTCGGCAAGCTGGCGGGTCCGATGCGGGCCGCTCTTGCCGGGCGCGCGGTCACCCCGAGCGTGTTCGACATGATGTTGGTCCTGGGCCGCGACGAAACCCTGTCTCGTCTGGGCCGGGCCGCGGAATTTGAGAGCGGCTGATCCCTTCCGGGTCACACTTTCTCAAGACCGTTGACGGATAGAAGGCCGGCAGCGCCCGGCAGCTTGGAACAAAGGACACTATTCATGGCAGACTCCAAAAAATCCGCGACGCTGAACATTGACGGCACCGAATACGAACTGCCCATGTTCACGCCGACCGCGGGTCCCGATGTCATCGACATCCGCAAGCTCTATGCCCAGACTGGCGCCTTCACCTACGATCCGGGCTTCACCTCCACCGCATCCTGCGACAGCACCATCACCTTTATCGACGGCGACAAGGGCGAGTTGCTGCACCGCGGCTACCCGATCGACCAGTTGGCGTCGAAATCGCACTTCCTCGAAGTCTGCTACCTGCTGCTTTACGGCGAACTGCCCACCGGCGCGCAGCTCGAGGATTTCGAGAACCGTGTGACCAACCACACGATGCTGCACGAGCAGATGCAGAACTTCTTCCGCGGGTTCCGCCGCGACGCGCATCCGATGGCGGTCATGGTGGGCGTCGTCGGCGCGATGTCGGCCTTCTACCACGACAGTACCGACATCTCGGACCCCTGGCAGCGCGAGGTCGCGTCGATCCGCCTGATCGCCAAGATGCCGACCATCGCCGCCTGGGCCTACAAGTACCACGTCGGCCAGCCGTTCATCTATCCACGCAACGACCTCGACTATGCGTCGAACTTCCTGCG
Source organism: Thalassococcus profundi (assembly GCF_003344785.1). Classification (GTDB taxonomy): domain Bacteria; phylum Pseudomonadota; class Alphaproteobacteria; order Rhodobacterales; family Rhodobacteraceae; genus Puniceibacterium; species Puniceibacterium profundi. The sequence continues at coordinate 39,074 of NZ_QPMK01000004.1, read as the reverse complement.
CATGTGCTTTGCCGTCCCGGCCGAGGAATACGTGGTCAACCCGATCCTGAGCCGCGCGATGGACCGGATCTTTACCCTGCACGCCGATCACGAGCAGAACGCCTCGACCTCGACCGTGCGTCTGGCCTCGTCCTCTGGCGCCAACCCCTTTGCCTGCATCGCCGCCGGCATCGCCTGCCTTTGGGGTCCGGCGCATGGCGGCGCCAACCAGGCCTGCCTCGAGATGCTAAAGGAAATCGGGACGCCCGACCGCATCCCGGAATTCATCGCCCGCGCCAAGGACAAGAACGATCCCTACCGGCTGATGGGCTTCGGCCACCGCGTCTACAAGAACTTCGACCCGCGCGCCAAGGTGATGAAGCAATCCGCCGACGAGGTGCTGGACCTTCTGGGCGTCGAGAACAACCCGGTCCTGCAGGTCGCGAAGGAGCTGGAGGCGGCGGCGCTGGCCGATCCCTATTTTTCGGACAAGAAGCTGTTCCCGAACGTCGATTTCTATTCCGGCATCATCCTCGAGGCGATGGGCTTTCCGACCTCGATGTTCACGCCGATCTTCGCCGTGGCCCGGACCGTCGGCTGGATTTCTCAGTGGAAGGAACAGATCAGCGACCCGCAGCTCAAGATCGGCCGCCCGCGGCAGCTCTATCTCGGCAACACGCTGCGCGACTACACGGATATCGAGAACCGCTGAGCGGACGGTGCAGCACATGACAAGGCCCCGATGGCAACATCGGGGCCGTTTTCGTTTCTGACCCGGGACATCCGACGCATGTGATGGGCGTCGGATCCCGCGACGACACCGCGTTTCCGGATCAGGGACAAAACCTGCCCAAGAACGCGATTGTGCGCATACCGACCCGGCGCGACTTTCAAACTCCGCCGAATCCCCGCGGAAACAGAGTGTTTCAAACAAATTGCATCCGCGGCGCAACGGATGCGCCTAAGAAATGCCTGTGAATGGTCACAATTTGTCTTGTAAGGGGGACAAGCCATGCCGACAGGCTATGCAAAGGAAGTGGTGCTGGGGACCGATCCTCAGGTGCGGGTCTACATCTTCGAGGATGAGGGCAACCTGTTTTTCCAGGTCGAACCGGACGATCCTGCAAACTTCGACCTCGACGGGGTCTTCTTCAACCTCACCAACGATGCCGTGGCGTCGGACCTGGTGATCTTCCCGCTGGTCAACCAAGAGGCCGTGACCGGCTTTTCGGCCAATGCCGATTCAGAGAACAGCCTGTCCAACGGTGCGACGACCCAGGACAATTACGACGTGAAGGTGCAGTTCGGCCAGACCGCGGATTCCACCAGCGGCACGGTGGGCACCGGGTTCTTCACCTTCTACCTCGACAGCCTGAACCCTCTCACCGCCGAAGACATCGACCTGAGCTCGCTCACGGCGGTGGTCAATTCCGACGACGGCGCGGGCCAGGTTCTGCTGGCCGGCGTGCCGGGCAGCGGACCGGTGCAGGAGATCGCCTTCGAATTCGATCCCTCGGGCGTCTACCATCCTGCCGACAGCTCCGGCATCGCCTCCGATGCGCGCTGGTACATGTCCAACGGAAAGCTGACCGCCAATGGCTGCTACGACGGTGCGCTGACCTTCGAAGAGGTCGACAGCGACGGTCCCGTGACCTTCGAGCTGACCGGCAAGATCAACAAGGCGTACAACTTCGAAAACTCGGGCTGGCTCGAAGATCAGCTGCACGTGCAGGTGCAGATCGACGGCGGCCACTGGGTGACGCTGGACACCTTCGAGGTTGATTATCACCAGAAGGCGCTGGTCGGAAACCAGACCGGCCAGAAGCTGGGCGAAAACCTCAGCGACCTGACCTATTCCGGCGGCATCCTCGACACGGTCGAAGACAATGCGCAGTTCCGCGTCGTGGCCGACTTCACCTCTTCGGACGAGGTCGTGCAGTTCAGCGACGTGACGATCACCACTACCGACGACCCGACCGAGGACGAGATCGCCTTTTCCGAGGATTTCAACCACGTCTGGCACCCGACCCACAGCGACGCGGTGGTCGGGCGGACCGACTGGGACGTCCAGTACAACGCGCTGGCGACCGACGGCTACGACGACGGAGAGCTTTACTTCAAGGAGGTCGAGACCGACGGCGACGTGGAGTTCAGCTTTGACGCCCGCACCGATTGCGCGCGCTATTTCGAAAACTCGGGCCGCGACGCGGACAGCTTCAAGGTCGAAGTGCAGATCGACGACGGCGACTGGGTGACGCTCGACAACTTCGTGGTCAACGACAAGGGCACGGCGCTGGTCGGGTCGGAGACCGGACAGGAGATCACCGACCACGGCAATGCAATCACCTATTCGGGCGGCATTCTCGACACTGCGAGCGAGAACGTGCAATTCCGCTTCGTCTCGGACATCTCCGCGGCGAACGAGGATATCCGGATCGACAATGTCGAGCTGAAGATCAAGGGCGAGCCGGCCCAGGAAGAGGTGCCGCCGTCGCAATACGACATCCTCTTCACGCCGCTCGAAGACACGCCCGAGGACGCCCCGGCCGAGGAAGAGGACCACGAGGAAGAGATGTACGCCTGATCCGCGGGCATCGTGAAAAGTAAAAGGCCCGGAGTGTCCGCTCCGGGCCTTTTCTCATGTCTGGCAGGCGTTCAGCGGCCTTCGTACTGCGCCGGGCGTTTTTGCAGGAAAGCCAGGACGCCTTCCTTGAAATCGCGGGTCTTGCCGCATTCGCCCTGCAGCTTGGCCTCGAGTGCCAGTTGCTCTTCGAGAGAATTGCCAAAGGAGGCGCGCATCGACTCCTTCACGCGGGCATAGGCGGCGGTCGGGCCCTTTGCCAGGTGCCCGGCCCGCGCCGCCCAATGCGCGGCGAATGCCTCGTCGGCCACCGCCTCGTAGATCATGCCCCACTGCTCGGCCTGCCGGGCGGTGATCTTGTCGGCAAAGAGCGCGGCCCCCATGGCCCGCGCGAGCCCCACCTGCCGCGGCAGGTACCAGGTGCCGCCCGCGTCGGGGATCAGGCCGATCCGGGTAAAGGCCTGCAGGAAGAAGGCGCTTTCCGTGGCGATCACCACGTCGGCGGCCAGTGCGAGGTTCGCCCCTGCCCCCGCCGCGGCGCCATTCACCGCGGAAATCGTCGGAACCGGGCAGTCGAAGATCGCGCGCAGCATCGGCACGTATTCGTCGCGCAAAGTCCGTTCCAGGTCGAGGTTCGCGGCATTGCCGCGGTCGCTCAGGTCCTGGCCGGAACAGAAGCTGCGGCCTTCGCCGGTCAGCACCACCACCCGCGCCTCGCGCCCGCCGCGCGTCACCGCATCGGTGATCTCGGCCCGCATCTGGGTGCTGAGCGCGTTCATCACGTCGGGCCGGTTCAGCGTGACCACGGCCACGTCGTCGGTGATGTCGAAAAGGATGGTGTCGTATTGCATCTGGTGCCCCCGGAACTGTTCGGGCGCATCAAACACGCGAGGCGGGCAAATGGCAAAGCCAAACGCGGCGTCACTTGGGTCGGGATCAGTCCTTCAGGATCTCGCGCAAACGGGCCTGTTCGGCATCACTCAGGCCGGTTTCGGTCTCTGCCGGGGCCTTGGCACGGGCGCGGACGTAGAAGACGCCGATGCCGAGCGCCAGCAGCAGCATCGCGGGACCCGCCGCCCAGAGCAGCCAGTTGGCGCCGCGGGTCGTGGGGTTCAGCAGCACGAACTCGCCGTAGCGCGCGACGATGAAGTCGATGACCTCCTCGTCGGTGTCCCCGGCCACCAGCCGCTCGCGCACCAGCAGCCGCAGGTCGCGGGCGAGCGAGGCGTTGCTCTCGTCGATGCTTTCGTTCTGGCAGACAAGGCAGCGCAGCCCCTTGGACAACTCCCGCGCGCGTGCCTCGAGCGCCGGGTCGTCCAGCACCTCGTCGGGCAGCACCGCCCAGGCCGGCGTCGCGAAGACTCCCGTCAGGGCGGAGGAGCTGCCGACCAGCAGCATCAATGCGACCAGCAGCGCCCTCATTCCGCCGGCACCGCCGCGGCCCGGGTCTTGCGCGCACCGGCGGCGACGCGGTAGCGCCGGTCCGTGAGGCTCACCAGTCCGCCCAGGGCCATGATCAGGCAGCCCGCCCAGATCCAGTTGGCCAGCGGCTTGATATAGGTCCGCAGCACCCAGCCGCCGTCGTCCTGCGCGTCGCCGATGACCACGTAGACGTCCCGCATGAAACGGTAGTCGATGGCCGCCTCGGTCGTCGGCATCTGCGCCACCGGGTAGTTGCGCTTTTCGGGATTCAGCTCGGCCACGGCTGCGCCGTCCTTGAACAGCGTCACCCAACCCATGGTCGAGACGTAGTTCGGCCCCTGCACCCGCTGCACGTCGTCGAGCTGCAGTTCGAAGCCGCCGACGGCAAACCGTTCGCCAACCTGTGCGACGCGGATGTCCTCCTGTTCCCAGGCCAGCAGACCGGCGATGCCGATCATGGTGATGCCAAGGCCCGAATGCGCGATGGTCTTGCCCCAGTCGGCCCGCGGCAGGCGCGCCAGTCGCGAGAAGTCGCGCGACTGGCCCAGCCGGCTCAGCAGGTCGGTGACCGCCCCGGCCACCAGCCAGACACCCAGGAACACGCCGATGGGTCCCATCAGGCTGCGTCCCGTCTGCATCGCCCAGACGAGACCCGCCAATGCCACCGCCAACACCAGCGCGGGGACGAGGCTCCGCAGGGTGCGCCCGACCTTGCCGCGCTTCCAGGCCATCATCGACCCCACGGGCAAAAGCAGACCCAGCAGGATCATGAACGGGGTGAAGGCCATGTCGAAGAACGGCGGCCCGACGCTCAGCTTGCGGTCGAAGGCCATCTCGGCCACCAGCGGCCACATGGTGCCGACGAAGACCACGAAACACGACACCGCCAGCAGGAGGTTGTTGGCCACCACTGCCGATTCCCGGCTCACCGTGCCGAAGACGCCCTTGGCTTGCATGACGCCCGCCCGCGCGGCGTAGAGCGTCAGCGCCCCGCCGGTGAAGAAGACCAGGATCATCAGGATGAACACCCCGCGCTCTGGGTCATTGGCGAAGGCATGGACAGAGGTCAGCACGCCCGACCGAACGATGAAGGTGCCGATCAGCGAAAAGCCGAAGGCCAGGATTGCGAGCAGGATGGTCCAGCTTTTCAGCGCCTCGCGCTTTTCCACGACGATGGCCGAATGCAGCAGTGCCGCGGCCAGAAGCCAGGGCATGAAGCTGGCATTCTCCACCGGGTCCCAGAACCAGAACCCGCCCCAGCCCAATTCGTAATAGGCCCACCAGGACCCAAGACCGATGCCGATGGTCAGGAACACCCAGGCCGCCAGCGTCCAGGGCCGCACCCAGCGGCCCCAGGCGGCGTCGACGCGGCCTTCGATCAGCGCCGCCACGGCGAAGCTGAAGCAGATGCTCAGGCCAACGTAGCCGAGGTAAAGGAACGGCGGATGGAAGGCGAGGCCCGGATCCTGCAGCAAAGGGTTCAGGTCCTGCCCGTCGAAGGGCGGGACGGCGAGCCGCAGGAACGGGTTCGAGGTGAAAAGGATGAAGGCGAAGAAGGCCACGGCGACGGCGGATTGCACCGCCAGCACGCGGGCCTTGAGGGTTGGCGGCAGGTTGCCGCCGAACCAGGCCGCCATGGCGCCGAAGAGCGCCAGGATCAGCACCCAGAGCAGCATCGACCCCTCGTGGTTCCCCCAGGTGCCCGAAATCTTGTAGAGCATCGGCTTGGCGGAATGCGAATTCTCGACCACCAGTTTGAGGCTGAAATCCGAGACGATGAAGGCGTGCATCAGCGCCGCGAAGGAAAACGCCGTGAGCAGGAACTGCGCGGTTGCGGCGGGCTCGGCCACGGCCATCCAGCCGTGCCAGCGTTTGTGCGCGCCGATCATGGGCACGACCATCTGCACGATGGCGACCGCGAAGGCGAGGATGAGGGCGAAGTGTCCGAGCTCTGTAATCATGCCCGGACTATAGGCGCCGCGGCGCGCCGCGCCAATGGGATTCGCCGCGGCAGCCGGTTCACGTTGTCGCGGGGGGCCGCCGGGTCAGAGCGGCGTCAGCCCGTCCCGGAACCGCCGCATGTTGGCCTGGTAGCCGCGCGCCGACTTGCGCAGCCCCTCGATCGCCGCCTCGTCCAGTTCGCGCACGATCTTGCCGATGCCCATGACAAGGCTGCCGTCCGGGATCTCCTTGCCTTCGGTGATGAGCGCGCCCGCACCGATCAGGCAGTTGCGACCGATCTTCGCACCGTTCAGAACCGTGGCCCCCATGCCGATCAGCGTGTTCTCGCCCAGGGTACAGCCGTGCAGCATCGCCTTGTGCCCCACGGTGCAGCCCGGCCCGATGGTCAGCGGATAGCCCATGTCGGTGTGGCAGACGACGTTTTCCTGCAGGTTGCTGCCCGCGCCGACGCGGATTTCCTCGTTGTCGCCGCGCAGGGTGCAGCCGAACCAGACCGACGATCCGGGCTCCATCACCACCCGCCCGATCACATGCGCGCCGGGCGCGATCCAGGTGTCTTCGTCGATCTGCGGCGCGTGGCCGTCCAGGCTATACAGGGTCATAGTCCCCCTCCTCGAATTCGCTTTGAAGGTTGCGCACATGCGCGGTCAGGCCGGGCTGTTGAGACCGCCGCAGCCGGGCGGCGGCAACGATGGATTTCAAACGCGCCTCGGTGTCGTCCAGATCCCCGTTGACAAGCACGAAATCGTAGGAGCCCCAGTGGCTGATCTCGTCCCAGCTTTTCTGCATCCGCTTGGCGATGGTGTCGGCGGTGTCCTGGCCGCGCGCCTCGAGCCGGCGGCGCAATTCGGTGATCGACGGCGGCAGCAGGAAGATCGACAGGGTATGCGGCCCCAAGGCCGAATTCTGGATCTGCTGCGCCCCCTGCCAGTCGATGTCGAAGAGAACGTCGCGGCCCTGGTCGATGGCACCCTGCACCGGGCCGCGCGGCGAGCCGTAGAAATTGCCGAAGACATGGGCATGTTCCAGCATCTGCTCTTCGTTCACCTGCTTCTTGAATGCCGCATCGCTGAGGAAATGATAATGCTCGCCGTCGATCTCGCCCTTGCGTGGCGGCCGGGTCGTGGCCGAGACCGAGAAGACGATCGACGGGTCCCAGTCGCGCAGCCGTCGCGCAAGCGTCGATTTGCCCGCGCCCGAGGGCGAGGACAGGATAATCAGCAGACCGCGGCGCTGGCTCATGGGTTACTCCAGGTTCTGCACCTGCTCGCGCATCCGGTCGATGACCGTCTTGAGCGCGAGACCGGTGGTCGTGAGCGGCGGATAGCCCGCCTTGGAACACAAGGTATTGGCCTCGCGGTTGAATTCCTGCATCAGGAAATCGAGCTTGCGGCCAACCGCGCCCTCGGCGGACAGCAGGCCGCGCGCGGCGGCCATATGGGCGCGCAGGCGGTCGATCTCTTCGGTCACGTCGGATTTCACCGCGATCAGCGCCAGTTCCTGTGCCACGCGCTGCGGATCGGCACCGGCAGCGTTGTCCATCACCGCGGCCAGCTGCCCGCGCAGCCGTTTCGCCTGTTCTGCTTCGCGCTCCTGCGCCTGGGCGGCGGCGTTTTCGGTGAGGATCGCGATCTCGTCCAGCTGGTCGTTCAGCACGGTTTCCAGCGCCGCGCCCTCGGTGCCGCGCATCTTGAGGAAACTCGCCAGCACCGGTTCGAAATCCGCCAGCAGCACCGGGCAGAGCTCCGACAGGTCGGCCTCGGCCCCGCCGCTATCCAGCACGCCGCGCAAGCCCGCGATCTGCGCCGCGGTGGCCGGGGCCAGCGACAGGCCGATCTCCATCGCCTCCGCCTCGATCCGTGTCAGCGCGTCAAGCACGCGCGCCAGCTGCGGTTCCGACAGGCGCAGCGCGCCGTCCTCCGCGCCGCCCTGCAGACGCAGCGCGACGGTGACGTTGCCCCGCGCGACCGCCGCCGTCAGGGCGGCGCGCAGCCCGGCTTCGAGCCCCGGGATGCCCTCGGGCAGCCGCAGACGCAGGTCCAGGCCCTTGCCGTTGACGCTGCGCAGATCCCAGACCCAGCTCAGGCCGTCGTGGCTGCCCTGCCCGGCCGCATATCCGGTCATCGACTGACGCATGGTGTTCCGTCCTCCTGACCGCAGTGCCTAAGCAATGCCGCGCAGCGGTGCAAGCGCCCTGCGCCGGGGCACGCCGTTAACCCTTTGGACCGAATTGAGGCGAAATCTGGCCCCGATCCGGGCTATTAAGAGTTTGGCAAGGATTGTTAAGGCACAGTGAACCGGAGGTCCTTCGGTTCCCTGCCAATCGACAGCAAGGAGAGTCGCGATGGACCTGTTGAACGGGATCGAAAGGAAGACTGTGGTGTCATTGATGGGGCGGGAAAACGATCGGTACCTGGCACCGCTGCGTGAGGTCGAAAGCTACTGGATGGCTCTTTGCGGCGCCGAGGATGTGCCGCTGCGAAGCGAAATCGACCCGCGCGGTATCGAAGGCGCGCTGGAATTCGCCTTTCTCATCGAACGCATCTCGCCGCGCCTCGCCAAGTTGCGGGTGGCCGGGTCGCATCTGACCGACCTGATGGGGATGGAGGTGGCGGGCATGCCGCTCAGCGCGCTTTTCGCCCCCGAAGATCGCGAACGATTGGCCGAGGCTCTGGAATCCTTGTTCTCGGATCCCGCCGTGCTGAGGATCGCGCTGCGCGGCGAGTCGGGCTACGGCAAGCATCCGCTCGACGCAGAGCTGGCGCTTTTTCCCTTGCGGTCGGACATGGGCGAGGTCAGCCGCGCCTTGGGCTGTCTCGTGACCAAGGGCCGGATCGGGCGAACGCCGCGACGGTTCGAGATTTCCACGGTCCGGGTGTCGCCGACACCGAGCGGCAAGTTGTTTCCGCGCCAAGACCAACCCACGCCGCCCGTCGCGCCCGCGCCTCGCGCGATGGCGGAGGATGCGGCGCCTTTTACAAGGCCCTCGCCGGAGCGACCCATAAGCGGAACGCCCTATCTGCGGGTCGTGGTGTCGAACGACGACTGACACGCCGCACCTTGGCAGCGGCCTGTGCCGTTCGCGTCGTCACTCGGCGGCCAACAAGGTGTCAGCGGAATTGCCCAGCACCTGTTGATATTCGGGCTTCTCGCCCGCATAGGCGAGGATCGCCGCCAGCATGCCGTCCTTCGATCCGCAGTCGAACCGGGTGCCGCTGAACCGGAAGCCGCACAGCCCGACACGTTCGGCGCCGCGCGCAATGGCATCGGTCAACTGGATTTCGCCGCCCGCGCCGGGTTCCTGGGTCTTGAGCTCTTCGAAGATCGAACCGTCCAGCACATAACGCCCGACCACGGCCTGGCGCGAGGGCGCATCCGCCGGATCGGGCTTTTCGACCATGCCGTCGGCCATCAGAACCTGACCGTCGCGCCCGGTGACCGACAGGATCCCGTAGCTTTTGACCGCGTCGTCAGCGACTTGCATCGTCGCAACCATGTGACCGTTGGCACCGCTTTCATAAGCCGCGATCATTTCCGAAAGACAGCCCGGTTCGCCGAGGATCAGGTCGTCGGGCAGGATCACCGCAACAGGACCGTCGAGCACATCTTCGGCCGCACAGAGCACCGCATGGCCCAGACCCAGCGGTTCGTGCTGCATGACAAAGCGCACGTCTGCCTCGCCGTCGCTCAGCGCGTTGTCCGACAGATTATCGGCAAGAGCGTCCTTGCCCTTCGCGCGGAGCGCTTCGTCGAGTTCCTCGTCCTCGCGCACATAGCGTTCGATGGCCGACTTGCTGGGATGACTGACGAAGATCATCCGTTCGATCCCCGCAGCGCGCGCCTCGTCGATGGCGAACTGGATCAGCGGACGGTCGAGGACCGGCAGCAGCTCTTTCGGTGTGGCCTTCGTGGCGGGCAGGAAACGGGTCCCGAGGCCGGCGACGGGAAAGATCGCAGTACGAACGGGCTTGCGGGGACTGGAACTCTTCGGATCCATCTTGTGGCACTCCTTGGCGTCATTACGATTGCTGTCGCCGCATCGCGGCATCTGACAAAAAGGTATGAGTTGGCGACCTTTTGTCAAAATATGGTGGTCGGAGGAGAAAGGCCCTCGGGACGCGCATTGTTCCATTTTTATTTTCTTCTATAAAACCCAATGACTTGCCGGAAGCGCCAAAAATCGCTTCGAAAAGCGTCTATGGGGCACGGCGACACGGAAAAAGCCGTTTTACCCCCGTTTTTGCTATGCTGCCGCTGCGAAATCGTGCTTTTGACTGGTAATTCAGCCCATTTTTTGTGCATATCGTGGCTGGGGTGGCCCGGACGCCCCAACGGACGCGGTGATGACTGGACTTGGTGTCCGCGGGGCCTAGCCTCCAGTGAGAGCGTTAACAGCGAAACAGCCGTGGACTCGCCTTCCTCTAAGAAGGCGCGCCGGTCGGCACGGGCCACGCGAATTGGACAAAAAGAGAATGGACGGACAAGGATTGAACGATCCCCTGCCCTCGCAAAATTATCAATCCGGCGTGGTCGATGCCGCGCCCTACGACAGGATCACCGTGCTCGGCATGGGAAGCTGGGGCACCGCCCTTGCCATGGTCGCCGCGAGCGCCGGGCGCGACGTGCGGCTTTGGGGCCGCCGCCCCGACCTGACGGCCAAGATCGCGGACAGCCGCACCAACCCTGATTACCTGCCGGACGTCAGCCTGCACGACAACATCACCCCCTATTGCGACCTCCAGGCCGCGCTCGACGGCACCGACGCGGTGCTGATCGTCACGCCGTCGCGCACCCTGCGCGAGGTCTGCGCGTCGATCCGGCCGCACCTGCCCGAAAGCGTGCCGCTGGCGCTCTGCTGCAAGGGGATCGAGCGGGGCACCGGCTACCTGCTGTCCTATCTCGTGGAGGAAGAGCTGCCCGGCCACCCGGTCGGCGCGCTCTCCGGGCCGACCTTTGCCAAGGAAACCGCGCTGGGACATCCCACCGCCGCCACCGTCGCCTTTAACTTCAGCTACCGCGACCGCATCAGCCCCGCCGAAAGCCCCGCCGCCCGGCTGGCGGTGTCGATGTCGTCGCCGGTGTTCCGGCCCTACGTGTCGGACGACCTCATCGGGGTCGAGATCGGCGGTGCCGTGAAGAACGTGATCGCCATCGCCTGCGGGATGATGACCGGCGCGGGCTTTGCCGAGAACACCCGTGCGGCCCTGATCACCCGCGGCATCGACGAGATGAAATTCCTGGCCGAGGCCCTGGGCGGACGGCGCGAGACGGTGACGGGCCTCTCGGGCGCTGGCGACCTGACGCTGACCTGTTCCTCGACCACCTCGCGCAACATGTCGCTGGGCGTGCAATTGGGCCGGGGCATCCCGCGGCAGGACTGCTTCGACGGCAAACCGGTGGTGGTCGAAGGCGAGGTGAACGCCGTGTCCGTCGTCGACCTTGCCCGCCGGATCAACGTGCGCATGCCGATCTGCGAAGCCGTACACGCTATCCTTTACGAAGGCGCGGACCTGAACCAGGCGTTTTCGGACCTTTGGGCACGGCCCATCGAATCCGAGCCGCGGGCGCTCGACATCGCGCTGACCCATCCTTCGACACAACAAGGCACCACATGAGCAATGGCACTTCCCGGCCGCCGATGCACGCGCGACGCTTCGTGCTGGCGACCGATCTCGACGGCACGTTTCTGGGCGGTTCGGACGCGGACCGCCGGCGGCTTTACGACTGGATCGAAGACAACCGGCAGACCGTCGGGCTGATCTTCGTCACCGGGCGCGATCCGAAATTCATCGCCGAACTGTGCGACGGAGGAGTGCCCTGGCCGGAATACGTGATCGGCGACGTGGGAACGACCATCGCAAAGGTCGACGACCGGCAAATCACACCGATCGCGGCGCTGGAGCGCGATATCTCTGACACCTGGAACGACGCGGGCGACAGGGTGCGCGCCGCCCTCGACGGCCATCCGGGCCTCGCGCTGCAACCCACGGAGTTCCGCTTCCGTGTCAGTTACGACCTCGACCCCGAGGCGTTCCGGCCCGACGCCCATGACATCGTCGCCGAATTGGGCCACGACAGCCTGGTGTCGGACAACAAGTATTTCGACGTTCTGCCCCGCGGCATCAGCAAGGGCCCGAGCCTGCGCAAGCTGGTGGCGCATCTGGAGATCGAAGAGGACCGGGTGCTGGCGGCGGGTGACACGCTAAACGATCTGTCTATGTTGGTCAGCGGCCTTCCGGCCGTGGCGGTCGGCGGGTCGGAACCCGAACTTCTGTCATACGTTGAAACTGTGCCGACAGTCTACGCGGCGGAAGCGGTCGGGGCCGCCGGTATTCTCGAGGCCATCGCGTACAGACATCAACATCCCGTGCCGAAAGGAGACTGACATGCCCAGCGATCTGGTGATCGTCTACCACCGTCAACCCTATGAAGAGGTGGAGGAAAACGGCAAAACGGTCTTCAAGGAAAACAAGAGCCCCAACGGGATCGTGCCGACCCTCAAGAGCTTTTTCGGCCGTGTCGAGAACGCTGCCTGGGTCGCTTGGAAACAGGCCGAGGATCCCGCCAACCCGCAGTTCGAACGGGTGGTGCAGATCGAGGACAGTTTCGGCAAGTACACGGTTTCACGCCTGCCGCTGACCGCGGAGCAGGTCAGCAGCTTCTACCACGTCACCTCGAAAGAAGCGTTCTGGCCGATCCTGCACGGCTTCAAGGAAAAGTACAATTACGACCCGGTCGACTGGGACACCTTCCGCCATGTGAACCAGGAATTCGCGCAGGCTGCCGCCGCCGAAGCCGACCACGGCGCCGCCGTCTGGGTGCACGACTACAACCTCTGGCTGGTGCCCGGGATCCTGCGCCAGCTGCGCCCCGACCTGCGGATTTCCTTCTTCCATCACACCCCCTTCCCTGCCGCCGACATGTTCAATGTCCTGCCCTGGCGCGGCGAGATCATCGACAGCCTGCTGGCCTGTGACGTCGTGGGATTTCACATTCCGCGTTATGCCTCGAACTTCGTCTCGGTCGTGCGGTCGCTTCGCGACGTGGGCCAGGTGCCGCGGATCGCGGTCGATCCGGATTTCATCTCCGAAGGCTCGGCCCTGTCGGACCGCACGGTGCCGAAACAGATCGAAACCGAAGAGCGGACCGTCCGGCTGGGCGTGTCTCCGGTGGGCGTCGACACCGGCTACATCCGAAGCGTGGCAGAGCGGCCCGAGACCAGCGAACGCACCGAAAGCTTCCTCAAGGCCATGGGCGGGCGACGGCTGATCCTGTCGGTGGGGCGCACGGACTACACCAAGGGCGGGGCCGAACAGCTTCTGACCTTCGAGCGGCTCTTGGAAAAGCACCCCGAATACCGCGAGACGGTGAAATTGCTGCATGTCTCCGTCTCGGCCAACCGCAACATGACCGCCTACGAGGAAATCCAGCGCGAGATCGAGGAAATCGCCGGGCGTATCAACGGTCGCTTCGCCACCTTCGAGCGGACGCCGGTGTCGCTGATTTCCAACGCCATCCCCTTCACCGACCTGGTGAGCTACTACCGCGCCGCAGATGTGGTCTGGATCACGCCGCTGGCGGACGGCATGAACCTTGTCTGCAAGGAATTCATCGCCGCCCGCAGCGACGAGGACGGCGTGGTGGTGCTGTCGGAATTCGCCGGTGCGGCGATCGAGCTGAGCTCTGCGATCCTGACCAACCCCTATTCGCACAAGAACATGGATCACGCCATCGAAGCCGCACTGACCATGTCCGAGGAAAATCGTCGGATGCGCATGAAGGACCTGCGGCGCGTGGTCGAGAAGTACAACACCCAAGCCTGGGCGCAGGATCAGCTGGCGCTTCTGTCGCCGGAGGATTTCGGCGGCGATACCGAGGCCGCTTGACCGTCGCGCATCGGGACGCGCGTGCCGCGCGTGCTGGGGCGCTGCCCCATCGGCGGCAGGGCCGCCTCCCCCGAGGTTTTTGAAACCGGAGAATGAGGGGCGCGGCGCGCGGTTCCCGAAGTCTGAGTCGGGATGTAGGGCGGAATTGTAACCCACCATGCCGAAAGAAAAGCGCCCCGGTTCGACGACCGGGGCGCTTTCGCGTTTTGCGGACCGTGGCTCAGCCGTTGGCGACGGCCTGATCGCTGCGCAGGCTGGTCAGTTCCTCGGCCACCAGGAACGCCAGTTCCAGCGATTGCGACGCGTTGAGGCGCGGGTCGCAGGCGGTGTGGTAGCGGTCGCTCAGGTCCTCGTCGGTGACCGCGCGGACGCCGCCGGTGCATTCGGTCACGTCGTCGCCGGTCATCTCGAAATGCACGCCGCCGGGGATCGTGCCCTCGGCCTTGTGCACGGCGAAGAAGTCGCGCACCTCGCGCAGCACCGCATCGAAGGGCCGGGTCTTGTAGCCCGAGCTGCTCTTGATCGTGTTGCCGTGCATCGGGTCGCAGACCCAGGTGACCTTCGCCCCCTCTTCGTGCACCGCCTTGATCAGCCGCGGCAGGTGTTCGCCGACCTTGCCGGCGCCGAAGCGCGCGATCAGCGTCAGCTTGCCCGCCTCGTTCTCGGGGTTGAGCTTCTTCATCAGGACCTTGAGATCCTCGGCGGTGGTGGTCGGGCCGCATTTGAGCCCCACCGGGTTCAGCACGCCGCGGGCGAATTCCACATGGGCGCCGTCCGGCTGCCGCGTGCGGTCGCCGATCCAGATCATGTGGCCGGACCCCGCCAGCCACTTGCCGGAGGTGGAATCGAGCCGGCACAGTGCCTCTTCGTATTCCAGCAGCAGCGATTCGTGGCTGGTGTAGAAATCCACCGTCTGCAGATTGTGGTTCGAGCTGCTTTCGAGCCCCGCCGCCTTCATGAAGTCGAGCGTGTCCGAAATGCGGCTGGCCATCTCGCGATATTTCTCTGCCTCTTCGCGGTCGGTGAAGCCCAGCGTCCAGGCATGCACCTGGTGCACGTCGGCATAGCCGCCGGTCGAGAAGGCGCGCAGCAGGTTCAGCGTCGCCGCCGCCTGGGTGTAGGCCTGCAGCATCTTCTGTGGATCGGGGATGCGCGCCTCGGGGGTGAAGGCCAGTTCGTTGATGATGTCGCCGCGGTAGCTCGGCAGTTCCTGGCCGTTCACGACCTCGGTCGGCGCCGAGCGCGGCTTGGCGAACTGGCCCGCCATGCGGCCCACCTTGACCACGGGCACCTTCGCGCCAAAGGTCAGGACCATGGCCATCTGCAACATCACCTTGAAGGTGTCGCGGATGCCGTTGGCGCTGAACTGCTGGAAGGATTCGGCGCAGTCGCCGCCTTGCAGCAGGAACGCCTCGCCGCGCGACGCGGCGCCGAGCGCGGTCTTGAGCTTGCGTGCCTCGCCGGCAAAGACCAGCGGCGGATATTTCGCAAGCTGCGCCTCGACGGCGTTCAGGGCTGCGGTATCCGTATAGTCGGGCATCTGCACCCGAGGCTTGGTGCGCCAGGTCGTCTTTTGCCACTCGGTCATCTGCTGTCTCCGGTCGGTTTGGTCACGTCGTTAGCGTTAGCGAGGGCAAGCTATACAAAACCATCGACCCGGTGGCCATATATGAATTAAACGTCGTCCCTTGACGCAAATCGCCATGTCTGGGCAAGTGTCGCCACCGTTGCCGCAGGGCATGTCCACAAAGGAACACCGCCATGGACGCACAGCGCCAGATCATCGAGGTCGAGGCCACCGGCAAGCCGCGCCGCTTTGTCTTTGTTCTGTTGCCCAATTTCACCCTGCTGTGCTTTGCCGCCGCGATGGATGCGCTGCGCATCGCCAACCGCATGGCGAACAAGCCACTCTATTCCTGGGTGGTGACCGGCGAAGGCGGCGACACGGTGGCCTGTTCGGCCGGCACCGAATTCAAGCTGCAGGAGGATCTGCCCGAGCTCATGCGCGACGACACGGTGATGGTCTGCGGCGGGCTCGACGTGCAGAAGGGCACCACCAAGAAGCTGCTGAACTGGCTGCGGCGCGAGGCCCGGCGCGGGCTGCGCATGGGCGGGCTTTGCACCGCCAGCTACACCATGGCCCGGGCCGGGCTGCTGGACGGCAAGAAGGCGACCATTCACTGGGAAAACCAGGACAGCTTTGCCGAGGAATTCGAGGAGGTGAGGCTTACCAAGTCGGTCTTTGTCGTCGACGGCAACCGGATGAGCACCGCGGGCGGCACCTCGTCCATCGACCTGATGCTGACGATCATCGCCGACGATCACGGCGAGGAGCTGGCCAATGCGGTGGCCGATCAGCTGATCTATTCCACCATCCGCACCGATCAGGATACCCAGCGTCTGAGCGTGCCCACCCGGATCGGCGTCCGCCACCCGAAGCTGAGCCAGGTCATCCAGATGATGGAGGCCCATATCGAGGAACCCATCAGCCCCGCCGTGCTGGCCTCGGACGTGGGCATGTCGACCCGGCAGTTGGAACGGCTGTTCCGCCGCTACCTCAACCGCAGCCCCAAGCGCTATTACATGGAGCTGCGCCTGCAGAAGGCGCGGAACCTGCTCATGCAGACCGACATGAGCGTGATCAACGTGGCGCTCGCCTGCGGGTTCGCCAGCCCCTCGCATTTCTCGAAATGCTACCGCGCGCATTACGACACAACGCCCTATCGCGAGCGCGGCAGCCACACCACGCGGCTGTCGATCTGAGCGTTTGGCCCCCCGCGGTTGCCGTGGCATCCCCCCGTTTCAAACCACTTTTCTTTTCCCGGAACCGGGTCTAGGCTTCGCGCCGAACGCATGTTCCAACCAGGGAGACAACCATGAAAAAGATGCTGATGGCCACCGCCGCCACTGCACTGACGGCGACCGCGGCCTTTGCCGCGAGCCATGCCCAGGAAGCCAAGATCGGGGTGATCCTCGGCTTCACCGGCCCGATTGAATCGCTGACGCCGATGATGGCCGCCAGCGCCGAGCTGGCGATGACCGAAGTCAACGACAGCGGTGCCTTTCTCGACGGCGTGACGCTCGCCCCGGTGCGCGCCGACAGCACCTGTGTCGATGCCGCCGCGGCCACCGCCGCCGCCGAACGCCTGGTCACCACCGATGGCGTCGTGGCGATCATGGGCGCCGACTGTTCCGGTGTCACGGGCGCGATCCTGTCCAACGTGGCGCTGGCCAACGGCATCCCGATGGTGTCGCCCTCGGCCACTTCGCCGGCGCTGTCGACCGCCGAGGACAACGGCCTCTTCTTCCGCACCGCGCCGTCCGATGCGCGCCAGGGCGTCGTTCTGGCCAGCCTGCTGGCCGACAAGAGCATCGAGAACGTGGCCGTGACCTACACCAACAACGACTACGGCAAGGGCCTGTCTGACAGCTTCATCGAGGCTTTCGAGGCCAACGGCGGCACCGTCACGCTGAACGCGCCGCACGAGGACAACAAGGCCGACTACTCCGCCGAGATCGGCGCCCTGGCCTCGGCCGGCGGCGACCTGCTGGTGGTGCTGGGCTACTCGGATTCCGGCGGCAAGGGCATGATCCAGGCGGCGCTCGATACCGGCGCCTTCGACACCTTCATGATGGGTGACGGCATGTACGGCGACGCGCTGCTGGCCGATCTGGGCGACGGCATGGAAGGCTCCTTCGGCGCCGTGCCGTGGAGCCAGGGCGAAGGTGCCGAAGCCTTCGCGACGATCACCGATGCCGCCGGCATCAACGGCGAGTCGTCCTTTACACGCGAAAGCTATGACGCGGCCGCGCTCATCGCGCTGGCGATGATGAAGGGCGGCGAGGCGACGTCCCAAGCGGTTGCGGCCAACTTGCTGGACGTGGCCAACGCGCCGGGCGAGCCGATCCTGCCGGGCGAGCTGGCGAAGGGCCTGCAGATCCTCGCCGACGGCGGCGAGATCGACTATGTCGGCGCCACCAACGTGGAACTGATCGGACCGGGCGAAGCGGCGGGCACCTACCGCCACTACACCATCACCGATTCCAGCTTCGAGACGGTGGACTTCCGCTGAAGACCTGACACTGGCGGCGGCCCGGGAGTTTCCGGGCCGCCGCCCACCAGAAGGGCGCACCCGGCAAAGGGTGCCGCGAAGGGGATGTTCATGTGATCCGGGTCGAGAACCTGCACCGCCATTTCGGCGGCTTTCGCGCTGTCGACGGCGCCAGCCTCGAGATCGCCACCGGGTCGATCACCGGGCTGGTCGGGCCGAACGGCGCGGGAAAAACCACGCTTTTCAACGTCATCGCGGGCGTTCTCGAACCGACCTCGGGGCGCGTGACCATGGACGGCGAGGACATCACGGGCCTGCCGCCGCATGTGCTGTTCGGAAAGGGCCTGCTGCGCACCTTCCAGATCGCGCACGAATTCTCCTCGATGACCTGCCGCGAGAACCTCATGATGGTGCCGGGCGGACAATCCGGAGAAACGTTGTGGAACGCCTGGTTCCATCGCGGCCGGATCGCGCAAGAGGAAGCGGCCTTGCTCAAGAAGGCCGATGAAGTGCTTGATTTCCTGACCATTTCGCACCTCAAGGACGAGAAGGCCGGAAACCTCTCGGGCGGCCAGAAAAAGCTGCTGGAACTGGGGCGCACGATGATGGTCGATGCGAAAATCGTGTTCCTGGACGAAGTCGGTGCGGGCGTGAACCGCACGCTTCTGAACACCATCGGCGACGCCATCCTGCGACTCAACCGCGAGCGCGGCTACACCTTCTGCATGATCGAGCACGACATGGCCTTCATCGGCCGGCTCTGCGATCCGGTCATCGTCATGGCCGAGGGCAAGGTGCTGGCGGAAGGCACGATTCAAGAGATCAAGAGCAACGAGGCGGTGATCGAGGCGTACCTGGGCACGGGGCTCAAGAACAAGGAGGCCGCGTCTTGACCGGTATCGGGATCGGCCTGCGGCTGATACGAGAGACGTCGTCCATTGGGCTTGAACCAATGGCGCCTTCAATGAACGACTCTCTCGTGCTCTCTGAGGTTATTTTGAACAAGAGAAGCAGGGGGACGGTGCGTGAGTGAGCCGTTTCTCATCGGGGAGGCCATGACCGGCGGCTACGGGCGCGGCGCGGATATCCTGCATGGCTGCACGCTGTCGGTGGACCGCGGCGAGATCGCGGTGATCGTCGGGCCCAACGGTGCGGGCAAGTCGACGGCGATGAAGGCGGTCTTCGGCATGCTCGACCTGCGCGAGGGGGCGGTGCGGCTCGGCGGCGAGGACATCACCGCGCTCAGCCCGCAGGCTCGGGTCGCCAAGGGCATGGGCTTCGTGCCGCAGACCAGCAATGTCTTCACCTCGATGAGCGTGGAAGAGAACCTGGAGATGGGCGCCTTCCTGCGGCGGGACGATTTCCGGGGCACCATGGCACAGGTCTACGACCTGTTCCCGGTGCTCAAGGACAAGCGCCGCCAGCCGGCGGGGGAATTGTCGGGCGGACAGCGCCAGCAGGTGGCCGTGGGCCGCGCGCTGATGACGCAGCCGAAGCTTCTGATGCTGGACGAGCCCACCGCCGGCGTCAGCCCCATCGTCATGGACGAACTTTTCGACCGGATCATCGAAGTGGCGCGCACCGGGATCTCGATCCTGATGGTCGAGCAGAACGCGCGGCAGGCGCTGGAGATCGCCGACAAGGGATATGTGCTGGTCCAGGGCCGCAATGCCTTTACCGACACCGGCAAGGCCCTGCTGGCCGATCCCGAGGTGCGGCGGAGTTTTCTCGGCGGATGAGGGTTCGGGCGCACACCCTGGCCGCCGCGGCGGCGCTGTCGGCCCTGGGCGCCCTGCCCGCGTCTGCCGACCGGATCGCCTGTGCGCTTCACAGCGCCGACGGCACCCCAGTCGATCTGCGCTTCGACATCGACCGGCGGCAGTTCGCGCCCCCCACCAGCCCCGACGAGCCGCCCAAGAAATTGCGCAGCTATGTCATTCAGAACGGCACCCAATACGTGGCCGAGCCCTTCCTGATGGAGGGCGGCGTGCGCGGCTTCTGGGCGGAGGACCGGCGGCAGGGCCAGGCGCTTCTGGTGATCGGCCCCGACGGGCGTGCCGAGATGACCGACGCAGCCTTTGCCGCGCCGCTTCAGGGCCGGTGCGAGGACGTGGAATGAGGGGGGCCGTCGCCGTGATCGCAGCCGTCATGGCGGCCTGCCCGCCTGCGGGATTCGCACAGGGCAATGCCGGCGACTTCTCCGGGCGATTGTCCGGGAACGGGGGCAATGCGCAGCTTGGCATCCGGCAGGCGCCGGTGCAGGACGAGATCGCGCTCTCCTGCCGCTTCGGCATCGAATGCCTCGAAGCCGAAGGCTGTGTCGCCGGCGGCTTTTCCGCGACACTTGACGGACGCGCCGGGGGTATGGATGCGCAGAGCATGACCGTGCAGGCCGAACTGGCCTTCGAGGCCGGCACGGTCGAGATGCTGGGCGTGATGGACAGCGGCGCGATGTCCCTGTCCGGCGGGCCGTTTGAGGCCCGCCACCTGCTGACGCGCGCGCCGGACGGGGCCACGCGCTATACCGTGCATTACACCGACGGGCCGATGGTGGTCAGTTACCTGGGCCAGTGCGAGGCACGCCAATGATCCGGGCGCTGACGCTTGCGAGTCTGGCCGCGGCCCCCGCGGCGGCAAAGGTAGACTGCCGGATGACGGCGTTCTGCCAGGCGCCAAGCGGCGCCTGCATTCCGAGCGACCTGGGATTTTCCGTGCGCGCACCGAAGGACGACATCCCCGGCACGCTGGTCTGGGACGGCGAGGCTCTGGCGCTGGCGCATTACGAAAGTTCGGACCAGGGCACGGTGCTGGCCGCGCCGGCACCGGAGCGGGGGGCGCATCTGACCGTCACTTACCAGGCCGGCGGGCGGGCCCTGGCCTACCTGGCCGAGGACCTGCGCGGCACCGGCACCTTTGAGGCCAGCGGGCAATACCTCGGCACATGCGAAGGAGACTGAGATGGACCTGCTGAACGCCTTCGTGGCGCTGGCGAATTTCGTGCTGGTTCCGGCCATCGCCTATGGCAGCCAGCTGGCGCTGGGGGCGCTGGGGGTGACGCTGATCTACGGCATCCTGCGGTTCTCCAACTTCGCCCATGGCGACACCATGGCCTTCGGCACCATGGTGGCGATCCTCGTCACCTGGGGCTTCCAGGGCGCGGGCATCGGCCTCGGTCCGCTGCCCACGGCGCTGCTGGCGATCCCTTTCGGCATCGCCGGGGCGGCGGCGCTGGTGCTGGCGACGGACCGGGTGGTCTACCGCTTCTACCGTGCGCAGAAGGCCAAACCGGTGATCCTGGTGATCGTGTCGATGGGCGTGATGTTCGTCTACAACGGCCTCACACGGTTTGTCATCGGGCCGGACGATCAGCGCTTCGACGACGGCGCGCGGTTCCTGATCAACGCGCGGCAATTCAGGGAGCTGACCGGCCTCGAAGAGGGCCTTGCGATCCGCAGCACCCAGGCGCTCACCGTGGTGACGGCGGTGATCGTGGTGGCCGCACTCTTCTGGTTCCTGAACCGCACCCGCACCGGCAAGTCGATGCGCGCCTATTCCGACAACGAGGACCTGGCGCTTCTGTCCGGCATCAACCCGGACCGCGTCGTGCGGGTGACCTGGCTGATCGTCGCCGCTCTCGCGACCATCGCGGGCGTGCTCTACGGGCTCGACAAGACTTTCAAGCCCTTCACCTATTTCCAGCTGCTGCTGCCGATCTTCGCCGCCGCCATCGTCGGCGGCCTTGGCAGCCCGCTGGGGGCCATCGCGGGCGGTTTCGTCATCGCGTTCAGCGAAGTAGGGATCACCTATGCCTGGAAGAAGGTGCTGGGCCATGCCCTGCCACAGGGCCTCGAGCCCGACGGGTTGGTGCAGCTTCTGTCCACAGACTACAAGTTCGCCGTGAGCTTCGTGATCCTGCTGATCGTGCTGCTGTTCCGGCCGACGGGATTGTTTCAGGGGAAATCGGTATGACCGGATCGCTCAGAGGTTTCTTTCTGGCCGCGCTCGTCTTGGTGCTGATCGTCGGCACCGGCGTGCTGCAAAGCTGGAACTCGGCGCTGCTCATCCTCAACATGGGGCTGGTGAGCGCGATCATGGCGCTTGGTGTGAACCTGCAATGGGGATTTGCGGGCCTGTTCAACGTGGGCGTCATGGGGTTCGTCGCGCTTGGCGGGCTGGCGGTGGTGCTGGTGTCGATGCCGCCGGTGCCCGAGGCCTGGCGTGCCGGTGGCTTCGGGGTTCTGGCGGGGCTGGCGCTTGGGGCGCTGACCATCGCGGCGGCGGCCCTTGCCTACACGCGTTTCGCGCGGCGCTGGCGCGGCTGGGCGGTGGCGGCGATCCTGCTGGCCGGGTTTTTCCTGTATCGCGCGGTCTTTGATCCGGGCGTCGCTGCGGTCGAGTCGGTCGACGCCGCGGCCACCGGATACCTCGGAGGCCTCGGCCTCCCGGTGCTGCTGGCCTGGCCGGTGGGCGGGCTGCTGGCGGCGGGCGCGGCCTGGCTCATCGGCAAAACGGCGCTGGGGTTGCGGTCGGATTACCTTGCCATCGCGACGCTGGGCATCGCCGAGATCATCATTGCCGTGCTGAAGAACGAGGACTGGCTGGCGCGCGGCGTGAAGAACGTGATCGGCCTGCCCCGGCCCGTGCCCTACGAGATCGACCTGCAGAACGATCCCGGCTTCGTCGAACGCGCCGCCGGCTTCGGCGTCGATCCGACGACCGCTTCGACGCTCACCGTGAAATTCGGCTATGGACTGCTGTTCGCCGCGGTGCTGATCGCGCTGCTGGCGCTGGCGCAACTGGCGCTGAAATCGCCCTGGGGCCGGATGATGCGGGCCATTCGCGACAACGAGACCGCGGCGCGGGCCATGGGCAAGGACGTGACACGCAGGCACTTGCAGGTCTTCGTGCTGGGTTCGGCGATCTGCGGCATCGCGGGCGCCATGATGACGACCCTCGACGGGCAGTTGACGCCCGGCACCTACCAGCCGCTGCGCTATACCTTCCTGATCTGGGTGATGGTGATCGTCGGCGGGTCCGGCAACAACTTCGGCGCGGTGCTGGGCGGCTTCCTGATCTGGTTCCTCTGGGTGCAGGTCGAACCCATTGGACAGGCGGTGATGGGCGCGGTGACGGCTGGCATGGCGGACGGCACCTGGCTCAAGACGCATCTTCAGGAGTCGGTCCAGCACATGCGGCTCCTGACCATGGGGGTGATCCTGCTCGCGGTGCTGCGGTTCAGCCCGCGCGGGCTGTTGCCCGAACGGTAAGGCCGCCGACCTGCGGCACCGCATGGCCATGTAGGACGCCGGAACGCCGGACGGGCCGGAGCCAAGTCCGCATAGCGCCGCGGCGTTGCATCGGCCGTTCCGTTGCCCCGGGGACGCATCCGAAGGCCGTGTCAAAGCGCCTCACCCCCTCGGGTCTTCCGAATGTCTTCAATCGACCCAGCCTGGCAATACTGCGCCGATTGCCAAACAGGCCCGCCCGGCATCGGACCTTCGACGCGAGACAGGCAAGGATTTGCAGTGCAGACGAGGCGGACATCGCCCAGTCGTGCCAGCGCCGGACCGGGGGACGGCGCATCTGGCGGCTGAGCTGATGCGCTTTATGGTCGCCAGGTCCGTCGTTGCGGAGAGCTGAGTGCCCAAGACGGACAAAGCGCTGGCCAATGGGGCCGGTCCGGCGCTGACACGGCGGCCGCCAGTGGCGGCCTCGATTCCGTGCCTGGAGGAAAGGGGGGGCCGTCTGTAAAGGGCGCATTCCGGACAGTCGCAGGAAGACGCCCGAGCATCCGCATTCGTGTCCAGTTCGCGATCTGGGTCACCAATGGGCCACAAACTCCGGTTATGCCTGACACCTGACAGGCATTGTCTTCAAAGGCCGCGACAGGCTTCCGACCAAGATGCGGGCATTGGTCCAAATAAGACCTTTCGACAAGTGACCCGTGGCCCGCGCCGCAGTAGGCTGACGGCAAAGGCCAAGGACCCGCAGATGACCGACGCAGCGATGCACCCCCGCGCCCAAACCCCGACCTCTGCCCTGGTGGTCGACGACCATCCGCTCTTTTGCGACGCGCTGACGCTGACGTTGCAATCCATCGCGGATTTCGACACCGTCCGCACCGCCGGCACGCTCGAGGCGGCGATGTCGGCGCTGGAGGAACAGCCGAGCGACCTCATCATCCTCGACCTGAACCTGCCCGACGTGAACGGACTCGACGGGCTGGTGCGCCTGCGCCATTCCGCGCCGCGCGCGGCGATCCTCATCGCCAGCTCCATGGCGGACAACCGGATGATCTGCCACGCGCTCAAGGCCGGGGCGGATGGATTCGTGCCGAAACATTCGCAGCGCGCCGTGTTCCGCCGCGCCATCGAGGCGCTGGAGACGGGCCGCACCTTCGTCCCCGACGGCTATATCGACCCGGAGGGCGGCAACGACGGCGACGGAACGCCGGGCGATGCCATCGGGCGGTTGGCGAGTCTCACCAATCAGCAATCGCGCATCCTGTCGCTGATCTGCGAGGGCAAGCTCAACAAGCAGATCGCCTTCGACCTGTCGATTGCCGAAACCACGGTAAAGGCGCATGTCACCGCGATCATGCGCAAGCTCGGGGTGCACAGCCGCACCCAGGCGGTGCTGATCGCGCAGGAGGCCCGGTTTTCCAAGGTCTTGCCAGGCGACGAATGACGCGCCTATCGTGGCAAGGGAGATCACGGGGGAGGACAGGTGACCAGTGGATGGAGCACAGCGCGACGCGACCGCTGACGGCGCCCGGCAGGATGCGGCGCTTTGCGTCGCGCAGGTGGCCTGCGACCACCCTGCCCCGATCGACGCCATCTGCGCCGATCTCGGCGACCGGGCGCTCGACCTGGTCTGCCTCTTCATCTCTCCGCAGGCGGATTTCCACGCTCTGACCAACGCCGCCATCGGCCGCTTCGGAGAGGCCGACGTGCTGGCCTGCACCACCGCCGGCGAGCTGGGTCGCGACGGCTATGAGGACGGCCAGATCATCGCCGTAGGATATCCGTCCGACCTCTTCTCAGTGGTGAGCTACGTGATCGACGGGCTCGACACGCTGGACGAGCAGACAGTGATCGACGAACTGATCCAACGCCGCCTGGCGCTGACCCGTCAGGCGCCCGAGATGACCTCGGAATTCGTGTTCCTCATGGTCGATGGCCTGTCGATGCGCGAAGAGAACCTGACCGCGATGCTGGCCGCGGGGCTGGGTCCGATGCCGCTCTTCGGCGGGTCCTCGGGCGACGGGACAAGCTTCAGGCAGACCTACCTGTCGCGCAACGGCGCGGTGGTGCAGAACGCGGCCCTTGTCGCGCTGGTGCGCAGCCGCTGCCGGGCGAAGGTCTTCAGCCTCGATCACCTCGTGCCGACCGAGACCCGCATGGTGGTGACCCGGGCAAAGCTCGACCAGCGGCTGGTGAGCCAGATCAACGGTGCCCCCGCAGCGGCGGAATACGCGCGGCTGCTGGGCAAGGACCCGACGCAGCTCGATCCCTTCATCTTTGCCGCCCATCCGGTGGTGGTCAGGCTGGGCGACAGCCACCACGTCCGCGCCATCCGGCAGGTGACCGAGGACGGCGAGCTGATTTTCTTTTCCGCCATCGACGAGGGCATGGTGCTCACGCTGGCCGATCACACCGACATCGCCGGCCACCTGCGCCGCGAACTGGATGCGCTGGAACGCGAGGGCGCGCCGCAGCATATCCTCGGCTGCGACTGCATCCTGCGCAAGATCGAGGCGGGCCAGACCCAGAAGACCCGCGAACTGTCGCAGATCCTGCGCGACAAGCGGGTGATCGGTTTCAACACCTACGGCGAACAGATCGGCGCGCTGCACGTCAACCAGACCTTCACCGGCGTCGCCATCTACCCGCCCGAGGACGAAGACCGCTAGCCCATGTCGCTGATCAACCCCGCCGACAGCATCGAGGAACAGAACGCCAAGCTGCAGACCATCGCCGCGGCGCTGATGAAGCGCGTGGAATACGACACCGCGCAGTCGGGCGCCGCCTATGCCCAGTTCGAACGCGCGGCGCTGCTGGAAAAACGCGTGCGCGAACGCACGCTGGAGCTGGAGCGGACGCTGGACCTGCTGCACGACAGCAACGCGCAGCTGGCCCGCGCCAACCAGGAAACCGAGGCGGCCCGCCGCAACCTGGCCGATGCCATCGAAACCGTGTCCGAGGGCTTCGCCCTCTTCGACGGGGCGGATGTGCTGGTGATGTGCAATTCGCGTTTCTGCAGGTATTTCCGCGACACGGTACCGCAGCTCGACCCGGGGCTGAGCTTTGCCGAATACGTCGCACAGGTCAGCCGCTCGGCGCATCTGGCCCTGCCCAAGGGCGAAACCGCCGAAAGCTGGACCGCCAAGCGCATTCAGAGGCACAAGGACCGGCACGTGATGTTCAACGTGCAGCTGAGCCAGGACCGCTGGGTCCAGGTCAGCGAACACCGCACCGCCACGGGCGGCACCGTGGTGCTGCAGACCGACGTGACCGACCTCATCCGGCTCGAACGGCAGGAGCGCACGCGGCTCAAGGACAAACAGGCGCGGATGATCCGTGCCACGCTCGACCACCTGAATCAGGGCGTCTGCATCTTCGATGAGGATGCGCGGCTGGTAGGCTGGAACCAGAAGCTGGGGGCGCTGCTGTCCCTGCCCGCCCGGCGCCTGCAGCTGGGCGTGACCTTCATCGGGCTGCTGGACCAGCTCGACGACGAATTCCGCTTTGTCCGCGGCCTCGACCGCGATGGCTTCCGCCTCTGGGCGCTGGCCGCCGGACCGCGCCCGCCGGTGTCCTTCGAGGTCCGCGACGGCGCCCAGTCCAGCCTGCAGATCTTTGGCCGCGGCATGCCCGACGGCGGGTTCGTGATCTCGGTCACCGATGTCACCGCCGAACGCGAGGCCGCACAGAAGCTGTCGGATCTGAACGAGATCCTCGAACAGCGTGTGATGGAGCGCACCTTGGAACTCGAGGACGCGCTGAGCGCCGCGGAGCGCGCCAATGCGTCGAAGTCGCGCTTTGTCGCGGCGGCAAGCCACGACCTCTTGCAGCCGCTGTCGGCGGCAAAGCTGTTCCTGTCTTCGCTTGCCGACCGCCTGCCCGATGACCGCGACCGGCAGGTGCTGGGCAAGGCCGAATCCGCCCTGTCGAGCGCCGAGCAGCTGATCGACGCGCTGCTGGACATCTCCAAGCTGGAATCCGACGGGCTGAGCTTCGACATCCGGCCCGTGGCGCTGCGCGAAATCTTCGCCCCGCTGCGCGACGAGATGGAGGTCATGGCCGACCGCAAGGGTCTGACGCTGCGGGTGCTAGACAGTTCACTCACCGTTGAAACCGATCCGGCATACCTGCGCCGGGTGGTGCAGAACCTCATGGCCAACGCCATCCGCTACACCGACACCGGCCGCGTCGTGGTCGGTGCCCGGCGCAGCGCGGGATCGGCCCGGATCGAGGTCTGGGACACCGGGCCCGGCATCGCCGAAGCCGACCAGGGCACCATCTTCGAAGAGTTCAAGCGGCTCGACACCACCGCCAGCAGCAACGACGGTCTGGGCCTGGGCCTTGCCATCGTGGAACGCGCCTGTGCGCGGCTGGGCCATCCTTTGGGGCTTTGGTCCGAACCGGGACGCGGAGCGTGTTTCATGGTCAACGTCCCAATCGTCGATCGCGCCGCCCCGCGCCGCACGCAAAGCGCCCGGCGGGTCTATGCCACCGGGCTGGCCCATGCCGGGCTGATCGTGCTGCTGGTCGAGAACGACCCGCAACTGCGCCGCGCAATCACCATCCTTGTGGAAAGTTGGGGGGTGAACGTGCTTGAGGCCGAAGACGCCGTCACTGCGCGAGAGCTCTTGCGCGACCTGGACCTGGCGCCGGATGCGCTGCTGCTGGATTACCGGCTGGGGTCCGGGCTGACCGGGCTCGAGCTTTACGACGAGATCGCCCGCGACCTGGGCACCCTCCCCTGTGCCCTCGTCACCGCCGACCGTGCCCCGGAACTGCGCCAGGCCTGCGCCGACCGCGGGCTCGAACTGCTGCCCAAACCGCTGGACCGGCACAAGCTGGCACGATTCCTGGAAACCTCGGCGCGGGCCGCTGTCGAGTCAGTCCGCTGAGCCCGCGGCGTCCGGCGGCGGCGCGAGCATGAAATCCTCGGCCCGGGCGCGGATCGCATCGGGCCAGCGCCGGCTGCGGACCGCACGGGTTTCGACCAGCACCAACGTCAGGGTTGCGCGCACCCGCGCATCGCCGCCCGTATCCGCGGAGATCCGCAACCGCATCGACGACCGCCCGATGTCCCTCACCGATAGTTTCCAGGCCAGCCGATCGCCCAGCCGGCTGGGCGCGGGAAATTCCGTGGTCAGATCGACGGTGACCAGCCCCAGATGGTCGCTGCCCTGCATCTGCCCCATCGGCCAGTCCAGCGCCTCTTCGAACCAGTTTTCGATGACGCCGTGAATCATCTCGTAATAGCGCGGCAGATGCATCAGCCCGCCCGTGCCGCAATCGCCAAGCCGCGCGTCGGTGAAAAAGGTATACGCTGGCATGCGCCGTCCGGTCCCCCTCGTTCCTGCGCTGCTTTTCCCTGCGGCCCGGCGGTCAAGCTACCCAAGACGCAAAGCAAAAAAAAGCCCCCGGCTGCAGGGAAATTCCGGCAACCGGGAGATTTTCCAGACCGGTAAACGCCATGTCTCAAGACATACCGAAATGGGTTGTCAAAGCATTCCCGGGCAGCCGCGGTGGGCACTGGGGCGGCCTATATGATGTGGATTGAGCACCAGGATCCAGTTGGGCGCATAGCCCGGCGCCTGCGCCCGACGATAGGTGCAATTGTTC
This sequence comes from Thalassococcus profundi, assembly GCF_003344785.1. Taxonomy (GTDB): domain Bacteria; phylum Pseudomonadota; class Alphaproteobacteria; order Rhodobacterales; family Rhodobacteraceae; genus Puniceibacterium; species Puniceibacterium profundi. Next base: position 10,336 of record NZ_QPMK01000004.1, on the reverse strand, counting down.
GACGTCGTGTAATAGTCGCCCTGAAAATTCCGCGGCGGGCCGCCCGCAACTGTCCAGACGCTGGCGTCGTCGATGTCGCGGGACAGGCCGGTGGCAAAGCCCTGGATATCGGCGGTGGCACCGGTGGCGGTGACGGCCACGAGGGCACAGGCGAGCAAAGCGGTATTCATCGGGGTCTCCTTCGGGGTTCGGTGACGCGGGGCGGACCCCGCTGCATGAGCCCTGTCAGATACCTTCCCGGCAAAGACCAAAGCGTGAAACGCCAATGGCGGATTCAAGGCAAAATCATTTGATTTTATTGTATTTTTATAGAATTTTGAGCAAATCCGCCGTCACCGCGCGATGACGATGTCGGCGCAAAGACCGCCCAGCCGGTCGCTCTGGCCCAAGCGCAGGACGCCGCCGTGCCCGCGCGCGATATCCGCCGCGATGGCCAGTCCCAGCCCGACCCCCGACCCCCGGTCCTGGTTGCGCGCGGGATCGAGCCGCACAAAGGGCCGTAGCGCCTCTTCGCGCTGCGCGAGCGGGATGCCCGGCCCGTCGTCCTCCACGCGGATGCGCAGCGACTTTTCGGTCATCTGCACGGATACTTCAGCCCGCGTGCCATATCGCACCGCATTGCCGATCAGGTTGTCCACCGCGCGGCGCATCGCGGCGGGCCGCAACTGCGCCGTGCCAGTGCCTTGGGCTTCATTCAGGCGGACGTCGCGCCCGCCCCGAACGGCTGTCGCGACGATGTCCTGCACCATGGCGATCGGATCGGTTTCTTCGGGGTCGCCCCCTGCGGCATTACCGCGCGCGAAATCCAGGAAAGCGTCCAGCAAGGTCTGCAAATCGTCGACGTCGCGCTCGAGCGCCACCCGGTCGTCATCGTCGAGCATCGACAGACCCAGCCGCAGCCGCGTGAGCGGCGTCCGCATGTCGTGGCTGACCCCCGAGAGCATCATCGTGCGCTGTTCGATCTGCCGCTCGATCCGGGCGCGCATGTCGAGAAACGCCGCCCCGGCGGCCCGCACCTCGATGGCGCCCGACGGCGTGTAGGGTTCGTGCCGCCCGCGTCCGAAGGCCTCGGCCGCCGCCGCCAGCCGGGTGATCGGGCGTAGCTGGTTGCGCAGGTAGATATAGGCGATCACCGTCATCAGCCCGCCGAAGAACACCATGTTCACCAAAAGCTGATGCGGGTTCGAGGCCGATGCGCGACGGCGCAGGAACGTCACCTCCCAGAGCCCGTCCCGCGCCACGAAAAGCCGCACGTCGGTGTCGTCCGGCAGCAGAACCCGCTGCACTCCCGGCACCGCGCCCTGCAGCGTCCGGGTGACCACGATGCCAGAAAAATCGTACCAGCGCCGAAGATCCTCTGCCGGCACCGCCTCCGGGCCGACCGCCCGCAGGTCGATCCCCAGTCCGCGGGCGATCTCGCCGGTGCCGTCTCGGGCCGCCTCGTCCAGCGCGAGGTTCACCGCCCGCGCGACCTCGCGGCTCATCTGCGCGCTCACCCCTTCGAAATGGCGCTGGATGAAGACGACCGAGACCACAAGCTGCAGCGTCACCACCGGCAGCACCAGGATCAGCAAGGCGCGGCCGTAGAGACCGCGGGGCATATAGCGTTTGAGCCATTGGAAGAACATGCGCTAAGGCTAGCCAAAGACCCGCGCCGCCACCATGGAGAAAACGCGTGACCGATCCCGATCCCGGCTTCGACCCTGTGCCCGGCACAGCCGAGACGCTGGCCCCCGGTCTGCGCCGCGTGCTGGCCCCGAATCCGTCGCCGATGACCTTCCGCGGCACCAACAGCTACCTGCTGGGCACCCGCGGGCTCGCGGTGATCGACCCCGGCCCGGACAGCGCGGCGCATCTGCAGGCCCTGCTGGAGGCCGTCGGACCGGACCAGCATGTGAGCCACATTCTCGTGACCCATGCGCATCTGGACCATGCGCCCCTGGCCCGCCCGCTTGCGAAGGCCACCGGCGCGCCGGTTCTGGCGTTCGGCGCAGCACGTGCGGGGCGCAGCGCGGTCATGCAGCGTCTTGCCGCAAGCGGGATGGCCGGCGGCGGCGAAGGCATCGACGCGGGCTTTGCACCCGACCGGGCTGTGCGCGACGGCGACCGGATCACCGGCGACGGCTGGACGCTGGAGGTGCTGCACACGCCGGGCCACATCGGCAACCACATCTCGCTGGCCTGGGGCGACGCGCTGTTCTGCGGCGATCACGTCATGGGCTGGGCGAGCTCGCTGGTCTCGCCCCCGGACGGCGACCTCACGGATTTCATGTCCTCCTGCGCCCGGCTGCGCGCCCGCGACTGGCGCGTATTCCACCCCGGCCACGGCGCCCCGATTGCCGATCCCGCCGCCCGGCTCGACTGGCTGGTGGCCCACCGCCGCGGCCGCGAAGCCGCGATCCTCGACGCGCTGGCCACCGGCCCCACCGATGCCGCGAGCCTCGCCGCCCGCATCTACACCGACACACCGGCCGCGCTGCTGCCCGCCGCAATCCGTAACGTGCTGGCGCATCTGATTGATCTCTCGGGCAAAAACCGCGTGACTTGCCACGGCTCCATTGCGCAGGACGCCATTTTCGAACGCGCCTGAGCCTCGCCGGGCCGATCCGAGATTTTCTGCCAAAACCCTCTGGACGCTCCGGAAACCTGTTGCTATATCGCCCGCATGGTCCGGCGTAGCTCAGCGGTAGAGCAGTTGACTGTTAATCAATTGGTCGTAGGTTCGATCCCTACCGCCGGAGCCAAAATAAGCCCTTTAAGGTCAACGCCTTAGAGGGCTTTTTTATTCCCGAAAATTCTCGCGTAAGGCGAAAAAGTAAGGCGGGCGTAAGGCTCGACCCACCGATGCGGCTGTGAATGCGTCAAGCTCCTGGGCACATTAAAGGTTGAGGAATCAAGCCCACTTGTTGCACACTGCACCACAAAATAATGTGGTTTAGGCAGGAGCAGAGACAGGATGTGGAGTTGGGATCAAGGCAGGCTGGATTACTTCCAGTTTGACAATCTCAAGAAGATCGCGCGCTTCGCCCTGGGTCATGACATCCGGGCTGAGGACCATGACGCCTTGGTGGCCGCTGTGGGCCTGCCCTTCTCGCCCAAACAGGCAGACTACAAGCCTTGGCGCAACTACGCGCGCACCTTCAAAAGCATGGGACTGGTGTATCAAAGAGGGTCGGTTGCGGAGCCGACAGAGATTGCGAAGCTGCTGGCCGACGATGGAAGCATCACCACGGACGAATATTTCCATTTCCTCGCGGAATACACCTCATCACCTTCCCCAGCACTCCAAGGCTGGGACAGCTCTGCAGACCTCAGATACCCGCTCCTCTTTTCCCTCAAGTATCTCTTGGCAAAGGCTGCGAAGGGACTGGACCAGACAACCCTCTCTGAAATCGGTTCCGCCTACGATGCCAGCAGCTTTACGGGCGAGGAGGACGCAGCCAATTTTGAGGCCCTTGTCGTGTCAACGACTGACTCTGGCAAGATCAGCCGCCAGCCCGCCGAGAGCCTGCGGGTTCTAGCCCAAATCTCATACCTGAGCCTCTCGGGGAACGTCATATCCGTTTCCCTGTCCCGCGATGATGCCCGCGACGTGTTCGACCAGTTGTCCGCCCTCCCGGGTGCGCCGCTCGGTGACGGCAATGAGGAGATCAAGCGGCGGACTGATCAATTTGTTGCCGCAACCGCCGAGTTTGAACTGGACTACTTGTCTTCAGCGATCAGCGACGTTGAGGATGCGGGCTTTGCATCGGGCACGTCCTTTGCCGAGGGCGCGAAGTCTCGCAAAACCCACCTTGTGATCGAACGGAACGGCAAGATCAGGGAAGCATACTTCAAGGCGAATTCCTCTGCGGCCTGCGATTTCTGTGGGATGGACACGGGGGCTTCCTACCCGTGGACAAATCGTATACTAGACGTTCATCATTTGTTGCCATTGTGTTCTGGCGCGCGAACCTCAAAGCAGGGGACGCTTCTGGACGATTTGGTGGCTGTCTGCCCCACCTGCCACCGTGGCGTCCACAGGTATTACGACAAGTGGCTAAAGGACCGGGGGCAGAAGGATTTTATAGACGCCAGCGAAGCGAAGGCAGTCTATGACAAAGCAAAACAAGAATACGGGGCAGCCTGACCATGTTGATGAAGAACACAAATCCCGACGCACCAGAGGCCCGATTTGAGAGCCAGCAGACCCTAATGGAACAGGCTGACGCCACCACCGACATCTGTGACGTGATGGAGGCTGTCGGTCAGTCAATTGATGATCTGGTCTACTCAAAAAGCCGGGCAATCACTTGGAATGGTGCCAAACCCCCGAAACTCGCTTCATTCAAGAAGCTCGGAAAGGGAGTGCCGCTGGTATCATTCTTCACCGGCTGTGGTGGGATGGATTTGGGCTTTGAGGCCGTGGGCTTTGAGCACAAGGCTGCGTTTGAATTCAACGAGATATTCTGCAAAACGCTCCGCGTTAACCGACCTAAGTGGAAGGTTTTTGGCCCGCCATTTCACAACGGTGACGTCTCCAAGACAGATGAGATAATCGCCCAGCTGAGCCCGATGACCGGCGCGCCATTTGAAGGCGTGTTCGTCGGCGGGCCACCCTGCCAGCCGTTTTCTATTGCGGCCAACCAGCGCTTCTCGAAAACCGGGGAGAACTTCAAAAGGGTCGGTTTCGCGCACGAGAAGAACGGCAACCTGCTGTTCGACTTCGTGAAGTTGGTGGTGCACTTCCAGCCTGCGGCGTTCGTGATTGAGAACGTCCCCGGACTGCGCGACCTTGACGGGGGCGAACAGCTCAGTGAAGCCATCACGATACTGACGGCGGCTGGATACAACGTGGAGGAGCCCGAGGTCTGGAACGCGGCTGACTATGGGGTCCCGCAATACCGCCAGCGGATGTTTGTAGTGGGCTCGCGGACGCAGGGCTGCTTCGAGATGCCCAAGAAGCGCGACCACATTGGCGCGGGCAGCGTCCTAGCCGACCTCCCCGGCTCTGATGCTCTTAACCACGAGACGCGGCGGCACAAGGTGGCGTCCGTTGCCCGCTACATGGTTCTCGACTACGGAAAGCGCGACCAGTTGGGCCGTGTTGACCGCCTGACACCCTCGCGCCCTTCAAAGACAGTGATTGCAGGCGGGACCAATGGCGGGGGACGCTCCCACCTGCACCCCGAGATACCGCGCACCCTTAGTGTCCGGGAATGCGCCCGCTTGCAGACCTTTCCCGACGACTACAAATTCATTGGCCCGACCGCACGTCAATTCACTCAAGTTGGAAATGCAGTGCCGCCGCTGCTTGCCGCCACACTGGCAACGCAGATCGCAAAGGCGTTCTTCTAAGGCTCAGTCGCCTGGTTCAATGACCAACAATGAGATCAACCCAGCATCCACGCTTCAAGCAAGATGCCTCGGGGCATTTGACGAACTGCGAAGCGAGGCGCGCGCCCATGCGGAGCTGCGCCTAGAGGTGGCGGCGCGTGAGGGCGTCGAAAGGGATGCCTACGCCCGGCAGAAGCGAATTGAAGTGGCCCGGGCGGCGCTCGCTGCGGTGCCCGAAGAGAGGTGGCAAGACCTGTCTGACTGGCTGTTTCGCTTCGCGGGCAGCTTCGATGCAGAGCCCTTCCGGGACCGGCCCAGAGACAGGCGGGATAGCTGGTCACCGATCCCACGATCGCCCATGTCTGCGGGCGTCTGAGACTGAGCCGGAGCACCCTTATTCGGCGTCTCGCAAACGAGGGGGTGACGTTTCAGTCTCTGCTGGACGAAACAAGGAAAGAGCTGGCAATTCGCTATCTGAACAAGAGCGACCTAAACAACCAACAGATCGCGCACCTCGTCGGTTATCGCGATCCGAACGCCTTTCAGCGCGCCTTCCGGAAGTGGACAGGAACGAGTCCCCAGGCCTTGAGGGCGAAACGCCCTTAGATACGGGTGGCGCGCCAGCGACCTGCGCTCTGCACGTCCGCAGACATACTGGCGCCGCGACGACGGTGAACGTCGGCATAGCAGTCTGCAGCTCCAGTATTCAGTAGCCGCGCTCAAGGGCCGATGCGGGCCGTGAGCAACGCGTGGCATGGCCGGTCACGCCCACTCCCTCTGCACCGCCGCATATCCGCTTCGAACCCTCAATGCTTGATGCTGCGATGAGGACTTCGTCCGCTTTGCGCTGCGATGGTCATCACGCCCCCTGACTTTGCCAGCCCGCCATCGACGCATTGGCAACCGCCAGCAGGGTTTCCCGATCGGCCCCGTCCCGCGCAAGCACGGACATACCCTGCGTCACTGCGAGAGCGAGATCGGCGAGCACCTTCGACCGTGTGGATGGCGGCAGAAGTCCCTGTTCGATGTCGACCTCGATCCGTTTGACGATGACCGCCCGAATGACGCGCCGTTCCTGCGCCACAGCTTCTCGAACATCCGATGCATCCTTCGAGCCGGTGGCCACGGCGCAGGCCAGCAGGCATCCCTTCGGGGTCGCTTCGCCTGTAAAGAGACGCGCCGCATTCTCGATCATGTCCGCCACGGCATGCCGCGCGGTCGGCGCGATGGCGAATGCTTTCTCGAGGTCGTCGGGTTCGCCCGCGTAGCGCCTCATGGCTTCAAGGAACAATCGCTTCTTGTCGCCGAAGGCCGCGTAGATACTGGGCGCCGTCACCCCCATCGCGGCTGTCAGGTCGCTGATCGAGGTGGTCTCGTAGCCGCTTTCCCAGAAGGTTAGCATCGCCTTTTCGAGCGCGGCGTCGCGATCGAAGGAGAGCGGCCGGCCGGTCTTGCGGCGGGGGGCTTTGGAGTTTTCCATAATGATCGTTAATAAATTCGTCGATCTCGGGGAGCAAGGCCTACATAGTGTTCTATAACGATCAATATGAAAATCAGGAGCCTTTCATGTCCCTTACGAATTTCCGCGCCCTCGGCCGGTCCGGCCTCGTCGTCAGCCCGCTCGCGCTCGGCACGATGACGTTCGGCCCCGGCGGCTGGAATGCCGACGAGGCGGCCTCGCGCGAGATCTTTGATGCCTACCGCGACGCGGGCGGCAATTTCGTCGACACCGCCGACATATATTCGGGCGGCGCCAGCGAGGAACTCGTCGGCAGGTTCATCCGCGAGACCGGGTCGCGCGACGACATCGTCTTGGCGACCAAGTTCGGCTTCAACGCGTCGAGCAGCCCCCTGACCGGAGTCGCGTGCGGCGGGGGCAACCCCCATGCGGGCGGTGCCGGTTCCAAGAACATCCACCGCGCGCTGGACGCGTCGCTGACGCGGCTCGGCACCGACCATGTCGACATCTACTGGATGCACATCTGGGATGGCGTCACCCCGGTCGAAGAGATCGTGCAGACGCTGGGTGACCTGGTGCGTGCCGGCAAGATCCGCCACTACGCGTTTTCCGACATGCCGGCGTGGGTCGCGATGAAGGCCTCGACCATCGCGTCCGAGCGACGTGTGCCTGGGCCGATCGCCATGCAGGTGGAATACTCGCTGGTCGCACGCGAGGTCGAGGCCGAGCACTTCCCCGCCGCGCGCGACGGCGGCATGGGCGTCATGCCCTGGAGCCCGCTGGCCGGCGGCTTCCTGACGGGGAAATACGACCGCGAGAACACCGCCGATACCGGCCGGCTCAGCGGCGCCAATCCATTCGGCGACAGCAAGTTCACGGACCGCAACTGGGCGATCCTCGACACGCTCCGGGAGGTCGCGGCTGAGTGTGACTGCGAGCCGGCACAGGCGGCGCTCGCCTGGGCCATGGCGCGGCCGGGGGTCGCCTCGACCCTCGTCGGCGCGCGGACGGTGGACCAGTTGAAAGGCAACATCGCGGCGGCCAGCATCAGCCTGAGCGACGACCAGATGAGCCGGTTGAACAACGTCAGCGCGTCGACCCCCGGCTTCACCTCGTCGCTCGCGTCTCCCATGATCCGGAGGATGCTTTACGGCGGCCATGAGATCACCGCCTGGGGTGAATAAGGAACTTCTCGGGCGTAACTGTCCCCGTCATCAGGAAGGGGCAGCACCGATCACGCTGGAAGGCTCACGACCATTTCGATTTCGAGCTGAAGATCCGGCGCGGCCAGCGCGGACACGCCGATGCCGGTCAGGCTCGGTTGCGCTCCGCCCAGAAACGCGGCGAGCCGGGTCATGACAACCTCCTGCGTTTCCGGGCGCAGTTCGGTCATGTAGATCCGCACCTGTGCGATCTGCTCTGGTCGCGCGTCCAGCGCCGACAGGGCGTGAGAGAGGTTTTCGACCACGACGCCGGTCTGCTCTTCGAGGTCGGCTGGCACCGCACCACCGTCGCGTCGCCACGGGACCTGACCCGAGACGAAGGCGAGCGGACCCGGCGGGATCACCGAGATCTGGGAGTAGCCGACGCGTCCCGCGTCGGGCAGCGTCGGAGGGTTCATTCGGGTTGGGGACGTGGCCATGGTGGTGCCTTTCCTGGGGTTGGCTGTCTGGATGACAAGCGTCGTGCCAGCCGTTACCTATGCGCATGATCCGCGAATGGAGTTCGCCGCTGTGACGAAGACGATACCCCGATGACCCGTGCCGCGTTGAACGGGACGCGCGTCGACGAGATCCTGATCTTTCTCGCGATCGTCGAGACAGGGAGTTTCGTGTCTGGCAGCCGGAGCATGGGCCTGTCGCGATCCGCCGCCGGCAAGGCCCTGACGCGGCTCGAGGCGCATTGCGGGGCAAGGCTGCTGAACCGGACCTCGCGCGCCTTGAGCCTGACCGAAGAGGGCCGGCGGCTTTATTCTCAGGGGGTCGAGCTTCGCAGCACGCTCGATGCCGTCGGTGCGCGGTTCGCGGGCGACGGCGGCGACCCGCGCGGAGAGCTCCGCATGAGCGCGCCGGACGCCCTTGGGCGCCGACTCGTGCTACCGGTGGTCAAACGGTTTCTCGAGAGATGGCCGGAGGTGCAGGTCGAGATGAGCCTGTCGGATACGGTGAGTGACCTTGTCTCGGACGGGGTGGACCTCGCCGTGCGGATCGGCGTGCGCATGCCGAACCCGGGGTTGATCTGCCGGACCCTGAGGCAGGAACCCCTGGTGCTCTGTGCCAGCCCTGCCTACCTCTCCCGCACTGACGCCCCAACGCGGGTAGAACATCTGAGCCGACATGATCTGCTGATCCACGCCAGCCAGAACATGCGGCAGACCTGGCAGCTGAAAGAAGCCGACGGCACATGGGTGCGGGCCAGCGGACGCTCCCGCCTGCGACTTGATTCCGGCGAGGCTCTCAGGGAGGCGGCATTGGCGGATCTGGGCGTCGCATTGCTGCCGGAGAGCGTCGTTCGGAGCGAACTGGCGGATGGGCGGCTTCAAAGGGTTTTGCCGGAGCGCAACACGGGATCAGTCGAGATCATGGCACTCTATCCCCACAAGCGCATGCTCGAGGCGAAGGTACGTCACTTCGTGGACATGCTCGCCGCGGATCTCGCACTCTGAGCCATGCTTCGATCGGAACGGAAGCGGCGCGAGACGGACGATCCTGCGGTATGGCAAGCGAGGATTGGCACCTCCCAGTCTACCGATGGCGCGAATTGCGAATGTCAGAAATCTCCTGCTTAGCTAATTTGCGTAATTTTTTGCGCGAATGGTTGACGGCATAAAAATACGTACAATAGGGTAATCTAATTAAGAAACTTGCACGGAGACTTTTATGCGGAAGTTTATTCTATTCGCCCTTGTGCTGACCTCTTGCGAAGCAACCGAAATGACCTCGCCTGAGTGAGTAGAGGAAAACTCGATGAGAGACGGAAGCGTCGAGCGGGTCGTCGAAAGAGCTCGTGCAGCGGGTTACAACCCGACAAGAGACGAGCGCGTCGTGGTTCGTGTGTCTCCTGATGATCCTGAAACACTTTACAGTATTTGGTCTTGCGCGACCGAAGGGTTTTCGGCTTCGCCGGAATCTCGCGCCCGTGAGGCTGCACCTTATTACGATCGTTTGATCCGGCAATCCATTCAGACCGAAGGCGAACTCGACGTGGTTTCACTCGTCGAGGAACGGTACGGCTGTGAAACTTTCTATAGCGAGAGAGCTTAGACTGAGCTAGGCTCAGGACCTATTGATTTGAGCCGAAGGGCATGATTCACCGCACGAAAACAGAGCGGTGATATGTCTGATCTCTTCTGGATGAGCGATGCGCAGATGGCGCGTCTGGAGCCCTACTTCCCGAAGTCCCATGGCAAGCCGCGCGTTGATGATCGGCGCGTGTTGAGTGGGATTATCTTCATAAATCGTAACGGCTTGCGGTGGCGCGATGCTCCAGCCGCATACGGCCCCCACAAGACATGGTGTGATTGCGGCGGTCGCTCTCCGGGGGCGAACGAGGTCCGGTATA
>NZ_QPMK01000030.1 GCF_003344785.1 Thalassococcus profundi | reverse complement strand
GCGACGGTCTTGTCGAGCGTGTCGGCCTTGCCGCGGGCCTGCCGGACGGCGTCGTTCAGGCGGGCGGTTTCGCCCTTGAGCCTGTCGATCTCGGTCTTGCCGGTCTCGGACTCGGTCCTGAGCGCGGCTTCGCGCTCCTGCAGGGACTTGAGCGCGGTGGTTTTCTCGGCCAGCTCGCTCTTCAGCCGTTCAGCGGTCTTGGCGGCCTCTTCCGCGCGGTTGCCGGCCTCGCTCGAGGCGCTCTTGAGGGTTGCGGCCTCTTCGGTCAGGCGGGCGACTTCGCTGTTGGCCTCGCGCGCGGCACGGGCATCGTCGCGGCTGGCCTGGACCAGCCGTGCAAAGGACGGCGCCGTTTCCTCGAACGTGGTACGGATCCGGTCGAGCGTGGCGAAATCCGCCTTGTCCTCGCCGGTCTGGACCCAGCGCAGGAACACCTCGTAGGTGTCGCGCACCCAGGACGAGATCAGCGGATTGGCCAGAAGCTTTTGCGGGTCCTGATTGTGATGGCGCAGCCCGTCTCTCAGAAAGGCCTCGACTTCGCCGACCACACCCATCGACATCCGCGGCAGCGCGACATCCAGCTTCGTCTGGATGGTTTCGGCGACACCGGCCCAGTTGTCCATCAGCTGGGCGAAGCCGGTGAAACAGCGTTTCTGATCGCGGGTGTCGTATTCCGCCTGCAGCATGTGCTGCAGCCAGATCAGCATGCTCAGTTCACTGTTGATGTTGTCGCGCTTGGCCAGCGAGGCGGCGACCTCCAGCGGATTGCGCAGGGTCAGCACAAAGCGCGGCGACACCCCGATATCGGCCAGTACGCCGCGCCAGAACGGCACCAGCCGGCTGATCCTCGGATCCTTGAGCACGAAGAGGCGCGAGGTACCGAATTCATTCTGCATCGTCTCGACGGCGCGGTCGTGGAATTCCTCTGCCCGGGGGCTGTCGAACCAGCCCGGATTGATCGGCTGCCAGTCATCCCAGCGCGACGCGGCCGACGCCAGCAACTCGCTGTGCAGCGGATAGATCCGCTTGGATTCGAAATAGCCCAGTTCGTTGAACGGGTTCGGATCCATCACGGTGGCCGGCTTGTCGCATCCCAGGATGTTCAAAACCCCGGCCAGGGCCGACGTGCCGGACCTGTGCATGCCAAGCACCACGATCGCGATGCGGGATGATTTGGATTTCTTTTTGCTCATGGCGTCGCAAGGTCACTTTTTCAGAGGATTGGTCTTGAGAAAAATGGATCAGGGGGGCGGGCTCATCATCTCCAGCAGCAGCGTGTCCGGATCGCCGTCCTTGCCGGTGACCTCGCGCAGGATGCCCGCGGCGCGGTCCAGCAACTCCGCCTCGGGGATATCGCTGTAGGCGGTGCCCGTGACGGTCTTGCGAAAATGCTGGCGGCTGAAGGCGCGCGCCTGGTCGTATCCCATGCCCATGTAGTGCTGCAGCAACTCCATGTTGTCGTCCTGGAAATGATCGGCGATGAAATCGGCCTGCGCCTGGCTGACCATCTGCACATTGGTCTTCTGATAGGCCGCCGGCAGCCGGGCGGTCATCGCGTGCAACCCGCGGTTGTCGTGGCGGTTCTCGAAAATCCGGCTGCTGTTGCGTTGCATCAGGTACATCAGCGCATAATCGATGCTGGGGTTCGAGCGTTCCTCGAAGGTCTCCGACGGTTCCACGTCGATGCCCAGCATGTCGAAGAAATCATAAGCGGGGTTGCCGTTTGTCATCCAGCTGCGCAGGAACGGGCGCGGCGTGACCTTGATGCCGGGCAATGCCTCGGTCCAAGCCTTGACCGAGCCAAGGTAGTCGGGCCGGTGATTGGCGACATAGCTCTCGATGGTCTCGGACAGGGTGAAGCCTTCCTTGAGGTTCCACTGTTTCCAGGCCGAGGGAATCCATTCAGTCTGCGGGCGGAAGTAAAAGATCAGCTCGACCTCGCAATGCCGTTCCATCCCCGCCAGCATCTTTGCCATGGGCGGCTGCGACAGGTTTTCCGAGGACAGGATCAGGCGGGCATTGGCCGGGCTCTTGGCGATATTGCGGATGATGCTGTCGCGCATCGCCTCGGATTTGGCGGGTTCCTTCAACGCATCCTGCAGCTCCCACAGCGGCGGCATCAGCTTGCCCGGATCGGCCGGCAAATTGAAATTGCGGTTGAACACCAGGATGTCATGCGCAACGAGCGTGTCCAGATTGGCCTTGAGCGCCGAAAAAACAGAAGTGCTGCCGCATTTGGGAAACCCGGCATGAACGATCAACTTCACCATTTCAAACGCGTTCCTGTGAGCATGGGCTGGACCTTGAGGGGCTTCCGCAAAACGGGCGGGGACGGATCAATACACTCTGCGGCCCGCAAGATCCTGTCCTGCGCCATGCTCTTTGGGACGGATGCCCCCGGTCGGCCAAGGCCGACCTTGAAGGCCTGAAAAACGGAAGTGCTGCCGCATTTGGGAAATCCTGCAGGAATGATCGGTCTTGCCATATGCCGTCTTTACAGTGCTTTAAATGCAACTGAAACCCACGCCATTGGCGCAGCGTAGAATTTGGCATTCTGTCGAGAGTCTTGCAGACGGGCAACCCTGGAGAGTCTCCGAACCGAGGATCATCTGGTCAGAATATCCCATAACTCGGCGATACCGGTTTCCAGATCCACCGCCGGGGCCCAGCCGGTGGCGGCGCGAAAGCGCCCGGTGTCGAGCACGATCGTGTCCACGTCGAAACCGCGCGCCGGCCTGTGCCGCAGCTCGAGCCCGGTGCCCGTCGTCCGTCGGATCGCTTCGAAGATGTCGTTGATGCTGTGCCCGGTGCCCGAGCCGATGTTGTAGGCCCCGCCGGGCAGGTCCGGCGCGGTGAGCGCGGTGCGCATCGCGGCCGCCACATCGCGGATGTGAATGTAGTCGCGTACCACGGTTCCGTCGCCCCAGACCTCCGGGGCGCGGCCTGCGTGTATCTGGGCAAGGTAGTTTGCGATGACCCCGATGGCGGTGCCGCGCAGCTGGAACGGGCCGTAGGGGTTGCCGATGCGCAGGCTGACGCCGGTGAACCCGGCCTGCCGCGCCTCCAGCGCCAGATAGTTCTCGACCGCCAGCTTGGAGACGCCGTAGCCGGACAGCGCGCCGCCCGCAGCGTGTTCGGGCACCGGCAGCGTCTCGGGATCACCGTAGACCGTGCCGCCCGAAGACGAGAAGATCACCCGGCCGACCCCGGCGCGTCCGGCTTCCTGGAACAGCGCAACCGAAGGGGCGATGTTCTGGGCCGCGTCGCGGGCCAGATCCTGCATCGACGAGGCGGGGGTGGTGGTCCAGGCCAGGTGCACAAGCGCATCCGCGCCCGCCAGGCAGTCGGCCAGCCCGTCCAGCGCGGGAAAGGCGAACGCCCGGGTCTCGATCCCCTCGAGCAGCGGCGCCGCTGCCGTCAACCGGTCGGGCAGGTCGAGCACCAGCACGTCTTGGCCTGCGTCGCACAGGTCGCGGGCAATCGCGGTGCCGAGAAATCCGGCACCACCGAGCAGTATGGTTCGACCGGTCATGTGGTCAGGTGGCGTCATGACGCAGCCTTGTGAAGAACAGGACGGGAAACCAGTCGTAATGGCTTACGCTGCTCGCATATCGCTTTGCGCCTGCAGATGCAAAGCCGAGCTTCGCCAGGGCCTGGGTCATCGCCGCGACCTGGGCACTGCCCGCGACGATCAGGGTGCCCTTTGGGGCCAGCAACCGCGCGGCTTCGGCCAGCACCCGAGTGTCGCGCGGTGCAAGCGTGCCGGAGGTCTCGAAACGCGCGGTCAGCACGTCGTTGAGCAGCACGACCTGCAGCCGCGCATCGCTGAAATCGGTCCGTCCGAGCGGCCCCGCCAGTTCGGAGTCCAGCGTGTCGGCGTCGCAGATCCGGCCCTGAAACTGTTCGCGCCAGAATCCATCGAGCCCGGAGGGCAGGTTCACGGCAAGGGCCGGCAGGCGGCGATACAGCAGGAGGGATTCCGCCAGCACCCGGTGCACCGAGCGGGTGCGCCGGGTGGCGCCGCAGTGCGGGCAGGGTGCGGCGCCGTCCAGGTCCGTAAAGCTCGGGCTTTGCCGGGCACAGACGTTGCAGTGATGCACCTCGCGCCGCGCGATCGCATCCAGCGCCGGCAGATCGGCCAGCATCGGCGGATGCAGCGCGCCGATGCTTTCGTCGACCCGGTGCAGCAGCCCGGGGCGGGTCTTGTTGAACAGCGCCATCAGCCCCGGCACCTCGCCCAGCTCCCAGCCGCTGCTTTCGACGAAGTAGGAAAATTCCACGTCGGTGGAATTATGCGGCACCTCGGTCGAAAAGGCGCCGATCTTGTCGGTCATCGCGCGGCGGATGGCAAAGAAACCGCCCTGGACATGGCTGAATTCGCGGTCGGGGTTCTGCGTCGCGAACTCTTGGTTGCGGAACTTGTGAAACAGCGCCTGCGCCTTGGGATAGTCGCGCCCGAACAGGTAGCTGGGGCTGTAGCACAGCGTTCCGGCCAGACCGACGCGCGGGTTGGCGTTCATGTAGGAGACAAAGGACGTCTCCCAGCCGTAGCGGGTGGTCATGCCTTCCTTGCCGCAGACATAGATCGCGTAGTCCGACCGGCCCTGATCCAGACAGATGTTGGTGCCCGGACCGACCAGCGCGTTTTCGCGGTTGAGCACGATGGTGACATTGTCATGCGTGCCGTAGACGTCCAGCAGATGCGCCAGCGCCGGGGCGCTGCTGCCGTTGTCGCAGACGATCAGGTGAAACGGCAGCGAGGTGTACTTGTACAGCCGTCGGATCACTTCCGAGGTCTGCGCCAGGTTGTTCCAGCTCACGATCATCAGGTCGATGGTTTCGCGGGCCCAGGTCCGCACCAGGTTTTCCACCAGGTGTTCGGTGTTGTAATCGGCACGGATGCGATCCGAGGCGGTGTCGATAATCGCCTGCACCGCCACGTCGGGCAGGGCGTAATAGGCCCGGATGCGCGCCGCGATCGCCTCGGGCGTGGGTTCGCAGACCAGTCCGGTGATGCCGTCTTCGACCAGATCCGGAATGCCCGAGAGATCCGTGGTCAGGACCGGCAGTCCCGCGGCCATCGCCTCCATCAACACCGTGGGAATGCCGTCCATGTCGCCGTCGCTCGCCCGCACCGAGGGGCAGGCGAAGAGGTCGCTTTCGCGGTAGAGCTTGAGCATCGCGTCGCGACCCTTGACGGGCCCGCAGAGCGCGACGTTCGTGATGCCCTGAGCCCTGATGGCCTCGCGATATTCGTCCTCGAGTTCGCCATAGCCGTAAAGTTCGATCCGGACATTGTCCTGTTCCAGCAGCTTGCCCGCGCGGATCAGGTGAACGAGACCCTTCTTCTCGGTGAAGCGGTGGATGGCAATGATGCGCCGGAAGGGGCGGGTCGCGCGGTCGGGAGTGTGCCCCTCGGCATAGAGCCGGTGATCGCAGCCGTTCGGATTGATCATCATCTTTTCGGCCGGTACGCCGCGCGCTTCCAGGTAGCCGCGGTGAAAGCGCGACGGGACGAACACCTTGCGGCAGAGCGGCGAAGCGCTGACCTCGCTGACACGGTTGGCGGCATCGTTGCGGTAGCGGAAGATGTCCTGCGCATGGGCAATGTAGGTGAACGGGATCTGCGCCGTTTCGCAGGCGGGCCAGACCATGTCGGTGACCGTGGGATAGACGAAGTGGGCATGCACGTTGGTGATGCCGGTTTCGGTCAGCCGCTGGGCCAGGTGGTCTGCATCCTTGACGCGTTCCCATTCGATGTCGAAATCCGGGGCAAAATCCGGATAGGGCGACTGGCGGCAGAACACCCGCACATCGATGCCCTGAGCGCGCAGGAGCCGCAATTCGTTCAGCACGAAGGTTTCCGAGGGCACCGGGAAATGCCAGCAGAAATAGGCGATTTTCAGCGCGCTGCGCGGCATCGGGTCCAGCGGCATACGCGCTGGCAGGGTGATCTTGCGCGGCGCCGGGGCGGGGGCGTCCAGCAACGGTTCGTAGACCTCGCGCATCTGCGCGATATAGGCCTGCGCCCCAAACCGTGCAGAGACATCCGTCTGGGCGCGCCGGCCCATCGCGCGCAGCGCATCGGGGTCGTCGGCCAGCTTGCGCAGGGTGTCCGCAACCGCGTCGATATCGCCCAGAGGCACCACATGGCCGGTCTCGCCGTGACGGACGAATTCGGGCGGCGCCCCGTGATCGTAGACCACGGCGGGGCGGGCGGCCGCCATGCCCTCGAGCACCGTGCGGCCAAAGGATTCCTGGAACTGCGACAGGGACAGGACCACGTCGGTCTCGGCGATCGCCTCGGCCGGGGTGTCGCGGTAGCCCAGCACCCGCAAGCTCTTGGGCAGGGTGCCCGCCGCCACCTGTTGGTCGATGTCCGCCGTGTGTGTGTTCTCCGGTCCGATCAGGTGAAACAGCATCTCGGGATGAGTCTGCGACACCGTCTTGGCCACCTGGGCGAAATCCCAGATACCCTTCTTTGGAATGTTCGAACTGATCAGCCCGACCCGCAGGGCCCGGTCCTGCGCCGGTGCGGGCAGACGTGACAGCGCGTCCAGATCGGCGGTGTTGTAGACCAGCGCCGGCGTGCGTCCATCCAGGGCAAAGCCGTCCTGGGTGGCGCGGGAATTGGCGATAACCTGGTCGGCATTGTCCCAGACCTGCTCCACGATGCTTTCGGCCGGTTCGCCGATCATGTTCAGCAGGGCCTGGTCGTGACGGATCAGTTCGCGTGCATGCACCAGGCTGCGGAGTCCCATGCGGCGCGCCGCGATCAGCGGTTCACGCAGCACGATGGTGTTCGTATGCACCACGTCCACGGCATTCTCGCTCATGATATGGGCGAAATGGGCCACCAGCTTTTCGTTGATGGGCTGGCCCTTGCGCCACCAGCCGTAGGACAGGGTATAGACCGCATGCGCCTCGGACTTGAGCACTTCGAAATAGGCGGCATTGCCGGTGCCCGGAACGGTCACGATGACGTTGAAGTCCAGCGCGTCCAGCCCGCCCAGCATGTCCAGCAGGCTGCGCTCGCCGCCGAACAGCGTTTCTCCGGCGACATGGCTGCACAGCAGCACCGTGGGCCGTCCGGGGCGGTAGGGCACATCGCCTGTCGTGCGGCGCGGGCCGGAATCGTGGCGCCTGTGCAGATCGCCCGATGTCTCGGACACCTCGAAGGCCTGGCGGCCTTCCTTCTTGCCGTAGCGGATGTAGTGCAAGACCGGATTGTAGTCGGTGCGCGCCACATCGACGTTGACCTGCAAGTAGCGTTCGCTGTCGAATTTCGGGCCCGGGCTGCGGTTCAGCCGCGATCCGAGCCAGAGAAAATGCTCAAGGGGATCCATGCCCAGGATCTGCACGTCGGTATTGCGGTCGAGATACCACTGCGGATCGAACAGCCCCGATTTCAGAAGCTCTTCCTGATCCAGAGTGCTGGGTGCCATCGTAAACCTCTTGTGGTGTTGTCCGGTTGCGGCGCGGAGATTAATGAACTGCAGAGTCGAATTTGGTCGGGTCAATGTGCGGTATGTTTGTAAAACAATTTCCTGTCGCCGTGCTTTGCGGCCTTTCGAATCGAATACTGCGTCACCGCCGTAAGAATGTGCAAATCTTGGGCAGTCCTGCAGGTGAATAATGCCCATTCATCAGAAAATGCGCAAATCCGCAAGGTTCCAAACCGGGTACGGCGCACACGTTCCGGTTGCGCCCGCGCCCTGGCGCGCAGGGGGTGTCCGCCAGGGCCGTCCTGTATGGCGTTTTGGAAATATCTGTGATTTTAACGGCATCGGCGAAAACTGGCCCCAGGCGGTGCGCAAGGAACCCGGCGACGACATGAGTGACGCAGACAACAACAACAGTCCGGCCGACCTGGTCATCGACACGCTCACCTATGACCCGGCGCGCGGGCTGATCTTTCGCACGGCGGCCCGGCGCGGCGAAGAGGCCCGAGCAGTGCCGACCGCCAGCCTGCCCGCCGAAATCGCGATGACCCTGCACTATGAAGGCGCGGACAGCCCGGCCCGGGCGATCGTGACGCGCGGTCCCCGCGGTTTCGAGATCGTTCTGGCGCTCGAGGACACCGACACGCCGCTCCGCGCGATCAGCTGCGATCTGCCTCGGGGGGTGACGCTGGACCGCCCGCTGGCGGCCTTTCTCCGGACGGTCTTTCCGCAGACCAACGACGCGTTCGAACAGCTCATGAACAGCAAGACGAAGCGCTTTGGCGACGCACCCCTGCAGTATTTCGTGGCGCGCCAGATTTCGACCGGCTTCGGCGGGCTGCACGCCTACCGGGCCGCGTCCTCGGTCATCATGGCCTACAAGGCCATCGAGATGGAGGCCACGGCCCTGCAGCGCGAAGCGCTGGCGCATGTGACCGCGCACCTGGCGCGGATCGACGAATGCGCCACCACCGGCCACCCCCGCACCGACCGCGAACACCTGCTGGTGTCGCTGCTCTGCGCGCAGTGGCACCTGGAACTGAGCCTCGGCGAGACAGAGGCGTTCCTTGCCACGCTGGATCGCTGCCGGGCCGTGGCCGCCGAGCTGGAAAACCATTTCACCCCGGCCTTCAACCTGTCGCTGGCCCTGCTGATACGCTGTGTGCTGCTGTCCCGGGCGGGGGACGCAAGCGGCGCGGGCGAGATCGCCGCCGAGGGCATGCAGCTGTTCAAGCGCGCCGTGGCCGATGCCACCGACAAACTGACCCTGTTTCAGGAATTGCGCATGTCTCACCGCAATGTCCACGTCATGCTGCAGGCCGCCTCGCCCAGCAAACGGATCAAACCGGACTACGACGCCTGGGTGCTGTTCAGCCTGCGGGTGCGCGGCGCACCCGCCGAACGGCTCAAAGATGCGGCACTGGCAATTGCGGATGCGCGATCCGCAGGCTAGCCTCGCAGAGAGAGGTGCACCTCCTCACCGGGGCGCGTAAAGATTTTCGGACCGGATGTTTTCACACACGAGAGGTATTTCGCATGAGCCATCCATACCGCGACCTTCCGCCCGCCGCATTCTGGCGCACGGCCGTCTCCGACATCAATCCGCTCGAGACGACCGATCTGTGGACCCCGCGCCACGACCTCAAGCCCGACGATCAGGTCGTCACATTCGGCTCCTGCTTCGCCCAGCACATCAGCCGCGCCCTGCGCCGCCACGGGTTTTCCTGGCTCGACTGCGAACCGGGCGCGGATTTCGTCTCCGAGGCGCTCAGGAGCCGGTTCAACTACGGTGTCTTCTCCGCCCGCACCGGCAACATCTATTCCGCCAAGGCGCTGCTGCAGTGGGTGCAGTGGTCGCTGGGCCAGGCCACCCCGCCCGACGAGGCGTGGGAGCGCAAGGGGCGCTATTACGATCCGTTCCGCCCGGCGATCGAACCGGACGGCTTTGCCAGTGCGGCGGAGATGCTGGCCTCGCGTCAGCAGACGCTCGACGCCTTCGCCCGCTGCATCCGCGAGTCGGATGTCTTCGTCTTTACCCTCGGGCTGACCGAAAGCTGGGAAAACATCGCCGGGGGCTACACCTATGCCACCTGTCCGGGCACCAATGCCGGCACCTTCGATCCCGACAGCCATGTCTTTCGCAACTACACCTGCGCCGAGGTGCAGGACCACCTGGAACAGGCGCTGACCCTGATCCGCGCCGAGAACCCGAAAGTGCGCATCCTGCTTACCGTCTCGCCGGTGCCGCTGACGGCCACGGCGGCGGGCAAGCACGTTGTCGTCTCCACCACCTATTCCAAATCGGTGCTGCGCGCGGTGGCCGGGGCGGTGTCGGACGCCTGGGATCACGTCGATTATTTCCCGTCCTACGAGATCATCACCGCGCCGAGCTTTCGCGGCATGTTCTACGATCCCAACATGCGCACCGTCGCCGGGCGCGGCGTCGATTTCGTCATGAGCCACTTCATGGCCGGGGTCTCGGGCACCGCGCCGGGCACCGCGCCGGATGTCACGGAAGGGGCCGCGAAACCGGCCGCGCCGCCGCCGGACAGGGCGCCGGCCGGCGCCCTGGACGAACCCGACGACATCAAATGCGAGGAGCAGATCCTCGAAGCCTTCGCACGTCACTAGGATCCTGAAGAATGTCCAAGATCTGTATTCTGGGAAACAGTCACCTCGGCGCGCTCGCCCAGTCCGAGGCCGGGGCCAAGGCCTTCGAGGCGGCCGGCCACGACGTGGTCTACTGGGGGGCGGCGGGTACGCTGTTTCCCAAGATCACCTACAAGGACGGCAGGCTGATCTCTCCGGCGCCGTCGCGCTCGCGCATCATTTCCGGCGGGCGCTACGGCCATCTCGATCTCGACGATTTCGACACGCTGCTGGTCTATGGCGGGTCCGTGCCGCTCTCCAATGCCGCCGCGCGCATCGCGGCGCGGATGACGACCCTCGCCCCCCTGTCCGGGGCGTTCCGCACGGCCGCGCTGAACGAACAGATCGCCCTTTGGTGGCAGGACCGCCCGGCCGGCGCACTCATGCAGGCGATGATCGATGCGCATCCGGAAAAACGCTACATCTTTACCCCCGATCCGCTGATGGCACGCAACGACGCCTATCTCGCCCGGATCAGCGATCCGGTGCTGCTGCGCCAGGTGCTGGATGCGATGTACATGCATTGCCAGACCTGGTGCGACACCCGCGGCATCGGCTTTTACCGTCAGAACGAACACACGCTTGCCGAGGGGCGGTTGACGACACATCCCTCCTTCAGCACGAATTCGGTCAAGATGGAAAAGGGCGAGGCTCACCCGGACGAGGATTTCGTGCACATGAACGGCTCTTATGGCGACGTCGTCATGGCCGACCTTCTGACGCTTGTGCAGAGCCCGGAACAGGCTGTCCGCGCGGCGGGCTGACAGCCCCGCCGACACGGGTCGGCGGCTCCCCGGGGGGGCGTGACCGGACGGCGCAGTGTTGCAGAGGCCGGGTTTACCCGATATGGAAACCGCACGGAACAAAAGAGATATTTAATGTCCGACATCAAGATTCTGGACTGCACGTTTCGTGACGGCGGTTATTACAATGCCTGGGACTTTTCCACGCCCCTGATCAACACCTATCTCGAAGCGATGAAGGCCGCCCAGGTCGACATCGTCGAACTGGGGTTCCGGTTTCTCAAGAACAGCGGCTTCAAGGGGCCCTGCGCCTATGCCACGGACGAGTTCATCCGCTCCCTGAGCATCCCGCAGGGGCTCGAGGTGGGCGTGATGCTGAACGGCGCCGATCTGCTGACCGATCTGGGCCTCGTGCCGACGCTGGAGCGGCTGTTTCCCGAAACCGCCGACACCACGCCCGTCGGCCTCGTGCGCTTTGCCTGCCATTACCGCGAATTCGAACAGGTGCTGCCCGCCGTCGGCTGGCTGGCCGAACGCGGCTACAAGGTCGGCTTCAACCTCATGCAGATCACCGAACGGACCGAGGACGAAGTGCGTCACTACGCCCGCACCTCGAAGGAGTGGCCGATCGAGGCACTCTATTTCGCCGACAGCATGGGCAGCATGTCCCCCGACGACGTCAGCCGCATCATCGGCTGGATGCGTCAGGAATGGGACGGTCCCATCGGGGTGCACACCCACGACAACATGGGTCAGGCCCTGGCCAATACCCTGCGCGCCGCCGCCGACGGGGCGACCTGGCTCGATGCCACGGTGACCGGCATGGGCCGCGGCCCGGGAAATGCCCGCACCGAGGAACTGGTGATCGAGGCCGAGTCCCTGCGCGCCCGCCCTGCCAACCTGGTCCCGCTGATGAGCCTCATCCGCGAAACCTTCCAGCCGATGAAGATGCACTATGGCTGGGGCAGCAATCCCTATTATTACCTCTCCGGCAAATACGGCATCCACCCGACCTACGTGCAGGAAATGATGGGCGACGCCCGCTACTCCGAAGAGGACATGCTCGCCGTCCTCGACTTCCTGCGCCAGGAAGGCGGCTCGAAGTTCAGCTCCGACCGGCTGAGCGGCGCACGCACCTTCTATCGCGGCGAACCGCACGGCTCCTGGTCGCCCAGGACGATGATGGACGGGCGCGATGTGCTGATCCTGGGCACCGGCCCCGGCGTCGGCGCCCATCGCGCCGCACTCGAGGATTACATCCGCCGCACCCGCCCGCTGGTGCTGTCGCTCAACACCCAGTCCGACATTGCCTCGGACCTGATCGACCTGCGGGTGGCGTGCCATCCGGTGCGTCTGATGGCCGATTGCGAACAGCATGCGACCCTGCCGCAGCCGCTGATCACGCCGTTCTCGATGCTGCCCGACGACCTGCGCAACAACCTTGGCGACAAGGAGGTGCTGGATTTCGGCCTCGCCGTGTCGCCCGGCGATTTCGGGTTCGAGACCACGCATTGCGTGGTGCCGGCCCCGCTGGTGCTGGCCTATTCGCTGGCTGTCGCCACCAGTGGCGGCGCGAAACGCATCCTGATGGCGGGCTTCGACGGCTACCCGGCAGGCGACCGGCGCAACGATGAAACCGCGGACATCCTCGCCGTCTACAAGGCGCACACGCGCGACGTCATGCTGTCGCTGACCCCGACGCGCCACGCGATCTCCACCGCCAGCCTTTACGGTTATCTGGAATAGGGCCGGCCATGAGCGAGAACCTTCTGGTCAACTGCTTCCTGCCGTGCCGCAAGGGCAGCGAACGCGTGCCGCGCAAGAACATCAAACCCTTTGCGGGGTTCGAAAACGGGCTGATCGAAATCAAGCTGCGGCAGCTGATCCGGTCCGAACGCGTTGGACGGATCTACCTGTCCACCAACGATGACGAAATCCTCGATTACGCCGCCACGCTGGACACCGACAGGATCGTGCCGCACAAGCGCTGCGAGGAACTGTCGTCGAGCCAGACCAGCACCGACGAGCTGGTGGCCCACGCGCTCGACCTGATCGGCGAGGGCGATATCATGTGGACCCACGTGACCTCGCCCTTCGTCACCTCGGTCTCTTACGATGCCATCGTGGCGCGTTACCAGGCGGCTCTGGCCGAGGGCTACGATTCCCTGATGACCACCTCTGTCATCCACGGCTTCATCTGGGACGAACACGGCCCGCTCAACTATGACCGCAGTGTCGAGAAATGGCCCCGCACCCAGACGCTGCCGACCCTGCACGAGATCAACAGCGCCGCCTTCATCGCCCCGGCCCACGTCTATCGCACGCAGGACGACCGGATCGGCCTCAAGCCGTACAAATACGGCATGGAAAAGATCGAAGGCATGGACATCGACTGGCCGCACGATTTCCAGATCGCCGAAAGCATGGTGCTGCAGGGCATCGCTGCCGTATGAGCGGCGCCGTGATCGACCTGTCGCGCTACCGCACAATGGTCTTCGATTGCGACGGGGTGATCCTCGACTCCAACCGTCTCAAGACAGAGGCGTTCCGTGTCGCCGCGCGCCCCTACGGCGACGCCGCGGCCACGGCGCTGACCGACTATCACGTCGCCCATGGCGGTGTGTCGCGTTATCTCAAGCTCCGCCATTTTCTCGATCACATCGTGCCGGGGCAGGCGGGTCCCGACCATGATGCGCTGCTCGCGGCCTATGCCGGGGCGGTGCGCGACGGGCTGATGTCCTGCGCCATTGCGCCCGGTCTGGCGGACCTGCGCGCCGCGACGCCGGGGGTGTGCTGGATGGTGGCCTCGGGCGGCGATCAGGCCGAACTGCGCGAGGTCTTTGCCGCCCGCGGGATCGCGGAGTTCTTTGACGGCGGCATTTTCGGCAGCCCCGACCCCAAGGAGGCGATCCTGGCACGCGAGGCGGCGGCAGGCACCCTGCAGGCCCCGGCGCTGTTTCTGGGCGACAGCCGCTACGACCACATTGCCGCCGAAGGCGGAGCGCTCGATTTCGTCTTTGTCAGCGGCTGGAGCGAATTTGCCGACTGGCCCGCCTATACGGCTGCGCACGACCTGCCGGTCATTCCGTCGCTGGCCAGTCTGACGTGACCCTGGCGTCGCCGGCGCCCGGGGCCGATGCTGCCTCGGGACTCCCGAGCTCATGCCGGCCCGTTCGCGGCGTGTGATCGGGCGGCCGGAGCCTCGATGGTCATCGGAACCGGTCGCGGGATGTCGGCAACATGCCTGTCAATCTTTGCGCGTCACCCGCGAGACGCTCTATGCCTGTGTTGACGGAGCCGGCCGACCGTCCAAAGAATTCGCGAGTGTATCGGCACATCTCTGTCGGACATCCGCATGACACGATAGGTCTTGCGCGGCCGGTTCGCGACAGATCAGGAGCACAGGTGACTTTACAGGACATGAGCGACAGATCCGAAGGGGCAACGGCGGCACAGCCCGCGCCGGCCGGCATTCTTCTCGCGGTCTACAACGGTGCGGACGGCCTGCCCGCACAGCTCGACAGCATCGCCGCGCAGGACGATCCCGACTGGCGCCTGCTGGTCAGCGACGACGGCTCGCACGACGACAGCGATGCGCTGATCGCGGCCTTTGCCGGCCGGATGCAGGGTCGCCGGGTGGTGCGCCTGACGGGTCCGGGGCAGGGGGCGGCGCGCAACTTTCTCTTCCTCATCCGGCAGTGGCGCGCGCATCTGCCGCCGGGCAGCCTCATGGCCTTCTGCGATCAGGACGACGTCTGGCTCACCGACAAGCTGGGCCGCGGACGCGCGGCGCTGGCGGCGGTGCCCGAGAATGTGCCGGCGCTCTATTGCAGCCGCACCTGGATCACCGATGACCGGCTGATCGGGCGGCGCCTGTCGGCGAAGCGTCCGCACGCCCCGGGGTTTCGCAACGCGCTGGTGCAGAACATCGCCTCGGGCAACACCATCCTGCTCAACCCGGCGGCGGCGGCGCTGGTGGCGGCGGCGGCGGACGAGGTCCGCGACGTGGTGGTGCACGACTGGTGGGTCTACCTGCTGGTCACCGGCGCCGGCGGACGGGTGCTGCACGACGACACGCCGACGCTGCTGTACCGTCAGCACGCGGGCAACCAGATCGGTGCCAACGACCATTTCCGCGCCCGCTGCAAACGCATCCGGCAGCTCTTGCGCGGGGATTTCCGCGACTGGAACGCTCGCAACATCGCCGCGCTCACCGCTTCGGCGCACCGGTTGACCACCGAGAACCGCAGGCTGCTGGAGCAGTTCGCGGCCATGCGCCGCGCGCCGCTGCCAGCGCGGCTCTGGCAATTGTCGCGCCTGCGGCTTTACCGGCAAAGCCGCCCGGCGCAGGTGGCGCTGTGGCTGGCGGCGGTGCTGGGGCGGCTCTAGCGGCGGCAGGACAGGCGGGCGGTGGCCGCCGTCAAACCCCCAGGTGCCGGGGCTGCAGGAAGCCCGACATCACGTCGGCCCATTCCCGCGAACTGATCTTTCTGGCCGGGAACCAGCCGTCGTCGCGCACCGGTGCGGTCATGAAATCCGCATCCAGCCCGAAGGCCTCGCAGATGCGGGTGTTGCCGTCGCGATGCTCCGCGATCAGCGCGTTGCGCCGCGCGACCGAGGACAGCTCCCTGATGCCGTCGTCGCGGATCACCGGGTTGTCCTGAAGGAAGGCCAGCAGCCTTTTGGCGATCGACCGCCGCTTGAGTTCGAGCTGCGACATGAACAGCAGGTTGCGCCGGTGGGTGCGGACATTGGCCTGGCGCTCCAGCGGCGGCAGTTCCGGCCCGCCCACCGCGCGCATCAGCATCGCCTCGGGCGACAGCGACCGGTCGGCGCCGTAGAGGCTCAGCTTGACGTTGTCGCGGCCGTAATCCTGTACCAGCTGTCCGACCAACGGCTCGTAATCGAAGGGATAGGGGTCGTCCTTTTCGATGTTCAGCCGCCGGCCGAATTTCACCAGCTGCGAAAAGGCGCTTTCCAGCATCTCGTCCTGGCGCCGCATCGACAGGATCACCGTGGTGTCGAAATGCGCGGTGATGACCGCGTTGGCCTCGGGGTGGGTACGGGCCAGCACCCGGGAGAGGTTCTCGGCCGAGACGATGATCGCGCCGCCGTCGTGGCCGCGCTTGAGATGCGCGACAAAGGCCTCGGGGCCTTCGGTGACGATCAGCTCTCCGACCCGCTGGAACCCGCCGTCGGGCCGGCCCAGGCGGTCGGGCTGCCAGAAGCCGTGCGCGCGCAGCGTCTCCTCGTGGTGCTGAAGATAGCCCTGGATCGACGTGGTGCCGGTCTTGTGCTGTCCGACATGCAGGAAAAGTCTTGGTTTCATGAGCGGCGGCCGGGTTGCGATGCGTCGCCTTCGTGACTAGCGCAAGCGTCACCGGAGGCCAAGGTGATCCTGAGCGATCCTGTGCGATCTTTATAAATTACCATAACACAAATTATCAGGTAGATTTGCGTGGCGGGGACGCTCCAATCTCGAATGCGACTTTTGAATCGTGGCAGGATGTCGAGAGCTGAAAGGACATCCTGAATGAAACGCAGGTTCAGCCACCTCACCCTTGCCGACAGACGCCAGATAGAACGCGGGCGGCAGATGAAGATGAGCGCCGCGGACATCGCACGGCGCACGGACGGATGCCGAACCGACCGGTCGGGTCCGTTCTCAGGACCATCCGACAGCGCGGTCAGCCTTGACCCGTTCACAATGGGCTTTGATCCGGGCAGGATCATCGGTCCCGACCCTGGGCCAGAGCATCCTGGCAGTCCCGTTCCAGCGTCTCTGAACCGGCTGCTCTGCCCCCTGGGACATGCGGCTCAGCGTTGCCGGCAGACATGACTGTCCAGTCCGAGATCTGGGCAGTTGCGTCACCTGGCCGCGGTCCGTATTGCTGAAGGTCCACGACGTCTCGCCACGGAGCCCCATGCAACGCATCTTCATCACCGGCACGGCGGGGTTCATCGGCTTTCACCTGGCCCGTCTGCTGCTGGACGAAGGGTTCACCGTCGCGGGCTTCGACGGGATGACCGATTACTACGACGTGCGGCTCAAGCAGCGGCGGCACCAGATGCTGCTGCAGAGCCCGGGTTTCCGTGCGACCGAGGCGATACTCGAGGACCGCGACGCCCTGGACGGTGCCATCGACGCCTTTGCCCCCGATGTCATCATCCACCTCGCCGCCCAGGCGGGCGTGCGCTACAGCCTGGAAAACCCCCGCGCCTATATCGACGCCAATGTGGTGGGCAGCTTCAACGTGATGGAGGCGGCGCGGCGGCAGGGCGTGGCGCACCTGATGATGGCCTCGACCTCTTCGGTCTACGGCGCCGAGACGGCGATGCCCTATGTCGAGACCCAGAAGGCCGACACCCAGATGACGATCTACGCCGCCACCAAGAAGGCGACCGAGAGCATGGGCCATGCCTATGCCCATCTTTATGACCTGCCCACGACGATGTTCCGCTTCTTCACCGTCTACGGCCCCTGGGGGCGGCCCGACATGGCGCTGTACAAGTTCGTCGACGCGATCCTCGACGGGCGGCCCATCGACATCTACAACCACGGCGAGATGTACCGCGACTTCACCTACGTCGGCGATCTGGTGCGCGGCATCCGCCTGCTGATGGACGCGGTGCCGGTGCGCCCGGCCGACCCTGCCGACATCGCCCCCGGCGACAGCCTGAGCCCCGTCGCCCCGCACCGGGTGGTCAACATCGGCAATTCCACCTCGGTGCGGCTCTTGGATTTCGTCGAGGCCATCGAAGAGGTGCTGGGGGTCAAGGCGCAGCGCAACCTGATGGCGATGCAGCCCGGCGACGTCCCCGCCACCTGGGCCGATGCGTCGCTGCTGCAGAGCCTCACCGGCTACCGCCCGCAGACCGATCTGCGCGACGGGGTGCAGAGGTTCGTCGACTGGTACCGCGCGTACAAGGACTCTGGCGGGCTGCGATGATCCTTGCTACCACTTGCCCGTGCAGCCGCGAAGGGATCCGTCATGCTGATCGTCCCGGAAGAGTTCAATCGCAATGCGAAGTCGGTGCAGGAGCAGGACACGCCGGCTGAGACCGGCCGCAGGCTGATCGAATACATGTGCGAACGCATCGGCATTCCGGACCTGGCCGGGCGCGACCTGCTGGATCATGGCTGCGGCGTGCGGTTCAGCGAAAGCTTTCTCAACCTCGACCTGCCGCTGGGCAGCTATACGGGACTCGACGTGCACCGTGCGCTGATCGAGTTCCTGCAAGAGGCGGTGGACGACCCGCGCTTTACCTATCGCCATGTCAACGTTGCCAACCGGATGTACAACCGCAAGGGCCGGGCCGAGGCGCCCTACGACAAAGTCGACCTGGGGGGGCGGCGGTTCGACATCGCCTCGATGTTCTCGGTCATCACCCATCAGGATCCCCCCGAGGCGACGCTGACCTTCACCTTCCTGCGGCGGCATATCCGCGAGGATGGACACATGTTCTTCTCGGCCTTCCTGCACGAGGACGACACGCCCTTCCAGCAGCTGGTGCCGGAAAAGCCCGACCTCATGGCCAGCTACAGGCTGGACCACCTGACCGAGATCCTCGAGCGGACCGGGTGGGAGGTGGTGTCGGTGGTCGATCCCGCGCCGCGCGACCTGCCGATCATGTGGTCGCTGCTCTGCCGGCCGGTCTGACGGAGCTTTGGTCTCAGGGGCGTCCTCGGGGCTTTCCGAGGAGCCAATCCCGGGGCTCCGCCCGTTCTGCGCTGAGGAAGGTCCCCCGGACCTTTTTCCGGGCGCGCCTCACCCCGCGACAACCGCCTGCAGGTCGAAGATCGGCAAGAGCACCGCCAGAACCACCACCAGCACCAGGCCGCCTACCAGCATCATCAGCGCAGGCTCCAGGAGCGCCGCGATGCGCTTGCGCTCGGTCGAAAGGCCGTTTTCCACCAGCACCGCAGCGCGTTCGGCCATGCGCGCCAGCCGTGCCGACATCTCGCCGGCGCTGACCAGCTGCTGCGCGACCGGCGGGATGAAGCTCAGCCGCTCCAGCGCCATCGACAGGCTTTCGCCCTGGCGCACTGCCTCCGACACCGCATCGGACTCGCGTTTGAACCGGGTGACGTCCAGCACCTCGCCCGCTGAATCCACCGCCGCCAGCACCGCGTGGCGGCTGCCCAGCACCAGCGCCAGGGTGCGCAGGTACTGCACCGCCGCCCCCAGCCGCATCAGCCGCCCCGCCACCGGCAGGCGCAGGATCGCTGCATCGCGCGCATCGCGCAAGGGACCCGCCCGCCCCGACAGCAGGATCAGCAGCACGATCCCCAGGAGCGCCCCGCCGATCGGCCACAGATGCGCGCGGATGCCGTCGCTGATCCAGAGCACCCATTGCGTGACCTCGGGCAGCGGCCGGTCCGAGAGCTCGAACATCGCCACGATCTCGGGCGCCACGCTGGTCATCAGGATGCCGCAGACCAGCAGCGCCACGGCGGCGACGAAGGCCGGATAGACCAGCGCCGCGCCGATCTGCGCCCGGTCCTGGCCGCGGGTTTCCAGGAAATCCGCGAGTTCGGAAAACACCGCCGCCAGATCGCCCGCCCGTTCGCCCGCGCGCAGGGCCGCGATGTAGTAGCGCGCGAACCCCGCGCCCGACGCCTCGAGCGCATCCGACAGCGCCTGGCCTTCCATGAGCCCCGCGCGCGCCTGTGCCGCCACCGCATCGAGCGCGCCGGCGCTGCCGCCCGAGCGCACCGCCTCGAGCGCCGTCTCCACCGGCAGTTCGGCGCTCAGCAGCACCGCCATCTGGCGGGTGAAGACCGCCTGCAGATCGGCATTGAGCCGCCTGGCCCGCCCCAGCCGCCTGCCCCGCGCCCCGCCCGCCCGCTGGCCGCGATCCGAAAGGTCCGAGACGAAAAGCCCCTTGCCCGCAAGCTCCTGCGCGGCGGCGGCTTCGGTTTCCGCGACGATGGTGCCGCTGCGGCGTTTGCCGGTGTCGGTATAGGCGGTATAGGCCCAGGCCCTCATGCCCCGGTCCTCATGCCACGTCGCCCACGACCCGCAGGGTTTCGGCAAGGGACGTGCGCCCGGCGGCGACCTCGCCCAGCCCCTGGCCCACCAGCGTTTCGCGCGCATCCAGCGCCATGTGCCGCAGTTCGGTCTCCGACACGCCGCGGTCGATGGCGGCGCGCAGGTCTTCGGTCACCTCGAGCATCTCGAAGATGCCGACCCGTCCCGCATAGCCCGACCGGTTGCAGGCCTCGCAGCCCACCGGCGCATAGATCGACAGCGGCAGCGCCAGCCCGTGCTTGTCGAAGAACGCCGCCTCGGCCGCGGTGGGGGGATGGGCCTCGCGGCAGTCGGGGCAGAGCCTGCGCAACAGCCGCTGCGCGATCACCCCGCGCAGGGTCGCGGCAATGAGGAAGTTGTCGAGGCCCAGATCGCGCAGCCGCACCACCGCCCCCACCGACCCGTTGGCGTGCAGCGAGGAGAACACCAGGTGCCCGGTCAGTGCGGCCTGCGCGGCGACGCCCGCGGTTTCGCCGTCGCGGATCTCGCCCACCAGGATCACGTCCGGGTCCTGGCGCAGCGTGGCGCGCAGCCCGGCGGCAAAGGTCATGCCGATCTCGGCATTGATCTGGCTTTGGCTGACCCCCGGCAGGTCGTACTCGATCGGGTCCTCGACGGTGACGATGTTGCGTTCGTCCCGGTTGGCGAGCTTCAGCAGCGAATACAGCGTCGTGGTCTTGCCCGCCCCGGTGGGCCCGGTGGCCAGAATGATGCCGTTGGGCAGCGCCGACATGCGTTCCAGCAGCGCGATCTGGTCACGCGACAGCCCCAGACCGTCCAGCGGCATGAGGCCGGTGGAGCGGTCGAGGATCCGCAGCACCACCCGTTCGCCGTAATTGCCGGGCAGGGACGACACCCGCGTGTCGATCAGCCGCCCGCCCAGCCGCAGCGGGATGCGCCCGTCCTGCGGCAGCCGGGTTTCGGCGATGTCGAGCCCCGCCATGACCTTGAGCCGCGACACGATGCGGCGCGTGGGCACGTCCCCGCGGTCCATCACCGTCTGCAGGAATCCGTCGATGCGCATGCGGGCGCGCAAGCCCCCCTCGTAGGGTTCCACATGCAGATCCGACGCTCCCGCCAGCACCGCCCGGCGCAACAGCTGGTTCACCAGCTGGATGACCGGCGCATCCTCGGCATCCTCGAGCAGGTCGCGTTCGCGCACCGGCCGCGCGCTGTCCTCGAGATCGAACAGCAGGTCGTCCTGCGCCTCGCCCGCCGCGCCGCCCTGGTACAGCCGCGCCAGCGCCGCCTCGAATCCGGTGATGTCGAGCCGCGACAGCTGCACGGGCCCGCCGGCCCGGCGCCGCGCCTCGCGCAGCCCGGGCAGCGACGCCCCCGGCCCCGCGATCAGCGTGCCGCCGTCCAGCGCCACCTGGTGATCGCGCGCAAAGGCAAAGGGCAGACGCGCCGTGCCGCCCTGGCCGGGCTCAGTTTCCGGAGAAGCGGAGCCGGGTGGGAAGCGGTGGGAAGTTGCGTCTCTGGGCGACGTCATCAATGAATCCGGCATCGAAAGGTTGGTTGAGATCCGCACCGTCGAACGGCAGCACCCCCGAAGGCGTGCGCGGATACCTTTCCCGATCCCGGGGCTGGATGGCAAGGCTCGCCTGTTTCGCGTCGCGCGCCACCTCGCGGGTCAGGCGCTTGGCCTCTTCGTCGGAATCGACGATCCGCGGGCGCAGCATCACCAGCAGCACGCGCTGGTTCTGGCTGGTGTTCTTGCCCCTGAAGAGACCGCCCACCAGCGGCAGTTTCGACAGCCCCGGCACCCGCTGGCTCACCGATCCGAACCCGTCCTCCAGCAGCCCGCCCAGCATGATCACGTTGCCGCCCTTGACCAGCACCGTGGTCGACAGTGCGCGGCGCGCGGTGATCTCACCGCCCGCAGAGCTCTCGCTGTTGGTGAGGTTGCTGACCTCCTGCTTCACGGTCATGCGCACGGTGTCGTCGGCGTTGATCTGCGGCGTGACTGCCAGGGTCAGACCCACATCCTGCCGTTCGATGGTCTGGAACGGATTTTCCGGCAGCGCCGTTTCGCCCACCGTGGCGAAGGAGCCGGTGACGAAGGGGACGTTCTGCGCCACCACGATCTCGGCCTCCTGGTTGTTCACGGTCATGATCGACGGCGTCGACAGCAGCCGGGTGGAATTGGTCTGGGCGATGGCCGACAGGAAAGCGGCAAAGCCTTCCTCGGAGGTGCCCGACAGCGCGCCGAGGCTGCCGCCCGAGCCGACATCGTTGCCGTTCTGCTTGAGCACCGAAGACACCAGGCTGGTCAGGCTCGGACGGCCCTCGAGGTTGAACTGCACGCCGCCCACCACCGCGTCGTTCAGCACCGCACCGAACTGCGTCGACAGATCGGCAAAGCCCTCGACCGACATCTCGAAGATCACCGCCTCGACCAGCACCTGGGTCGGGCGGCGGTCGAGATGCCGGATCATCGCGACGATGTCGTGCATGCGGTCCTGCGGGGCGGTGATCAGCAGCGAATTGGTCTGCGGCTCGGCGATGATGCGCACGTCGCCGGCGCTGGCCTCGGGCCCGGCGGCGGGGGTCGAGAAGGACCGCAGCACCACATCCGCCAGCGCCGCCGCATCGGCATAGTTGACCTGCACCACCGACGAGGCCTGGGTGCCCTGCTGCCCGTCCAGCCGCCCGGCCAGCGCCCGCACCCGGGACCGCAGGTCCTCGGGCCCCGACACCACCAGCGCGTTCGAGCGCCGGTCGACGGTGACGCTGGCGCCGTCGGGCACCAGGTCCATCGCCTGCACCACCTGCAGCACCTCCGCCGCATCGGCATTGCGCAGCCGCACCATCTCGATGGGATCGTCGCGCGGCGTATCCAGCCGGGCGATGAGGTCGGTGATCCGGCGCAGGTTGCCGCCCCGGTCCGACAGGATGATCAGCCGCGAGCCGGGCACGCTCGACACCACCGCCTCGGAGGGCAGCAGGGGCCGGATGACCTCGATCACCTCCTGCGGCGTGGCGCTGCGCAGCTCGATCACCCGGGTCTCGTACCCGCCCGATCCGGTGCCCGACGACAGTTCGCGCGCGGTCCCCAGCGGCACGATCCGGTCGGCGTCGATGCCTTCGACGATGGTCAGCCGGTTGAGCTCAAGCACGTTGAGGAAAACCTCGTAGAGGGCAGCCGGGCTCATCGTGCCGGGGGCCAGCACCGTCACCGTGCCGCGCACCTGCGGGTCGAGCACGAAGTTGCGGCCCGTCGCCTCGGACACGATCTGCACGAAGCTGCGCAGATCGGCATCGCGCAGGTCCAGCGCCACCTGTGCCCGCGCCGGGCCGGTCAGGCCCAGGCTCAGCCCGCCCAGGGCCAGCATCAGGGCGACCGTTGCCGCCCGCATCCATTTCACATCTGTCATGTCCTGCTCTCTGCCGTCTCTGGAGCGCCCGTTCCGGGGCGTCTTGCGGTCTCTTTTCCGGCACTCTAACGGACCTTCCCGCAAAAGGCACCCGCCGGATGCCCGCGCCGCCGCGGCTTTTCGCGACCTGTGCCTTATTTGGCAAAGCCCAGAAGCTGCGGCTCGGCGCCGGGGCTGCTGACCCCCCAAAGCCCCTGCACGTCGATGGCGGTGACGGTATAGGCCTCGCCCAGCGGATCGCCCACCTTCAGCAACGCCTCGCCCGTCGGGTGCGAAACGATGGCCCAGCGGCTGGCGCCGTCGCTGACCACCCCCTTGAGGCTGTAGCCCAGGCTTTCGATCGGCGGCGCCGGGGGCGCGGGCGGCTGCGGCTCGGGCGCGGGCGGCGGCGGTGCGGGGGGCTGCGGTTCGSGCACGACGCGGGTGCCGAAAAGCGGCGGCCAGTCGCGCGGCGGCGCGGCGCTGCGGGGGTCCTGGG
>NZ_QPMK01000029.1 GCF_003344785.1 Thalassococcus profundi | reverse complement strand
GTTCCGATCATCGCGGGTTCGGCTCTGCACGCCATGAACGGCACCGAGCCGGCGATCGGCGAAGAGAAGATCAAGGAGCTGATGGCCGCTGTCGACGAGTACATCCCGCAGCCGCCGCGCGCCACCGATCAGCCGTTCCTGATGCCGATCGAGGACGTGTTCTCGATCTCGGGCCGCGGCACCGTGGTCACCGGCCGKGTSGAGCGTGGCGTTGTGAACGTCGGCGACGAACTGGAGATCGTCGGCATCCGCGACACCAAGAAGACCACCTGCACCGGTGTCGAGATGTTCCGCAAGCTGCTGGACCGCGGCGAGGCGGGCGACAACATCGGCGCGCTGCTGCGCGGCATCGACCGTGAYGGCGTGGARCGTGGCCAGGTKCTSTGCAAGCCCGGYTCGGTCAAGCCGCACACCAAGTTCGAGGCMGAGGCCTACATCCTCACCAAGGAAGAGGGTGGYCGTCACACGCCGTTCTTCGCCAACTACCGCCCGCAGTTCTACTTCCGCACGACGGACGTGACCGGCACGGTGAACCTGCCCGAGGGCACGGAGATGGTGATGCCGGGCGACAACCTGAAGTTCGAGGTCGAGCTGATCGCGCCGATCGCGATGGAAGAGAAGCTCCGCTTCGCCATCCGCGAAGGCGGCCGCACCGTCGGCTCCGGCGTCGTCGCCAAGATCATCGAGTAAGGCGCCGCAGGGCAATGACATGGGAAAGGCCGCTCTTCGGAGCGGCCTTTTTCGTTGCGCCCGCCTTTGGCCTGCCTACGCTGCGCGCGGGGCATGGGAAAGGGCAGGGGCATGCTGCAGTTCGAAACGACGCAGGTCGTGTACCTCGCGAGCGCGGCCTTCGTCGCGGCCATGGTGCGCGGCTTTTCCGGTTTCGGGTCGGCCCTGATCTACCTGCCCTTTGCCGCGCAGGTGCTGAGCCCGTTCCAGGCGCTCACGACGCTGGTCATCTTCGATCTTCTCGGGCCGCTGCCGATCCTGCGCCAGGCGTGGCGCGACTGCGATCCGCGCGACCTGCGCCGGCTTCTCGCGGGGCTGATTCTGGGCCTGCCGATCGGCCTCTGGGTCCTGACGCTCGTCGCGCCGGAGGTGTTCCGCTACGCCGTGTCCTGCGTCGCGCTCTTCATGGTGGCCTGCCTGGTGCTGGGCCTGCGCTACCGCGGGACGCTGTCGCCGCCGCTGGTCTTCGGCACCGGCGGGCTTTCGGGCTTTCTGCAAGGCGTGGCCGGCATTCCCGGACCGCCGGTGATCCTGCTCTACATGGCCAGCACCCGGCCCGCCGCGGCGATCCGGGCCAACATGCTGCTGTTTCTGGTCGCCACGGACCTGATCCTGCTGCCGATGCTGGCGCTTTTCGGAAGGTTCGACCCCACCGCGGTGCTGCTGGGCGTGCTGCTGATCCTGCCGACCATGGCCGGCAGCCTTGCCGGGGCGAAGCTGTTTCAGCCGCGGCTCGAACCTGTCTATCGCGCCGTGGCCTATGCGATCATCACCGCCGCCGCG
Organism: Thalassococcus profundi; assembly: GCF_003344785.1. Classification (GTDB taxonomy): domain Bacteria; phylum Pseudomonadota; class Alphaproteobacteria; order Rhodobacterales; family Rhodobacteraceae; genus Puniceibacterium; species Puniceibacterium profundi. The sequence goes on along the minus strand of NZ_QPMK01000029.1, from coordinate 23,434 downwards.
GTGTCGGCCTTGCCGCTCTGGGAATGAATATGGGCGCAAGATCGTGAGTCTCGACGGCTGTAGGGCGACATAATATTTCGGGGTGAGACGCGTGTGATGTGCAGTTGCAGCATCGCCAAAGCGCCTTTGCAATCAATGGGCTGGCACTTCGCAAAATGATGCAGGGCGTGGCCGGTATACCGTCGCATCCCGTTAACTCATTAATTTCATTGACTTTTTGAGATATCCGCCACAGTTTCATGAACAGCCACGGGAGGGGTTGTCATGAGCCAGATACTCAAGGGAATGCGGGTCGTCGAAGGATCGGCTTTCGTCGCCGTGCCGCTGGCCGGCCTGACACTGGCGCAGATGGGAGCCGAGGTCATCCGCTTCGACCGCATCGGCGGCGGGCTGGACGCGACGCGCTGGCCCCTGGCGCCGAATGGCAGCAGCCTGTTCTGGGACGGGCTGAACAAGGGCAAGAAATCCATTGCCGTCGACATGAAGACGCCCGAGGGCAAGGAGCTTATCAGCCGCATCATCACGGCACCGGGCGAGGAAGCGGGCCTGTTCATCACCAACCTGAGGGTCAACGGTTGGATGGACCATCCAACCCTGTCGAAACTACGCGAAGATCTGATCATGGTCACCCTGATGGGCGACCGAAAGGGCCGCCCGCAGGTCGATTACACCGTCAACCCGGCGCTTGGCGTGCCCGACATGACCGGGCCGGAGGGCCACGACGCGCCCGTGGCCCATGCGCTGCCCGCCTGGGACGTTGCGGCGGGCAACATGGTCGTGTCGGCCTTGCTGGCGGCGGAACGGCACCGGCTGCGCCATGGCACCGGGCAGGACGTGGAACTGACGCTCAAGGACGTGGCGGCGGCAACGCTGGGTCATCTGGGCGTGCTGGGTGAGGCGGCGCTGACCGGCAAGAGCCGTCCGAAATGCGGCAACGCCCTCTACGGCGCCTACGGGCAGGATTTCGTCTGCGACGACGGCAAGCGGGTGATGATCATCGGCCTGACCGACCGGCAGTGGCGCGGGCTGGTCAAGATGACCGGGACGGAGGCGGCGATGCAGCGGCTGGCTTCGGCCAGCGGGCGCGACCTGTCCGACGAAGGCAACCGGTTCCGCCTGCGCGACGAGATCACCGGTATCCTCAAGCCCTGGTTCGCGGCGCGTCCCAGTGCGGTTGTGGCGCGGGCCTGCGACGCGGCCGGGGTCACCTGGAGCCAGGTCCGGTCGGTGCCCGAGGCCTTGGCCGAAGACCCGGATCTGTCCGACGACAACCCGGTCTTCACCACCATGGACCACCCTGGCGTCGGGCGTTACCCGGTGCCGGGTTCTCCGGTCAGCTTTTCGGGCTATCCGCGCGAAACCCCGGTGCAGGCGCCAGTACTCGGCGCGCAGACCGAGGAAATCCTGGCGGATGTGGCGGGGCTGGACGGAACCGAGATCGCGCGGCTCTTCGATGCCGGCATCGTACGCGGTCCGCACTCGGGTGGTACACGCAGCGCCGCCTGATCCGGGAGCGCTCCACAAACATTGAAGGCCGCCCGTGGGGCGGCCTTGGGGGGGCGCTCCGCACGCCGTTTCAGGGCGCGGAGCGGTCCGAGGTGCGGAAGACGATCCGCTGGAGATCAGTTCACGAAGTGCTGGATCTGCGCGCGCTTTTCGCCCGCCGAGTCGCCCGAGTTGACGATGGCCATCAGCTGGCTGATCTGCACGCTGGTGAGGGTCTCGGTCTGGATGTTCGGCGCATAACGCTCAAGGATGACCTGGTTGGCGCTGGAGGTCATTGCGGAGGCCGCGCCGGCAAGCGTTGCGAGAGCGACTGTGGCGGTGATCAGAGTACGTTTCATTAAGTTGGTCCTTTCGGTGGCTGGCCAATGCGGCCAAAAATGTCGGTGAAATCGGTCCGAATGTTTCCGGAAACCGATCAGTTCACGAAGTGCCGGATCTGCGCGCGCTTTTCACCGGCGGAGTCGCCCGAGTTCACGATCTGCAGCAGCTGGCTGATCTGCACGCTTGTCAGGTTTTCGGTCTGGATATTGGGCGCATAGCGCTCGAGGATGGCCTGGTTGGCATCCGACGTCATGGCCGATGCGGCACCTGCAAGCGTGGCGACGGCGACGGTAGCGGTGATCAAGATACGTTTCATAATGGTGGTCCTTTCGTTGGCAGGCTGTGCTGCCCGCTGTGATGATGTCCGGTTGCTGCCGGTGTTAAACAGTTAGGTCCTTGAGATGCTTTAGGAAAATCACGAAAGGCACGCGTTCCATCACGCCGAATTGGACTTGACGTGAACGCGGATCGGACAGGGGGTGTGCAGGCATGCGCAGCTTTGGTGCGGGTCATGCAAACAAGGCCCGCGCGCTCACACGGTGATTGCAGACGGACCCGGTGGCGTGATCATGCGGTGGCTTCATCGCATGTGACAACGACGGCACGTTTTCGTGACAATGAAAAACGGCGGGCAGGCGGGTGGAATTGGGCTGCGAAAGGCCCTTGATTCCACCGAGACCTTGGCATAGTCACCTCTCGATTGCAGGGGTATAGCTCAGTTGGTAGAGCGACGGTCTCCAAAACCGTAGGTCCCGGGTTCGAGCCCTGGTGCCCCTGCCAATTCCTGAAAAATCGATATGGTCTATAGTGTCGGTCCACGACCTACTGGGCATGCGCGCGCCTGTCGCGAGTGGAAGGTCGTCTTCAGTCCTGGATGGGAACTTCTCGGGTTGTCCCACGGTGTCGTCCGCTTTCGAACAAAACGCGCGTTGCAGCGGCAAGAGAACCCCGCATAGGAAAAGGGCTGCCAAAAAGGCAGCCCTTCCTTACGAACGTGAGGGAACGTCGCTTAGTTCACGAGGCCGTTCAGCTTGGCTTGCTTGTCACCTTCGCTGTCGCCGCTGGTCAGGATCTGCATGGCTTGAGCCAGTTCGGTCTGGGTCAGCGACTGCACTTCGGCGGTCGAGATGTAGCGCTCGAGTTGCACCATCTCTGCTTCGGTCGGCATTGCCATGCCCGAAGTTTCCATCGACTCGCCCATCAGGATGGCGACGACCTGCTCGTTGCGATCCGAACCGTCGCCCGAGGACAGGACCTGCAGCGCCTGGCTGGCTTGCGCCTGTGTGACGGCTGTCAGATCAACGTTCGGTGCTGCTTCCTGCAGACGCACCATCTCGGCTTCGCTCAACACTGCCGGGCCCGACATTTCCGGGGTCATCAGCAGCGCGTTCAGCTGCGATACCTTGTCGCCACGGCCTTCGCCGCTGTTGATGATCTGCATGGCCTGCGCGACCTGCTCGTCGCTCATCATCGATACATCCGCATTGGGGACGTACGAATTGATCTCGGCCATTTCAGCTTCGGTCGCTGCAAAGCCGGCGGTTGCCATCGTGGCGGTGAGTGCGGTCGCAATCATAAAGCGTTTCATTTGTACTCTCCTATCGTCATTCTTTGCTCGGTCTCACGCGGCGACGTGTGCCGCAGCCGGTGTGGAGAAGGAACACGCATTCCGGCAAAAGGTTCCCGGCAGTGTGCGAGACAAGCTTCTGTTTTTACGGGAGAAACCAGGATAAGAAGAGTCGCGCGCGATGCGTTGGAGCGGGTTTTGGTTCCGCGATGTGACGCGACGTCCAAATCACGCGAATGCGAGAAGGCGAGAGGAGATGTGACCGGATGTCCCGGCCTTAGTCTCCGCGGACGTCCCGCATCTTGAAACCCGTGCACTTTGCCGATATTTGCGCTGAGACATCAAAAGAGGTGCCGCATGGCCCGTACAAACCCGATCAATTTCATCCAGCAGGTCCGCGCCGAGGTTTCCAAGGTCGTCTGGCCGACTCGTCGCGAGGTGCTGTTGACGACCGTCATGGTCTTCATCATGGCGACCCTTACCGCGATCTTTTTCGCGCTGGTCGATCTGGGCATTCGCGGCGGGCTTCAGGCGCTGCTGGGTATGTTCAACTGAGGTGAAGATGCCGCCCCGCCGGGTGCCGGCGGGCGGGTATTGCCTCTTGAACTCGCAGGGGTGTGGCGGTACGTCACGCCAGATATTTCCGGACCTGGCGTGCAATGATTCGAGTTGCGCGCCGCTTTTCTTTTCGGAAAACCGGGACGACAGCGGGCGCGGTCCCGCACAGCAACAAGGGTAGTGGCCAGATGGCAAAGCGGTGGTATTCGGTGAGCGTTCTCTCGAACTTCGAGAAGAAGATCGCCGAGCAGATCCGGACGGCGGTCGAAGAGCAGGGGCTCGAAGACCAGATCGAAGAGGTTCTGGTCCCCACCGAAGAGGTGATCGAGATCCGGCGCGGCAAGAAGGTGTCGACCGAGCGCCGCTTCATGCCCGGCTACGTTCTGGTGCGGATGGAGATGTCCGACAGGGGCTATCACCTGATCAACTCGATCAACCGCGTCACCGGGTTCCTGGGGCCGCAGGGCCGTCCGATGCCAATGCGCGATGCCGAAGTGCAGGCAATCCTGGGCCGCGTCCAGGAAGGCGAGGACAGCCCGCGCACGCTCATCCACTTCGAGGTCGGCGAGAAGGTCAAGGTCAACGATGGCCCGTTCGAGGACTTCGACGGCATGGTCGAGGGTGTCGACGAGGACAACCAGCGGCTGCGCGTCGCGGTGTCGATCTTCGGCCGGGAAACGCCGGTCGAACTGGAATTCACTCAGGTCACGAAACAAAGCTGACGGCGTCGGCCTTCAACGACTAGTACGCAGGGCGCGCCGTGGTGGCGCGCCCTTTTGCGTTCAGGCGGGCAGGGCGGCAGCGTCATATTGCTTGCCGTAGTCCGCATCGGGGGCGATGGGCGTGATGAGGTCGATCAGGTTGCCCGCCGGATCCTGCGTGATGAAATGACGCTGGCCAAAGGCCTCGTCCCGCAGTGGCAGCAGGACAGGCAGACCGGCGGAGACCAGCCGGTCGTACTGCGCGTCCACATCTTCGACCTCGAAGTTCAACAGGACGCCCGATGCGCGCCCGCGACCCTCGGGGGGAATGGTCGGGTGATCGCCCTGCAGGATCGCGAGGTTTACACTGGACTCCTCTGCGGCCTGAAGATGGATGTACCAGTCGCTTTCGAAGAGCGGACGAAAGCCGAAGTGTCGGCGATAGAACGCGGCGAGCGGAGCGACGTCGTCGACCATCAGGACGGGGTAGTAGTGCGTGATTTTCATGGTTTGCCTCCCAACTCAAGAAAACATACAGTATGTATGTAGGTGTCGAATTAACATACAGGCTGCATGTATGCAAGAAAGGCGGAGCAATGCGGATCGTCGCGCGCAAACCCGGCAAGCGCTGCTGGAGACGGCGCGGGCGCTCTTTGCCGAAAAGGGGTTTGCCGCCACCGGCACACCCGAAGTCGTGGCCCAGGCGGGAGTGACGCGCGGGGCGCTGTATCACCACTTTGCCGACAAGGCCGCTCTTTTCGAGGCGGTGATCGAGGCCGAAGCAGACGCCATCGCCGCGGCTATCGAGAGCGCCACCGAGGGCCTCACGGGCGCCGAAGCGCTGTGGCAGGGCGGGCGGGCCTATCTGCGGACGATGCGCGAGCCGGGCCGGTTGCGGCTGATGCTGGTCGAGGCGCCCGCGGTGCTTGGCCCCGACGTGCTCAGGCGCATCGACGCCGACACCGGCGGGCGTACTTTGCGCGAAGGTCTGCAGCAGGTGTGCGGCGGAGGGGAAGATGCCGACGCCTTGGCGGATCTTCTTTCGGCGATGTACGACCGTGCGGCTCTGGCCATCGGTGCAGGCGCCGATCCGGCCTCCTACGAGGTGGCCATCGACCGTTTTCTGGACCGGCTGACAGCGGATCGAGGGAGCTGAGAGGACACGGCGCGTTCCGGCCGGAAAGACCACAACTCGTGATCGGCGTTGGCGGCGCTTGCCTTCCTGTCGCATCCGGTGTATCGCGCGCCCCTGTCGCCAAGGTGACAGATCAACGTGGGAGGCGAGGGCATCGCGATGTCCGGACCACGACCACGCCACAAAACGCCCCCTGACGCGTCGGGGGGAGATGGAAAAGGAGTAAGCCGATGGCTAAAAAGCTCGCCGGCAAGATGAAACTGCAGATCAAGGCCGGCCAGGCCAACCCGAGCCCGCCCGTGGGTCCGGCGCTGGGTCAGCGCGGCATCAACATCATGGAATTCTGCAAGGCGTTCAACGCCAAGACGCAGGATATGGAGCCCGGCGCGCCGTGCCCGACCCTGATCACCTACTACCAGGACAAGTCCTTCACGATGGACATCAAGACGCCGCCCGCGTCTTACTACCTCAAGAAGGCCGCCGGTCTGAAGCCGGTGGGCAAGCGCAACCGTCCGCGCGGGTCCGAAGCGCCCGGCCGTCAGACCGTGGCGACCGTGACGATCAAGCAGGTGCGTGAAATCGCCGAAGCGAAGATGAAGGACCTTTCGGCGAACGACGTCGAATCGGCCATGCAGATCATTCTGGGCTCTGCGAAGTCCATGGGCATCGAGGTGAAATAAGATGGCTAAACTCGGAAAACGCACCCGCGCCGCCCGTGAAGCTTTTGCCGGCAAGGAAGAGCTGAGCGTCGAAGAAGCCATCGCCCTGATCAAGTCGAGCGCCGGCACCAAGTTCGACGAGACGGTCGAGATCGCGATGAACCTGGGCGTCGACCCGCGCCACGCCGACCAGATGGTCCGCGGCGTCGTCGGCCTGCCCAACGGCACCGGCAAGACCGTCCGCGTCGCCGTCTTCGCCCGCGGCCCCAAGGCCGAAGAGGCACAGGCCGCTGGCGCCGATATCGTCGGTGCCGAAGACCTGATGGAGACGATCCAGGGCGGCAAGATCGAATTCGATCGCTGCATCGCCACGCCGGACATGATGCCCATCGTGGGGCGTCTCGGTAAGGTCCTGGGTCCGCGCAACCTGATGCCGAACCCGAAGGTCGGCACCGTGACCATGGACGTCAAGGAAGCCGTCGAGGCGGCCAAGGGCGGTCAGGTCCAGTTCAAGGCGGAAAAGGCCGGTGTTGTGCACGCGGGTGTCGGCAAGGTGTCCTTTGACGAGGCCAAGCTGGTCGAGAACGTCAAGGCATTCGTTTCGGCCGTCTCCAAGGCCAAGCCGGCGGGTGCCAAGGGCACGTACCTGAAGCGTATTTCGCTGAGCTCGACCATGGGTCCGGGCGTGACCGTGGACGTGGCTGCCGCCAGCGCCGAATAAGCGCGACCTTCAGATTTGGGAAAAGGCGGACCTTCGGGTCCGCCTTTTTCCGTTGTGCTGGCGCCGGGGGGTAGGGAACCGGGGCGCGGGCCGTAAAGCGGACTTTCCGTGACATTTCGGGTCAATCCGGCACCGATCCGCTGAAATTCGAATTCCTGCAGGTGATCGGACATTCGGCTCTTCACATTCCCGGCGTTTGCCACTAGAGAGCCCTTCGTCAAGCCGCATGACCCTGTCATGTCGGCATGATGATTCGTCCGAGACGGTGGGCTGGGGGCGGCCAAAAGCCAATCCCGCTAAGTCCTGCCCGAGACGGGAAGAGACATAACGTTCCGGTTTCGTGTTCCGGACGCGCGATGTGACGACCCGATCGGACCAGACGTCCGGGCATCCGCCCGGGCAAAGTGAGCCGGAGGGGTCGCCCCCTCCAACACATGGAGTGAAACTGTGGATAGAGCCCAGAAAGAGAAAGTGGTCGAGGAACTCGGCCAGATCTTCGAAAGCTCTGGCGTCGTGGTGGTTGCCCACTACGAAGGTCTCACGGTTGCCGAGATGCAGGATCTCCGCGGTCGCGCACGCGACGGTGGGGCATCTGTACGTGTCGCCAAGAACAGGCTCGCCAAGATCGCCCTCGAAGGAAAGCCTTGCGCAAGCATCGCCGACCTGATGACGGGCATGACCGTTCTGACCTATTCCGAAGACCCCGTGGCAGCCGCCAAGGTGGTCGAGGATTTCGCCAAGGATAACAAGAAGCTTGAGATTCTTGGCGGCGCAATGGGGTCGAACGCGTTGGACCGGGCCGGTGTCGAGGCCGTGTCGAAAATGCCGTCGCGCGAGGAGCTTATCGCTACCATCGCAGGCATGATCGGCGCACCCGCATCGAACATCGCCGGGGCCATTGGCGCACCTGCTTCGAATATCGCGTCCATCTTGTCCACGATCGAGGACAAGGCGGCCGCGTAAGCAACCCTGGGATCATCGTGGGGTTGAAACCCCGTCGTTGGAACACATTTATGAACGGAAAGAGTCACAATGGCTGATCTGAAGAAACTGGCAGAAGAGATCGTTGGTCTGACCCTGCTTGAAGCACAAGAACTGAAAACCATCCTCAAGGACGAGTACGGCATCGAGCCCGCAGCAGGCGGCGCCGTGATGATGGCCGGTCCGGCAGGCGGCGATGCCGGCGGTGCGGCTGCGGAAGAGCAGACCGAATTCGACGTCATCCTGAAGTCGGCAGGCGCCTCCAAGATCAACGTGATCAAGGAAGTCCGCGGCATCACCGGCCTGGGCCTGAAAGAAGCCAAGGACCTCGTCGAGGCCGGCGGCAAGGCCGTCAAGGAGCAGGTCTCCAAAGAAGAAGCAGAAGAGATCAAGACCAAGCTGGAAGCAGCCGGCGCCGAGGTCGAACTCAAGTAATCGGTTTGTGCGGCCCGCAACGCCGGGTCGCACACCGCCGAAATCGCAAGGCTGGATCCGGGTTTTCCGGGTCCAGCCGAGCCTGTCTCAGAGAGGCCCTATTCGAAAAAGGGGTTTTTCTCAGACCAGGTTCAATCGGTCGGGAGGCTTCCGGTGGGACGGAAGCCAGGCATAGACCGGAACTTTGTCGTCTCTGAGGGTGTGCCGCTGGGGCCCGACAGCGCCGCATGCTCTGCGAGAAACTGAAAAGGTGACACCTGACATGGCGCAAAGCTTTCTTGGCCAGAAACGTCTTCGTAAATATTTCGGCAAAATCCGCGAAGTCCTGGAGATGCCGAACCTGATCGAGGTTCAGAAGTCCTCCTACGATCTTTTCCTTAAATCCGGCGACCAGCCCACGCCGCTCGACGGCGAGGGGATCAAGGGCGTGTTCCAGTCGGTCTTTCCGATCAAGGACTTCAACGAAACCAGCGTGCTGGAATTCGTCAGCTACGAGCTGGAAAAGCCCAAGTACGACGTCGAGGAATGCCAGCAGCGCGACATGACCTACAGTGCGCCGCTCAAGGTGACGCTGCGCCTGATCGTGTTCGATACCGACGAGGACACCGGCGCCAAATCCGTCAAGGACATCAAGGAACAGGACGTTTACATGGGCGACATGCCCCTGATGACGCCCAACGGCACCTTCGTCGTGAACGGCACCGAGCGGGTCATCGTGTCCCAGATGCACCGCAGCCCGGGCGTTTTCTTCGACCACGACAAGGGCAAGACCCATTCCTCGGGCAAGCTGCTCTTTGCCTGCCGCATCATTCCCTACCGCGGGTCCTGGCTGGACTTCGAATTCGACGCCAAGGACATCGTCTTTGCCCGCATCGACCGCCGCCGCAAGCTGCCGGTGACGACCCTGCTCTATGCCCTCGGGCTGGATCAGGAATCCATCATGGATGCCTATTACAACACCGTGACCTTCACCCAGGCGCAGGGCACCCGGGGCTGGGTCACCAAGTTCTTCCCCGAACGTGTGCGCGGCACCCGTCCGACCTATGATATCGTCGACGCCGCCAGCGGCGAAGTGCTGTTCGAGGCCGGCAAGAAGGTTACTCCGCGCGCCGTCAAGAAGATCATCGACGAAGGCAAGGTCGACAACCTGCTGGTGCCGTTCGAGAACATCGTCGGCAAGTTCGTGGCCAAGGACATCATCAACGAAGAGACCGGCGCGATCTACGTCGAGGCCGGCGACGAGCTGACCTGGACCGTCGATAAGGACGGAGAGGTGACCGGCGGCACGCTGAAAGAGCTGATGGACGCGGGCATCACCGAGATCCCGGTGCTCGACATCGACAACATCACCGTGGGCGCTTACATGCGCAACACCATGGCGCAGGACAAGAACATGAACCGCGAAAGCGCGCTCATGGACATCTACCGCGTCATGCGCCCGGGCGAGCCGCCCACCGTCGAAGCGGCCTCGGCCCTGTTCGACACGCTGTTCTTCGATTCCGAACGCTACGACCTCTCGGCCGTGGGCCGCGTAAAGATGAACATGCGCCTTGCGCTTGAGAAGCCCGACACCCAGCGCACGCTGGACCGCGAGGACATCGTCGCCTGCATCAAGGCGCTGGTGGACCTGCGCGACGGCCGCGGCGACATCGACGACATCGACCACCTCGGCAACCGCCGCGTTCGGTCCGTGGGCGAGCTGATGGAGAACCAGTATCGCGTCGGCCTTCTGCGCATGGAACGCGCGATCAAGGAGCGCATGTCCAGCGTCGAGATCGACACGGTCATGCCGCAGGACCTGATCAACGCCAAGCCCGCCGCGGCGGCGGTGCGCGAATTCTTCGGCTCCTCGCAGCTGTCGCAGTTCATGGACCAGACCAACCCGCTGTCGGAAGTGACCCACAAGCGGCGCCTCTCGGCCCTCGGGCCGGGCGGTCTGACCCGCGAACGCGCGGGCTTTGAGGTGCGCGACGTGCACCCGACCCACTATGGCCGGATGTGCCCGATCGAGACGCCGGAAGGCCCGAACATCGGCCTGATCAACTCGCTCGCCACCTTCGCGCGGGTGAACAAGTACGGCTTCATCGAAACGCCCTATCGCGTCGTCAAGAACGGCACGGTCACGGACGAAGTGCACTACATGTCCGCGACCGAGGAAATGCGTCACACCGTGGCGCAGGCCAACGCCAACCTCGACGAGAACATGCATTTCGTGAACGACCTGGTGTCGACCCGGAAATCCGGCGATTACACCCTGGCGCCCAACGAAACCGTCGACCTCATCGACGTCTCGCCCAAGCAGCTGGTGTCGGTCGCGGCGTCGCTCATTCCGTTCCTGGAAAACGACGACGCCAACCGCGCCCTGATGGGCTCGAACATGCAGCGGCAGGCGGTGCCGACCCTGAGGTCCGAGGCGCCGCTGGTGGGCACGGGCATCGAAGAAATCGTCGCCCGCGACTCCGGTGCGGCGATCATGGCGAAACGCGCCGGCGTGATCGACCAGGTCGACGCGATGCGGATCGTGGTCCGGGCCACCGAGGATCTCGAACTGGGCGATGCCGGGGTCGACATCTACCGGATGCGCAAGTTCCAGCGGTCGAACCAGAACACCTGCATCAACCAGCGTCCGCTGGTGAAGGTGGGCGACACCGTGCAGAAGGGCGAGGTCATCGCGGACGGTCCGTCCACCGACATGGGGGAGCTGGCGCTTGGCAAGAACGTCGTCGTCGCCTTCATGCCGTGGAACGGCTACAACTACGAGGACTCGATCCTGATCTCCGAGCGCATCGCCCGCGATGACGTGTTCACCTCCGTCCACATCGAAGAATTCGAAGTGGCGGCGCGCGACACCAAGCTCGGACCGGAAGAGATCACCCGCGACATCCCCAACGTCGGCGAGGAAGCCCTGCGCAACCTCGACGAGGCGGGCATCGTCTACATCGGTGCCGACGTGGAGCCGGGCGACATCCTCGTGGGCAAGATCACGCCCAAGGGCGAAAGCCCGATGACGCCGGAAGAAAAACTCCTGCGCGCCATTTTCGGCGAAAAGGCCAGCGACGTGCGCGACACCTCGCTTCGCGTGAAGCCGGGTGACTACGGCACCGTCGTCGAAGTGCGGGTCTTCAACCGGCACGGCGTTGAAAAGGACGAACGCGCCCTGCAGATCGAACGCGAGGAAGTCGAGCGCCTGGCGCGCGACCGCGACGACGAGCTGGCGATCCTCGACCGCAACATCTACGCCCGTCTCAAGGGTCTGATCCTCGGCAAGACCGCGGTGAAGGGTCCGAAGGGCGTGAAGGCGAATTCGGAGATCACCGAAGAGCTTCTGGACAGCCTCAGCCGCGGCCAGTGGTGGCAGCTGGCGCTCGAGGACGAGGCCGATGCCAAGATCGTCGAGGCGCTGAACGAACAGTACGAACAGCAGAAGCGCACTCTGGACGCACGGTTCGAGGACAAGGTCGAAAAGGTCCGCCGCGGCGACGACCTGCCCCCGGGCGTGATGAAGATGGTCAAGGTCTTCGTGGCGGTGAAGCGCAAGCTGCAGCCGGGCGACAAGATGGCCGGTCGTCACGGCAACAAGGGCGTGATCTCGAAGGTGGTGCCGATGGAGGACATGCCGTTCCTCGCCGACGGCACACCGGTCGACTTCTGCCTCAACCCGCTGGGCGTGCCGTCGCGCATGAACGTCGGACAGATCCTTGAAACCCACATGGGCTGGGCGTCGCGCGGCCTGGGCATCAAGATCGACGAGGCGCTGCAGGACTATCGCCGCACCGGCGACCTGACCCCCGTCCGCGAGGCGATGAAGATCGCCTATGGCGACGATGTCTACGAAGAGGGCATCCAGGGCATGGACGAGGACACCCTCGTCGAGGCGGCGGGCAACGTCACCCGCGGCGTGCCGATCGCCACGCCGGTCTTCGACGGCGCGAAAGAGGCGGACGTGAACGACGCGCTGACCCGCGCCGGGTTCGACACCTCGGGCCAGTCGGTTCTTTTCGACGGACGCACGGGCGAGCAGTTCAGCCGCAAGGTAACGGTGGGTGTGAAATACCTGCTGAAGCTGCACCACCTGGTGGACGACAAGATCCACGCGCGCTCGACCGGGCCGTACAGCCTCGTGACCCAGCAGCCGCTGGGCGGCAAGGCGCAGTTCGGCGGCCAGCGCTTCGGCGAGATGGAGGTCTGGGCGCTCGAAGCCTACGGTGCCGCCTACACGCTGCAGGAGATGCTGACGGTGAAGTCGGACGACGTCGCGGGCCGGACCAAGGTCTACGAGAGCATCGTGAAGGGCGAGGACAACTTCGAGGCCGGTATCCCGGAATCGTTCAACGTGCTCGTCAAGGAGGTCCGGGGTCTGGGCCTCAACATGGAACTCCTGGATGCGGAAGAGGACGAGTGAGGCAAACAAGTTCTGAAAAAACTTGTGCCAAGACTTTTCTGAAAAGTCTTGGCGCCGCCCTCTGCCCTTCCGACAGCCTTTAAGGATTTGAAAATGAACCAGGAACTGACAAACAACCCGTTCAACCCGGTGGCCCCCGCGAAGACCTTCGACGAGATCAAGGTGTCGCTTGCGAGTCCGGAGCGGATCCTCTCGTGGTCCTTCGGCGAGATCAAGAAGCCCGAAACCATCAACTACCGCACGTTCAAGCCCGAGCGTGACGGCCTCTTCTGCGCGCGCATCTTCGGTCCGATCAAGGATTACGAATGCCTCTGCGGCAAGTACAAGCGCATGAAGTACCGCGGCGTCGTCTGCGAAAAGTGCGGCGTCGAGGTGACCCTGCAGAAGGTCCGCCGCGAGCGCATGGGCCATATCGAGCTGGCCGCGCCCTGCGCGCATATCTGGTTCCTGAAGTCGCTGCCGTCGCGCATCGGCCTCATGCTGGACATGACCCTGCGTGACCTGGAACGCGTGCTCTACTTCGAGAACTACGTGGTGATCGAACCGGGTCTCACCGACCTCACCTACGGTCAGATGCTGACCGAGGAAGAGTTCATGGACGCCCAGGACCAGTACGGCATGGACGCCTTCACCGCCAACATCGGCGCCGAGGCGATCCGCGAGATGCTGGCGGCGATCGACCTCGAATCCGAAGCCGAGCAGCTGCGCGCCGATCTGAAAGAGGCGACCGGCGAGCTCAAGCCCAAGAAGATCATCAAGCGTCTGAAAGTCGTCGAGAGCTTCCTCGAGTCGGGCAACCGCCCCGAGTGGATGGTCCTGACCGTGATTCCGGTGATCCCGCCGGAACTGCGTCCGCTTGTGCCGCTGGACGGCGGCCGGTTCGCGACCTCCGACCTCAACGACCTCTACCGCCGCGTCATCAACCGGAACAACCGCCTCAAGCGGCTGATCGAGCTGCGCGCGCCGGATATCATCGTCCGCAACGAAAAGCGGATGCTGCAGGAGTCGGTCGACGCCCTCTTTGACAACGGCCGCCGCGGCCGCGTCATCACCGGCGCCAACAAGCGTCCGCTGAAGTCGCTGTCGGACATGCTCAAGGGCAAGCAGGGCCGCTTCCGCCAGAACCTTCTGGGCAAGCGCGTCGACTTCTCGGGCCGTTCGGTCATCGTGACCGGTCCGGAACTCAAGCTGCACCAGTGCGGCCTGCCGAAGAAGATGGCGCTCGAGCTTTTCAAGCCGTTCATCTATTCGCGGCTCGAAGCGAAGGGTCTGTCCAGCACCGTCAAGCAGGCGAAAAAGCTGGTTGAAAAGGAACGTCCCGAGGTCTGGGACATCCTCGACGAGGTCATTCGCGAACACCCGGTGATGCTGAACCGAGCGCCAACGCTGCACCGTCTCGGCATCCAGGCGTTCGAGCCGATCCTGATCGAAGGCAAGGCGATCCAGCTGCATCCGCTGGTCTGCTCGGCTTTCAACGCTGACTTCGACGGCGACCAGATGGCCGTGCATGTTCCGCTGAGCCTCGAGGCGCAGCTGGAAGCGCGGGTTCTGATGATGTCCACGAACAACGTTCTGTCGCCCGCCAACGGCGCGCCGATCATCGTGCCGTCGCAGGACATGATCCTTGGCCTCTATTACGTGACCATCGCGCGTGAGGGGATGAAGGGCGAAGGCATGGTCTTCTCCTCCATTGAAGAGGTGGAACACGCGCTGAACGCGGGTCACGTCCACCTGCACGCCAAGATCAAGTGCCGCGTGCGCCAGATCGACGAGACCGGCGGCGAGATCGTCAAGATGTTCGAGACCACGCCTGGCCGTGTACGTCTCGGCGCGCTGCTTCCGATGAACGCCAAGGCGCCTTTCGATCTGGTGAACACGCTGCTGCGCAAGAAGGACGTGCAGAAGGTCATCGACACCGTCTACCGCTATTGCGGTCAGAAAGAGTCGGTCATCTTCTGCGACCAGATCATGACCATGGGCTTCAAGGAAGCGTTCAAGGCCGGCATCTCTTTCGGCAAGGACGACATGGTCATCCCCGAGTCGAAATGGCCGATCGTCGAGGACACCCGCGACCAGGTGAAGGACTTCGAACAGCAGTACATGGACGGCCTGATCACCCAGGGCGAAAAGTACAACAAGGTCGTGGATGCCTGGTCGAAGTGTAACGACAAGGTCACCGAAGCGATGATGTCGACCATCTCGGCCGCCAAGACCGACGAGGACGGCTCCGAGGCGGAACCGAACTCGGTCTACATGATGGCCCACTCTGGTGCCCGTGGCTCGGTCACCCAGATGAAACAGCTGGGCGGCATGCGCGGCCTGATGGCCAAGCCGAACGGCGACATCATCGAGACGCCGATCATCTCGAACTTCAAGGAAGGCCTGACCGTTCTCGAATACTTCAACTCGACCCACGGCGCCCGGAAGGGCCTGTCGGACACCGCGTTGAAGACGGCGAACTCCGGTTACCTGACCCGCCGTCTCGTGGACGTGGCGCAGGACTGCATCGTGCGCATGAACGATTGCGGCACCGAGAACGCGATCACCGCCGAAACCGCGGTGAACGACGGCGAGGTCGTGGCGTCTCTGGCCGAACGCGTACTGGGCCGTGTCACCGCCGAGGACGTGCTCGTGCCGGGCACCGAAGAAGTGCTGGTCAAGGCCGGTCAGCTGATCGACGAACGCATGGCCGACGCCATCGACGAGGCGGCGGTGCAGACCATGCGGATCCGTTCGCCGCTCACCTGCGAGGCCGAAGAGGGCGTCTGCGCCATGTGCTACGGGCGTGACCTCGCGCGCGGCACCCTGGTCAACCAGGGCGAGGCCGTCGGCATCATCGCGGCCCAGTCCATCGGTGAGCCGGGCACGCAGCTGACGATGCGGACCTTCCACATCGGCGGCGTGGCACAGGGCGGACAGCAGTCCTTCCTCGAGGCGTCGCAGTCGGGCATCATCGCCTTCGACCAGGCCTCCACGCTTGAAAACCAGGCGGGCGAGACTCTGGTGATGGGCCGCAACATGAAGCTGCGGATCGTCGACGAACACGGCGCCGAACGGGCCAGCCACAAGCTGGGCTACGGCACCAAGATTTTCGTCAAGGAAGGCGACACCGTCGCCCGCGGCGACAAGCTCTTCGAGTGGGACCCCTACACCCTGCCGATCATCGCCGAGAAAGACGGCACCGTGAAACACGTCGACCTGGTGAACGGCGTCGCCGTGCGCGAGGAAACCGACGATGCGACCGGCATGACGCAGAAGATCGTCTCGGACTGGCGCGCGGCGCCCAAGGGCAACGAGCTCAAGCCCGAGATCATCCTGGTCGGCGAAGACGGCGAACCGGTGCGCAACGATGCCGGCAACCCGATCACCTACCCGATGTCTGTGGACGCGATCCTGTCGGTCGAAGACGGCCAGGAGATCAAGGCCGGTGACGTCGTCGCGCGGATCCCGCGCGAAGGCGCCAAGACCAAGGACATCACCGGTGGTCTGCCGCGGGTGGCCGAACTCTTCGAGGCGCGCCGCCCGAAGGATCACGCCATCATCGCGGAAATCGACGGCTACGTGCGCTTCGGCAAGGACTACAAGAACAAGCGCCGGATCAGCATCGAACCGGTGGACGACAGCCTGTCACCCGTCGAATACATGGTGCCCAAGGGCAAGCACATCCCGGTGGCCGAAGGCGACTATGTGACCAAGGGCGACTACATCATGGACGGCAACCCCGCGCCGCATGACATCCTGGCCATCATGGGTGTCGAGGCGCTGGCGAACTACATGATCGACGAGGTGCAGGACGTCTACCGGCTGCAGGGCGTGAAGATCAACGACAAGCATGTCGAGGTCATCGTGCGCCAGATGCTGCAGAAGTGGGAGATCCAAGACAGCGGCGACACCACGCTGCTCAAGGGCGAACACGTGGACAAGGCCGAGTTCGACGAGGCCTGCGAAAAGGCGATCAACAAGGGCGGGCGTCCGGCGCAGGGCGAACCGATCCTGCTGGGCATCACCAAGGCGTCGCTGCAGACCCGCAGCTTCATCTCGGCGGCGTCCTTCCAGGAAACCACCCGCGTGCTGACCGAAGCCTCGGTGCAGGGCAAGCGCGACAAGCTGGTGGGCCTCAAGGAGAACGTCATCGTCGGCCGCCTGATCCCGGCGGGCACCGGTGGCGCCACGATGAAAGTGCGCCGCATCGCGTCGGAGCGCGACAATGTCGTGATCGAGGCGCGCCGCTCCGAAGCCGAAGCCGCGGCCGCCCTGGCGGCACCGGACGAGACGGTCGACGACGTGGTCGGTGGGGACGAGTTCGACACGCTGGTGGTGGACACGCCCGAAAGCCGCGAATAAGCGCGCCATCTCTCGAAACACCAAAGACACCCGCTCCGGCGGGTGTCTTTTTGCGACACCTCCCGGCACCGACCTGACCTCCCTCCGGCCGGAAAATCCTGAACCTCGGAAAGATAGCAATGCTCCGGCGCCGGACCTGCGCCCTGCTACCGTTGCCTGCAACCGTCCCGTCCGATGGGTCCTGCGACACGTCCGCCACGATCCGCCCCTTCATCTTGCCGATAAACCTCCAGAGAGCACGAGAGACAGCGTCTCTCGTATGCCGCAGGCATCCTCGGATCCGGCGTTTTCGTACTGGCCACCGCTGACGCGCGGTTCTAAAGCTGCAACATGCCCCAACTCTCTGACAACACCCGCGGCGCGCTTCTGATGATGGCCTCCATGGCCTGTTTCACCTTCGGCGACGCCTGCATGAAACTGGCCAGCGCCGATCTGCCGCTGAGCCAGTTGCTGGTGTTGCGGGGCCTCTTCGCGAGCCTCATCATCTACCTTGTCGCCCGGCGGATGAACGCGCTGACCCTCGACCTGGCCGCGCGGGACTGGAACCTGATCGCCTTGCGCGCGGTGGCCGAGGTGGCCGCGGCCTGGTTCTTTCTGACCGCACTCTTCAACATGCCGATCGCCAACGTCACGGCACTCTTGCAGATGCTGCCGCTCACGGTGACGCTGGCCAGTGCCGTGTTCTTCGGTGAACCGGTGGGATGGCGGCGCTGGACCGCGATCCTGATCGGCTTTGGCGGCATGCTGCTGATCGTCCGGCCCGGTACCGAAGGCTTCAACGCCTATTCCATCTACGCGCTGATCGCCGTGGTCTGCGTCACCGTTCGGGACCTCGCCACGCGCCGCATGTCGGCATCGGTGCCCAGCCTGACTGTCACGCTCAGCGCCTCGCTGGCGGTGCTGGCCTTTGCCGCCGTCCTGTCGCTGGGCGAGGACTGGCAACCGCTCGACGCTTCGCTTTGGGGCCTGGTCGCGGCGATGTCGGTCTTCATCATCGGCGGATATCTCTTCAGCGTCATGACCATGCGCACCGGCGAAGTCAGCGTGGTGACGCCGTTCCGCTACACCGGGCTCGTCTGGGCGCTGGTCCTCGGCTGGGCGATCTTCGGCGAATGGCCGGTGCCGCTGACCTTCCTTGGCGCAGGCATCATCATTGCCACCGGCGTCTTCACCCTGCTGCGCGAGGCGCGCGCGCGCAGGCTTCAGGCAAAGACCGTGCGGATCTGATCGGCGTCTATGGCGAAGAGCCGGCGCATCTCGGCTTCGCCCGCCGCATCGAGCCGGGGCAGGTCGACCGCTTTCACATGCTTCTTCTGGCGCGAGTCGTTGTGGTCGTTGTGGCCGCGCACGAACATCGGCGGGTCGGTGAAGGTCACCGTGGGCATGAACTGATTGATCTTGTTGTGCCCGAAATTCATCACCGTCTGACGCACCCGTGGCTGCACCGCCACGGCCTGCGCCACGCCCCAGTAGGGGGTTACGTTCGGTTCCGCGCGCAGCCCCTTTGCATCGGGCCGCGCGACAAAGCCGCGATTCCAGTCGAAGCCCACCAGCCGGTGCGCCGCGGTCAGGGCGGTGCAGTCGCGGGCGGCGGCGCGCAGGGTTTCCACGAACGTCACCGCCACCGCGTCGTCGTCGTCGTGGCGGAACTCGAGGCAGGGGGTGTCCATGTCCCGTGCGGCGTTGATGACCTCCTGGCAGACCTGGCGGTGCGGTCCGGGCGGGCGAGCGACGATGCGGGCCTGCGGGAAATCCGCCAGCAACGCCCGGAGCCGGTCGAGATAAGCGTCGGGCAGGCTGTCGCCTACCAGGATCAGGAAGGTGAAATCGGGATCGGTCTGGCCTTTCAGCCCCGGCAGGCAGATGCATTCGAAATGCCGCAGCCGCTCTTCCATCCGGGCCGGTGCATAAAGATAGGCCATCCGGTCGCGGATCGAGCCGTGTTCGACCTGGAAACCACCCTCGGCAGGGTAGGAAAACCTGCAAAACCCAATGACTTGCATTGCTGCCTCTGGTACGTTTCGGCGCCGAGCCGCCGCCTGGCAACAGTCGCACCGCAACCGGGCCAAGGCAAGGCCGGGGCGCTGTTGACAACCCATCCGACTCCCCCTATACGCCCGCTATCTCGGACGGGACAGGTGTCCCTTGCTCCGATCTACAGAACTGAAGCGGTCACGATCCGGGCGCCCGTCGCCCCGATCCTCTGGAACCCCCCGCGTCGTTCCCGCCAAAGGGAGCGCATGCGGTTTTTTGCGTCGTCTGAATGCGACGCGACGGATGACGTGCACCAACGTGCACAGGGTGACTTGCGGACGCGCAAGGCGCTGAACTGAAACCCGCACGGGACACCCCCGTGCACCACATATGTGAGCTACACGGGGAAATACCGGAATGCCAACGATCCAACAGCTGATCCGCAAGCCGCGGCAGCCGAAAGTCAAACGCTCCAAGTCCATGCACCTGGAGCAGTGCCCGCAGAAGCGGGGCGTCTGCACACGCGTCTACACCACCACGCCGAAGAAACCGAACTCCGCCATGCGGAAAGTGGCCAAGGTCCGTCTGACCAACGGCTACGAGGTGATCAGCTACATCCCGGGCGAATCCCACAACCTTCAGGAACACTCGGTGGTCCTGATCCGCGGCGGCCGTGTGAAAGACCTTCCCGGTGTGCGCTACCACATCCTGCGCGGTGTTCTGGATACCCAGGGCGTCAAGGACCGCAAACAGCGTCGCTCCAAGTATGGCGCGAAGCGTCCGAAATAAGAGGGTATTGAGATGTCACGTCGTCACGCAGCCGAAAAACGCGAAGTCCTGCCCGACGCCAAGTATGGCGACCGGGTGCTGACCAAGTTCATGAACAACCTGATGATCGACGGCAAGAAGTCGGTCGCCGAAAGCATCGTCTACAATGCTTTCACCCGGGTCGAGACCAAGATCAAGCGCGCCCCCGTGGAAGTGTTCCACGAAGCGCTCGACAACATCAAACCGAGTGTCGAAGTCCGGTCGCGCCGCGTCGGTGGTGCCACCTACCAGGTGCCCGTCGAAGTGCGCCCCGAGCGCCGCGAAGCGCTGGCGATCCGCTGGCTCATCGACGCCAGCCGCAAGCGCAACGAGAACACCATGGAAGAGCGCCTGGCGGGCGAGCTCATGGATGCCGTTCAGTCGCGCGGCTCGGCCGTGAAGAAGCGGGAAGACACTCACAAGATGGCGGACGCGAACAAGGCGTTCAGCCACTACCGCTGGTAAGAAGGAGCGAGCAGAATGGCACGCGAATATCCCCTTACGCGCTACCGGAACTTCGGGATCATGGCCCACATCGACGCGGGCAAGACCACGACCACCGAGCGTATTCTTTTCTACACCGGCAAATCGCACAAGATCGGCGAAGTGCATGACGGTGCTGCGACCATGGACTGGATGGAGCAGGAGCAGGAGCGTGGCATCACGATCACCTCTGCCGCGACCACCACGTTCTGGCAGCGCCAGGAAGACCCGACCGCCGAAGGCACGTCGGACACCAAGTTCCGTTTCAACATCATCGACACCCCCGGCCACGTCGACTTCACCATCGAGGTCGAACGCTCGCTCGCCGTGCTCGACGGCGCCGTGGCGCTGCTGGACGGCAACGCCGGCGTCGAGCCGCAGACCGAGACGGTGTGGCGTCAGGCTGACCGCTACAAGGTTCCGCGTCTCGTGTTCGTCAACAAGATGGACAAGATCGGCGCCGACTTCTTCAACTGCGTGAAGATGATCAAGGACCGCACCGGTGCGACCCCTGTTCCTGTCAACTTTCCCATCGGTTCGGAAGACAAGCTCGAGGGCATCGTCGACCTGATCAAGATGGAAGAGTGGGTGTGGGAAGGCGAAGACCTGGGCGCATCCTGGTTCCGCCGTCCGATCCGCGACGACCTCAAGGACATGGCCGACGAATGGCGCGCGCACATGATCGAGCATGCCGTCGAAATGGACGACACCGCGATGGAAGCCTACCTCGAAGGCGAAGAGCCCGACGAGGCCACCCTGCGCAAGCTGATCCGCCAGGGTACGCTGTCGCTGTCCTTCGTGCCGGTGCTGGGTGGTTCCGCGTTCAAGAACAAGGGCGTGCAGCCCCTGCTGAACGCGGTGATCGACTTCCTGCCCGGTCCGCTTGACGTGCCGCCGTACATGGGCTTCAGCCCCGATGACGAGACCGAGACCCGCAACATCGCCCGCAAGCCGGGCGACGAAGAGCCTTTCGCGGGCCTCGCGTTCAAGATCATGAACGACCCCTTTGTCGGTTCCCTGACCTTTACCCGCATCTATTCGGGCCTGCTGGAAAAGGGCGGTGCCGTCCTGAACTCCACCAAGGGCCGGAAAGAGCGTATCGGCCGGATGATGATGATGCACTCGAACTCGCGGGAAGAGATCGACTGGGCCGGGTCCGGCGACATCATCGCGCTGGCGGGTCTGAAAGAGACCACCACCGGTGACACGCTCTGCGATTCGTCCAAGCCCGTGGTTCTGGAAACCATGACCTTCCCCGATCCGGTGATCGAGATCGCGGTCGAGCCCAAGACCAAGGCCGACCAGGAGAAGATGTCCGCCGGTCTGCAGCGCCTTGCCGCCGAAGATCCGTCCTTCCGCGTGGAGACGGACATCGAATCCGGTCAGACGATCATGAAGGGCATGGGCGAACTTCACCTGGACATCCTGGTCGATCGTCTCAAGCGCGAGTTCAAGGTCGAGGCCAACATCGGCGCGCCGCAGGTGGCCTATCGCGAGACCATCGGTCACGAGATCGAGCACACCTACACCCACAAGAAGCAGTCGGGTGGCTCGGGCCAGTTCGCCGAAGTGAAGCTCATCATCTCCCCGACCGAACCGGGCGAAGGCTATTCCTTCGAATCCCGCATCGTCGGCGGCTCGGTGCCCAAGGAATACATCCCGGGCGTCGAAAAGGGCATCAAGTCGGTGATGGACTCCGGTCCGCTCGCGGGCTTCCCGGTGATCGACTTCAAGGTCGCGCTGGTCGACGGCAAGTTCCACGACGTGGACTCCTCGGTCCTCGCGTTCGAGATCGCGTCGCGGATGGCCATGCGCGAAGGTCTGCGCAAGGCCGGCGCCAAGCTGCTCGAGCCGATGATGAAGGTCGAGGTGGTGACGCCGGAGGAATACACCGGCAACGTCATCGGCGATCTGACCTCGCGTCGTGGCCAGGTGACCGGGCAGGAGCCGCGCGGCAATGCCGTTGCGATCAACGCCATGGTGCCGCTGGCCAACATGTTCGGCTACATCAACACGCTGCGTTCCATGTCCTCGGGCCGCGCGCAGTTCACGATGCAGTTCGACCATTACGATCCGGTGCCGCAGAACATCAGCGACGAGATCCAGAAGAAATACGCATAACGGGATGGCGGGGTGAACCCCGCCCTACCCACCACCGTAGGGTGGGGTTCGACCCCACCGCCCATCAGACAGACAGGAGGCCATCATGGCAAAGGCAAAGTTTGAGCGCAGCAAACCGCACTGCAACATCGGCACGATCGGTCACGTTGACCACGGCAAGACGACGCTGACGGCGGCGATCACCAAGTATTTCGGCGACTTCCGCGCCTACGACCAGATCGACGGCGCGCCCGAAGAGAAGGCCCGCGGGATCACGATCTCGACCGCGCACGTGGAATACGAGACCGAGAACCGCCACTACGCCCACGTCGACTGCCCCGGCCACGCCGACTACGTGAAGAACATGATCACCGGTGCGGCGCAGATGGACGGCGCGATCCTGGTGGTGAACGCCGCCGACGGCCCGATGCCGCAGACCCGCGAGCACATCCTGCTGGGCCGCCAGGTTGGCATCCCCGCCATGGTGGTGTTCCTCAACAAGGTCGACCAGGTCGACGACGAGGAGCTGCTCGAGCTCGTCGAGATGGAAGTGCGCGAACTGCTGTCGGCCTACGACTTCCCGGGCGACGACGTTCCGATCATCGCGGGTTCGGCTCTGCACGCCATGAACGGCACCGAGCCGGCGATCGGCGAAGAGAAGATCAAGGAGCTGATGGCCGCTGTCGACGAGTACATCCCGCAGCCGCCGCGCGCCACCGATCAGCCGTTCCTGATGCCGA
>NZ_QPMK01000028.1 GCF_003344785.1 Thalassococcus profundi | reverse complement strand
CCCGCGCCCGCAGTGACGCCGCGCGGCCCTCGACGCCCGCGCGCAGGTCGGGCGTGGCGCGCGGCGCCGGGCCGTCCAGCAAGGTCTCGAGCGGCAGAAGTTGCGGATAGGCAGCGGTGGCGACGCCGGGCGTCGCGGTCGCATCAAGCTCGGGGAACTCGGCGCAGGCACTCAGGCACAGCAGCAGGGCAGGCAGAAATCGCATGGGCATCCATCGGTTGCTGTTTCTCTCATGCCGCAGTCCGCCGCACAGGGCAAGCATGCGGGTTGATCTGAACGCGCGTTCAATTCACTCTGCCGCGATGGCCCGCACCCAAGGATCGCATTCCGGCATCACCGGCCCGCGCATTCGCGCGGCGGCGCTCGCGCTCTTTGCGCGGCATGGCTATGCCGCCGTGTCGATGCGGCAGATCGCGGCCGAGGTCGGGGTGCAGGCAGGGGCGCTTTACAACTACACGACGGACAAGCAGGCGCTGCTGTTTTCGCTGCTGCGCGGCCACATGGACGAGTTGCTGGAGGCCCGGGCGGCGGTGCCGGTGCCGAAGACGCCGCTGGCCCGACTCGAGGACTTCACCCGCTTCCACATCCGCTTTCATCTCGCGCGGCCCGAGGCGGTGTTCGTCTCCTACATGGAACTGCGCAACCTGGAGCCCGGCAATTTCGCGGTGATCGAGGACCTGCGCCGGCGTTACGAGACCGAGCTCGAGGATATCCTGAAGGACGGCAATGCCCGCGGCGTCTTTGCCCTGCCCGATACCAAGATCGCGACGCTGGCGCTGATCGCGATGCTTACCGGCGTCAACACCTGGTACCGCGCCGGAGGACGGCTGTCGCAGGCCGAGGTCGAGACGGTCTACTGGGAGATGGTGCGCAAGGCGGTCGCCGCCTGAGGGTCAGCGCGTGGCCTGGATCGACTCGAGGTATTCCAGCAGCGCCACCAGCTTGCGCGGCGTCGGGGTCGCGATGCCGTCGCCGGTGTCGACCGGGACAAGGTCGCCGCGCAGCAGTTCGCCGAATTCCGGCATGTTCGGCCCGTCGAGGTCGGACCGCGCGTAACCGTCGATGGTCGACAGAACCCGGGCGCGGGGGAAGCGGTCGCCGTTGCGCACCGCGATCAGCGTCAGGTTCGGCGGCGCCTTGGCCATGGCCCGCGCCATCGGGCCGTCGCCCTTGGCATCCGCGCCATGGCAGACCGCGCAGTTGTCCATGAAAAGCGCGCGCCCGTCGGCAGGCCCCGGCATCGTTCCGTCGCTGCTCGTGGGTTGGCAGGCGGCCAATGCGGCCAGCCCTGCGGCGAGGAAGGAAATGCGTGCAAACATGGATCGGCCTTTCGAAGAATTCTGCCCCATCTGTCGCGCGGGCGGCGCCGGCGATCAAGCCCATTTGCCACCAAGATTGCCGTGCGCCGCGCGGTTTGGCCTTGATCTGGGTCAGCCCGGAGGAAAGAGTGCGCGCAAGCAACCAGAGGTGCGATGATGCCGCTTTATGCCGTCACCATGCTGCTGGCCGGGATCGGCATTCCGATCCTGGCGGCGCTGAATGCCGCACTCGGCACCCGGATCGGATCGCCCATCGCGGCGGCCACGATTCTCTTTTGCGTGGCGCTCGCGGCATCGACGCTGCTCTTGCTGATTGTCGGACCGCAGGCGGTCACGCGGGCCGCAACAGCCCCGCGGCATCTGTTCCTCGGCGGGCTGTTCGTGGCCTTCTACGTCATCACGGTCACGATCATCGCGCCCAGGTTCGGCATCGGCAACGCCATCTTCTTCGTGCTTCTGGGGCAGCTGATCTCGGCCGCGGCCATCGACCATTACGGCCTCTTCGGCGCGCGCCTCAGCCCGCTGACCCTGTCGCGCAGCATCGGCATCGCGCTGATGGCGGCGGGCGTCTACGTGACGCAAAGGGTCTGAGGCTACTCGACGCTCAGGTTGCTGACGCTGGCGCGGATCGCACTTTCGGTGTCGTCGCTGTCGCCCGACACCGCCACGCCCACCAGCGCCGTGGGGTCCGATCCGAAAGCGGCGTTGAAATCCGCGGCAAGGTCGACCGCTTCGGTTTCGCTACCGGTGCCCGCAGGTCGCAGAACGATGGTCTTGCCGCGGTCGCCCAGATAGGGGCTGTCGAGCTTGTCGCCGCGGACGTGATCGCCGCCCCAGACATAGACCAGCACCCGCGCCGCGTCGTTGGTCAGCAGCTTGCGCACCGACTCTTCGCGCAGCGCGTCGGCCTCGGCTTCGGGCAGGAACACGAAATACATCGCGAGGTTGCGGTCGTCGCCGCCCTTGACGCTGAGGTCGCTGGCAGGCACCGATTCCGTCACGCTCCAGTCCCAGGCCGCGGTCGTCGCCGACCAGAGTGTGTCGGGCAGCGGGCTGTAGGCCAGCGACACCGTGCCATCCGATTCGACCGTCAGCGTGTCGCCGTCGAAACCGTAATCGTTCGACGAGAACAGCGAAAACCGCTGCTCCTTCCAGCTGTCGTCGAAAGCGACCTGCGCGGCCTGTGCCGGTAAGGTCAGGCCAACGGCGGTCAGCAGGATCGCGGTTCGCAGCGGCGCGGGTATCGGTCTCACGGCGGTATCTCCTTTAGCTCAGAACCTTCTGGCGCCGGAAACGTTCCGGCAACCGACAATCCCGTGAAGCGGCGTTACCTTGCGGCCAGATCGGTCAAATGCTGGTAGAGCGAGGCAGGCACCTCGACCTCTTGCAGCGGTGTCTTTCCGCGGCCCGGAATGCGGGTGCCCTCTTCGGCGGTGACCGCCGCGCCGAGGTCGGCCAGCGCGGTCTGGAACTGGTTCGACTGGCGCGGGTCGATCAGCACGAAATACTGGCCCAGCCGGTGCGGCGCGCCTTCGGGCGCCTTCAGAGGCGCGACCGCGCGGCTGGGCAGCGACCCGCACAGGCCGGTGACCAGCAGTTCCGCCATCAGGCCGAACCCCCAGCCCTTGTAACCGCCCGCCGAGGTCAGCGTGCCTTGCAAGGCCGCCTCGGGGTCGGTGGTCGGGCGGCCCTGCGCATCCAGCGCCCAGCCTTCGGGGATCGGGCGGCGCGCCGCCCTGGCCATGGTGATGTGACCCAGCGCCACGGTGGTCGTTGATTGGTCGAAGAGCATCCCCACGCCGCCCTGCCCGTCCGGGGCGGCGAAAGAGATCGGATTGGTGCCGATCACCCGGCTCCGCCCGCCGGGCGGCGCCACGATGGGCGATGCGTTGGTCATGCCCAGCGCCGCCACCCCGGCGCGCGCGGCAGCTTCGGTGAAATAGCCCAGCGCCGTGCAGGTATGGGCGTGGTGGATGGCGACGCTGGCGATACCGGTTTCACGCGCCGCGGCCACCGCGGTGTCGAGCGCGCGGGTAAAGGCCGGCTGCGCAAAGCCGTCGCCCGCGTGAACGGTGATCTCGGAAGGGCGGGGTCGGTCGACCTGCGGTTCCGCATCGCCGCGCACCCGGCCGGTGCGCAACTGCTGGCAGTAGCTTTCGAGGTAGTAAAGTCCGCAGATCCGGTTCTCGCGCGCCTCCGCCCAGGCGATGGCGCGGGCCATTTCGGCCGCCACCCAATCGGCGGCGCCGTGGCCAGAGAGCGCCTGCGCGCTCAACTCTTCGATTTGGGCGACGGAAAGCAGGGGCATGGCGGCTCCGGAAGCTTCGATACGCCGGAGCCTGACACGAAGCCGACGCGGGGGGAAGCCTCGGAGCCGGCGCCGCGACGTGGCAACTGCGCGCCGAGACACGCAGGCAGGCGTCACAAGGCCCGCAACACGCCCTGGTCCAGCCGCAACTGCCGGTCCATCCGGGCGGCGAGGTCGAGGTTGTGCGTGGCGATCACCGCCGACAGCCCGGTGTCGCGCACTAGCGCGGTGAGCGCGGCAAACACCTGATCCGAGGTCTCGGGATCGAGGTTGCCGGTCGGCTCGTCCGCCAGAAGCAACCTGGGACGGTTGGCCAGCGCGCGGCAGACCGCGACGCGCTGCTGCTCGCCGCCCGAGAGCGCCGCGGGCCGGTGGCTGGCGCGTTTGGCGATGCCGACGCTGTCCAGAAGCTCTTGCCCGCGGGCCTCTGCCTCGGTGCGCGGAGCGCCGTTGGCCAGCTGCGGCAGCACGAGGTTCTCGAGCGCGGAGAACTCCGGCAGCAGGTGGTGGAATTGGTAGACGAACCCAACTCCGTCGCGCCGCAAACGTGTGCGCTGGCGGTCGGGCTTGCCGGTCATGTCCTCGCCACCGATCAGAACCCGACCGGCGTCCGGCGTGTCGAGCAGGCCCGCGATGTGCAGCAGCGTCGACTTGCCCGCGCCCGAGGGTGCGACCAGCGCCACGATCTCTCCGCGCGCCACCGTCAGGGACGCACCGCGCAGCACGTGGATCTCGTTCGGCAGGCCGCGATTGTAGGCTTTCTCGATGCGATCGAGATGCAGCACCGGATCACTCATAGCGCAACGCCTCGACCGGGTTCATGCGCGCGGCGCGACGGGCCGGGAAGATCGTCACGATGAACGACAGACCCAGCGAAAGGGCGACGGCGGACAGGACGTCGCCGGCCTGCAGCTGCGCGGGCAAGGCGTAGATGCCACGAATGCTCGGGTCCCAGATGCCGCCGCCGGCGACATAGTTCACGAAGGAAAAGATCGGGTCGATGTAGATGGCGAACAGGCAGCCCAGGATCACGCCCATGGCAGTGCCGATCAGCCCGGTGAAGGATCCGCAGATGAAGAAGACCCGCAGCACCGATCCTTCGGTCAGCCCCATGGTGCGCAGGATGCCGATGTCGCGGCCCTTGTTCTTGACCAGCATGATCAGGCCAGAGACGATGTTCATCGCCGCGATCAGCACCAGGATCGACAGGATCACGAACATCACGTTGTCCTCGATCTCGAGCGCGCGCAGGAACCCGCCCGAGGCGTCGCGCCAGGTCCAGACCAGCGCCCGGTCGCCGCCCGCCTGCATCAGCGCCAGCGCCATCTGGTCGACGCGGTCGGGATCCTCGACCATGACCTCGATCTCGTCCGCCGTGCCTTCGCGGTTGAAGTAGAGCTGCGCCTCGGAGAACGGCATGTAGACGCGTGTCCGGTCGATGTCGTAGCGCCCGGCGGTGAAGATATAGACCACCTCGTAGGCCTTGACCCGCGGGCTGGTGCCGAAAGCGGTCTTGACCCCGTCCGGAGAAATCAGCCGCAGCTGGTCGCCGACACTCACCCCCAGTTCGCGCGCGACACCCGAGCCGATGGCGATGCCCTCGCCGAAGCGCGCAAGATCGCCAGAAGCCGCTTCGGGGTCGACGATGCGCGGCAACCCGGCGAGGTCCTCGGCACGGATGCCGTAGGTCTCCACCCCGGCGTTGCGGCCATTGGCGGTGCCCATGACCTGCCCGCGGATCAGAGGCGCCGCGCGGGTGACGCCCGGCACCTGAGCCAGGCTCTCGGTCAGCGTGCCGAAATCGTCGATGCCCCGCAGTGTGCGGCCCTGATCGTCGACTTCCGCGCTGTAATAGACCGTCGCATGGGCATTGGCGCCGAGGATCGTGTCGACGAATTCGGTCCGGAAGCCCGAGCGCACCGCCAGCGTGGCGATGAGCGCAAAGACCGCGAGGGTGATGCCGATGAGACTGATCCAGGTCATCACGCTGACCCCGCCTTCGGCACGGCGGGCGCGCAGGTAGCGCCAGGCGATCATCCATTCGAAAGGGGCGAAGGGGGGCGGTGTCCGGGCCAATGTGCGGGCTTTCTGAGAGGTCGCGGGATAACTGGCCTTTCCCGCCCGCGGGGTCAAGCGGCGGGCGCCGGTTTTCGCTGGACGCGGAACGCGGCGCAGATAGTCTTGCGCCCATGAAGGGATTTGAACGCTTTGTCGAACAGCAGATCCAGGAGGCGCTGGAAGACGGCCGGCTGAGCGGTCTGCCGGGCGAGGGCAAGCCGCTGCCGCAGCGCTCCGGCGCCGCCTTTGTCGATGCGGTCGAATCCGCCGGCTATGCGATGATGACCAAATCCGGCGCCCTGCCCGAGGAACTGCGCCTGCGCCGCGACCTGGCCGAGGCGCGCGCGGCCTTTGCGGCCTGCGACGATCCCGAAGAGCGCCGGCGGCTCATGGCCCGGATAACCGACCTCGATCTGCGCCACAACATGACACGGGAAAAACGCATCGGGCGCCGGTTCTGATCGCGGCGGCAGGAGCGAGGGGCCAGCCCCTCGCGCTCCCCGATGGTTATTGAGAACCAGAGAAGAGGGGGCGCGGCGCGCAGCGGGCCGCCGCAGGTTGGGCTGTGGGTGTTCTTGTGTCCGGGCGACGCGGGTCCGCTCAACGGTTGCCGGTGCGACCTTTGCGGCGTGCAGATGCGTCCGATGGCGCCGGTCGGCATTCTCGACCTGCGCCAAAGCCGCCCCGCGCGAAACCCGGCAGGCGGCAGTTCCGATCTCGGCAGCAGTAGCGAAGGGAATCGAGACCCAGAGAAGGGGCGCTGCGGGCGTTCTCTGTGCAGGCTGTGGCGTTGGTCGGGAGCGCGCGGGTCAGGTAAGGCGTTCTATGGCAATGGCGGTGCCTTCGCCGCCGCCGATGCAGATCGCCGCTACGCCGCGCTTCAGCCCGCGGGTTTCCAGCGCATTGAGCAGCGTCACGAGGATGCGCGCGCCCGAGGCGCCGATGGGATGGCCCAGCGCGCAGGCGCCGCCGTTGACGTTCACGATGTCGCGCGGCAGGCCCATCTCTTTCATGAACGCCATGGGCACCACGGCGAAGGCCTCGTTGACCTCCCACAGATCCACATCGCCCGCCTTCCAGCCGATCCGGTCGAGCAGCTTGCGTGCCGCGTACACCGGTGCCGTGGTAAAGAGACCGGGCGCCTGGGCGTGGCCGGCATGTCCGAGGATACGGGCGCGGGGCGTCCGGCCGGCGGCCTCGGCGGCGGCGCGGGTCGAGAGGACCAGGGCGGCGGCGCCGTCGGAGATCGAAGACGAGTTGGCCGCCGTCACCGTGCCGTCCTTGCGGAAGGCGGGCTTGAGATGCGGGATTTTCTCGGGCCGGGCGCGGCCGGGCTGTTCATCGCGGGTGATGACCTCTTCGCCGGTCCGGGCGTGCACGGTGACGGGGGTGATCTCGTTCGCGAAGGCGTCGCCGCGTTCGGCCTCGAGCGCGTTCGACAGCGAGGCCAGCGCGTACTGGTCCTGGGCTTCGCGGGTGAACTGGTAGGCCTCGGCGCAGTCCTCGGCGAAGGTGCCCATGAGGCGGCCCCCGTTTCCTTCACCCCTGTCGTAGGCATCCTCGAGCCCGTCGAGGAACATGTGGTCGATCACCTGGGCGTGGCCCAGCCGCGCGCCGCCCCGCATCTTGGGCAGCAGGTAGGGCGCCTGGCTCATCGATTCCATGCCACCCGCGACGATGACATCGGCGGCACCCAATGCCAGACGGTCCCAGGCCATCATCGCCGTCTTCATCCCCGACCCGCACATCTTGTTGACGGTGGTGGCGGGCACCTCTTCGCCCAGTCCCGCGGCGAAACCGGCCTGCCGTGCGGGTGCCTGGCCCTGCCCCGCGGGCAGCACGCAGCCCATCAGCAGCTCGTCGACGGCGGGTTTTCCGGCCTGGGCCAGCGCCGCGCGGATCGCCGCGCCGCCCAGCTGCGCAGCGGAGGTGTCGCCGAAGATGCCCTGGAACCCGCCCATGGCGGTGCGCGATGCGCCGGTAATGACCACGTCCTGCATGATGTGCACTCCTCCCGATCCTGATCCTGCATACCGAATGGTAAGGATTGGCGTCTAGCCTTGTCGCGCATTCGCTTTGGACGGGCTGCCATGAACCTTATCACTCAGACCAACGACGACCAGCTGACCGTCACCGTCGACGACCCGCGAATCGACGCCGCCGTCGCGATCCAGTTCAAGGACCGGATGCGCGCGCTGACCGCGCTGGGGCCGAACCGCATCCTGCTGGATCTGCACAAGGTCGATTTCATCGATTCCAGCGGGCTTGGCGCCATCGTGGCCGCGATGAAGCAACTTGACGATCATCAGCGGCTGGACCTGTCGGGCCTGACGCCGAACGTGGAAAAGGTGTTTCGCCTGACCCGGATGGACACGATCTTTGCCATCTATCCGGACGTGCCGACGGCACTGGCGCGCAGGGCCGGGTGATGCCCGGCGCCGCGCTTCCCGCCCCGGCTCTCGTGCCGCCCCTGCACCTGACCCTCGCCAGCACCCCCGACGCGGTGCGCGCGGCCCTTGTCCGCATCGGATCGGCGCTGGCGGAAGCGGGACTGCGGCCCGGAACCTGCGGCATGGTCGAACTGGTGATCGCCGAATCGCTCAACAACATCGCCGAACATGCCTATCGCGGCACCGGAACGGGCGAGATCGTCCTGCGCCTTGTTCACCTGTCCGGCGCGATCGAGGTGACGCTGATCGACAGCGGCCAGCCCTATCCCGAAGGCGCGTTGCCCAAGGCAGGGACGTTTCCGGCCCTCACGGGCGGCCGCGCCACGCTGCCCGAGGGCGGCTTTGGCTGGTGCCTGATCCGCCGACTGACAAGCAAGCTGATCTACACCCGCAAGAACGGGCGGAACCGGCTGTTCCTGCGCATGGACCTCGATTGCCTCGCCTGAAAGGCACCAGCTCTCCGAAGCGACTTCAAAACAGGCGCACAGACGGTTTTCCTGTGCCGGACAGTCTGTGCCGGACCCTGCCGGATCGGCCGATGAAGACCCGATATGGCGCCCCACTGCGAAAAGCCTTTGAATCGCCTCATTCGCTTCCCAAAGGCGCCGCAAAGCCCGGTCATACCTTGCCCTGTAGCTGCATATAGCTTCCCTCGGCGTCGCGTCTTAACAGCCCCCACCCAGTGCGCGGCGTCGAGGTACTTCCCCCCATCATTGACCCCGCCCGCAGCATGCCTATTGTCCGCGCAGGACAAAGGGACTTCTTCACATGCGTGACTTTCACTTTCCGGGCCGCTCGCCCGTGCTGGCCGCCAATGGCGTCTGCGCCACCTCTCATCCCGTCGCGGCCCAGGCCGCGATCCGAATTCTTCAAGACGGCGGCAACGCAATGGACGCGGCCATTGCCGGCGCGGTGATCCTGGGGCTGGCAGAGCCGCAGATGACCGGTATCGGCGGCGACTGCTTCGCACTGATCTCGCCCGCGGGTGGCGACGAGGTGATCGCGGTGAACGGCTCGGGCCGGGCGCCCGCCGCCGCCAGCGCGGCAGCGCTGCGCGACAAGTGGCACGAGACGGTGCCCGTGGCCGGACCCGAGGCCGTCACAATCCCCGGTGCCATCGATGCCTTCTGCACGATGTCGGAAAAATGGGGCAAGCTCGGTATCGCCGACAGCCTGGCCCCGGCGATCCGTTACATGGACGAAGGCCTGCCGGTCGCCCCGCGCGTCGCCTTCGACTGGGAAAACGACAAGGAGCGGCTTCAGGGCCATGCGCTGCAACACTTCCGCCTGAACGGCGGGATCCCGAAGCAGGGCGAGATCTTTCGCGCCCCGGGCCAGGCCGAGGTGCTGCGCCGCGTCGCCGCCTCGGGCCGCGCCGGGTTCTACGAAGGCGAGGTGGCCGAGGATATGGTCACGGCCCTGCGCGCCGCCGGCGGGGTGCACACGGTCGAGGATTTCGCCGCCAGCCAGACCACGATCCACGATCCAATTTCAGGCACTTACAAGGGCCGCGAGCTCTGCGAGCATCCGCCGAACGGCCAAGGCGCCACCGCGGTGCTGCTGCTGAACATCCTGTCGCAATTCGATCTCGCGTCGATGGATCCTTTCGGCACCCAGCGTGCCCATATCGAGGCCGAGGCCACCAAACTGGCCTACGACACCCGCAACCGGTTCATGTCCGACCCCGCAAGCATGACGCGGCTCGATCACATGCTGTCGATGGAAACCGCGCAAAAGCTTGCCGCGCTGATCGACCCCAAGCGCGCGATGGCTTCGGCCACACAGATTTCCGAGCATGTGCACAAGGACACGATCTATATCACCGTCGTCGACCGCGACCGCATGACCGTGTCGCTGATCTACTCGATCTTCCACGGATTCGGTTCGGGGATCGCGTCGGAAAAGTTCGGCGTCCTGTTCCAGAACCGCGGCGCGGGATTCTCGCTGACCGAAGGGCACCCGAACGAGATGGCGCCCGGCAAACGGCCGATGCACACGATCATCCCGGCGATCATCCGCGACGAGGGCCGGGTAAGCATGCCCTTCGGCGTGATGGGCGGGCAGTACCAAAGCTGCGGCCACGCCCGGATGATGACCAACTGGACCGATTTCGGCCTGGCGCCGCAGGCTGCGCTCGACGCACCGCGCAGCTTTGCCGAAGGCGATACGCTTCAAGTCGAACGGGGGTATCCCGAAAGCGTGCGCCGCGAGCTGGCCGAGATGGGTCACAAGGTCGTCGTGCCCGACACCCCCATCGGCGGCGCGCAGGCGATCCTGATCCACGACAGCGGCGTGCTCGAAGGCGCATCCGACCCGCGCAAGGACGGCTGCGCCATCGGCTACTGAAACACGAAAGGCGGGTACCGCTCGGCGCCCGCCCCTTCTCCGGTTTCAAAATACCTCCGCCGGAGGCATCCGGCGCGGCCTGCCGCGCCGGATTTTCTACGCCACCTTGCGGGCCTTCATCAGCCCGTCGGCCTGCAGCTTGGCATGGGTCTCGTCCAGGCTCTGCCAGGCGCGTTCGATCAGGGTGTCGATCTCTTCGCGGGAAATCACCAGCGGCGGCGAAATGATCATGCGGTCGCCCACGTGCCGCATCACCAGGTTGTTGGCAAAGCAGCGCTCGCGGCAAATGTAGCCCGCGGTGCCGCCATCGGCCTCGAAGGCAGCCCGCGACGCCTTGTCCGGCGTGAGGGCGATGGAGCCCATCATGCCGACGATCTTCGCCTCGCCCACCAGCGGGTGGTCAGTGAGGCTCCGGAATTTTTCGGCCAGATACGGCGCGGTCTCCTCGCGGACGCGGGTTACGATGCCCTCTTCGTCGAGGATCCGCAGGTTCTCCAGCGCGACGGCGGCAGCGACCGGGTGGCCGGAATAGGTGTAGCCGTGATTGAACTCGGCATTGCCGATGACCTCGGCGATCCTGTCGGACACGATCGACCCGCCGATCGGCAGGTATCCCGAGGATAGGCCCTTGGCGATGGTCATGATGTCGGGCGTGATTTCCATCGTCTGCGAGCCGAACCAGTTGCCGGTGCGCCCGAAGCCGCAGATCACCTCGTCGGCGATCAGCAGGATGTCGTGTTCGCGGCAGATGCGCTGGATCTCGGGCCAGTAGGTGGCGGGCGGCACGATCACGCCGCCGGCACCCTGTACCGGTTCGGCGATGAAGGCCGCGACCTTGTCGGCGCCCAGCTCCTTGATCGCGGTCTCAAGCTGGCGCGCGCGCTCCAGCCCGAAATCCTCGGGTGTCATGTCGCCGCCTTCGGACCACCAGTCGGGCTGGTCGATGTGATGGATACCCGGAATCGGCAGACCGCCCTGGCTGTGCATCCCCTTCATGCCGCCGAGCGAGCCGGAGCCCACCGAGGAGCCGTGGTAGGCGTTCCAGCGCGAGATCACGACCTGCTTTTCCGGCTGGCCCTTTTCGGCCCAGTAGGTGCGGACCATGCGCAGGTTGGTGTCGTTGGCCTCGGACCCCGAGCCTGCAAAGAATACGTGGTTCAGATCGCCCGGAGCCAATTCCGCCAGCCGCGCGGCCAGCGCGATGGCGGGCGTGTGCGAGGTCTGGAAGAAGGTGTTGTAGAACGGCAGCTCCTGCATCTGCCGGGTCGCCGCGTCGACCAGTTCCTGCCGGCCGTAGCCGAGGTTCACGCACCACAACCCCGCCATCCCGTCGAGAATGCGGTTGCCGTCGGAATCGGTCAGCCACACCCCGTCGGCGCGGGTGATGATCCGCGCGCCCTTGGCGCCAAGATCGGCGTTGTGGGTGAAGGGATGCATGTGGTGGGCGGCATCGAGCGCCTGCAGCTCGGCGGTCGGCATATGGTTCGAGATCTGGGTCATGCCCGCACCTTTCGTTTGTGTCTGGGAGTCGGCGGACAGAATATGATCAAATTATTTCCGGGTCAATCGAATCACTCCAGGCCGGCGCGGATTTGCGCCATGCCCTGACTCACGTCCTGATGCATGGCCTCGGCGGCGGCCGCGGAATCGCGTGCGTCGAGCGCCGCCAGCAAATCCTTGTGACGGTCGGGCAGATTGCGCGTGCCGAAAAGCCCGCAGACGACCCGCAGAGACGGCCCGAACCGCAGCCACAGACCGTCCACCATGTCGGTCAGGATCGGCGCCTCGGCGATGGCGTTGAGCTCGGCGTGAAAGCGGTGGTTCTGCGTCAGGTAGCCTGCAACGTCGCCGCGGGCGATGGCGCGGTCGAGCCGCGCGTCGGTGGCGCGCAGCCGCGCGATGTCGTCAGCGGTGGCCCGAGTCGCCGCGCGCCGCGCCAGTTCCGGCTCCAGCGCCGCGCGGGCCAGTCCCAGCTGTTCGACCGCGGCGGCGTCCAGAACCGGCACGCAGATGCGCCGATTGTCCTGAAACGCCAGCGCGCCTTCGGCGATCAGGCGGCGCAGCGCCTCGCGCACCGGCGTCATGCCCACGCCCAGCTGGTTGGTCAGCCCCTGGATGGTCACCGCCTGGCCGGGCTCCAGCTCGCCGAACAGCACCATGGTGCGCAACCTGCGGTAGACGCGTTCGTGCGCGGGCAGACCCGCGCCATCGCGCAGCGCCGTGTCCGGCTCCTGATTTCCCATGCGTCACCTCCCCGGGCGCTCAAGTGCTAGGCGATCATCGCCATCTTGCACCGCTTCTTCGGGCATGAAAACATCCTGTTGTTGCCTTTGGCGGCGATATTTGATCAAAATCACTGGACGACGGGACGACAAACGTTCCGCATCCAACGGGAGCATATGATGAAGACAACAGTCCTGAGCTTAACCGCGACCCTCGCCCTGACCGCCGCAGCGGTCCAGGCGCAAGAGGTCCGGGTCTACAACTGGTCCGACTACATTGACGAAGAATTGCTGACGCAATTCGAGCAGGAGACCGGGATCGACCTGATCTACGACGTGTTCGACAGCAACGAGGTGCTCGAAACCAAGATGCTGGCTGGCGGGTCGGGCTACGACGTCGTCGTGCCGACAGGCACCTTCCTGCAGCGTCAGATCCAGGCCGGCGCCTTCCAGCCGCTGGACAAGAGCCAGCTGCCCAACATCGACAACATGTGGGACGTGGTGACCGACCGCACCGACGTCTACGACCCCGGCCAGGAATACGCGATCAACTACATGTGGGGCACCACCGGCATCGGCGTGAACGTCGACAAGGTCAAGGAAGCCCTGGGCGAAGACGTCGCGATGAACTCCTGGGACCTGGTGTTCGATCCGGCCAACATGGAAAAGCTGGCCTCCTGCGGCGTGCATTTCCTTGACGCCCCGGCCGAGATGATCCCGGCGGCGCTGAACTATCTGGGCGAGGACCCCGACAGCCACGATCCCGAAGTCATCGCCCGCGCGATGGAGGTCTACGAGCCGATCCGCGGCGATATCCAGAAGTTCCATTCGTCGGAATACATCAACGCGCTGGCCAACGGCGACATCTGCGTGGCCGTCGGCTGGTCCGGCGACATCCTGCAGGCCCGTGACCGTGCGGCCGAAGCCGACAACGGCGTGACCGTGGAATACATCATTCCCAAGGAAGGCGCACAGATGTGGTTCGACCAGATGGCGATTCCGGTCGATGCGCCGAACCCCGAAGCGGCACACACCTTCCTGAACTTCATCATGGATGCCGAGAACATGGCCGCGGCGTCGAACTACGTCTATTACGCCAACGGCAACAAGGCGTCGCAGGAGTATCTCAACGACGACGTGATCGGCGATCCGGCGATCTACCCGGACCAGGAGACGCTCGACAATCTCTTCACCACGACGCCCTATCCACCGCGCGTGCAGCGTACCGTGACCCGGCTCTGGACCGAGATCAAATCCGGAGTCTGACCCGACGCCACCGGCCCGCGCGACACTCTTGCGCGGGCCGATTTTCATGCCAAAAGCGCGGATGGTACGATGAGCCAGAAGGTCTTTGCCCCTTGGGAAGATGCGACCGAGAAACCCCTGATCCAGTTCAAGGGCGTGACCAAGAAATTCGGTGATTTCGTCGCCATCGACAACCTGTCGCTGGATATCTACCAAAAGGAATTCTTTGCGCTGCTGGGCCCCTCGGGCTGCGGCAAGACGACGATGATGCGCATGCTTGCAGGGTTCGAGGCGCCGACCCACGGCACCATCCTGCTGGCCGGGCAGGATATTGCCCCGGTGCCGCCCAACAAGCGCGCCGTGAACATGATGTTCCAGAGCTACGCGCTGTTTCCGCACCTGTCGGTCTGGGACAACATCGCCTTCGGCCTGCGCCGCGAGGGGCAGGACAAGGACGCCATCGCTGCCCGTGTCGAAGAGATGCTGCGTCTCACCCGCCTGTCGAAATTCGCCAAACGCAAGCCGCACCAGATCTCCGGCGGCCAGCGCCAGCGCGTCGCGCTCGCCCGCAGCCTCGCCAAGGCGCCCAAGCTGCTGCTGCTCGACGAACCCCTGGGCGCGCTCGATGCCAAGCTGCGCCAGGATACGCAGTTCGAGCTGATGGACATCCAGGAAAAGACCGGCACCACCTTCGTGATCGTCACCCACGACCAGGAGGAAGCGATGACCGTGGCCAGCCGCGTCGCGGTGATGGACGAGGGCCGGGTCATCCAGGTCGCCACGCCCTCGGTGATCTACGAAGCGCCCGAGACCGTCTATGTGGCGGATTTCATCGGGGACGTGAACATCATCCAAGGCCGCGCCAGCCAGGATGCCGACAAGGTGCGCATCGACTGGGCAGAAGGCCAGCCGCCGATCATCGGCACCACGCAGAAGACATTCTCGCCCTCGCAGACCTGCCATTTCGCCATCCGGCCGGAAAAGGTCGCGATCTCGACCGAACAGCCCGAGGCGCCCAACGTGCTGCAGGGCCGCGTCATCGACATCGCCTATCTCGGCAACCTTTCGACCTACCACGTGGAACTGCCCGACGGCACGATGATGAAGGCGCAGACCGCCAACACCCGGCGCCTGTCGCGCCGCGACATCACCTGGGAGGACAACGTCTGGCTCTCCTTCACCGACACCGCCGGTGTCCTGCTGGAGCGCTGAGCCATGAATCTGCGCCGCTTCGCCCTGATCGCCGTTCCCTACATCTGGCTGCTGGCGCTGTTCCTGGTCCCGTTCCTGATCGTTCTCAAGATCTCGCTGTCGGACATCGCGCTGGCCCGGCCGCCCTACATGCCGCAGCTCGACCTGTCCGCCGGGTGGGAGGGGATCACCAGCTTCTTCGCGGCGCTGGATTTCGAGAATTTCGTCTTTCTCACCACCGATGACCTCTACTGGCGCGCCTATCTCAGCTCCCTGCAGATCGCGGCGCTGTCGACCTTCATCACCCTCTGCATCGGCTATCCCATCGCCTACGGCATGGCCCGCGCGCCGCTGGAATGGCGCGCGACCCTGCTGATGCTGGTGATCCTGCCGTTCTGGACCTCGTTCCTGATCCGCGTCTACGCCTGGATGGGCATCCTGTCGAACGAGGGGCTGCTGAACCAGTTCCTGATGTGGACCGGGCTGATCTCGGCGCCGCTGACCATCCTCAACACCAACACCGCCGTCTATATCGGCATCGTCTACACCTACCTGCCCTTCATGATCCTGCCGATCTACGCGGCGCTGGAAAAGATGGACGAATCCCTGCTCGAAGCGGCCGAGGACCTGGGCTGTTCGCGCATCCAGGCGTTCTGGCTGGTGACCATCCCGCTGTCCAGGAATGGCATCATCGCCGGCTGTTTCCTGGTCTTCATCCCCGCGATCGGCGAATTCGTGATCCCGTCGCTGCTGGGCGGATCGGGCACGCTGATGATCGGCAAGGTCCTGTGGGAGGAATTCTTCTCCAACCGCGACTGGCCCGTGGCCAGCGCCGTGGCGATTATCCTGCTGCTGATCCTGATCATCCCGATCATCCTCTTCCAGCGCAACGAGCAGAAGGCACGGGAGGCCGAAGGATGAGACGCCTGACCTGGTTCAACGTGACCTCGCTCACGCTCGGCTTCGCCTTCCTCTACCTGCCGATGGTGATCCTGATCCTCTACAGCTTCAACGCCTCGAAGCTGGTGACGGTCTGGGCCGGCTTTTCGACCCAGTGGTACGGAGAGCTTTTGCGCAACGAGGAATTCCTCGACGCCGCCTGGGTCACGATCAAGGTCGCGGTCTTTTCCTCGACCCTCGCGACAGTGCTGGGCACCATGGCCGCCTATGTGCTGGTGCGCGCCGGGCGGTTTTCCGGCCGGACGCTGTTTTCCGGCATGATCTACGCGCCGCTGGTGATGCCCGAGGTGATCACCGGCCTGTCGCTTCTGCTGCTCTTCATCGGCATCAACCTCGACCGCGGCGTCTTCACCATCGTTCTGGCGCATACGACCTTCTCGATGTGCTACGTGTCGGTCGTGGTGTCCTCGCGGCTCACCAGCTTCGACCGGTCACTGGAAGAAGCGGCGCTCGACCTCGGCTGTTCGCCCTTCGAGGCGTTCCGCCTGGTGACCCTGCCGATCATCGCCCCGGCGGTGATCTCGGGCTGGCTGCTGGCCTTCACCCTGTCGCTCGACGACCTGGTGATCGCCAGCTTCACCACCGG
Organism: Thalassococcus profundi; assembly: GCF_003344785.1. Taxonomy (GTDB): domain Bacteria; phylum Pseudomonadota; class Alphaproteobacteria; order Rhodobacterales; family Rhodobacteraceae; genus Puniceibacterium; species Puniceibacterium profundi. Next base: position 22,655 of record NZ_QPMK01000028.1, on the reverse strand, counting down.
CCCCTCGGCCACCACCCTGCCGATCAAGATCTTCTCGGCGGTGCGGCTCGGCGTCTCGCCCGAGATCAACGCGCTTTCGACCATCATGATCGCCATCGTGACCGTCGGAGTCATCACCGCCTCGATCATCTCGAAACGCGCGAGCGTGGCCCAGCAACGCGACGAACAGGCCGCCGCCCGCGCCACTTGAAACGCATCTACGAGGCCGCCGCCTACGCGCCCGATCCGGGCGTCTTCTGGCACGACACCTGCCCGCGGCCCGACTGGCCGCGGCTGGAGCGTGACCTCCGCTGCGAGGTCGCGGTGATCGGCGGCGGCTTCACCGGTCTCAACGCGGCATTGCACCTGGCGCAGGATGGCATCGACGTCGCGCTGTTTGAGGCCGAGACCCCCGACTTCGGCGCCTCGACGCGCAACGGCGGGTTCTGCTGCCTCGGCGGGGCCAAGGCGCCCGACGCGCTGTTGCGCCGCCGCTTTGGCGCCGCCGGCCTCGCCGACTGGCGGGCCACGGAAAAGGCCGCCGTCGCGCATGTGACCGGCCTGTTGCGCGACCACGCCATCGAGGCCGACACCCATTCGCAGGGCGAAACCCTTCTGGCCCACGCGCCGCGCGCGATGGCGGACTTGCGCGCCAGGGCCGCCGGGATCGACACGGCCTACGGCGTCACGCCGGAGCTGACCGAAGGCCGCGACCTGCCTGCCCGCGGCCTCGGCGGTGCCTTCCACGGCGCGCTGACGATTCCCCTTGGCTTCGCGCTCAACCCGGCGAAATACCACGCCGGACTGTCCCGCGCCGCCGACACGGCGGGAGCGGCGCTGCATGCCCGGACCCCGGTCACGGCGCTGCGCCACAACGGTCAGGCATACCGCCTGCAGACCCCGCGGGGCACGGTGACCGCGGATCGCGTGATCCTCGCCACCAACGGCTACAGCAGCGAAGACGTTCCCGCCTGGCTCCGCGCCCGCACCCTGCCGGTGCAATCCAGCGTCCTCGTCACCCGCCCGCTGACCCGGACCGAACAAGAGGCCCAGGGCTGGACCAGCGACCAGATGGCCTACGACACCCGCACCCTGCTGCATTATTTCCGCAAGATGCCGGACGGGCGGTTCCTCTTCGGCATGCGCGGCGGCCTTACCGCCACGCCGCGCGCCCAAGCCGCGATCACGCGCAAGATCCGCCGCGACTTTCACGCCATGTTCCCGGCCTGGCGCGGGGTCGAGATCACCCATGACTGGTCCGGCCTCCTCTGCCTGATGGCGAACCTCACCCCCTTCGCCGGCCCTGTCCCGGGCCATCCCGGCCTTTTCGCCGGTCTTGGCTATCACGGCAACGGCGTGGCGATGGGCAGCTACACCGGTGCCCTGCTGGCCGCCCTGGTCCAGGGAAAGCCGCCAACCGGCCCCTGGCCCGCCGCCCTGCAGGACCCGCCGAAACGCTTTCCCTTTGGCCGCTTCCGTCGCGCCCTGCTGGCGCCGGCCTACGCCGCCGCCGCGCTCTTCGACCGCTGAAGACGCCCCCATGTGCCGGGCGGCCGGTCGGGCTCCGATCCGTCGCCAACCTGCCCGAGACCGCCGCCTTCATCTTGCCGATAAACTCCAGAGAGCACGAGAGACTGGTCTCTCGTATCGGCCGCAGGCCGATCCTGCGGCGCCAAGGCGCAAACGGCCGCGACGACGCCTTTCGCACGGCCCGCCTGCAAAGGTCCGTCAGCCGTGGGGTGTCATCCCCGGCCGCGCCTTGCCGCGCTCGATTCCCAGCTGCCGCTCGCGCCAGATGATCAGCCCGCCCGCCGCCATGACGATCCCCGCGCCCAGCAGCATCGTGCCGGTCGGCACCTCGCCGAAGACCGAGTAGCCGATGATCAGCGCGAACAGCATCGACGCATAGTCGAAGGGGGCCAGCAGCGCCGCCTCCGCCCCGCGATAGGCCGAGGTCAGCAGGATCTGCGCGATCCCGCCCAGCACGCCCGCCGTCACCAGCATCAGGGCCGCCTCCGGACCCGGCAGGGTCCAGCCGAACGGCAGGGTCAAAAGCGCGATGCCGGTCGAAGTCAGGGAAAAGTAGAAGACGATCGCCGAGGTGCTTTCGGTCTGCACCAGCCTCCGGATGTGGATCTGCACCATCGCCCGCAGTGCCGCCGAGGCCAGCACCAGCGCCGCGCCGATGGCGGCCACCCGGTCGACCGCGTCCACCGACAGGCGCGGCCAGAGCACGATCAGCACCCCGCACAGCCCGATCCCCACCGCGGTCATCCGCACCGCGCGCAGCCGTTCGCCCAGCAGCAGCGCCGCCAGCAGCACCGTCATCAGCGGCGCGGCGTAGCCGATGGCGGTGACTTCGGGCAGCGGGAGCATCCCCAGGGCGGCAAAGTTGCAGCCCATGGCCGACACCCCGATCACCCCGCGCCAGACGTGGCCCATGGGCCGTTCGGCGCGCAGGCCGGTGGACAGCTCGCCGCGCCAGGCGAGCCAGCCCAGGATCACCGGCAGGGCAAAGACCGACCGGAAGAACACCGCCTCACCGGGCGGCACATCCTGCGAGGTGGCCTTGATCAGCGCCGCCATGACGATGAACAGGAACACCGACCCCAGCTTCAGCGCGATGCCGCGCAACGGGGTCATGCCGCCGGACGGCGGCGAGGAAGGCCCGCCAGGGCTTGAGGAGCCTCTCGCCACCTCAGGCCGTTTCGACGCAATGCCGCCGGAAGGCGCGCTTGAGCATGTCGAGCTCGGCGCGCAGCAGGTCGACCTCGGCGCGGATGTCGTCGCCCAGCGCCTCTCCAGCGATCAGGGTGAAGCTTTCCAGCACCTCGTCGGAACTGCCGTCGAGGATCAGGAAAGTCTGCACCCCGTCACCCACCGCCTCGGGCGGAACCGGTACCCGGAGCAGCCAGCGGCCTTCGTCGCCGGTGTCATGCACCTCGACCCCGGCCACGGCCTTGTCCTGCAGGGTCACCACGATCTCGGGCGGCAGGGCGCCCTTGACCTCGGCGGTCACCAGCCCCTCCCACAGGCTTTCGCGGAACTGCGTCTTGGTCAGGGAATAGGCGCTCATGCCGGCTCTCCTCGGTCTCAGAGCTCCGCCCGCGGGCGGCGGCTGAATGTCAGGTCGCGCAGGATCACCTGGTTCATCTGCGGCCCCTCGAAAATCAGGTCGAGCCACATGCGCTCGACCCGCTTTTCATTGAGCTTGGTGTAAGCGAGGTCGAATTCGACCATGATTTCGTCCTCGTGCAGCGGCAGTTCGCGCACGATCTGTTCGGTGTTGGGGCCGTTCTTGATGTTGAGCCGGGCGAAGATTTCCAGCGGCTTTTCCCGCTCGACGATGGTTTCGACCCGGATCAGGTGCTTGCGGCGCAGGTCACGGCTCGCCTCTTCGGGCAGGTCGATGGCCAGCGACAGGTATGACCCGTCGAAGCGGAAGACGTCCATGCGCAGGCCGAAGGCGGCCAGGTCGGCCTCGCGGGTATTGCGAAGCTGGCGCAGGGTCAGTTCGGAATGCCGGCAATCGTGGAACAGCGTCACCTCATGTCCCAGCATGGTCTTGGACTGCACCGACGACCCGCCGGGGCTGGCCAGCGGGCCGCACCACAGTTCCGGTCGCCAGCCCCAGTCGGAATCGTGCGGACGCGGGAAGGCCTGGTTGCCGACGATCGGCAGCGCCAGCCGCGATTCGGCGACGTGGATCAGCGTGTCGAGATGATGTTTGAGCTTGCGGGCGCGCCCGCGTTCGCGCCGCAGCTGACGCAGGTCGGTGTCTTTTGCGGCGCGCGCAGCCGCCGCCCAGCGGCGCAGGGTCCGATGGTGCAGCAGCTGATCGATCACGCTGTCCTTGCCGCCCGCCATGCGCCCCGTCTCGCCCTTTTCGCTGTCGCCGCCGACCGTTGACGCCCGTTCATCCGGCGGCTGGCACTCTTATGACAAATCCTGAAGGTCGAATAAACGCTTTTGGAAAAATTTCTCTGACACGGGTCAGGCGCCCGGACTCTCGGCCTTGATCCGGTCGTGCACTTCGGTCAGCAGCCCGGCGCCCAGGTTGCCGGCCAGCCCGCTGCCCGCCGGCGCATAGAGCGCCAGGATCACCAGCCGTCCGCCCTGCGAGAAGGCGCCGCGCCAATAGCGCGCGTCACCGCCCTCGAGCACCTGCTGCCCGCCGGAGCCGAGCTGCGCCAGCACCAGATCCTCGCTGCCGGCGCGCTGCACGAGCGGTGCCTCGCTGATGGCGGCAAGCGTTTCGGGCTGCGGCAATTCCGCGCCTGTGCCCGGCCCGCCGACGGTCACCGTGACAAGTCCCGGCGCCACCACCGGCCCGTCTTCGCCACCCGAGAGGATGCGGCAGGACGCCATCATGGCAAAGCCGCGTCCGCCGCGGTTCACCAGCGTTTCGGGGTCGATGCAATAGCCGTTGGTGGCGCTCACCACCACGGCGCCACGCGCCAACCGCACCCGTTGCAGCGGCGCGTCGGTGTCGCGCATGGGCGCACCGCGCGGGATCAGGCCCGACAGGAACCCGCGCGACTCCGGTGCTCCGGTGCCGTCCCGTGGCATCGGCGCACAGGCCGCAAGACCCGCGACCATCAGCCCGAGGATCGCCGCGCGGAGCATCGTCAGAGGTCCATGTAGACGTGCTTTTCGGCCTTGCCGCCGGGGTGGGTGACGGCGCCCTTGTAAGTCTCGCCCACAAGCTGCGCGTATTTCCACAGCGCGCCGCTCGCATAGATCGTCTCACGCGGGCCGGACCAGCTCTTTTTGCGCTCGGCCAGTTCCTCGTCCGACAGGTCCACCGAAAGCTCGCCGGTGACGGCGTTCAATGTGATGACATCGCCGTCCCGCACCAGCGCGATGGGGCCGCCCAGCGCCGCCTCGGGGCCGACGTGGCCGACGCAGAAGCCGCGCGTGGCGCCCGAGAACCGCCCGTCGGTGATGAGCGCCACCTTCTTGCCCATGCCCTGGCCCGACAGCGCCGCCGTGGTCGCCAGCATCTCGCGCATCCCCGGACCGCCCGCCGGGCCCTCGTTGCGGATGACGATGACCTCGCCTTCCTTGTAGCTGCGGGCCTTCACCGCCTCGAAGGCATCTTCTTCGCATTCGAAGACCCGCGCCGGACCGCTGAACACCTGCTCTTCGGCGGACATGCCGGCCACCTTCACGATGGCCCCGCCCGGGGCGAGGTTGCCCTTGAGCCCCACGACGCCGCCGGTCTTGGTGATCGGGTTGGCGACGGTGTGGATGACGCGGCCATCGGCCTCGCCCGCGATCTTGTCCAGCTCTTCGCCCAGCGAATAGCCCGACGCGGTCATGCAATCCTCGTGCAGCAGCCCCGCCTTGCGCAGTTCCTTCATCACCACCGGCACGCCGCCCGCCTCGTAAAGGTCCTTGGCCACGAACTGGCCACCGGGCTTGAGATCGACGAAATAGGGCGTATCGCGGAAGATCTCGCAGACATCCTCGAGGAAGAAGTCGATCCCCGCCTCGTGTGCGATGGCGGGCAAGTGCAGACCGGCATTGGTCGAGCCGCCGGTGCAGGCCACCACGCGGGCGGCGTTCTGCAGCGACTTCAGCGTCACCACGTCGCGGGCGCGAATGTTCTTTTCCAGCAGGTTCATCACCGCGATGCCCGAGGCGGTGCCGTACTGGTCGCGGCTTTCGTAGGGCGCGGGCGCGCCCGAGGAGTTCATCAGCGCCAGCCCGATCGCTTCGGAGACGCAGGCCATGGTGTTGGCGGTGAACTGGCCGCCGCAGGCGCCCGCCGACGGGCAGGCCACCCGTTCGAGGATTTCCAGCGCCGCATCGCTCAGCGTGCCGTTCTGGTGACGGCCTACCGCTTCGAACATGTCCTGCACGGTCAGGTCGCGCGAGGCGAAATCCTCGGGCACGTCGGCGCCCGCGGGCACCTTGCCCGGCAGGATCGAGCCGCCGTAGACGAAGACGGACGGCACGTTCAGCCGCACCATCGCCATCATCATGCCCGGCAGCGACTTGTCGCAGCCCGCAAGCCCCACGATCGCATCGTAGCAATGGCCGCGCATGGTCAGCTCGACCGTGTCGGCGATCGCCTCGCGGCTGGCAAGGCTCGACCGCATGCCTTCGTGGCCCATGGCGATGCCGTCGGTGACGGTGATGGTGGTGAATTCACGGGGGCTGCCCATGCCCTCTTTTACACCCAGCTTGACGGCCTGGGCCTGACGGTTGAGCGCAATGTTGCAGGGTGCTGCCTCGTTCCAGCAGGTCGCCACGCCGACCAGCGGCTGATGAATCTCCTGCTCGGACATGCCCATGGCGTAGTAATACGACCGATGCGGCGCGCGCGCCGGGCCCTCGGTCACATGACGGCTGGGCAGCCGGGATTTGTCGAACGGACGCTTGAGCATGGCGGGACCTCCCTGGAAGAACTTTCCCTCGGAATACCCAAGCCCCAGCGTCACCACAAGGCGGATCGTCTGCCAGCCCTCTTGTGCGGCGGCGGGCGCGGGCCTATGCCCGCGGCATCTTTCCTCCGAAGACTGGCCCGATGCCGCAGCGCCCCGACCCACCTTATGCCGCCCACGCGGTGCTGAGCGACCCCGCCCGGCGCGCCCCGGCGCTGTGGCGGCTGGTGCTGGGGACGGTGCTGACCGGGGCGCTGGTGATGCTGCTGGGCCAGAGCCTCTTTGCGGCGGCCGAGGCGCTGCTGTCGCCCTCCGGTTTCGCGGATTTCGAGGCGGCCGTGATGCGGGCCGACACGCCCGTCGGCCTTTACGCGCTGCTCTTCGTCGTGGGCGGCCTGGGCCTTGGCGCGATGCTGGCTGCGCGCGGGCTGCATCACCGGCCCGCGCGCAGCCTCTTCGGCGGGCGTCCGCTGCGGCTTGGCCTGCGTTGCGCGCTGTTCCTGATCGTTCTCAACGGTGCGGTCTTCCTGCTGCCGCCCTGGACGCTCTACGACGGGATCAGCGCCAACCTGTCCGCCGGGCTCTGGCTTGCGCTGCTGCCGCTGTCGCTGCTGGCGGTGCTTATCCAGACCGGCGCCGAAGAGCTGTTCTTCCGTGGCTACCTGCAAAGCCAGCTTGCCGCGCGTTTCCGGCATCCGCTGATCTGGATCGGCCTGCCTTCGGCGCTTTTTGCACTTGGCCACCACGCCCCCGACCTCTTCGGCCCGAACGCGATCTGGGTGACGCTCTGGGCCTTCGCCTTCGGCGTCGCCATGGCCGACCTCACCGCGCGCACCGGCAGCCTCGGCCCGGCCATGGCGGTGCATTTCGTCAACAACACCGGCGCACTGCTGCTGGTGTCGATGCAGGGCGACATGTCGGGGCTGGCGCTCTACACGCTGCCGTTCACCGGCGCGGATACCGCCGCGGTGCGGGCCTACTTGCCCGTCGACCTTGCGATGATCGGCCTCAGCTGGCTTACCGTGCGGCTGGCGCTGCGGGTCTGACGCCAGACCGGAGAGGGCCAAGGCGCCGGATTGCATTTCCCGTTCCCGCCGCATACATCACCGCCAAGACCACAGCACGGGACCGCCGCGCCATGAACTGGATTTCCAACTACGTCCGCCCCCGGATCAACTCGATCTTCTCGCGCCGCGAAGTGCCCGAGAACCTCTGGTCGAAATGCGACGCCTGCGGCACGATGCTGTTCCACCGCGAAGTGTCGGACAACCTCAACGTCTGCACCAATTGCGGGCATCACATGAACATCGCGCCGCGCGACCGGTTCACCGCGCTTTTCGACGGCGGCGTGTTCACCGAGGTCAAGGTGCCCGAACCGCTGACCGACCCGCTGCAGTTTCGCGACCAGAAACGCTATCCCGACCGGATGAAAGCCGCGCAGAAGGCCACCGGCGAGAAAGAGGCGATGCTCGTCGCCCGCGGCGAGATGGGGCGCACGCAGGTCGTCGCCGCGGCTCAGGATTTTTCCTTCATGGCCGGGTCCATGGGCATGTACGTCGGCAACGCGATCATCGCCGCCGCAAAGGAGGCGCTGCGCCTCAAATGCCCGCTGATCCTGTTTTCCGCCGCCGGCGGCGCGCGGATGCAGGAAGGCATCCTGTCGTTGATGCAGATGCCGCGCTCGACCGTCGCCGTGCAGATGCTGCGCGACGCGGGCCTGCCTTATATCGTCGTGCTGACCCACCCCACAACCGGCGGAGTCACCGCCTCTTACGCGATGCTGGGCGACATCCAGATCTCGGAACCCAATGCGCTGATCTGCTTTGCCGGGCCACGGGTGATCGAACAGACGATCCGCGAGAAACTGCCCGAAGGATTCCAGCGCGCCGAATACCTGCTGGAACACGGCATGCTCGACCGCGTCACCGACCGGCGCGAGATGAAAGAGGAGCTGGTGAGCATCACCCGCATGCTGATGCAACTGCCGCCCCCGGTCGCCGGCGACCTGCCTGCCCCCGACGACACGCAGGCCGAACCCGAATGAGCACCGCGCAGACGCCCGACAGGGCGGAGAGGCCGGCGCCGCATTCGGACGTCATCCTCGAAAAGATGATGCGCCTGCATCCAAAGGTGATGGACCTGACGCTGGACCGCATGTGGCGGCTGCTGGCGGCGCTCGACCACCCCGAGAAACGCCTGCCCCCGGTGATCCATATCGCCGGCACCAACGGCAAGGGCTCGACGCAGGCGATGATCCTCGCCGGGCTCGAGGCGATGGGCAAGTCCGTCCATGCCTATACCTCGCCGCATCTGGCGCGGTTTCACGAACGCATCCGCGTCGCAGGGTCTCTCATCACCGAAGAGGCGCTGACTGCCGCGCTCGACGACTGCTACGCGGTCAACGACGGCCAGCACATCACCTATTTCGAGATCACCACCTGCGCTGCCTTCCTCGCCTTTTCGCGGGTGCTCGCGGATTACACCCTGCTCGAGGTCGGTCTCGGCGGTCGGCTCGACGCGACCAACGTGATCGACAGTCCTGCGCTGACGGTGATCACGCCCGTTTCCATCGACCACGAGCAATACCTGGGCGACACGCTGGCCAAGATCGCCTTCGAAAAGGCCGGCATCGTCAAGCGCCGCGTGCCCTGCATCGTCGGCCCGCAGGAGGAAGACGCGCTCGAGGTGATCGAACGGCAGGCCGCGCGACTCTCCGCGCCGGTCCTGGCCTACGGGCAGCACTGGCACGTCGGCACCGAACGCGGGCGGCTGGTGTACCAGGACGAGTCCGGCCTGCTGGATCTGCCGATGCCCAACCTGCCCGGCGGCCACCAGGTCCAGAACGCCGGCGCGGCGCTCGCCGCCCTGCGCCACCTCGGCGCCGACGAGGCCGCCTGCGAGGCCGCCGTGACCCGCGCCTTCTGGCCCGCGCGGATGCAGCGCCTGACCACGGGACCGCTCTTCGACATCGCACCGCGGGCCGAACTCTGGCTCGACGGCGGTCACAATCCAGCCGCCGGACAGGTGATCGGCGCGCATCTCGCGACCCTGCCGCCGCGCCCGACGCACCTCATCTGCGGCATGCTCAACACCAAGGACGTGCGCGGATATCTCTTGCCGCTCGCGCCGGTCGCGCAAAGCCTCACGGCCGTGTCGATCCCCGGCGAGGCCGCGACCCTGCCCGCCGAAGAGACCGCCCGCATCGCCTCCGCCGCAGGCCACACGGCAACCACCGCGCCGGACGTGGTCACCGCATTGCGCGAGATTGCGGCGGCCGATCCCGCGGCGCGTGTGCTGATCTGCGGCTCCCTCTATCTGGCCGGTCATATCCTGCGCGAAAACGGCTAGGAGGGCGTGCGCGGCGCCATTGTGATTATCCCTTCCTTTCAGACGGATAGACGCTGACGTCGCGAACAGCATAGAAAAGGCCGAAGTTTTTCCGCACCCCAAGCTCTAGGGGTCACCCCTCCATGTTGACGCCTTTCCCCGAGGTCGCCTATATTTTGGGGATTGTACGATCGGTGCGACCACGGCCGGCACAGTTTCGAAGGCGCATAGATGGGTAGAGCGACGATCCTTTCCGCCTTGATGGTCTCCGGCCTGTATGCCGTGGCGGGGTCCGCTCCGGCGCAGGAGGCCGCCATCTCTCCGGATCGGCAGAAGGTCAGCTTTTCGCGCAACGGCACCCAGATCGCGATTTCGCGCAACGCCGCCGACGCCTGTCCTCCGGCTTGCATCCAGCCGCTGACGCTGGCGCCGGACATCCGGACCTATGGCGAACTCGAAGTGCTGGCTTTCCTGGAAACCGCCGTCGCCAGCGGCACCGCGCTGCTGGTCGACCTGCGCGCGCCCGAGGCCTATGCCGCCGGGACCATTCCGGGGGCCGTCAACATCCCGGAACAGACGCTGCGCGCCGACAATCCCTACTTGTCCGACCTTCTGGCGGCGCTGGGTCTCACGGATCCGGCGGCACAGCCGTCCTTCGACCTCGTGCTCTTTGCCGACAGCGCCAGCGCCCCCACCCCCGCTGTCGCGATCGAGGCCTTGCGGAGCTCAGGGTATCCGGCCTCCAAGCTGGGGTATTACCGCGCCGGCGTGCGCGGCTGGGCGGCGCTCGGCCTCAGCACCGCGCCCGGGGAATAACATCATGCAGGACACATTCCGATGATCCGGACCGTGCTATTCGCGCTTGGCTTCATCGCCGTCACCGTAGGGCTGATCTATTTCCAGCCCGGCGGCCCGGATCGCGCGGATGTCTCGTCTCCGGACGTGACCCGCAGCGACGCCGCCCTGACCGATCTGTCGCCGGCGCTTGAAACACCGCAGACAAGCCCGGTACCAGAGCCAGCCGCCCCGGAGCAAATCTCCCTGGCAACGGAACCAGAACCGGAACCGATGGTCGCCGTGACCCGGCCCGCGCCACCGCCGATGGCCGGCGCTTCGGACGATCTGCGGCGCCTCACCTGGGACACGATGCGCCACTTGAACGCCGCCACAGGGCGGGGCGCCGCGCCGGGCGCGCCGGGCAGCCTGCTGCACGCGATCGTGCAGCGGTCCCTGACCCCCTCTGGCCACGCGCCCGCATCAGATGTCATGCCATCGGTCTATACCGTGCGGCCCGGGGACAGCCTCGCCACCATCGCGGAGCAGGTCTATGGCGACGTCAACATGACCGGACCGCTGTTCGCTGCGAACCAGAACAGTCTCGCCGGCCCCAGCGATCTGAAGGTCGGCCAGGAGCTTGCCCTGCCGCGGCCCTGAGCAACGAACAGCCAATAAGCGTGCGAATTCGGCTACTTAGTTTTGTAGCACTACCGGTCAAGCAATCATATCTCTTGACGCGGACACAATATGTTGACGCACAGGCAAAGTTTTGCCTATGATTCGGAAAGACCGAGAGACCGCGCCATTCGGCACAAAAGCGCGGCAAGGCAGGGACAGGACGACGTGGCACATCGTACCCTCAGGATGACAGCGCTCCGACCCGCCCTCATCGGCACCGGCCAGACAACCGATCCGTATCGGACGCGGCAAACCGCGGCGGGACAGGTCGCTGGGTGACGACAGGCAGACCGTCACAATCGAGCAGCCTCAGGGGTCCTTCGGGACCCCTTTTTTCGCAGCAGGCCCGCGGCGCGCTCAGCCGCCCCAGCCTTCGGACTGCATCTCTTGCAGGCGGCTGGCGGTGCGGTCGAATTCGAAGGATCCCGGTCCTTCGACATACAGCATTTCGGGCGTATCGGCGGCCGAGAGGATCACCCGCACCTTGGCCTCGTAAAGCGCGTCGATCAGCGTGACAAAGCGCTTCGCCTCGTTGAAGTTCGACCGGCTCAGCAGCGGCACCGCTTCGATCATCAGCACCCGCACCGTTTCCGCCAGCTTGAGGTAATCCGCAGGTCCGAGAGCGCGGCCGCAAAGATCGTAGAAGGTCGCGCGGGCCACGCCGTTCCAGTATTGCGGCAGCGCAAGCTGGCGGCCCTGCACGGTCAGCACCAGCTCTTCGCTCTTGCCGCCGGTCAACTCCTGCCAGACCCGCTCCATCTCGGTCCGTGCCTCGGGGCCGTTGGGCGTGAAATAGGTCTGGGCCCCGACCATCCGGTTCTGCCGGTGATCGGTGTCCGAAGCCATCTCCTGCACCACCATCCGGTCCTTGATGAGGGCGATTGCGGGCAGGAACAGCTCTCGGTTGAGGCCATTCTTGTAAAGGTCGTCCGGCACCCGGTTCGACGTGGTGACGATGACGCAGCCCGCCGCCATCACCTGCTCGAACAGCCGCCCGACGATCATCGCGTCGGTGATGTCGGTGATCTGCATCTCGTCGAAGGCCAGCACCTTGACCGCGTCGCTGACCTTTTTCGCGACGGGCTTGATCACGTCCTCCGTACCCTTCTTGCGTTCGGCATGCATGCCCGCATGCATCTCCTGCATGAAGGCATGGAAATGCACCCGCCGCGCCGGCACCTCCAGCGTGTCCACAAACAGGTCCATCAGCATCGACTTGCCACGCCCGACCCCGCCCCAGAGGTAAAGCCCCTTGGGCGGCGGCGGCGCCTTGCGGAACAGGCCGGACTTCTGCGGTTTGTGCACCTCGGCGCGGATGCGCTCGAGCTCGGGCAGGCAGGCCACCTGCACCGGGTCCCGCTTGATCTGGCCAGCCGCGACGCGGGCCTCGTATTCGTCCTGAACGCTTGCCATGCCCTCGCATAGCGCGGCGCGCGGGGTTTGTGTAGGTCCGGAGCGCACGGCCGACGACGATCGAGAGAAAAACACCGAAGACAGGCCACGCGGCTTGCCCTAGAACATCAGCCAAACCGTCGGAGGCCCTATGGACGCCAGAACCCCCATCCTCAACCCCGTGCTGCTGGTTGGCTGCATCATCATAATGGTGTCCTTCGCGATCCGGGCCAGCTTCGGCGTCTTCCAGATCCCCATTGCCGAGGAGTTCGGCTGGCTGCGGGCGGAGTTCAGCCTCGCCATTGCCATCCAGAACCTCGCCTGGGGCATCGGGCAGCCGATCTTCGGCGCCATTGCCGAGCGGATCGGCGACCGCAAGGCGATCCTGATGGGCGGCGTGGTCTACGCGGTGGGGCTGGTGCTGTCGTCCTTCGCCGTGACGCCGCAGGCCCATCACCTCTACGAGGTGCTGGTGGGCTTCGGCATCGCGGGCACCGGCTTTGGCGTGATCCTCGCCGTGGTGGGCCGCGCCAGTTCCGATGCGAACCGGTCGATGAGCCTCGCTATCGCCACCGCCGCGGGCAGCGCGGGCCAGGTCTTCGGCGCGCCGCTGGCGGAATGGATGCTGGGTTTCATGACCTGGCAATCGGTGTTCCTGGTCTTTGCCGCCGCAATCCTGACGGTGCTGCTGCTCTTGCCCGCGATGCGCGCGCCACAGGCCAGCCGCGCAGAGATCGAGGAAACGCTGGCGCAGATCCTGGGCCGCGCGGCGCGCAACCCGTCCTATGCGCTCATTTTCATCGGCTTCTTCAGCTGCGGCTACCAGCTGGGCTTCATCACCGCGCATTTCCCTGCCTTCGTGACCGAGATGTGCGGCCCCATCGCCCCCGGCGGCGTACTGCACGGACTGGGCATCACCACGACCTCGACGCTGGGGGCGGTGGCGATTTCGCTCATCGGCCTTGCCAACATCGCGGGCACGCTGGCGGCGGGCTGGGCCGGCAACCGCTGGTCCAAGAAATATCTGCTGGCCGGCATCTATGTCGGCCGCACCGTGGCGGCCGCCGTCTTTATCCTGCTGCCGATCACCCCCGCAAGCGTGCTGGTCTTCTCGGCCGTCATGGGCGCGCTGTGGCTGGCCACGGTGCCGCTGACCGCGGGGCTGATCGGCTACATCTTCGGGCTGCGCTACTTAGGGACGCTTTACGGCATCGTCTTCTTCTCGCACCAGCTGGGCAGTTTCATGGGCGTGTGGCTGGGCGGGCGGATGTACGACCTCACCGGCGACTATTCCGCCGTCTGGTGGATCGGCGTGGGCGTCGGCGCGCTGAGCGCGATCGTGCACCTGCCGGTGCGCGAGGCGCCGTCGCCGGTGATGGCCCGCGCCTAGGCTTTCGCCTGCTGCCAGCGGTCGAGGATGTAGCGGCTGGTCATCAGGTCCAGATGCGCGCCGCCGCCGTTCTTGAAGAGCGTGATGTCTTCCGCGTCGCGCCGCATGGCGTCGATGCCGTAGAAATCTCCCAGCACGTGGTCGCGGTCGATCGTCCCGGCCTCCAGCGGGATCTTCAGCTCGCCGATATGGCCCAGCGTGGTGTCGATGCTGTCGACGAAGACCCGGGCGCGGCGCAGGGCGGTGTCGTCGGCCTCGCGCATGTCGGGACGGTAGGCCCCGATCAGGTCGAGGTGCTGACCCGGACGCAGCCAGTCGCCCTGGATCACGGGTGACTTGGACATGGTGGCGCAGGAGACAATGTCGGCCTCTGCCACCGCCGCGGCGAGGTCCTCGGCCACGGTCGTGCCGGGATAGGCAACGGCAAGGTCGTGCGCCTTGGCGGCCGTTCGGTTCCAGACCGTGACCTCCGCCTCCGGGAACCCGGCGCGGTAGGCCTCGATCAGCGACCCGGCCACGGTCCCCGCGCCGACGATCAGGATGCGGCGGCTGTCGGGCCGCGCCAGCGTCAGCGCGCCCAGCAGGCTGTCCCCGGCGGTCTTCCACTTGGTGACAAGATGAAAGTCGATCACCGCCGCCAGCTGGCCGGTCGCGTCGTCGAAGAGGTTCACGGCGCCGTTGATCCCCGGCAGGCCGCGCGAGTCGTTTCCGGGCACGATGGTCGCGGCCTTGACCGCGATGCCCAGCCCGTCGATCCAGGCCGACCGGGTCAGCAGCGTGTCGTCGCCACGGTAGAGGAAGGTGTCGGCGATTTCGGCTTTGGGCAGATCGTGACCGGCGCGCAGGGCGTCCGTCAGGCCGATCCAGTCGAGAACGGCCTCGCCGGCCTCGAAGGGGATGAACACGGGTACGGTCATGCGGCCTCCTCTACGCTCAGCAGGCCCAGCGCCACGATACAGCCGGCCCAGCCTTCGGGTGTTTCGAACAGGTGGGTCTGCCAGCCGCGCGCGGCGGCGGCGGCGATGTTGTCGCTGCGGTCGTCGGTAAAGAGCAGCCGGTCCGGCGGAATACCGCAATCGGCCTCGACCTGCGCATAGATCTCCGGCTCGGGCTTGATGACGCCCATGTGGCCCGAGATATAGCGCCGGTCGAACTCGCGCAGGAACGGATAGGCGGGCTCGGCGAGGGCAAAGGTGCCGATGCCGAAATTCGTCAGCGCAAAGACCGGGACGCCGCGGGCGCGCAGGCTCTGCAGGATGCGCACGGACTGCGGGATCTCGGGCGTGGCCAGTTCCAGCCAGTTGTCGTGCCACATGCGGATTTCATCACGCCATTCAGGATGCGTCTCGGCCCAGTCGTAGACGGTTTCCCGGAAATCGCCGCCGCGGTCGATCACGTCGTTCATTCCGTGCAGATCGACATTGGCAAAGAGCGCGCGGCGTCGGTCGGGACCGATCACGCGGTCGAAGTAGCGCTCGGGCTGCCAGGAAATCAGCACGTTGCCGATGTCGAAGATCACCGCCTCAGGCTGCATGTCGGCCCTTTCCCCAACCGCCAAGACTTTTGGGAAAAAGTCTTGGCAAAACGCTTTTCAAGAGTTTTGCGTCATCCCGATTTGCGCGCGGCCCGCACCAGGCGTTCCAGCGCGTCCAGAAAACGGGACCGGTCGGCCTTTGTAAAGCCCTTGCCGCCGCCCTGCCGAAACGGATCGGCGGCGCGCAGATCGGCCATCAGGTCGCGGGTCGCGAGCACCTGCCCGATATTGGCCTGCGTCAGCGCCTCGCCGTTGTGCTTGAGCACCTGCGCCCCGTTCTCGACGCAGCGCGCGGCCAGCGGAATATCCCCGGTCACGACCACGTCTCCCGCTCCGGCGCGCTCGGCGATCCACATATCGGCCACGTCCGGACCGTCAGGCACGATCACCGTCTCGACCAGCGGATGCGGCGACGGGCGCAGACCGCCGTTCGAGACGATGTAGAGCGTCACGCCATGCCGCACCGCCACCCGCTCGGCCTCTTGCTTGACCGGGCAGGCGTCGGCGTCGACATAGACCGCCGTCACGCGTAGAGCGCCTCGGCCGCGAACACCACGTGATCCTCCATGAAGGTCGAGATGAAGAAATAGCTGTGGTCATAGCCCTTCTGCATCCGAAAGATGCCGTCCTGCCGGCGCGCCATCATCGCATGGGCCAGCGCCTCGGGTTTCAGCAGGTCGAGGAAATTGTCGCTGTCGCCCTGATCGATCAGCACCGGGCCGTCGAAGCCGACTTCGGTCATCTGCAGGCTGGCATCGTGCTTGGCCCACTGTCCTGTGTCGTCTCCCAGGTAGGCGCCCAGCTGCTTCTTGCCCCAGTCGCTTTGCGTCGGGTTGGCGATGGGCGCGAAGGCCGAGACCGACTTGAACCGTCCGGGGTGCGCCATGGCCAGTGTCAGCGCGCCGTGGCCACCCATGGAATGCCCGGTGATCGACTGCCGCTCGAGGTCGATGGCGAACTCACGGCCCAGCAGCGCGGGCAGTTCCTCGGCCACGTAGTCCCACATGCGGTAATGCGGCTTCCAGGGGTCTTGGGTGGCGTTGACGTAGAAACCGGCGCCCTTGCCCAGGTCATAGGCCTCGTCGTCGGCGACATCCTCTCCGCGGGGCGAGGTGTCGGGAAACACCAGCGCGATGCCCTGCTCTGCCGCCCAGCCCTGCGCCCCGGCCTTGGTCATGGCATTCTCGTGCGTGCAGGTCAGGCCCGACAGGTACCACAGCACCGGCACCTCCCCCAGTTTCGCCTCTTCGGGCAGGAACAGACCGAAGGTCATTTCACCGCCCGTGGCCGTGGAGTCATGCGAATAGACGCCCTGCGTGCCGCCGTGACAGATGTTCTCGGAAATCGTTTTCATCTTGGAACTCCCCCAATGTTTGCCCCTGAGCTAGACCAGAGACGGGCGTGCAACAACCCCTCCCTTCGGCCCCGTCCCCTAGAGCGGCGCGGTGACCCAGGCGATGACCACACTGACCGTGAGGATGCTGGCGGCGGTCGAGATCAGGATCGCCGCCGATACGCGCTGCGGCGCCAGACCGTAATGTTGCGCCAGGATGAAGACGTTGCCGGCCACCGGCAGGGCCGCGGCGGACACCACGACGGCGGCCTGGAAGGCGGTAACCGGGAAGAAGAGGTAGCAGGCGGCAGCGACGAAGAGCGGGTGCAGCACCAGCTTGCAGAAGCTGAGCCAGCCCGCGATCTGCACCCGTTCCGCCGATTTGCTGGCCAGCGACGCGCCGATGGCGAAAAGCGCGCCGGGCGTCGCGGCATTGCCGAGGGTGGCGAGGAATTCGTTCACCGGCCCCGGGATCGGCAGGCCGCTGCCCGACACGGCAAGCCCCAGCACGATGGAGACGATCATCGGATTCTTGACCAGCCCGACCCCGACCGTGCGCAGCACCGCCGTCGACATGCGCCCGTCGCGCGACCCTGTGACGAGGATTACCAGCAGAGAACTGAACACGATGAGGTCGATGGCCAGCACCAGGATGATCGGGCCGACCGCCTCTTGCCCCAGCAGCAGCGCCAGCATCGGCACGCCCAGAAAGCCGGTGTTGCCGATGGCCGCGCATTGCGCCTCGATCGCCGCGGTTTCGACCTTGAGCCCGCGCAGGAAGGCCACCGCCATGGCGATACCGTAGGTAAAGGCGGTGCCCCAGAGATAGGCGGCGGCGAGCCGGCCGTCGAAGATCTCGGAGATCGAGAGGTTGGCGGAGAACCGGAACAGCATCGCCGAGAGGGCGAAGTAGAAGACGAACTTGGTCAGATAGGCGGTGGCTTCCTCGGTGAAGAACCGGGTGCGCCCGGCCCCGTAGCCCAGGCCGATCAGCGCGAAAAACGGCAGCGTCTTGAGGAAGATATCCAGCATCAGAGCTTCGTAGCAGCCTCAGCGCGCCCGTCAATCTGCAAGGGCGGCGGAAGGCCGGCTCCGTGGTGCGTTGGCCTGTTGTGCCGCGACAGGCGGCAGGGCGGCCGCGCGGGCCGCCAAACGAGGCGGGGCCAGCCCCCCCGCACCGCACCTTCAAGTGGGGGGCCAGCCCCCCACACCCCCCGGAGGTTTATCGGCAAGATGAAGGGGCGGGCGGCGGGACCGGCCGTACCGTCCCGGCCGGATCTAGCCAGAGCCGATGAGGACGCCGGCGGCGAAGACCAGCGCGCCGCCCAGGACCACCTGGAAGGCGGCGCGGAAGAACGGGGTCTGCATGTAGCGGTTCTGGATCCAGGCGATGGCCCAGAGTTCCACGAAGACGACGATGACGGCAATGATCGTCGCGGTCCAGAAATCCGGGATCAGGTAGGGCAGCGCGTGGCCAAGCCCGCCGACGGTGGTCATCACCCCCGACGACAGGCCGCGCTTGAACGGGGATCCGCGGCCCGAGAGCTCGCCGTCATCCGAAGCCGCCTCGGTGAAGCCCATGGAGATGCCGGCGCCGACGCTGGCGGCGAGGCCGACGAGAAAGGTCGTCCAGGTGTCCTGCGTGGCAAAGGCGGTGGCGAAGATCGGCGCCAGGGTCGAGACCGAGCCGTCCATCAGCCCCGCCAGCCCCGGCTGCACCCAGGTGAGCAGGAACTGCCGGTGCGCGGTGCGGTCCTCGGCGGCCCGGGCGTCATCATCGAGGTGCTGCGCCGCGAGGTCGCCGGCGCGGTCCTGGTGCCCGGCCTCGGCGCGGGCCAGATCGCCCAGCAGCTTTCGCGTGGCGGCATCGGTGCTGCGCTGCGCCGCGCTGTGGTAGAAATGCTCGGCGTCGCGCTCCATCGCCTCGGCCTCGTCGCGGATGCGCTCGATCCCGAGGTTCTGCATGAGCCAGACCGGGCGCCGGGCGTAGTAGCCCGCCACGTGTTCGCGGCGGACCAGCGGGATCACTTCGCCGAAGCGGCTGCGGTGCAGCTCGATCAGGGCCTGGCGATGACCGTCCTCTTCGGCGGCCATGCCGTCGAAGATCTGCGCAGTGTCGGGATACTCGGCGCGCAGCATCTCGGCATAGCTGCGGTAGATACGGGCGTCGTCCTCTTCGGAAGAGATGGCGAGCGCCAGAATCTCCTGTTCGCTGAGATCGCGGAAATGACGGCGTTGGGTGAAAAAACGCATCGGAAGCCCTGAGCTTTAGAACGATTCTAATTTAATCATCTCGCGGCGCGCTTCAATCAAATTCTTCGGCCGAACATAGATGGACACTTGATAAACTGAACCGTTCTGTTCATATAAAGTGAACCAAACGGTTCACACGAAAGGAATGACCATGACCCGTCTCGTTCTTCCGCTACTGATCGCCCTCTCCGCCAGCCCCGCTCTGGCCGGGTATACCTTCGAAATTCCGCGCTTCGACTATCCCGCGCCGACGCCCGCGACCCAGACCGACACCGGCCACCTGTCCAGCCAAAGCCGTTGAAACGCGGCGTCGGTCTGCTTGCCGCAACTGAACTGCCCGGTCTATAGTGCCGGGCAGGCAAAAGGAGAGCAGACATGACCGCCACCGCGGCCAAGGTGCGCAAGGGTCGAAAATTCGACCAGGTTCTGGACGGCGCGCGCGAGGTTTTCATGCGCGACGGCTTCGAAGGCGCCAGCGTCGACGACATCGCGCGGGCGGCGGGCGTGTCCAAGGCGACGCTCTACAGCTACTTTCCCGACAAGCGCCTGCTGTTCATGGAGGTGGCCACGCACCAGTGCCGCAGGCAGGCCGACAAGACCCAGCACGACATCGACGAGGCGCAGCCGCCGCAGGTGGTGCTGCCGCAGATCGCGCGGGCCTTCCTGGGGTTCATCCTGTCGGACATGGGCCAGCGGATCTTTCGCATCTGCGTGGCCGAATCCGACCGGTTTCCCGAGCTGGGACGGCAATTCTACCAGAGCGGGCCGATGGTGATGCGCGCGGCGCTGGTGGGCTACCTCGACAAGGCCATCGACCGGGGCGAGCTTGCGACCGACGATTGCAACCTTGCCGCGGATCAGTTTGCCGAGCTCTGCAAGGCCGATCTCTGGCCCAAGCTGCTGTTCGGCATTCGCGAGACGTTCGAGGAAGACGAGATCGCCCGCGTGATCGACGGCGCTGTGGCGACTTTCCTCGCCCGTTACGGGACCTGACGCGACACCAACTGAAGGTGCAGCTTTTCCATCGCGGCCAGCGACGGCTCGGCCCCGCCCGCGGCGGCATCGGCCCCGACCCGTACGGCGATGTTCGGATCGAGTTCCGCCAGGCCGCCACCGACGAAGATCAGCACGCCGGGAGCGACCAGCCGCAGTTCCACCACCGCCCGGGCCAGCGCCCGGATGCGTTCGGGGGTCGAGGCCGACAGCCCGACGATCGGATAGCCGCCACCGCGCAGGGTTCGGGCCAGATCGGTTTCGCTCTGCCCCATGCGCAGGTCGACGTCCCAGCCCTTGTTGCGCAGCATGTCCGCGGCCATGGTGGCCCCGATGGAATGCAGCTCACCGGGCACGGTCGCGATCAGCGCACAGCGCCCGCCCCGCGGCTCGAAGGGCGGTGCCATCTCGCGCAATTCGCGCAGGATCGACAGGATGCGCCCCGCGGCGATCGCCATGTCGCTGAAGGTGACGTCGTCGTCTTCCCACATCACGCCCAGCCGCTGCGCCGCCGGTGCGATGTGATTGCGACAAAGGCTCTCGTGACCGGCGCCCTGCGCGCGCGCATGAAAGACAATCCGGCGCGCCGCGTCCGGGTCGCGGCTGACAAGCGCGTCGGCGAGGCCCTGGATTTCTGCCGGGCACGGAGCGGCATCCGCTGCATGCGCGTGGCGATCGGACCAGCGGGCAAGGTGCAGGATCACTTCCTGAGCCAGAACGATCAGGGCTGCTTGCGACAACCCTGCGCGCAACTGGCCCTGCGCGTCGCCTTCTATGGCGCGCACGGGGATCGGCATATCGATCATGCGTCAGTCCTCGGAAATCCTGTGCACCCCTCCGCCGCGCACAGGTTCATAAACTGGAGCATGACGCCTTGAACACGCGTCTGTCAACATTCTTAGGTAAATGTGTCAATCTTGATTGACACTTAAAAGTTGACAGTCATGCTTCGAAATCGACGATCAATCGACCCGCCGCACGAGCAACTGGTTGCCGGCGCTGCGTTTTGTCTCGAACACCTTGAGGTCGGCCACGAGATCGCTCAGCTTGCGCTTGCCGTAGGTTCGGGTGTCGAAATCGGGGTTGGCCGAGGTCAGGAACTGCCCCAGCTGGCCCAGCGTGTACCATTCATCCTCCTGCTCGATGGCATCCATCGCCTTGAAGATGAGGTTTCGGGCCTCTTCGAGATTCGTCCCCTCAGCTTTGCGCGTCGGCCCCTTTGCCCCGGCCTCGGGCGCGCCATCGAGGTTCTCGAGAAAGATGAATCGCTTGCAGGCCTTGCGGAAGGCGTCGGGGGTCTTCTGCATGCCCATGCCGAAGACATCGAGCCCCTGCTCGCGGATGCGACTGGCGAGCCGGGTGAAGTCGCTGTCGGAGCTGACGAGGACGAAACCGTCGAACCGGGCGGAGTGCATCAGGTCCATGGCGTCGATCACAAGCGCGATGTCGCTGGCGTTCTTGCCGACCGTATTGGCGGGCTGGTGATGCGGGACGAGGCCGAATTCGGCCTGCACCTTCGACCAGCCGGCCATCTGCTGGCTGGAAAAGTCGCCGTAGCAGCGCCGGACAGAAGCTTCGCCCAGGGCGGCGATCTCGTCGAAGATCGCCTTGGTATATTTCGGGGACGTGTTGTCGGCGTCGATCAGCACCGCAAGCAGCTTGGTATTTTCGGGCATGGGGCCTCCTTGGCGCAGCTTTGCCCCCTTCTAGACCAGGGACCGGTACATCACCAGCGCATCGACATATCCGTCCTGCGGATGCCGGAACGCTCCGGGCAGCCGCCCGACCGTGTCAAAGCCCGCGCGCTCCCAGGCGGCGATGGCACGGGTGTTGGTGGCGACGACAAAGTTGAACTGCATGGCGCGGAAGCCCAGCGCCGTCGCGGTGTCCAGCGCATGGGCCAGCATCCCGCGTGCCAAGCCGCGGCCGCGCGCCGCCGGAGCGGTGACGAAACCGCAGTTGCAGACATGCGCGCCGCCGCCACCCTGGTTCCGGACGACGTAATAGCTGCCGAGCACCGCGCCCGCCTCCTCGCACACGAAGACCCGCCGCCCCGGACCGCACCAATAGGCCAAGGCGTCGTCGCGCGGGATATCGGCGTCGATCGCATAGGTGTCGCCGGCGCGGAACACCGGCTCCAGAAGCGCCCAGAGCGCGTCCACATCCGCGTCGCGATATGCCCGCACGGTGAGCCGATCCGTCTTCATCTTGCCAATAAACCTCCCGCCGGAGGCTCCTGCCGCCTCCCCCCACGATGCCGCCACGAAAAAGGGCGCGCCCGTTGCGGACGCGCCCTCTGACAATGGTCAGGATTTCCTCAGAACTCCACCACGGCGCGGATGCTCTTGCCTTCGTGCATGAGCTCGAAACCGTGGTTGATCTCGTCGAGGCTCAGCTTGTGGGTGATCATCGGGTCGATCTCGATCTTGCCGTCCATGTACCAGTCGACGATTCGCGGCACGTCCGTCCGGCCCTTGGCGCCGCCGAAGGCCGTGCCGCGCCAGTTGCGCCCGGTGACCAGCTGGAACGGCCGGGTCGAGATCTCGGCCCCCGCCGGCGCCACGCCGATGATGATGCTCGTCCCCCAGCCCTTGTGCGCGCATTCCAGCG
>NZ_QPMK01000027.1 GCF_003344785.1 Thalassococcus profundi | reverse complement strand
CAATGCATCCAGCACGTCCGTGGAGTTGAGCTTGCGATCGACGCGGATCATGATCGCCTCCCTTGTGTATTCGTCGATGATGTTCAGAGTTCGATAGACCCGCCCGTCAGCGGTCCGATCCTGGACGAAGTCATAGGACCAGACGTGGYTGGGCCGCTCGGGGCGCAGACGTACGCACGACCCGTCGTTCAGCCAGAGACGCCCCTTTTTCTTCTGCTTTTGTGGGACCTTCAGCCCTTGTCGTCGCCAGATACGTTCGACCCGCTTGTGGTTCACATGCCAGCCCGCGTTGTTGAGCAGGCCTGGGCTGGAAAAGCCCCTTGGCCTTCGAGGCGCAGGCAGCATAAATGAAAACCTGGAGCGGCACCAAAGCGTGACAGGTCCACCTTGTTTCAGGCAGTGACCGAGCTCCCAGAACTTGTCGGCACCTTCCTTCGTCTTCTGGCCCGGGTATCGGTAATCGATGCCTTCCCGCTTGAACCAGGCGTGAAGCAGATACGTCCACGCGATGATAGCGGTAACGATAAAGAGCTCAGCACGGAACGTCAGGCCAGCGCTGTTGAACGTCTGCACCGCGGCGATCATGGCTTCCCGGGATTTAATGAGTAGCTCATCACCCTGGATGCTTAGTCCGGTCTCATGGTCGATGTCCGGCCACGTCGCCAAGAATGCCTCGAGATCGTCCTCGCTCGCGGATTTGATCGCTTTGTGTTTCGCCTCGTTTCGGATCTCGCTGATGAGGCGATGATTCACGGATCGAGTGGGGCGGGTGAAGTAGGCGAGGATATCCTGGTCATTCGCGAACGGACTGCCCCGGGAAATCATGGCCTTGACGATTGCCACTTCCCAGTTCTCCAGTGTATTCCCGCGCCGTCTCTTCTTCTTCGGTGTCTCTTCCTCTTGGTCGATCATGCAGCACCTCCCGGAGATAAATAGCAGTCGCGAAACTCCTTACAAAGTGCTGTTTCCGATGCTGTATTTCTCTGTGGTGGCGGAGGCTGATTATGAGTACGGGAGGGGATAAGCGACCGAAACCAGACTCGATGAGCCGCTCGCGACCGACATCCTGGACGCAGGGTGTAGACAACACGATGTAGCAGTGCGACCGGGACAAGAGAAGGTGCAACCCGTCTCAGGTGTCATGTTAGTTTTCCGCTGCGAAGTGGATAACACTATTTCCTCTGTTGGCATCAAACTCCCTGTGGCCGGAGTGGTTGCCGTTGACAAATCGTTGCCAAACACTTGGGACTTTGGCGGCAATCTTGGTGAACATATCTAATATTAGGCATGTGATATGAGTGGCGGAGTAAGCGCGATTTTCGCCTTGTTTCCTGAGCCATACACCTCTAAACGGGTCGATGGAGACGTGGCCGAGTGGTCGAAGGCGCTCCCCTGCTAAGGGAGTATACCGGAAACGGTATCGAGGGTTCGAATCCCTTCGTCTCCGCCACTTGCCCCCGCGAAAGCGTTCTCCCCATCCGGCCGCGGCCGGATTTTTGCGTGTTTTCAAAGGGGTTTGCGGGCTAGGCTGAACACTGCCGTGCCCGCGGCTGCCTCAAAATCTATTCTCTTAGCCCGATATTCTCCGGACCTCATGACTGCGCCGATTTGGTGAATTTCTTGCAAGATACTGAAATTAAGCTGTTTTCTGGAGATGCCATCTGAACACTTCGACCGGAGTCGTGTTCGCTGAGATGGAACGGAAATCGAACATTCGCTGATCGTCCGGTGTGTATAGAAGCACCGAAGTTTCCGCAGAGCAGCATCTTGTCAGGCGCTGCGAAAAGGGCGGGAAGCGAATGTTCGCTGCAATAGGCAGGAACGACCGCTATGCGGTCTCTGAGCGCATTCTCGATCCGAAAAACGCGCGCGCCAGTAACGCGACGTCGCCATGATGTGCTCCGGCACGCTGCGCTTTGCAAGGCACAGTCTTACTGCCGGGATTTCAGATGGCGAAACGCCAGCGCCAGCGGGATCACCGTGAGGAACAGGCCAAGACCGTGGTGCATCGCTGCGTCCGGCGACCCGGCGAGATCGACGATGCCGCCTGCGAGCGCCGGTGATATTGCCATGACCGCGTGATACAGCGTGAAGAAGACTCCCATTCCGAAGGCCCGTCGCTCTGGCGCGACCGCTTGACCGCTCAGCGCCATGATTATTCCGGCCGGAGCCATTCCGATCAATCCGAACAGTAGGCTCGCGCCGAGTTCGGCACCGGGCAGTTGCAGCAAGAGGAAGGCCGCCGCTCCAGCGAGCATCCCGATGACAAGCACCGTATCGCGCCGGCCAAAGCGGTCGACGATCTGACCGCAGACTGCTCCGGAAAAGATCATGACCCAGCTTGCCAAGCTGACGATCGACGCCGATGCGACAAGCGTATGCCCGCGCGCCTCCAGAACGGCTGGCCCGAAGCTGAGCCAAACGATGTAGCCCGCATTGAAAATGCCCCAAGCCAGGCCCGCCGAGCAGACAAGTGCCCATTCACGGGGCAACAGCTGCATCCGTCGCTCGGTGGCGGGCGGACTGTCATGCGGCGAGCGGTAGAACACCCAAACGCCGATCGCGGCCGCGGCGCACCAGATCGAAGCCGCCGCGAACGGCATTCGCCAATCGAACAGCGTGATCAGCCATGTGTGGCCGACCTGGCCGAGTGCGATGCCGAAAGGCCAGCTCATGACCAGGAGCGACATGGCCGTCGCTATCTCGCGGGTGCCGAACCAGTCGGCCACCATCTTCGTGAAATACAACGTGACGACCAGAAAACCGGCCCCCGCCACGATACGCCCGAGCCCAAGCGTCTCAGGGCTCGTAGCCAAAGCGGAGAGCAGGCCTCCCAAAGACAAGGCAGCAAGGCCTGCGCCAGACAGCACACGATCCGAGGCAAAGCGCGAGAACGCGCCCGCCGGCAAGGCGAGGATCAAACCCGGCGCCATGAACAATCCGATCATCACTCCGAGCTGGGCGTTGTCCATCCCAAAGATATTGGTAATCTCACCTGCGGCCGACCCGACGGTCTGGAACTGCACGCCAAGCCCTGCGCGCGCGAGGACCAGCAGCGCCAGGATACGCCAGCGCATCGGGATGGCATCATTTTTCGCTTTGGCCGCTGTGCTCGTTCCCATGGGCATTGGTCCGTCTCCTCGCCTGATCCGTCCAGCATGACAGCGGAAGAAGCAGCACGGCATCGGCTGAGTGCAGTATTTTGAGGCGCGGCCTTGCATTATCTTTGCTCACGCATTTGCGTTATTGCCTTGTCTTCGCGAACGCGGAAGACTCCGGGAGGTTCTGAGATCCGGAGACATGCCGCAGGATGCGCTAACACCCCGCGAGATCGAGATCGCCTCTGCCTATGCGCAGGGCGATACCTACAGCGCGATTGCAACCCGGCTGGGCATCGCGCCCACCACCGTGCGCACGCATCTGGCTACGATCTATCGCAAGCTCGGCGTGTCCTCGAAGCTGGAACTTCATGCGCAGCTGATCGGAGCCTCCAAGCCCTCGCTGGACACGACCGACTATGCGGCCGTGATCTCGGAGCTTGCGCTCAGCCTCGAAGAGGCGCTGTGCCGCGAGCGCGCGATGGGGGAGGTCCTGCGCATCATCAGCCGATCGCAAGGCGATGCTGACGAGGTCGTGGCGGCGATCCTGGGCCACGCGCTGGAACTCTGCGAGGCCGAGTTCGGCATCTTGTTTGATTATCATGGGCAAGCCCGGTTTGAAGCGACCCACGATCGCGGCATTCCGGCCGCGTTCCGAGATTGGCTGGACGTGCAAGGCATCTTCGCCTTTGCGTCAGCGACTGGCCTGGGTCGCGTGGCGGCGAGTCAGATGCCGGTCAACATTTTCGATGTCCGCGCCGAGGAGATCTTCCGCGGAGAAGATCCCCTCCGCTGGGCGACGGCACATCTGGGGGGTGCGCGATCCTTTGTGGCGATACCGATGCTTGCCGGAGACCGGCTGGTCGGTGCCTTCACGATCTACCGACAGAATGTGCGCCCGTTCTCCGAGACCGCGGTGGCGCTGGCGCAGACATTTGCCGATCAAAGCGTCATCGCGCTGGAAAATGCGCGCCTCTTTTCGTCGCTCAAGAGCGCGAATACCGCTAACGAATGAGCAGTTAAATGGGTATGCGGTCGGGTTCTTGACATCAGAATGGCGCTACAGACGGATACTCGTTGATCTACAAAGCAAGTAACCGACGGCTTTCCGCCTGATCAGCCATTCGCATCGACGTGCACGAAGTTCAGCTAAGGGCCGGAAGCGACGGTATCGCGGATGCCGCCATTCATACGGCGAGCCGCACCGCCGCATGACCGCTTGGAGCCCGACCAAGACATTCAAATCGTTGTCTGTTCGGCTGCTGATACGCCATCTGATCTTGTTCAGCGAGCAGCAGGCTCATATTTCAAGGCATACAAGCCACGAAGAATACCCGAGCGATGCGCGAGATCAGCTTCATCAGATTGCCCGAGATCGATCCATCCGAGATTGTGGCGCACATGTCCGACCCGCGTGTGGCTGAACACATGCCCTTACTGAAATTCGAATGGGATGATGCCGCGGTCGCCAAGTTAGTCGCCATCAAAGAGGCGTTCTGGAACCGCGATGGGCTGGGCCATTGGGCTATAATGTCAGACGACGAATATATTGGTTGGGGTGGCTTTCAGAAAGAGGGAGACGATTGGGATTTCGGTTTGGTTCTCAAGCCGAGCGCATTCGGACTTGGTGCACGCATTTCAAGAAAAGCGATCGACTTCGCCATTACCGACAAGCGCATTCCATTCGTGACATTTCTGTTGCCTCCGTCGCGCACGAACCTGCGCGCGTTCGACCGACTTGGCGCGGTTTTTGTCGGTGAGCAGGAGTATGATGGGGAGACCTTCCTAAAGTTCCGGTTGGAAACGGAATGAAGGCTCCGTCCGCTCAGTGGACCTCGGCAATCGGAAAATGCAACGCGACGCAAGAACGACCGCTTCGGTGAAGCTGCGTCGCAGCGTGGTTATGCTGTCTCAAGGTCAGCAATGGGCCGGGAGCCGCTACGGGCACGACGGGCGGGAAGCGGGCCTTCTCTGCGCGAGCGAGCACATCACTGCCAACACAAGGAGGCGGACCTTTCGCCGAGAACCGCCGTCGAAACCAGCGTGACCTACACATAGGGCGATGAGCGATCCGTTGCTGCGAACGATCCAAATTTCCGCCCAGCGGGCAAAGGGTGAAAACGCTGCAACCGCACCAATGCCTGCTGCTCGAAAACTGTTCCGGGAAACGTTCGCGTCCGGCACTTCCGAGAACGTACCGAAGCAGCGCGATGTCAAGGAGGCGCCTTTGCCCGATTGCGCCGCATCACCGACCGCACAATCGTGAATTTGACCTGAAATCTCCCTGTCCTTACCCTCGGTCATCGGAGTGCATTTTGGAGGGCTCGTCGTGAAGAAGTGGCAGGTCTTGGTCGGAATAACTGCTGGCTCTTTGCTTGCCGCAGCGGAGTCCTATGCCGAGCAGCAGGACACGTCACCAAGGCATTCGGCTGACAATGCTGTTCCTAGATCGATAGGTTGCTCTCAGGGAAGTGGCGCGGCGCTGCATCAGTGCAGCTATCGCGTCAAGCAAGACGAGAAGGGCAGAATCTCGGTCACGGTCATCTTCGCAAATGGCTTTGAGCGGGCCCTGTTCTTTAATAATGGCGAGTTCTTGAAGGCCAGCGTGACAATGTCCGGTGTTGGTACCGACACCGAGTGGAGCGTCGTGGACGGCACATACAGGATCCGTGTGGACGGTCAGCGCTACAACGTGCCCGTCAGTCTGATCGTGGAATACTGACGTCGGTACCGTTTCAAAGGGCGCAGCTGGCAAAGCGAAAAAATAGCCCGCGCCAACCTGTTGGCGCGAGCGCATCTCTTGGAAGGTTACTGCATGCTTTCCGCAGTGACTCTGTAGATTTCGCCTTCGTCCGTGGCGACGTAAAGCGCATTGTCGGGCCCCATGGCAAGCCCGCGGAATCGAGCCGAGAATCCTAGCGGCATCCGCGTGATGCCGTTGATGCCCATACCGTTCTCCGTCAGGCTGATCATGTCGATCCTTGACCCGACCGGCGTATCGCCGAAGCCGATGCCCATGATGCCGACGGCGAGGCGGCCTTCGTAGATGCCCCAGTTTTCGCCGGTAAGGAAAGCGGCGGAGCCGGTGCCCTGAGAAAACCCATTGTTGTTCCACGAGGGCGGCATCAGGTCTTCAAAGCGCGTGTCGCTCATGGGTGTATAGGCGGCGCGGATCGCCGGATCCATGCCTTCGGTTTGGTTCGGCTCGTAGCCACAGTACTCGTCCGGGCACTCGCCTCGGCCACCCGTGTTCTGGGCGGGATCCCATCCGGCATTGCCGCCGTTCACAAGCGCGGTGATTTCATCGTTGTGCCACGGGCCATGCTCGGCGGTGAACGCGCGGCCGTCACTGGGGCGGAAATCGATGCCCTGCACGTTTCTGTGCCCGTGGGTGTAGATACGCGGGTCAAAGCCCTCGGGCGGGTTGTTGTCCGGATGGGCGTTTCCGTCCCCATCGATCCTCAGGACCTTACCACACAGCAATGTGCCATCCTGCGGACAAATACCTCTGTGACGATCGCCACCCGTGATCCAGAGATAGCCGTCGGGTCCAATCCGGAGCCGACCACCGTTATGCGCGCCCGGTCCGCCAAAGGGTTGATCGGAATCGAACGGCTTGTACTGGATGTCCGTCACAATATCGGTTCTATCGGACACGCTCGTCAGATCGTCGCTGACGGTGAGCCGCATGACAATATTGCCGTCGCATTTCTCGAAGTTGGTCGTGCAGCCATCGCCGCGATACATCATCGAGCTCGAATAGAGGTACAGCGTGCGGTTTTCCTCGAAATCGCTGTCCACCGCCACGCCGAGCATCCCCGCCTGGCCTTCGCAGAAAAGGTCGCTGCCGCTATCCGCGTAGCCTTCGGTCTCTTCCATGCCGTAAAGGGCGTTCACGGTGCCATCCGGCGTCCGAACGGAAAGACCGTCGCATTTTTCGGTGAAGAACATCGTGCCGTCCGGCAGGAACGCCATGTCCCATGGCGCGTCAAGTTCCTCCAGAACGACGGTGGGTGTGATTGTGGGCACGTCCATCGCCCCGTCGTTTCCTTGTGCAATTGCAGCGGGTGCCGCGCTCATCACGCCCAGTGCCGTCACGGCTGATAAGAGCCGGTGTTCCATGGTAATCCTCCCAGTCGATTTTTTTAGTTTTTAGAAGAAGATGCTCGAACGAAAACAACTTAAGGGTCAAGGAGAATCTCGGCTGCGTTGAAGAGCCGAACGACAGACACGCGATTGGCCGGGGAAATGTGAGAATTGGTCTCGATCCTGACGTTTGCGGCAGTTGGACCAAGTGTCCGCTACGGGCCGGGAGCGTCACGAGGCATTGCCAGGTTGGTCATGGGGCTCGCTGCGCCGCCGCAAGTCTGCTTTGAGCCCTTCCTGCTCATTCAACGGGCTGCAGCGAACGGCCGCTCTCGCGAGCAGCCAAAAACGTGCGAGAACCAAATGGGTTTTGCCTTGCCATTCTGTCGCGGCTAACCGTCTGAAGACGCAGGTTCTCTTAATGAGGGACAGAAACCACCGTTTTTGGCATACACCTACGGTTGAGTATGGGTCTTTAGAGATTTTGTCCTTGCTCGCGCAAATGCAGCCCTTGCGCCATCTAGGGTCAAAATCTTTCGGTCTCTGTAAACGCTTTCTGTTTCGACCGTGCACTCTGTTTTGGAGCAAAACGTGTCTTGAAACTGGAAAGTGCGGCGTCCGGTATCATCAAACGACACCCCAAAGAGGATGTGCCCATCACCTGGGGCAATCACTTCCTCGTCCTTCAGAACGGACAGAAAGGTTGGCAGGTCGTTTTGAGGCTCGCCCAAGAACGATTGGGTATCTTCACGTAGGAGTTCAACGGCTCGTGGGTCGCTGATGTCAAAGCCCCCGTAGGTCAGCCTAAATGCTTTCACAATGGCGGGACCAGTGCCGTTGTTCTTGAGGTAGACGCCGTAGTAGGTCTTTTCGTCTCGCTCAGAACGAACCTTACGCATATCGAGATCAAGTAGCGGCATCACAGACTGCTTGTCGAGTTGCCGCATGTAGTACGTGTTCAAAACTGAGACACCTAAAGCGCAAAGCGCTACTACCGCCGCAGCTCCACCAATAATCAATTCCAATCGTTTCTCCTTCACCATCTACAAGCATAGATAAGCAATCGCGGGGTAATTTCTAACGGCGCTCTCCGTTGGGTTGATCGACTAGCCGGATCGACAGAGCTATGGACAAGGTTTTGCAGGGATTTTTGGCAAGGCCCCAAAACGACGGTTTTTGTCCCGGATCAGTAGCTGCCGTTCGTCGAAGGTCTGCAAAGTCCGCACACCAGACCTCCACCCTTGGAAAATGCTGCGCGGTGTACAAATGGCCGGTCTGGTGGAGCTGCGGCGCGTCGCCGACAGCCGACCTGAATGGCCGGATAGGGCCGGGCACGTCCTAAACGCAGTTCATGGCCGCTGTTTTTGTATAGTTCGCTTTCTGCGCATAGCCCTTCTCCGAAAAACCGGTTGGCTATGCAGCTACATGCAAGTCCTGGGCAGAAGGTGCAGTCCGTCGAAGTTTTCCGGCAGTGTAAAGCTCATCGCCGAGGCAGCGTTGTTAGCGTAGCGGCTGGACCAATCCTCGAAAGCGAACCGTTTGCGATGGACAAGGTCGGACAACGGATCGGCGAAGCGGAATCGAAGCTTCCCGATTACACCACCATCGATCCTGCGTTCGAAGTCCTCCGAGATGAGCTCCAATGCGCCGGCATCCTTCAGGGATACGCCGTCGTAGAGCTTCCAATCACGGTGAGAAGGAACATCATAAGCGCCGCGCCAGTCAATTGTAGCCAGCATGTGCATGTCGTCGCTACGGCAATAGACTTCGAGGCGATATTCGGCATCACGACGCGAATAACGAATCTCGGTGATCCCGACGCCATTCGGGTACCCGGTTATGAAGACGTCCCTCACCATCCGGTTGTCTACTCGCGTTGTCTGGAGTTCCTCCTCAGTCAGGTAATGCATGTCCCTCGGATCAGTGCGCGAGGCCAACTGTAGCAACTCGGCCGAAACGTCCATTTCGAACAGGAAGCCGAGAAGGATCGAGATGATTTTCTGGTCAGTTATCCGGTCCTCAGCATTGAAGGCTGGTGCCGAGGGGTCGGCTAGGCCCAAAGAATCGTAGAATTGGTGGACGCCTAGGCGACCGACATCTTGGAAGCCGATTGCGGCACCCGGCGTGGTCTTCGATGCAAAGCGGCTGACACCGCCAGCGAAGGCGAAGACGCAGGCCGACGAGCATTCGGCTTGAACTGGCGGATCGTAAGTGACCTTTCGCAAACCACTGTCATAAACGTCCTCAACATGTGCGGCTGAGACTGTGGTGTTGGCCTGCTGCTCGCGGATAGCCATGCCAAGAAGGACGCCACCTATCAGGCTTCCACCCGGCGAGTTGAAGTGGATGTTCAGACCCCGCGCATCGTCGAGATCATTGCTCCTCAGGAACTCGCTGAACCGCTCGGCAGTATTAAGATCGATGATCCCCTCTGCGGCGATCCAGACACAAGTAACGCAGTTGCCACCATTCGTTGCCTCGTAAAATTCCATAGGGTGCTTGAAACCGGCGGTCGCCGCACCGCCGGACAGGCTCAGTGAAAATCCGAAACAGGCCACTGCAATGGACCTCATGCCGCCCCTCCCTTAGCTTTCATACAAATCGACTATCGGAGCGCGAAGCGTCGCCCCAAAATGATCGAATTTCAAATAGTTTAGTTTGAGACTGACAAACCGCCTCACCGCCAAAACGGAAAAGCATTGCGCCTTTATGTCTTGCTCCGATGTCCGGTCCGAGTGCTCTCCGATGCAGAATCCTTCGCAGCGACGAATGACCGGTAAGGGCCGGTCGCGTCGATCAGGCGAAGGTTTGTCGTTGAAAGGCCCATTCGCCCGGAAACGGCTGTAGTACTGTCGCCAGTGTCACCTACTGCCCCTGCTTGCCGTCGAGGATCGCCTCGACGATGTCGGGCGCGAGCAGGGTCAGGCGCAGGACACGCGTCATGTAGGACGGCGCGATCCCCTCCCGTTCGGCCAGTTCGGCGATGGTGGCGAACTCGCCCGATTGCAGCATCCGCTTCCAGCGGAATGCACGCGCCAGCGCCTTGACCAGTGTGTTGTCGGTCCGCCGCGATTGCGTGGCGCCTTCCGGCAACTGCATCTCCTTACGCCCGCCGCGCTTCACGATACGGAACGGAACGTGGAGCGTCACCGTGTCGGGGACCGGGGCCCCGCGGGTCATGCCGCTGCTCCGATGCTGCCAGACAGCATCTCGCGCGCGAGCCCTCCGAGGCCGTCCATCCGGAGCCGGACGTTCAATCCGCCTGTGCCGACGTCGACGCGCTCGACCAACAGCGCCGCGATGCGTGCCTGTTCGGCGGGGAAGAGTTCGTCCCACAGCGGGTCGAGTTGCTGCAGGGCGCCGCGGGCGTCGGCCTCGGTGATGTCGTCGGCATGGGCGCGCGCCGCCTTCCATGTCCCCGCCACGATCTCCGGCTGGCGGAACACCGCCCGCAGCTGGTCGACGACGGCCGCCTCGATCTCGCCTGCTGGCACCCGGCCAACCGGGCACGATCCCGCGCCGTGCTTCAGCACCGTCTGGCTGACATAGTAGCGGTACAGCCGGTCGCCCTTGCGGGTGTGCGTCGGCGAGAATGCGGCGCCATCGGGGCCGAACAGCAGTCCTTTCAGCAGAGCGGGCGTCTCGGCACGGGTCCGTGCGGCGCGCTTGCGCGGGCTCTCCTGCAGGATGGCGTGGACACGATCCCACTTTTCGCGGTCGATGATTGCGTTGTGCTCGCCAGGGTAGCTGTCGCCCTTGTGGACCGCCTCACCGATATAGGCGCGGTTGCTCAGCACCCGGTAGAGGAACTTCTTGTCGATCCGATTGCCCCTTGGCGTGCGAATGCCGCGTTTCGCCACCTCCCGCGCCAGCTCTGTCCCCGATCCGATCTTCAGGAAACGGGCGAAGATCCAGCGGACGTGCTCGGCGTCTTCGTCGTTGATCACCAGCTTCCGGTTTTCGACCCGGTAGCCGTAGGGCGGCACCCCGCCCATCCACATGCCCTTCTTGCGGCTGGCAGCGACCTTGTCGCGGATGCGCTCGGCCGTCACCTCGCGCTCGAACTGGGCGAAACTGAACAGGATGTTCAGCGTCAACCGGCCCATGGACGTGGTCGTGTTGAAGCTTTGCGTCACGCTGATGAAGGTCACGCCGTTGCGGTCGAACACATCGACCAGCTTCGCGAAATCCGCCAGTGCGCGACTGAGCCGATCGATCTTGTAGACGACAACCACATCGACCAGCCCGTCCTCGATGTCCTGCAGAAGCCGTTGCAGGCCGGGGCGTTGCAGCGTTCCGCCGGAAATCCCTCCGTCGTCATACTGGTCGCGCACCAGCACCCAGCCCTCGGAGCGCTGGCTGGCGATGAACGCTTCGCAATGCGGTACGCGAGGCGGCTCTCAAGGTAGCGACGATTGAACGGCGGCGGCTCGCTGTCGAACAGGTCGCGCCATTGTTGCTTCAGGTCTGGGGTCGACGTGGTTTTGAGCGCGGCCAGGCGGGCGGGAATGGGATCGGTCATGCGGTTCTCCGGTTGGTTGGAGTTGCATGAGCGCTCTGGTCGGCCGAGTTGTGTAGCGGAAATTCTCCATGTTCGGCAGATAGTTGGGCTGCGTCTCTCATGCGCAGCCGGACCAGGCCGAGCGCGAGGATACGGCACAGGTCGGCGCGGCGTTCCGATGGCGTCATCCGGGCCGGGGGGAGCGGATTGGGACCGCAGGATCGGGTTAGGCTCATGCAAAAGCTTCCTCTGTAGGCGACTTCTGCAAGGGGAAAGCCGGTCGGATTGGCCGATTGGGACATGTGAATTTGTCAAATGATCTCTGTCCAAATACGCTGGTTTCGATTGGGAGAACCAGCGATGGCGCAGATAGAACGCAACACCCGAAAGATTATTGAGGATTTGCCAGCGTCACTGGCCGCGCCAGCTTTCGCGAAGATTTTTGGCACCATCACTCCAGGTGAGAATATTTTTGCCAAGGCAGACTGGCTTGACGCGGAACCCGGTGCGCGCCTTCCGGTCGTTCTCTTTTCGACATTTGGAAAGGAGGTTCTTGAGGCTGTCGAAACCCATGCTGAGCGAATTGTTGAATTGGCTGAAGGCAATGGCGTGCAGTCCTTGAAGACAATTATCGGCCAAACGGTGACCGAAGAAGAACATATCCTTTTCGAGAAGCAACTCGACGAACTGTGTAGGAGCTGCTGGGCTTTCACTAATCTCGAAGTGGCATTCCAGAATGCGGAAAGCTTCAATCAGGCGCGTCAGGATCGCGATCGTGGAAATATTTGCTCCAATTTTGCGCTGGATATACCGGAAGACATCGAGGCGACGGCGGATTCGGTTGATGAAGCGGCCCTGACGGAAAAACTGCGCAGTGTCTTGGATCTCAGGCATGACCCCAAGCTGACGGCCATTGATCTCTCGGCGACGGAAGAACATCCGTCCTCAGTGATGCTGATCGTGCGCCACGGTGGCGACTTGTCTTCCGTTTACGTTCATACCGAGGAAGGAAGCAGGCAATCGCTGTACTACCGTCCGCAGGACGAAATCACTTTGATCTACACGCCGGCCAAACGGCTTATCGAGGTATTGGGGATGAGCTTCGGGCATCGGCACGAACTGTCCAATGCCTTCGCGGAATTGGTTCTCGGACAGAACGTTTCCGAATAACCGCTCTCCGAAAAAGTCTTCGACCTAGGCAGGTTTTCGCATTCCTTCGAACTGGAAATCCCGGAGATCTCAGGTTTCTTTGTAGAAGCGGCGATGGTTGTTGAATTTGAGTTACTGCTCGGCAGCTTTGCACGCCGGGTGACATTGAAGGTAGCCAAAGGCGAGGATATCGACGCTCTGGCACGAAGATATCTTTCCGGCGCTTTAAGATATCGTGGCCGCGAAGGCATCAACTTGATTGCCATTGCCGTCGATTACCGAAAAGAAGAAGAAGACCGGCTGCGCAAACTGAATGTCACCGTGCGTGGCACGAGTGGGTCGAACGTCCAGAATCACAAGGATCGCCGGGCGCGCTTTCTCGCCTCCCGACTTTTGGAGGCTTGGGGCATTGCGCGAAGCCTTCGGCCACTGAACCGCGACGAGGCGAAAGCAATGCTTCCGGGTCTTCTCAAGCTTTTCGACTTGGGAGACGAGGTTCTGACTGGTCTGCTGATAAAAGAGCTTGGGCTTTCGGTCGACGAACTACTCGGAGCGCAGTTGATTTCTCAGAAGAGCAGGCAGCCGGTCACCCTGGCAGATGCCGAAGGTGACGAGGTCATCGAGCAGGAGGTGTCCCGTTCCGTACCGTCGCGCTCAACGCGCGATTATACCAATTACAAAATTGCGACCGGCTGGCTTCGCGAGACTATAGCCAAACGGCTGTCAACGGAGCTCGATTTTCGTGATTTTCGTCCATTGAGCGAAAGGCTTTCAGGCCTTGGGACCCTGATGATTGGCGGGCAGCCCGTCAGTGTATTTCTGGCACGTGACCTCATGAGCTTCAAATCCATTAGTGCACTTGAGATGGAGCTGAGCCAGCGCGCACAAAAATCTACCGGTCTGATCCTTGGCGCCAGTCCGGAGGCGCCGCGTTATATCGGCCACAATGTCGTCATTCCGATCGGAACAGTCATGGAACCCGGCGACCCGGACCTTGCAATTGATTTGGACCGCCTTCGAGACCGGTATGAATCAGACCGGAAGGCTTCAAAGCACATCGTGTGCGCAAAAGTGTTTGAGGGCGGTAACAACACGGGTAGTTTCGTGATGCCTGACAAGCCAGCCCTGCCACTAACGGGCCGCATACAGCTCGATTTCTTCACCAAGCTCGCAGATGCCTACAACGCGGGATTTCCAGAAGTTCATGCCAGCATTCTTGTTGAAGGCACCTCGGCATCTACGCCGAGGGCGGTCTTTAGCGGGAAGATGCGAAAACGCGTGTTCGACGATTACGTGGAAAGGGCGCGCGACAACGGCTGCTGGCGCCTCAAAGGCTAGCCTTCCATACCTTTTCCATACTCGGGCACAGGACGCTCCACACAAATTCGGGCGATGAGACGGCATCCAACGATAGGAGCACTCATATGCCGTCACGTTTCCGCACACATACCAGCCACCGCGACTGGCGCTGCAAGCGCTGCTTCAAGCTCCTCGGCCGCATCGAGCGCAGCCGCGTTCAACTCGTTATCTCGCGCAGCCATCAGTACCTCGCCAGCGTCCCGATCTCCTCGGTCTGCCGCTGCTGCGGCACGCTGAACGAGATGGTCACACTGCCCTGACTTGAAGGGCGGCCGTTTCCCGGCCGTCCCTTTTTCCATTCCAAATTCCAGAGGCGCGCGACGCCCGTACCCCGGCCCGATGAGAGGCGCGAGATGCCCGGCCCCAGCCCAGGCATCTCTTGTACTCCAACTGGTCCGCGCTGCGCGCGCAGCTTGTCCGGTCCGTGAACCGGCATTCCGCCCTGATCCATTTCTGCAAACTGTTTCCGTCTGGCGGCTCGGCCCCGACGTCCCGGGAACCAGGTCAACTTCTTGACTGGCTTCAGAACAAATCGGTGGACCCCGATGCAAAGAACAATGTGCTGACCCATCTCCTGCGCTCGGCCATCGGCGGAGAAACCTGCAGCGACCTTGCCGCAGAATTGTTGATACTGGCGCTTTGGCCAGGGCTTTGCGTGGTCCGCCATCGGCTGAGAACGCTCTGTCGTTCGGGCAGTCTCGATGCCGATCTGCTGAGTGGGCTCGCAATCGGGATTGGTAGCGCCGACCCGGAGCGCGTCAAACGCGTGGCCGCTACCCTGTTGCGCAATCTCGAGCGGGATCTGAGGCGGGAGTACCACGGCGCGCACAAGACTTCGCGACTCGACCTCCATGATATCGTGTCGTTGCATGAACCGTCAGACCACACGGACGGACCCGAAATTTTGATGAAGGCCGCCGAGGCCGCTCTCGGTGAAGACGGCTATCTCCTCACCGCCGTTCACATCGCCGGGTTCAGCCAGAAAGAGGCCGCCGAGCAGCTCGGCATTAGCCATGACGCGGCGCGAAAGCGATGCCAGCGGGCCATCGCGCGCCTCCAAGACAGTTCTGGCGTGTGATGTCCCAATCCGGTGCCGCACCCGGCTTTCCCCTTTCAAGCGCCGTCATTCGCGGCGCGAGGAAAGGAGCAGACCGATGACCATGCCGATCATGGACGAGGATTACGAACGCGTGCCCGGGCTTTTCCGGGCGTGGGACTTCGGCATCCTGCTTGAGCAGGGCTGCAGCTATCGCGTGGAGGACGGGGGGCGCACGGATGACGGCCAGCCGCTCTACCTCGTGTTCTGCAAGGCACAGGCGTGGGACCTTCCGGAGGTGCGGCATGACGCATGACGCCCTCTGCTTTACCACGAACGAACTGGCAGCGCGCTGGAAGGTGAGCATCCGGACGCTGGAGCGCTGGAGAGCAGAGCGCTACGGCCCCGCCTGGATCACCATCGGCGGCTCGATCCGCTATCGCATTCCGGATGTGCTGGCCTGGGAAGCTGCGCACACGACCCGGCCCTAGATCATGGACGCGGGGCGCTCTCTACGTGACCCCCGCGACAACCGGAACACTGACAGGGCGGTCGTTGACCGCCCCGAACGTGCTGGGCAGATCACATTCGCAGATGCCGCTGCGCAACTACTCGACAATGGCTACGAACCCATTCCGATCAAGCCGGGCCAGAAGGTGCCGGCGCTCTCCCGCTGGACCAGCGTTACCATCTATCCGCGCCCGGTTTTGGTCGTGACATACCAGGCGATCGAGGCGGCATTTGCAGATATTCCGAACGTCGAGACCGCTCACTTCAACGCCGTCGCCGGGCTGGACTGCTACAACGATGTGTCCCTGCTGATCAGCATCGGGCGCCCCCTGCCGCCCAGCCAGGAAGTGGAAGCGCTGACAGGGGCATATTTTGACCTGGTGCCGGATGGTCGTTACCGGCGCGAGGTCGCAGGCCTCCGGATGCGGTCAGGACAGGTCCGCGGCCTCCCGGTTCTCCGGCACGAGGACGAGAATGCCGAAACCCTGCGCGCGGCGATTTGCGACGATGAGTTGATCCAGGTGGTCGGCCGCGGGCGTGGCGTGAACCGGACAGCGGCAAATCCACTGGAGGTCCATGTGCTCTCCGATGTTGCTCTGCCGCTGATCATCGACCGGATGACGACCTGGGATGTCGAACGCCCGGATGTGTTCCAGCATATGGTGCTTTCCGGTGTCGCGGTGGACAGTCCGGCTGATGCAGCGGTCCTGCATCCGGGTCTGTTCGGCAATGCCAACGAGGCCAAGTTGGCTTTCAGCAGGTCGGTATTTAAGGGTCAAAACCCTATAAATACTTCTTATAGGGAAATGACCCTTAAATCGGCTGCTTACCGGCGCGCTGGACGTGGCCGTGGCTGGCAGCGTGCCTGGTGGGCCGACGGTGATCCACAATCGGTACGGCGGCAATTTGAGGGCATGTTGGGCGACCTCGCTGAATGGCACGCTGAGTATTGATCGGGACAGCGGGCGCAATGCCAAGCAGACGTCCACCGGACTTGCGCCGAGCGTTAGCCTGTAGCTCCCGGACAGCACGGTCATTTCAGGGTGTATCTCGCGGTAGAAAGATGTGCAGACGCGGTGCGAACCGGCCCATAGCCGCCGGTCAGGGGGCAGCCCGTCGCTGCCGTGCAGCTTCACCAAAGCGGCCGTCCCTGGCATCGTGCAGGACGACATTGCAGGGGCTTTGCGCAACGCAGGCAAGCCATTCCAGCCAGATTTCAAGCGTAGCAAGGAAATCAGCCATGACGGCAGCAAAATCGTCACGTAGGGCGGATAACGCCTGAGTGCGGCGCGGCATGGTATCTTAGGAAGCGGGGTCTACGTGCTCTCCATCGCGTCGGGAAATAGGTCTTGCACCGAACACCTAATACTTCGCATTATCAAACTGAACCGGACGGGGCATCCCGAAGTTGCGTTGCGAGACCCGGCCTACCCACTCAAACCGCTTCAGGACGACATCTCCGTGACCTTGGAGCCGATGATTATCGCAAAGGCGCTGCCAAGACTGGATATTAGAGCGGGCGAATTCAATAGGCGGCAGAGACCATGGCGACAGAGACACTGGTGTACATAAACCATGCGTGGATGACGCACTACAGAGGGCCACAGGGGGACAAGGCTGAG
The DNA here is from genome assembly GCF_003344785.1 of Thalassococcus profundi. Lineage (GTDB taxonomy): Bacteria > Pseudomonadota > Alphaproteobacteria > Rhodobacterales > Rhodobacteraceae > Puniceibacterium > Puniceibacterium profundi. Next base: position 23,976 of record NZ_QPMK01000027.1, on the reverse strand, counting down.
GGCAATTTCAGTTTTCTGAAGACGAACGACATCGCATACGAATCCTGGAACTTCGAGCCGATCAGGCGAAAGGTCTATGGCTATGTGCCCCGATCTGCCAAAATCAATATTTCCCGGCTGGGGGCAAAGAGCGGCGATGCCGAAGTGAATGGCGTGACCGTAGTCTGGATTGCGAGGAATCCACGAACAACGAAAACTGTAATCGTCGGCTGGTATCGGAACGCACGCATCCACAAAGATGCCGAGCATCGACGTCTAAAGCGTTCGTCAGATTTCGAGGTGGGATATCAGATCGAAGCGCCCACTGCCGACGCGGTACTTCTGCCGATTGATGCTCGTTCATACACTATTCCCACGGCAAAGGAGCCCGGAAATTTGGGCCAAAGCCCAGTCTGGTACGGCAAAGGGGAAGCCTTCAATAGAGATGTCGTTGAATACATTAACCGAGGCGGGGCACCCGTCAAACGACCATCCAAAGTTCCAAGACAGACTGACGCAGAGTTGCGCCGCAAGGTCGAACAGGCAGCGATTAACCACGCGATTACCTATTACGAGTCCGACGTGGGCGGTTCTCATAGAGTGGAATCGGTCGAGAAGGACGGCGTCGGCTGGGACCTTGAAGCGTTTGCCGAAGACGGTGCCAATCTCAAAATCGAGGTCAAAGGACTCTCTGGCAAAGACCTCGTCGTCGAGCTGACGCCAAACGAATACGCGAAAATGCTATCACCTGAACACCGGGCCGACTACATCATCTACGTGCTTCCAGAGGCGCTTTCGTCCGAACCGGTGGCCTACATCTTTCGCTATGATGCAATTTTATCGAAGGGAAAAGATCTGGTCTGGGTGTCCGACGAAGGGCAACGTCTACGGATTGAACCTATCATTGCGGCCCGGCTGTCAATTGCTTGACGAAGACACACCGCATTAGTTGACGAAACCGGCCCTGACCAGACCTTTGGGATAGAAATCAGCGCCGCAGTGCAGCTTCACCGAACCAGCCGTTCGTGAAGCGCGCAGAAATTTCGCAAGTTGCGTGGGCCACTGCGATGCAGAATTCGCGCTTACACGGCCGCACATACGGAGGCTTCCAGAAGAATTTTCGGCTGCTCAGTTCTTTAAGTAGTCCATAGTGGCTGCCCCATTGCCGCGTTTGTCGGTCTGGCCGTTCACCACAGCGTCGTTCATGCCGGGGTGGCCATTGGCCCACCCCCAAATGGAAGCCGCACCTGTGCAGAAGCGGGCGGCGGCCATCCCGATCTCCTTCCCCCATTTGCCGCTTGTCCTGTGGCAGGTTTCGTAGAGCTCTTTGTAAGAGATGGTCTCGGAGGCTTGATGCTTGGCGGCAATTATGCCCAATAACTTTTCTGCGTCGAAACCTTGCGCTTCGATGTATTGCTCGCAGTTCGCTGATAGAAGCGCCTTGCCTTGTGCGACCGCCTCAGGCTTAGCAGTGTCTAAGGCTTTTTCGATGCGAGCCTGATGTTCCTGTAATTCGGGGAATGATTTTCCCACTCTCTGCCCTCCTGGCTTGGCCTTGACCTTCTCTTTAGCTGGTCTCTCCAACTCGGCCAAGTGCCTATAACTACGCCAATGTTCACGAGGCGAGAGTAACTTGGTTTTCGGACGTAATTGTCCCGTGGTTGCCGATAATAGCTGACCGTCTGACGCTTCATGGCGCTCCCGAAACGCGTCGTTCACCACTGTCCTTCGCAAAACCTGAACCGCCGCTTTCTGCCACTGCGGATCGATTGATCGAAAGGAAGTTACTTTCGTCCGGCGTGCCGCTGCACCATGAGCTTTGAAATTTCTTTCGGGAAAAAGCTTGATTATAGGCTGCCGCACCGCTCACTATGAAATTCCAATAATGGCCTCGCGATATGGCCTGCCCGCAGTCAGGCAACCGATAACCGTGATGACTTTAACAGCCCCGGCGCATCCGCTCGACCCAGCGGTAGAGCTCGAGATGATCCAGTGGAAACAGGCGCACTTCGAGCGAATAACTGAACAAGTAGAGAACGCTCTGCCCGATCTCATGGCGGAAATTGAAAGAACCGTCGCATCGATTTCCTCGATCGCCGCGAGCAAGGCGCAAGTTTCGCCCGACAGGCTTTGGAAGGAACTTTTCGAACCTTGGGCGCAGCGAACCGCCAGCCGCGTCGAGGCTGAGATGGACACCGAAATTGGAGCGCTTGTCTCAGCGCTCTCCGAGAAAGGCACCCGCCAAGACGCCCTGCGCGTCGCGCTGCCCGCTCTTGCCGGAGCTGGCGTGCTCGCCGCTTCTCTTGCAGCCATCCCCACTGTTGTTTCGCTCGCGACGGTGACCACGACCTCCTTCATCATCTTCACCACCACGGCGATCTCCTGGCCCATGCTCGCATTGGGAGGCACCGGTATCGCCTTGGCTACGCTGACCGGCAGCCGCGTCGTTGATCGGCTCAGTGATCGAAATCGCAGACATCTCGTAGTCCGCCTCCAGGGCCGCGCCCGCATCGCGGCGTTGGGTCACGGACTTGCGCCGGGCGAGCGCTGTCTCGTGACCGATCTCCAAGCGATCACGCTACGCAGTCTCGAAGCTGAACTGCGGGCCGCTTGATGCCTCTCCTCTACGCCATCCCTCCTGGCCTCGACGCGCTTGTTTCGTCCGGTCAGGCTCAGTTGATGGGCGCGATAATCAAGGATGTCTCCTCCGGCCAAATCCTGGGGCACGTTCAGCAGACGCAAGGTTTCATCCAAGCTTTTGCTCAGGCCGGAGGCGCAGCGGCACAAACCGGTTTCTCGCCCCTCGGGATTGTCGGGATGGTGCAGAACGAACAGATCAAATCTTCGCTCGAACAACTGCGTCAGGGCATGGCCCTTCTGCAAAATCTGCAGGTTGCCAACATCGCTCTCACCGGGATCGGGCTCGGCGTGTCCATCGCCGGCTTTGCGATCATGAACATGCGCCTGAACGCCATCGAGAAAAATCTCGGGACGTTGCGCGAGGAAGTTCGCGATATTGGCAGGTTAATACAGGAGGCCGAGATCCGCCGCCTCTTCAGCGACATCCGCGCGGCGCTTAAAGACCTTGATGGCGTCGCGACGCGGACCGACCACCTCGCGATTGCAGGCGCTCTGCAAAGACAGCTTTCCACACACGTGAGCACAATCTCCGACTTGCTACGGGAAGCCATGGATCCCGCCAAGGCGACCGCCCTCCCTATGGAGCGACTGGACCTGATCTGGACCTTGGGCTCGGCAAAGTGGCTCTGCGAGGAAGCAGAGCTGCGGGCGCTATTCATTTCCGAAGATCTGGCCCATGCGGGCGATTACGCGGCGCAATACCGAGACGACAACCTCAGGTGCCTGGATCGGATGAACCCGGATGCGCTGGCCCGACTGATCGCCGCTGCCGAAAAGGATTTGGCCACGTCGATCACCGTTCGTCGTGAGGCCGCTGGGCGCCTTAGCCGTATCGCCGACGGCTTCGCCAGCGCCGTGGCCAGCCTCGGTCAGCAGCAAGCACTGTCGCGAGCCCTCATCGACGGCGGAGTAGGCGGACGTGACTTCATCCTGGCCGCCTCGCGGGAAACAAAAAGCCCCTTCCTCATCGTCACACCGGAGCAGTAGCTGGTGGGCCTCGCCGCATTTGCATGCAGCCGCGGGACATCGGAACAGACGCCGGTTGTTCGACTATGAAACGACGAACCAGCGCGACGCGGAACTCTTCAATGGGTCAACGTAGCGCAGGCCCAATTCAATCGGCTACCCTCGACATTTCAATCTTGCGAGGCCAGGTGTCAGCCTACTCGTTAGATCGGTTGTCACGGAAGACAGAAGTTCGCTTCGACATGGGGCGAGGCAAAAGAGGTTGAAAGTCCGCTTTTGTGTCCGGCCGAAGCTCTTTTGCATCATGCAGCGAATGACCGCCTACCGCCCATCGTGCCGATCGAGCGAGCCCCGGTATTGGGTTTCAACTGAATGTCCGTTTTCGCGGTGTGGTCGGGGTGCCTTCGCGGCCGCGGCGAACAGCAGCTCTCCGCCCATTCAAACGGATCTGATCGCTGAAATCCACAGGCGGCTGACTTTGTTGTGGCCATCGCGGATCAGTTGGGTAAGGCCCGATTAACATCGCGCTTTCGGATCGATGCCTGAGACACTTTCGCCGAACGTCCCCGCGGTAGACTTCTCCTCACATCCGCCAGCGACGCCACCGCGACCACCTCGCATTGTCACCTCATGGCGGCGAATGTCATTTATTGTCATGATTACAATTACTTGCGCCCCCTGATATCCTGCAGCCAGAGACGCGATCAAATCCGAGGCGGGGACATGGCGAAGCAGGCAGCGGCCAAAACAGACGACAGGGCGGCACAGCGCGGCGCCCGGTCAGTGGCGCAGCGGGCGGTCTCGGAGTTGATCCCCTACGCCAACAATGCGCGGACCCATTCCGAGGCGCAGGTGGCGCAGATCGCAAGCTCGATCCGGGAGTTCGGGTTCAACAACCCGGTGCTGGTGGATGGCGGGAACGGCATCATCGCGGGGCACGGACGCGTGCTGGCGGCCGCCAAGCTGGGCCTGCAAAAGGTGCCGGTGATCGAACTCACGCATCTCTCTGACGCGCAGAAGCGGGCCTACATCCTCGCTGACAACCGCCTGGCCGAGAATGCCGGCTGGGACCGGGAGTTGCTGGCGCTGGAACTCGGGGACCTGGCGGACCTCGGACTGGATCTCGGCGAGATCGGCTTCGACGGAGCGGAGCTGGATGCGCTGCTGGGTCATCCCCAGCCGCAACCAGGACGTCGAGACGATGCATGGCACCCAGAAGCCGGTCGAATGCATGCGGCGCCCGATGCAGAACAACTCCAGCCCCGGACAGGCAGTCTACGAGCCGTTCTGCGGGTCAGGCACCACGCTGATCGCGGCCGAGAGTTCCGGCCGGGTCTGCTTTGCCATGGAACTGGACGCGGCGTACGTGGATGTCTGTGTCCAGCGCTGGCAGGCCTTCTCGGGACATGCGGCAGTGCTCGACGGAGATGGCCGCGGCTTTGCCGAGATCACCGCCGCACGGCAGGAAGCGGCGGCATGAGCCAGACCCGCCGCATGTCCGCTCTGGAGGCTGCGAGCAACGTGGTCGTCGGCTGGCTGGTGGCCGCGAACAAGGCTATGGCAGACATGGTGCGTTACGCCGCTGAATTCGGGCTCACGCCCTCGGCCCGCGTCCGCATTTGCGCCGAAGGTCGCGACATTGCAATGGATGACCCGGCTGCCGAATTCTTCTAAGACCCTTGAAACTTATTGGTCTGACGCCGTTTCTTCGAAAAAACTCTGGTTCGAGGTGATCCCAGCCTATTTGGCTTTGAGCGCATCCTCCTCAAGATCTTCGACGCCAGCACCTTCTTCGATATGCTGATCGTCTAAAATGCGAATGGCATCGCCGATCAGCCGCGGTTGCCGAGGTTCAAGGTCTGCACGGCAGTGGGGCGAGCGGTTCCCGGTCCGTGCGACTGCCTTCGCAGCCGAGACGCCGCCCGCCCGCGAAGTGCTGGCCGAAAGCCGCACCATGAAGGGCGGTGGCGCGGCTGGCGTGGCAACGTTGGGCGCAGCCGGGGTCGAGGTGGCGCAAGGCGTCCTGGCAGAGACCCAGACCGCCATCCTGCCGCTCGTGCCGTATCTCGACACGCTCCGCTGGGTGTTCATCGCCGTCGCGCTCGGCGGTATCGCGGTCACGATCTATGCTCGGTTCGACGACTGGAAGCGGGGGCGGCGATGATCGGCGGCCTCCTCGCTGCGCTCGTCGGATCGGCATGCGCACGCGCAATGCTTCGCTACGGCGTCACAGCCATCGCGATCCTTCTGTTCCTGCTTGCCCTGCGCCGCTCCGGCGAGCGTGTCGGTCGCCTCGCGGAACGCCTCGACACCAGGGAGAAAGCCAATGAAGTTCAGCGAACGATGCTGGAGGCTGCGGCTCGCCGTCCTCGTAATCGCGACGAGCTTGTTGACCGGTTGCGCGACGGCGGGTTTTGAATCAGGCGGCGTGGCCATGTGTCCGCCGGTTGTGGAATACAGCAGGGAGTTTCAGTCTAGGGTGGCCGCGGAACTGGCGACGCTGCCAGACGGTTCGGCTGTTGTCGAGATGATGGCGGACTATGCTGTTATGAGAGACCAAGCTCGGGCGTGCATATCCAATTGAAACGTCATGAGCAAAGGCCGTTTCGAACCTATTCGACGACGGGATAAAATGGCTTACCCCAATGTTCATTTGGGTTGTCCATCATGATGTCGATGAAAACGGGCATCAGAAACCCAAGGATTTCAGCGCCGTCCCGAACCTGCGATCGATTCACACCGCTGTTCCAGGTTGATCCTCCGTGGACGAGTTGATTTCGCAGGACGTACAACCGGTCGAAGACGAAGCTCAGGACTCGTGCGGTGTCGCCCGCTTGGAATGATGTCGCGAATGAGCGGGCTGAGGTCTTGAAGCGTTCCTCCCAATCCTCAAACCCGTCAATCCCATTGTGATATTGCCAGAAGGGATTGAAGACGTACCGGTTTTCCATGAGCATCCGAACAGGACCGGAAAACCGCTGCCACAGTGCCTTGTAGATGCGTTGGTCTTGATCAAGGGCGACCAGTCGACCGAAGTACTCCACGAAAGCTGCGCGTTCTCCCGGGGCGACCGCTTGAAACTCCTGCTCGTCGGCGTAGGCAGCATTGAATGCGATCCAAAGGAAAATGAATCGCGCATCATCATCCTCGCCGCAAGCTTCCGCACGGCCGATCCAACTGATGGCACGATGAGCGCGCAGCCCCATGGTTTCGGGAAAGCCTTCGCGAATGGCGCGTTGTTTTGCTTTCAGGGCTGCATGGTCGAGACCGTTTTTCATAGTAAATTCCTATTCAATATCGTCATGGCAGAGCGTCGAAATCCGACCTCTGGTGGCCAGCAATCAATTCGCGCAAGCCCGCGGGCGCTAGTACGTCCACCTTGTCGCCCCATTGATAAAGGTGCCATGCCATTTCCAGCCAGCCCGCTGCCTTGAACCTGACGATCAGGCTGCCATCATCCTGAGGCTCTACAACTTGGGCCGGGTGGAAACGGTATTCGGCGGCGCGCTCTGCGGCCTCAGGTGTGAAGCGCCACACGACTTCGCCAAATTGTTCGGGGTCCTGATAAACACCAAACGCCTGAGCAGCGTAGGTCTCTAGGGAGAAACTCGAGGCCAGTTGGAAGCTTTCGTTCAGTACCTCCGCCTCATGAATCCGATCCATGCGGAAGTTCAAGATGTCTTCTCCACGCGAGGGTTGGCGTGCCACAAGATAGGTGCGGTGCCCCAGCAGCATGCCATGCGGTTCGATCACGCGCGGCGCAGCACCCTGAGCCCCATAACAGACGCGCAGCCGGAACGGACCGCGCAGCGCTTCGATGACAGCATCTGTCACGGCAGGCTTCAGCGTAACGGTAGGGCCTGGGCGCGTGACTTGTCCCAATCCAGCCAGCACTGCCTCTGCATCGGCTTCCGACCGAAGCGCGTCCCTTGGATTCAAACGCGCCAGCAACGCGTCGCGGAGATCCTCCAGAGAGCGTGAGTGCCGTATTCGCCCTTCATCGCGCGCGGTACGTGCCGCGATTTCCAGCGCCTCGATCGCCGTTTCCTGCCGGGGCTGCAGTCGGCCCGGCAAGGGTGCGTCCATCCGCCAGTAACGCCGTCTTTCCACATCGTCTGCGGTCGAAACGTTCGCGAAAGTTGCTTCGAGAGCCTCAGTCATCCGTTGAGCAGTGCGATGCGACACATCGAACTCGGCGCAGATGTCCTCGAGGCTGACACCACCTCGGCGAGAAGCCGCCATCTGGGCAAGGCGAAGCAAATCCTGCGCTTTTGCAAAAGACATTTGATCTCCATGCCAGAAATTGACACCCTCGCAGGGTATTGATGACCTTGCGGTCTGTCGAGGTGATTCCCTTGGAATTTGATTTGCATAGGTAATGGAGTAGCCATGAGGGATCTCGACGGTCGCATATTCTTGTCCGCAACGGATCTCATGCGCTTCACAGGCTGCGCACATGCGACCACCCTTGATCTTGCGCATCTGCGCGGAACGGGCCCGGAGCCGGGCGACGACACCGAGGACGCAGCGCTTTTGCAAAAGCAGGGCGATGCGCATGAGGCGGCGCACCTTGCACATCTCAAGGAGGCCGGGCGCACGGTCATGGAAATCGAGCGCGGCAAACTTTGCGAAAACGCCGAAGCCACGCGCGCGGCGCTCGCCGCTGGTCCGGATGTGGTGTTTCAGGGCGCGTTTCTGTCGGGGAACTGGGGCGGCTGGTCCGACTTCCTGGAGCGTATTGAGACCCCCTCGGCGCTTGGACCGTTCAGCTACGAGGTGGCCGACACCAAGCTGAAACGTCGGGCTGATCCGAAACATGTGCTTCAGCTGGTTCTATATTCCGATCTGCTGGCGGAAATTCAGGGGGTGGTGCCCGAGTTCGCGCATGTCGAATTGGGAGACGGCACGCGCGCGACGCTGCGCCTGGCGGACTACTCTGCCTATGCACGGATGGCGCGCGAACGGCTGGAAACTTTCGTTGCCGATCCGCAGCCGACACGCCCGGTGCCATGTGCGGATTGCGGTCTTTGCCGTTGGGCCGATCATTGCGAAAGCGTTTGGCAGACCGAAGACAGCTTGTTCAATGTCGCCAATATCAGCCGTGGTCAGGTGAAGAAGTTGGAAGCCGCGGGTGTTCACACATTGGAGGCTCTCTCGACGCTCGATCACCCAGTGCGCGGAATGGCCGAAAACACCCAGGCCCGTTTGGTCACGCAGGCCCGCCTGCAGCAGGCCCGCAAAACCGGGGAGCCAGATTTCGAACTACGGGCGCCCGAGCCTGGCAAAGGCTTTGACCTGTTGCCGGAACCGCAGCCGGGCGACCTGTTCTACGACATTGAAGGCGATCCACACTACGAGGGCGGCCTCGAATACCTGCACGGCATCTGGTTCGACGGGGCGTTCAAGGCGTTCTGGGCCCATGACCACGATGCCGAAGCGCGGGCATTGTCCGACTTGCTGGCGTTTTTTCGTGCGCGGATTTCGCAGTACCCCACTGCGCGTATCTATCACTACGCGCCCTACGAGATCACAGCACTCAAACGCCTGACCACGAAATATGGGATCGGAGAGGCTTTCCTTGACCGGCTGCTCCGGGAACGCCGCTTCGTCGATCTGTTTGCCGTGGTCCGCGGCGGGCTGATCGGATCGGAACCGAACTATTCCATCAAATCGATGGAGGCTTTTTACGACCGCAAGCGCGACGGTGAGGTCAAGACGGCGGGTGGCTCGGTCGTGGCATATGAGCGCTGGCGCGAAACGCAGGACCAGCAGATTCTGGACGAGATCGAGGATTACAACCGCGTCGACTGTATCTCGACCGAGGAATTGCGCGACTGGCTGGTCGGAATCCGGCCTGCTGGCCCTTGGCCGACACTTGCCCCGGATGCAGGTGATAAAGAGGTCGAAGAGGACGCCGATACGCAAGCTCTGCGCAACCTGCTGGCAGCATCAGGTTTGCCGGAGGCGCGGCAGGATATGTTGTTCAACCTCGGCGTTTTTCACAGCCGCGAGGTGAAGCCCGCGCAATGGGCCGTATTCGATAGCGCTGCGAAGGACGAAGATGATCTGCTCGACGATCTCGATGCGCTTGGCGGGCTTGAGGCAGCGGGCCCTGTCGAACCCGTCAAGCGATCCTTTGCGCGCCGATACACCTATCCCGAACAGGAAACGAAACTGCGGAGCGGTAAGAAGGCGACGGTTCCGGTGTTCGACAGTCCCCCGACAACGGTCGGAATCGAGACCATGGATCGCCGCGCCCGCCAGATCACGGTCAAAGCAGGTCCAGGCAAGGCCGACCTTCTGGCGGATCAGCTAACGCTGCATCCGGACTGGCCGATCCAGACGGGTGTCATTGCCGGTGCTTTGCGCGATGTGATCGCCGATCAGTGCGGCGCGCGCCGGTACACGGCGGTGGACGACCTGCTGTCGCGCGCTGCACCGCGTCTGGGCTCTGGCCCACGAGGCGATCTTTTGGGCGGGGCAGAACCTGTAGCGGGCACTATTGCCGTGGTGAATGACATGGATGGAACGGTCCTGCCGTTTCAGGGGCCACCTGGTACCGGCAAGACCTATGTGAGTGCACGCGCGATCCTGTCTTTGGTGCGCAAGGGCCATCGCGTCGGCGTCGCATCCAACAGCCACGAGGCTATCAGGAATGTGCTGATGGGCTGTCTTTCAGCGTTGGAAAACGAAGACCTGCCGATCAATCTCGAACTCGTGCACAAGGTTTCTGGCAGTGAGGATGGTTATCCCGAAGATTGCGATGTTCATCGTACGACCGACAACGCAGAGGCCGCCAACGGCGGGCATGTCGTGGGCGGCACCGCGTGGTTCTTCTCGCGCGACGAAAATGTTCAGGCCTTTGATTGGCTGTTCGTGGACGAGGCAGGCCAGGTCGGACTTGCCAACATGGCCGCCATGGGGCGTGCCGCGCGAAACATCGTGCTTGTGGGCGACCCACGCCAGTTGCCGCAGGTCATTCAAGGAGCGCATCCCGAGCCTGCGAACCTGTCGTGCCTGGATTGGATGCTCGGTGAGCATGCGACGGTTCCAGCCGACCGGGGAATTTTCCTTCCCACATCCCGGCGTATGCATCCTGAAGTCTGTCGGTTCATCTCGGAACAGGTCTATGAAGGCCGACTGAGCAGCCATCCTGATACTGCTCACCAGTGCGTGACAGGCACGGCGCTTCCCGAAGCCGGAGCTTTCTGGGTGCCGGTCCCCCATGAGGGTAATGCACAGATCGCACAGGAAGAAGTCGCCGCTATTGGCAAAACCGTCGCCAAGCTTCTTGGTGGAAGCTGGACGGAGAAGGACGGCAGCACGCGAACGATGCGCGAGACCGACATCATTGTCGTCGCTCCGTACAACGCTCAGGTAAACGCTCTGCGGGATGCCCTTCCGTTGGGTGTTCGCGTCGGAACCGTCGACAAGTTTCAGGGGCAGGAGGCGCCGGTCTGCCTCGTTTCCATGACCGCATCCTCCGCTGACGAAACCTCGCGCGGGATGGAATTTCTGTTTTCTCTGAATCGCATTAATGTTGCGGTCTCCCGCGCCAAGGGACTCGCATTGGTATTTGGAGCCCCGCGATTGCGTGAGGCGAAGTGTAATACTGTTGAGCAAATGCAGCTGGTGAATACGCTGTGTGCTCTGCCATTGATCAAATAAAATGAAAGAGGGAATTCATGAGCGAGAACGATTGGTTTGTAATGCGTCCGCAGAAGGCTCAAGCCTATGGCCGCCCCGAGTCCGGTGGCTTCCTTGTCCGCAAGGACTCGACTGCGATGCGAGAAGGCTCCCCTCGTGTGAAGAGGGATCGCGAAGAGCGTGACCGTCTGGTTCGGCGGGGTGTCCTCGTCCCGGACAGCGACCCGGACTTGTATCGTTTTTCGTGCGATCACCTCTTTGGCAGCTCCAGTGTGGCCGGGGGCATCGTCAAGGATGGAAACTGCAGCGGACCCCAAAGCTGGCGCAGGCCCAGTGATGGAAAGACGATCAAGGAAGCAATCGGCTAACCGTTTTGTTCGCGGTGATAGGGTCAAAGGTTAGGCGAGCAAATGAATAGTGAAATTTCTGGCAACGGATTAAAAGAAAACAGTCTTATGCGGCGTGATCTGAGATGCACCCAATGTCCGTGAACCAAGAGAGCAGCGCCAGAGCGCACGAAACGCACATGACAGGCGAGGCTTGGGCTGCGTTCATTGCAGCTGAGCTGAAATCTACGTGCAAGGCGTATATCGAGAAACCCGCCTTCCTTTTAGGCCATTCACGCACCGAAAAGCAGACCACGGCAGACTATGCTGGTCGTGAGCTTCTGGAGCTTGTTCAAAACGCGGCCGACGCGGCAAGTGAGGTGGGTGGATCAGGACGTGTCCTAATCGAGGTGACGCAGGATGCACTGTACGTCGCTAACACCGGGCAGCCGTTCCGGAGAGGTGGTGTCGCGTCCCTGATGACGGCACACACCAGCGACAAACCAACGCGCGCCGCGCGCATGATCGGCGCGAAGGGGCTAGGGTTTCGTGCGATCCTGAATTGGACTGAGGCCCCCATCATCAGCAGTGGTGCGCTTGAGTTGGGGTTCTCGCGGACCCACGCACGCGCCTTGGTTGCTGAACTAGCTCATCAGAACGCTGAGATTGCTGCCAGCTTCAGCGGGGATAATCCCAACTTACCGCCATTGCTTGTGTTTCCCGCCACCGGTGCGGAACTGGACTCACTGGGTGATTGCGGCACGCAAGCTGTTGTGCGGCATGCACGTAGACTTCGGGAAGATGGATACGACACAGTTATCGCCGCACCTCTCGGCAGCACCAACGCACTGAAGAGGGTCGTTGAGCAAGCTACTCAGTTCCAGCCTAGCTTTCTCTTGTTCGTCCGAGCGTTGGACGAGATCCGCATTCGACTGCCCGGCCACGATGAGAAGAGATGGACAAAGGGCGTGAAAGACGATGGCGATATATCGCTGTTGCTCGAATGTGGTTCGGAGGCCAGCACTCAGGATTGGATCGTCAGGCAACGAGTAGGTACTATTGGAGAGGGAGAAAACGTACGGGAATTTGAACTCGCCATAGCGATAAGGTCTGGCGAAACGAACGCGCCTGGCAAGTTGCACAGCTTCTTCCCAACCTCTCTGCCGCTACCGTTCTCAGGCCTCTTCCACGCCACGCTGGAACTCGACTCTAGCCGCAAGACGATCAATGAAGATTCGCAGCATAACATCGAGGTTCTGCGAGCTCTTGGTCGTCTACACGCCGAGATGCTCACCGAGCTCCGCAAAATGGGCCGCATTTCCGAACCGCTGGACTGGCTTATTGCGCATCAAGAATTTCCAGACGCGCTGAAGCCAGTCTCAGAGGCCGCATGGCTGCGGGCAAAAGATCTACCCATCGTGCGGAGTATGGATCGTGTTTGGCGCAAACCCGACAAAGCACGAATTGGTCCAATAAATTACGCTGAATACCTGCCAGCACGGCTTTTTGGCCAACTCGCCAGCGTCAGTTCAACCGACGCAGAGGCGCTTCTGAGGCACGAACTGGGTGTGCCGATGGTGAGCACGAAAGACATTCTAAATACACTTAGGGCCGCAGATCTCAGTTTTTCCGAGCGCGCAAAGGCGATAGTCGGCATCGCGAAGGCCTTTCCAGAAGACCAACACGATCGGCGTTTGTTGGTCGACATTAAGGGCAAGGAAATGTCATCGACGGCCACGGCATTTCCTCCTCCCTCCGATGAAGCCAAACGACACGGGCTTCCCGATTGGGCGAACGCGCGCTTCATCCATCCAGAGCTTTGGACCGAACTTCTGGCTGAGGCATCGGGCAACGTCGTCCGCGACAAAATCCACTCGTTGAAGGGGTTCCGGGTCGTCGAGTACAGCGCGGAAGCCGTTATCGCGGCGCTTCGCAGCAGAGTAACGGATCTTCTGAAGAAGAAACGAAGCAATCCCGACCATCTGCAAGCGAGTTTGTTGGCCACCGTTTACTCTCTTCATGACCGGGGCCGAAACACGCCTCAAGGGGTCTTTCGGGTGCGATGCAAAGATGGACAATGGCGCGACATAACAACCGTTCATCTCTCTGAGCATTATGGAATAGTTGGACGCACCACGGCGGCTCTGTATCCTGGTCAGCCCGAACTGCTAATCGGCACCCCACTCGAAAATGGCTTCGGCGAAGAGCCTGATGATTTGGTCGAGTTCCTCATATGGCTCGGTATAAATCCGTGGCCGCGAAAGATAAGCGGGCCTCTGCCTGTGAAATGGCATCAATCGGTGATTGACGCGGTACCAGAGAGCTTTCAGGTCACCGACGGAAACACCTCAAGAGAAATTAAAAGCTCGGATCTATCGTGGGGCTACACGGTAAATGCGGCTCATGACACCGTCGACGGACTTGAGCGTATTCTCAGCGATGCACCAGCCGAGGCCATTCTAGCATGGCTCGCTCATGATCCGCGGCTTGATCCACTTGCCCCCATTCCGGCTTTCAGCGTTAGGTTGGAAGCTCGAGAAAATGGCTTGTCAAAGTTTCGGGCATATCCGGGAACTCTCCCAAACACGGTTCATCTCGATATCCAGGCGAGTGCATGGCTCGATTGCCAAGACGGACTGCGCCATGCCCCGAGAGATGCAATGATCGAGCCGGGAGTTCTCTCCGCACTATTCCAGGCGCCCCGTGCACGCAGTTCGACTAGCGAGATAGAATTCGGACTCGATAAGGCACATTGGCGGAGAGGCCTTGAGCGTGCAGGCGTGGTGCGAAATCTGGATGACCTCCCTGAATCTCAAGTGTATCGGCTTCTTGCGTCACTTCCATCACGGCAGATCAAGCCAGAGGTAGGGAGCAGGCTTTTTCTCCAGATCTTGGAACGAGAAACGTTTGACCCGGAACTTGGGGGAGTGGACGGAATTACATTTCTTTCAGAAGGAAAACTACCTGTCCAGTTTGGAGGACGCCGGATTTGGGCTGAACGAGAGGAAGTTCTTTACGCTCAGCGTGATGACTTTCCTTCAGTTGCAAAGTCCCATTTGCGACTCCTTGATTTACCGTCTCGTCGGAATGCTAAACAGGTGATGGCGCGTTTCGGCGTCGCCACTCTGCAGAAGGATGCGCTCAATCTCAAGATTTGCTCCGTGGACGAGGTTGTAGAGGGCGATTCAATAACTTTGCGGTCACGCTTTGATCTATCGAAGCCTTACATAGCGGCGCTGCGCAAAGCGCTATCTCCTGACGGCACTCATCTACGTCGCCTAGAAGCAGTTCAGCTTAAGGTCGCGGCTCGTGCCGAAATGGAGCTGTCAATCAACGGCACCACGATCGTTGAGAAATTGGACCCATGGCGTCACAGTTTCGATGGTGACACATTGGTCATTACGGTCGATGGAACCAGAAGCTTTGACGAGGTGATGGATCTCGGATGCCATGCAGTGGCGGATGGGCTTGCGGAGCTTTTTGAACTACAAAGCGGAGCAGATTTTATGCCTTTCTTGGCGTCTTCTACGGATGCGCTGCGTCGCGCCCATCTTCAACGTGCCCTACCTTCATTTAGCGAGGACGAACTTGCTTCATTGATCGGAGGCGTCGATCACGCATTTGTCTCTCCGTTTGCACCAGACGTAGATGCGGAGACGATGACTGCTGGTCCGGCAGCGGCCGCGAACAAGTCGTGCGATGGGCAAGCTTCATCCACGGCGGATAGCGGGAACGATGAGTCGGGACCAGACCCGGACGAGGTTCCAAGTGGAGCCAAATCGTCCGAAGTCGAGTTGACCGTTCAACAGCGTCAGCCGCAAAGCAATACATCGTTGGAGCGCACGTCTTTCCCGCGACGCACGCTACGCGTTTCTGGGCCTACAGGTCAGGTCCCAAATCCAAATGGTACCGACCCAAACCGTGCGGCGGATGCGGAGCATTGGACTGCAGCGTTCGAACGCGCCAACGGCCGTTGGCCCCAGCTGGTTGCCCACCTGCAGGGCACAAGGGCTTTTGGCTGTGACTATCTTACTTTTGACAGCGAAGAGGATCGTTCGGCGTTTCTGAAAAATCCGACAAGAATCGAACTGGTCAGCCGTTTTATCGAGACAAAGTCCGGCAGTGTTCGATTTTCGGACAATGAATGGCTAGCCGCAAACAACCTGGGTGAACGATACTTCATATATCGGATCAGCTTTAGCGAAGGAGGTCGCGATCAAGCCCAGCTGACTGTTGTGCGCAATCCTTCCGCTCGGGGAGACGCGATACGGACAGAAAGAGAATTGTTGGTCGACAAGGTGAACGGTCGAGAGGAATTTGACTTGGTAGTCGCCGAGCCCCCAGCAGAAGAGCAGCCCAAAGCGCACCACGCTATAGCAAAACAAACTTGAAGGCTGGAGAAGGTTCGATCCGGGTCCCGTTCCCTCCGCCACTTGACCTCACGAAACGTTTCTCTCGATCCGGCTGCGGCCGGATTTTTCCGTTGTTTTCGAGGGTTATGCGGGCGGGGCTGAGAACTGGCGGAGGCGCCGGGAGGCATGGAAGCGGTCTATCCGGGCCGATATTCTCCTGACCTGTTGACTGCGCTCTTTTGGTACAGTCCTATAAAACTCTGAAAATTAAACTCTTTTTCGGCCGCTAGAACTGTACCTTTGCGGCGGACGTCCGGCATGCGGGCGCGACCCCGGTCGAAAGCCATAACTGGTATGCAGTGGTTCGTGACCATCGATCATGAACACGCCTACATTTTTCCGCCAACACCCTTGAACTTTTCAACGAACGCAGAGATGCGTTGGAACACATCTCTTTTTTTAGTCAGGTATTGTGGATTGAGTGGGCTCATTTTTGGGAGGATCGAGTTCAACTCTGTGCCGTTTTCGCTCGCGTAGCCGCACCATGAAGGGCGGAGGCGCGGCGGCCGCGCTAATGGGTTCGTCCTGAACAACTCTTATCTGACTGATTTTGTTTGAGAACAGCGTGATTTTGTTGGGCTAGAAGCGCAAGGTTTCGTATTATCTCGGCGGAAACCCTGCAATTTCGAGCCACGATATGAAGCCGAGAAAGCCGCTTCCGGAACAAGACGATCTTCTGCGTGCCCGCCTGGACGAGATGATCGCCATGCGCCACGAACTGGTGAAACTCGCCGCCCTGATCGACTGGGATGACCTTGCAGAACTTCAACCTGCCGCAGCTTCAGCACAATCTCTTCGGGCTTGTCTCGCTTTCCAGCCATCGCTTGGTCCTCCTGACATCGGGATAAAACTATCCCAGTTGGTGGACCACTTCAGTGGGGGCACTCCAGTTATGTGGTTGCGCCGTGCAAGTGGCCAATAGCACTCTTCGCACCTGCAACATCGCGGAGCGGCAAGCCGGAGGCATACCGATAAGCGTCGGGAAAGGTGTTAAGTTTTCCTAACGAAGTCTGAAAGACTCCGATACGGACGCCGGGGCCATGCTCTGGCATATCCGTCCCGACAGCCTCAGGGCTATTTGGGAGGACATCATGAAAGCCGAACGCCGACCGCACGCGGCGAGCAATGTCTCGCTCGCACTGCGTGCCTGGAACATTCGCCGCAAGGCGCTTCTCATGGGCGAGGTCCAAGGCCAGGGATACATCGGTCAGGCACTCGGGATCGCCGACGTGCTTGCAGCCTCGTATTTCCACGCCTTGGAATACCGCCCGGAAGACCCGGAATGGGAGGGGCGCGACCGCTTCCTGCTCTCCATCGGACATTACGCCATCGCGCTCTACGCCGTGCTGATGGAAGCCGGCATCCTGCCGGAGGAAGAACTCGAAACCTACGGCATGGACGACAGCCGCATGCCCATGTCGGGTATGGCGTCCTACACGCCCGGGATGGAGATCACCGGAGGCTCACTCGGCCACGGGCTCGGAATCGCGGTTGGCATGGCGCTTGGAATGAAGCGAAAAAGAAGCCCCGCCTTTGTCTACAACCTGATGTCGGATGGCGAACTCGGCGAGGGCTCCACCTGGGAGGCGGTCATGTCCGCGGTCCAGTGGAAACTCGACAACCTCATCTGTCTCGTCGACTTCAATGACCAGCAAGCCGACGGCAAGTCGACCGCAGCGCTGGCGCAGGGTCGGGAGGAAGACAAGTGGGCGGCCTTCGGCTGGCACGCACAGCGCATCGACGGAAACGATCTCGTCGCCGTGGTCGCCGCCTTCGACGCCGCCCGCGAAGCTCCGGAAGGACAGCCCCGCGTCATCATTTTCGACACCCGCATGTGCAAGGGCGTCGACTTCCTCGAGAGCCGCGAGATCACGCACTTTGTCCGCGTCGAGCCTGACGAATGGTCCAAGGCGCTGACCGTTCTGGAAGAAGGAAAGCCGCAATGACCCTCGCCTCGATGAATCGCAAATACGAACCGCGCAAGGTGCCTGAGAAAAAGGTCGCCACCTCGGCGATGATCGCCTCGCTCGCCGCAGAAGGCTACGACACGGTGTCGGCCCCCTTCGGTCATGCACTGGTGGAAGCTGCGAAGAAAGACGACAAGATCGTCGGGCTCTCCGCCGATCTCGCCAAATACACCGACCTGCACATCTTCGCCAACGCGATGCCGGACCGGTTCTACCAGATGGGCATGGCCGAGCAGCTCCTGATGTCGGCCGCCGCCGGGCTGGCGCGTGAGGGCTTCAACCCGTTCGCGACCACCTATGCGGTATTCGCCTCGCGCCGGGCCTACGATTTCATCGCAATGGCGATTGCCGAAGAGAACCTGCCGGTCAAGATCTGCTGCGCGCTGCCGGGGCTGACCACAGGCTACGGGCCATCGCACCAGGCGACGGAGGATCTGGCGATCTTCCGCGGCCTGCCGAACATGACCATCATCGACCCCTGCGATGCGGACGACATCACCGGCATGATACCGCAACTCGCCGCGCACGACGGGCCGGTCTATACCCGTCTGCCGCGCGGCAAGGTGCCCTCGGTTCTGACCCGTCACAAGCCTGACTACAAATTCCAGCTGGGCAAGGCGCAAACGATCCGGGAAGGCAAGGATGTCCTCGTTGTCTCGACCGGCTTCATGACCATGCGTGCACTCGACGCTGCGGTGGCTCTGGAGACCGATAACATCGACGTGGGAGTGCTGCATGTGCCGACGATCAAGCCACTCGACACCGCGACGATCCTCGAGGAGGCCCGCAAGGGCGGACGGCTGGTCGTGACGGCCGAGAACCACACAGTGGTCGGCGGCCTGGGCGAGGCTGTTGCGCGGACTTTGCTGATCGAGGGTGTCACGCCGTCGTTCCGCATGATCGGGCTGCCGGACGCGTTTCTCGAAGCCGGCGCCTTGCCGACCCTGCACGAGATGTATGGCCTGACGGTCGACAGGATCGCCGCGCAGATCAAGGGCTGGCTCTGACGGCCTGACCGCACCTTACAGATTTCAAGGAAGGAGAGAGGCCATGAGGCTTCTGAAGGACAAATATGCCATCGTGACCGGCGCGGCTTCGGCCCGCGGTCTCGGCAAGGCGACGGCCGCGATGTTCGCCGAACACGGCGCGATTGTCGCCATTCTGGACCTCGACGGCGCAGCGGCAGAGGCGGCCGCGGTCGATCTCGGTGAGGGTCATGTCGGCCTCGCCTGCAACGTCACCGACAAGACGGCGTGCGAGGCAGCGGCGAAAACGCTGCTTGATCGCTGGGGCCGGATCGACGTGCTAGTAAACAATGCCGGGATCACCCAGCCGCTCAAGATCATGGAGATCGAGCCGCAAAACTACGACGCGGTGACCGACGTGAATCTGCGCGGCACCCTCTACATGAGCCAGGCAGTGATTCCTGCGATGCGGGCACAGATGTCGGGCGCGATCGTCAACCTGTCATCAGTCTCTGCACAGCGCGGCGGGGGAATCTTCGGCGGCCCGCACTATTCGGCCGCAAAGGCCGGTGTGCTGGGTCTGACCAAGGCCATGGCGCGCGAACTCGCGCCGGTCAACGTGCGCGTCAACGCGATCTGCCCGGGCTTCATCGCGACCGACATCACCGCAGGCAAACTCACGGACGAACAGCACAAGATGGTGCTCGCGGGCATCCCGATGGGGCGCGCGGGTGCCGCGTCGGATGTCGCCGGCTGTGCCCTGTTTCTCGCGTCCGATCTTTCGGCCTACTGCACCGGCACGGAGGTCGATGTGAACGGCGGCTCGCTCATCCACTGAGCCGAAACCACCGGCGGCCGTGGGGAGCGGCGCCTTTTTTCTGATCTTCAAAACGGGAGGAAAATCCATGAAGACGCAATTGATGGCCATTCTGGCCACCACAACCATCTTGTCCGGGGCCGCTCATGCGGACGAAGTGATCTTCGCGCACGGCTCCAATCCGGGCAATCCACGCTTCGTCGCGGCCGAGAAATGGGCGGAGTCGTTCGCAGAGTGCAGCGGCGGCGCGCACAGCGTCAACGTCGCACCCTCGGCCACGATGGGCGACGACGCCGAAATGCTGACGTCAGCGACCGCCGGCGTGATCCAGGTGACCGCCAATAGCCAGGGCGCAATGAGCCAGATCGTGCCTGAAATCGGTCTGCTCGGCCTTCCATTCCTTTTCGAGGACCTGCCGACCGCCTGGGCGGTTCTGGACGGCGAGGTCGGCGACATGATCGACCAGCGCGCCCAGAATGCAGGTCTCAAGGTGCTCGGCTTTTGGGACAACGGCATCCGTCATGTGACCCACACGGACAAGGCCGTCGCCACCCCGGGCGACATCGCAGGCATGCAGATCCGCACACCTCCGGATCAGATGACCGTCGACATCTTTGAAGCACTCGGCGCAGCACCTGCACCGCTGGCGTGGTCGGAACTGCCGAGCGCGCTGCAATCGGGGGTCTTCGACGGCCAGGAGAACCCGCTCGTCAACATCTTCTCGGCCAACCTGCACGAGATCACGCCCTACATCACGTTGACCGGTCACCAGTATCAGGCGACTCCGGTCGTCGCGGGGATGGTCTGGTGGTCGGGTCTCGACGTAGCGACGCAGCAATGCGCGCTGGATGCGACTGCCAAGGCCGGCGAAATGCAGCGCCAGTTGGTGCTGGAGTCCGATGAGGACCTGCGGCCGAAGATGGAAGAGGCAGGCGCCCAGTTCGCGGAAGCCGACCGCGCCGCTTTCCAGGAGGCCACGCAGTCGGTCTACGACAAGTATGCCGAAACCTACCCGGAGCTGGTTCAGGCTCTGCGCGACGCGGCGGGCCTCTGATGGCCGCCGGGGACAACAAGTCCCCGCAGACCGGTGGGAAGGGGCGATTGCGCCCCTTCCTCGGCCCGGTCCGGGGCGCGACCAACCTTCTCGATTGGAGCGGGCGCATCATCGTCTTCGCCTGCCTGACCTCCATGTTTGCGGCCCTGCTCGTAAACGTTGTGCTGCGTTACGCCTTCGGGGCCGGGATCGCTTGGGCCTATGAAATCCACGCCATTCTGCTTCCGTGGCTGGTGGCCGGCGGCCTCGTCATCGCGTCGGCCCGCGCCGGAAATATTTCGGTCACGATCCTCTCCGATGTGCTCTCGGGCCGCAGGCGGCTGGTCCTAAACTTCATGGTCCAAGCCACGATCTTCGTGATCTCGGTCAGCATCCTCTGGAGTAGCCAGCCCATTCTGAAGGCGTCCCAGTTTCAGACCCTGTCGACACTCGGGATCAAGCAGGTGTGGGGCTATTCGAGCATTGCTTTCGCCTTTGGAGCCATGGCGCTCCTAGCTGTCTTCGGCCTCCTCCGGACACTGTCAGGCGAGGACATCACCGATCGTGACCCTGCGCTTGCAAGCCTGAGCTGAAGGAGCTCTGTCATGACCACACCTCTCGTATGGATATTCTTCGGGCTCATGGTTCTCTCGGTGCCGATAGCCCACGCGATGCTGGGCGGCGTTGCGGCGGCGCTCTGGCTCGATGGCAAACCGATGGCCGTCATCGCCCAGCGACTTTACACGCCGACACAAAGCTTCCCGATGCTGGCGATCCCTTTCTTCATCCTAGCGGGCAACCTGATGATGTCGGGAAAGTTTGGGGTCTACCTCGTCAACACCGCCCGCTTCGTCGTCGGCAACTTCAAGGGTGGACTGGGCCAGGTATCGGTCATCGGTTCGGTGATGTTCGGCGGTGTCTCCGGTTCGGCCGTGGCCGATGCCACGGCGCTTGGCAACGCGCTGATCCCCGTGCAAAAGGCGGAGGGCTACCCGGCGGGCTTTTCGGCGGCGATCAATTCGGCCTCCTCGACCGTCTCGGTGCTTATTCCGCCGTCGATACCATTGATCCTTTACGGACTCGTTTCCGGCGTTTCGATCGTCGACCTGTTCGTGGCCGGCATCCTGCCGGGCGTGATGCTGGGTCTCGGGATGTGTATCGCCGTAGCCGTGGTCGCGCACATGCGCAACCTGCCGCGCTCGCCACTCGCAGGAGGCTTCACGGCGTTCCGGTCGCAGATCCTCGCCGCGATCCCGGCACTACTGATGCCCGTCTTCGTGATCGGCACGTTGCGCTTTGGCATCGCCACGCCGACGGAGGTCAGCGTCATGGCGGTGGCCTATGCGCTGCTCGTCAGCGGTTTGGTCTACCGCGACCTGACGTTCGGCGGGATCTGGGAGGCGGCCGTCGATACCGGTCGCATGACCGGTGCGGTGATGATCATCATCATGGCCTCGTCGACCATCCAGTGGGTGCTCACGGCCGAACGGGTGCCCCAGGAACTCGCGGAGTGGGTGCAGGCGGCCTTCGCCGAACCGTGGATGGTGATCCTCGCGCTCAACATCGTCATGCTGATCGTGGGCGCGTTCCTCGACCTGCCCGCCGCCGTGCTGCTGCTCGGCCCGCTCTTCGTCACGATTGGCCAAGCAATCGGACTGGACCTTGTTCAGCTCGGCCTGATGATGGTGGTGAACCTGGCGATCGGGCTCTACACGCCGCCCGTGGGCACCACGCTCTTCATCTCGTCGGCGATCTCGGGCGCGAGTATCGGAGCGACCGTAAGAGCTCTCCTGCCCTTCTACGGTGTGGCAATCGTGGTGCTGCTGCTGATCTCCTACGTGCCGGCGCTGACGATCTACTAAAGCCTCCAGGGCACGACTTCGATCAATTCCGGCCCGGATTCGGGCCGGAACGTGCAGCCGAACCCGGTCAAGAGCGTGCGTGCCTCGGCATCATGCTCCGCGGCCTTGCGGGTCAGCCACTCCGCAAAGCGGCTCACGATCCGGCGGTTGAGATGACGCGGCGGGCAGACGAACCAGTAGGCCGGGAAGTCGATCACGTCGAAGGCGGTGGAGAACGGCACCAGTTCACCCCGCCTGAGCTCCGGCAGGCATTGTGTGACACTGTCGAGTGCCAGCCCGCCTCCCTGCTTCGCCATCTCGATCGACATCGAGGATCGGTCGAAGCGGAACGGATATTCCAGTTCGTCAAGCTCGATCCGGTTCGAGGCGAGCCAAAGGTCCCACCGATAGAGCGCCTTGACGCTGTCGATGAGGCGCGCGGCTGCGATCTGCTCCACTGGATGGTTCGAAACTTGCTGCAATTCGTCGAGGTAGTCAGGACTGCACAGCGGCAGGACAAGGTCGTGGAGAACACAGTTCACCGTGAGCCCGGTCCAGCTACCCAGGCCGTAGCGCAGGTCGAAATCCACGGCTTCGGTATCGAAGGCGCTGAAATCCGGGGTCGCATCCACGCGGATGTTCCATTCCCGGTTCTCGGCGGCGAATTCCCCGATACGCGGTCCGAGCCAGCGGACGCCAAAACTCGGACTGACCCGGACCGTCAGATTGCGGGTTTCGCGCTGGCGGGCAATCGCGTTGCGCGCATTGCGAATGGCGCTGAAGGCCTGCGTGGTGGTCTGGAACAGCCGGTCGCCGTCCAGCGTCAGGACCAGGCGCCGCTTCTCGCGGCGGAACAACTTCACCCCGAACTGCTCCTCGAGAAGGCGGATCTGCTGGCTGACCGCCGAGGGCGACACGCCGAGCTCGACAGCCGCCTTCGTCACAGTCCCGAGCCTGGCCACGACCTCGAAATACTCGGTTGCCTTGAGGTTACTGTCCCGCATCGCGTCCTGCATGGGTTATCGGTCTTTCAATACACCATTCTATCCAGCAAGGTCCACGACCCCGTCTGAAACGGTGTCTCGCAGCCGCAGCATTCACGAAGCGCTGGCGCGATCGACAGGAATGGCAAGCAGAGCCGATCAGCGGTTCGTCCGGCATGCGGCTTGGCCTACGAAAGTCTGCTCTGGTGATGCCGCTTTGCGGCGGAGCCAATTGAGATGAATGTCAGTTCAGGGCCGAAAGCTCGTCAGTGTCGTTTGCCAGGGGTCTTTGTGATTTTGTTACCACGGGGTCCGGACTGGGTGGAGGTATTGGTCAGGTTTTCCTCCGTAAGCTTGCGCCATCGTTCAAGACGCGCCGGATCGAGTGTCCCGTTGGCGG
>NZ_QPMK01000026.1 GCF_003344785.1 Thalassococcus profundi | reverse complement strand
GCGCCGAGGCCGCGCAGCGCGCCGGGCGCGCGGGGCGCGTGGCGCCGGGCGCGGCCTACAAGCTCTGGACCCGCGGCGAAGAGGGCGCGCTCCATGCCTATACGCCCGCCGAGATCGAGGCGGCGGACCTCGCCGGCCTGGCGCTGGAACTGGCGGTCTGGGGTGCCGGACCCGAGGCGCTGCCCTTCCTGACCCCGCCGCCCGAGGGCGCCTTTGCCGAGGCGCAGGCGCTCTTGCGGATGCTGGGCGCGCTCGATGGCGCGGGGCGGATCACGCCGCATGGCCGCGACCTTGCCGCCCTGCCGCTGCATCCGCGGCTGGCGCATATGCTGGCCCGCTCCGGGCGTGAGGCGGCGCCTCTGGCGGCGCTGCTGGCCGACCGCGATCCGCTCACCGGCGCGCCCACGGACCTGACCCTGCGGCTCGAGGCGTTGCGCGACCCCGGGGCCTTCACCGCCGCCCGACCCTATGGCCTGAACCGCGGCAGCCTCGCGCGCATCCGCAGCGAGGCCCGCCGCTTGGCCCGCACCGCGCCCGAAACCGGCCCGCTGCCGCCCGAAGAGGCCGCCGCCCTGGCCTATCCCGACCGCATAGGCCTGCGCCGCAAGGGCGAGGCGCCGCGCTACCGGCTGTCGGGCGGCAAGGGTGCGGTGCTGCCCGAAACCGACACGCTGGCGAACGCACGGCTGATCGTGGTCACCGACACCGACGGCAACCCGCGCGAGGCGCGGATCCGCCAGGCGATCCAGATCACCGAAAGCCAGCTGCGCGGCCTCTTCGCCGACCAGATCGCCTGGGAAAACACCTGCACCTGGTCACGCCGCGACCGCCGGGTCGTGGCACGGTCGCAGGAAAAACTCGGCGCCATCGCGCTGGATGACCGGATCTGGAAAGACGCACCGCCCGAGGCCATCGCCCGCGCCATGCTCGACGGGGTGCGCGAGCTTGGCCTGTCGCTCAGCGATCCGGCGCGCCGTTTCCTGGCCCGCGTCGCCATCGCCCGCGACGCCGGCAGCGACCTTCCGGACATGACGGAACCCGCGCTGCTGGAGCGCCTCGATGATTGGCTGCTGCCCTTCCTCGAAGGCGTGCGCAGCGCCGAGGACTGGAAACGCTTCGACGCGCTACCGGCCCTGCGCGCGCAGCTCGACTGGGACCGGATGCAGACGCTGGATCGGCTGGTGCCGGCGCGCTTCACCACGCCGCTGGGCCGCGAGATCGCCATCGACTACACCGGCGAGCACCCCGAGATCAGCCTGCGCCTGCAAGAGATGTTCGGCCAGACCACCCACCCCACGGTCGGCACCACGCCCCTGCGCGTGACGCTGCTCTCTCCCGCCGGACGCCCGGTCCAGACCACGATGGACATTCCGGGCTTCTGGGACAGCTCCTACGCCGACGTGCGCCGCGACATGCGCGGGCGCTACCCGAAACACCCCTGGCCGGAAAACCCGCGCGAGGCCGACCCGACCCTGCGCGCCAAGCCGCGCGGCCAGTGACCGCCGCCTCCAGCCCGCGCCCGGTCCGGTCCTTCTTTGGTTCACAACACCCCTCAAAGAGCACGAGGGGCAGCGGCTCTTGTATCCCCGGCACGGCGATCCGACGCCCCCGGAGACCCCGCGCGCCGACAATCCGGCTTCGCGCGCCTGGGCGCACGACCCGCGACCGCGTCTCCAGATTCGCGCTGGTCCTGCTCTTCTTCGGTTCTCAATAACCCTCGGAGAGCACGAGAGGCAGAGCCTCTCGTATCCCCGGCACGGGGATATCAGGCCCCGAGACACCACCGCATGATCGCCTTCTGCGCGTGCAGACGGTTCTCGGCCTCGTCCCAGATCACCGAATTCGGGCCGTCCATGACCTCCGACGTCACCTCTTCCTCGCGATGGGCGGGCAGGCAATGCATGAAGAGCGTGTCGGGCTTGGCCGCCTCCATGAGTTTGCGGTTCACCTGGTAGGGCCGCAGCATGTTGTGACGGCGCTCGCGGGCGGACTGCGCGTCATGCATCGACACCCAGGTGTCGGCGATGATCAGGTCGGCGCCCTCGACCGCCTTCATCGGGTCGCGCTCGATGGCGATCTGCGCCCCGGCGTTGCGTGCCAGCCCGACGAATTCCATCTCCGGATCCAGCTGCACCGGCCCGGTGAAGGTGAGATCGAAGCCGAACTGCCCCGCCGCATGCAGCCAGGAGGCACAGACGTTGTTGCCGTCGCCGGCCCAGACCACCTTTTTCCCGGCAATGGGGCCGCGGTGTTCCTCGAAGGTCAGCACGTCGGCCATGATCTGGCAGGGATGGGTGCGGTCGGTGAGGCCGTTGATCACCGGCACATCGGCGAATTCGGCCATTTCCGTCAGCACCGCCTCGTCAAAGGTGCGGATCATGATCAGGTCGACGTAGCGGCTCAGCACCCGGGCGGTGTCGGCGATGGTCTCGCCATGGCCCAGCTGCATGTCGCTGCCCGACAGCACCATGGTCTCGCCGCCCATCTGGCGGACGCCCACGTCGAAGCTGACGCGTGTGCGGGTCGAGGGTTTCTCGAAGATCAGCGCCACCATGTGGTTCTTCAGCGGCTGTTCGGCATCGGGCGTGGCCTTGGGCGCGCCGTTGCGGGCGGTCTTCATGGCGCGGGCGCTGTCGATCATGTGCCGCAGGTCGGCGGGGTCGGTTTTGTGGATGTCGAGGAAATGGTTCATCGGTCTGTTCTTTTTGGTCATGCCGGACCGGGGCGCTGCCCCGGACCCCGGAGATTTATTGGCAAGATGAAGATCACGCCATTTCGTGCGTGAGTGCAGTGGCGGCGGCGTCGAGGCGGGTGACGGCTTCGGCAATCTCTTCATCCGAGATCGTGAGCGGCGGCAGCAGGCGCACGACGTTGTCGGCGGCGGGGACGGTGACGACTTCGGCGGCATAGCCGGCGTTGACCACCTCCGCCGGAGCGGGCTTGCACTTGAGCCCCAGCATCAGCCCGAGGCCGCGGACCTCTTCGAAGACGTCGGGATGCGCGGCCACCAGCCCTTCGAGCTTCTGCCGCAGCAGGCCCGCCTTGCGGTTGACCTCGGCCAGGAAGGCCGGATCGGCCACGTGGTCCATCACCGCGCAGCCCACGGCGCAGCCCAGCGGGTTGCCGCCGTAGGTCGACCCGTGCGTGCCCGCGGTCATGCCCGAGGCGGCCTCTTCGGTCGCAAGCACCGCGCCCAGGGGGAAGCCGCCGCCGATGCCCTTGGCCACCATCATGATGTCGGGGGTGATGCCCGCCCATTCATGCGCGAAAAGCCGCCCCGTGCGGCCGACGCCGCATTGCACCTCGTCGAGGATCAGCAGGATGCCGTGCTCGTCACAGAGCGCGCGCAGACCCTTGAGGCATTGATCGGGCAGCGGGCGGATGCCGCCTTCGCCCTGAACCGGTTCGATCAGGATCGCGGCGGTCCGGTCCGTGACGGCGGCCTTCAGAGCCTCGTGATCCCCCCAGTCGATGTGGGTGAAGCCACCGAGGATCGGCGCGAAGCCCTTGATCATCTTTTCCGATCCGGCGGCAGCGATGCCGGCCGAGGACCGACCGTGGAACGACCCGGAAAAGGTGATGATCTCGGTGCGCTCGGTCTGGCCCTTGTCGTACCAGTATTTGCGCGCCATCTTCACCGCCAGTTCGCAGCTTTCGGTGCCGGAATTGGTGAAGAACACCGTGTCGGCAAAGGTCGCCGCCACCAGCTTGTCCGCAAGCGCCTGCTGCTGCGGGATCTGGTAGAGGTTCGAAACATGCCAGAGCGCGCCGGCCTGTTCGGTCAGCGCCGCCACCAGGGCGGGATGCGCATGGCCAAGCGCATTGACGGCGATACCGGAGCCCAGGTCCAGAAAGCGTCGTCCGTCCGCCTCGATCAGCCAGCTGCCTTCGCCTTTGACGAAATTCAGCGGCGCGCGGTTGTAGGTCGGCAGAACGGACGGGATCATCTGGGTATCCTCCATTGGAAAGCCCGATTGGTGCCAACTGCACCGGGGCAAGTCAAGTTTCGGCAGGTCGAGGTCTGGGAGAGACTGCGCAAACGGCAAACACCCTCGCGATCATCGCGGGGCGGGATCAGGACTGTCGTCGTGTGGCGTTTGCTTGCATCATGCAAGGGCCGTTACGGTCACCCATGAAAAAAATCAAGCGGAAAAGCGCCGCAAGCGCGTGGTCGCCCCACGCGTTAATGATTCGTTAACAACTCTTAACGACGGTACGAGGAAACGAAGGGAGCTACCTCGGAAAGGGGGCTGCTGTCGTGACACTCCGTACCTATCCCCGTCTGGTCCCGGGGCGCCGCTTCGACCAGTTAGTCGATTATGCCTGCGTCGCGCTGCACAGCGAGATCTCGACGATCTCGGTGTCAGAGCCGCATTGGAACCGGTTCATCGCCGTCCACGGCTTGCCGGACGCCCTTGTCGAAACCGGCGGCTACGTGATCGAGCAATCGATTTGCGGCCACGTTGCCGCGATGGGCAAGCCGCTGGAAATCAGCGACGGCCATGTGCACCCGCTGGTGTCGCGCTCGGCCACCGTGCGTGAGGTCGGCATCGTCAGCTACCTTGGCCATCCGCTGCACGCCCCAGACGGTCGCAGCATCGGTGCGATCAGCGTCTGCAACACCCGGCGCCGCGACTGGACCGAGGCCGATCACCACACCCTGTCGCTGCTGGCCAGGCTCACCGACCGGGCCATCCTGCGCGTCCTGTCCGCCGACAGTCCGGCCTAGCCCCGCCCGGAACACGTTTAGGATTTGCTGCTCCGGCAGGGCTCGGCTAGCGTCGGGACATGCAAGCGCCCCTGATCGACAACCTGCAATATGCCAACTGGTCCGAGAAGGTGTTCCGCCAGCTGCGCGGCGGCGGCGTGGACGCAGTGCATGTCACCATCGCCTACCACGAGAATTTTCGCGAGATGGTCGCCAACCTGGAAGCCTGGAACCTCTGGTTCGAACGCTTTCCCGGCCTGATCTTCAAGGGCACCACCGCCGCCGACGTCCGCCGCGCACAGGAGACGCGGCGCACGGCGGTGTTCTTCGGGTTCCAGACCCCCAGCCCGATCGAGGACGACATCGGCCTTGTCGAAATCGTGCACCAGCTGGGCGTGCGCTTCATGCAGTTGAGCTACAACAACCAGTCGCTGCTGGCGACCGGCTGCTACGAGGACGAGGACCCGGGCCTCACCCGCATGGGCCGCGCCGTGGTGGAGGAGATGAATCGCGTCGGGCTGGTGGTGGACATGAGCCATTCCGCCGAACGCTCCACGCTGGAGGCGATCGACCATTCGACCCGCCCCATCGCCATCACCCATGCCAATCCCGACTGGTGGCATCCGGCGCGACGCAACAAGTCGGACGCGGTGCTGCGCGCCTTGACCAACGCGGGTGGGATGCTCGGGTTTTCGCTTTATCCGCATCACCTTGCGGGCGGCACCAACTGCCGGCTGTCGGACTTCTGCGAGATGGCGGCCGAGGCCGCCAGCCGCTACGGGGCCGAGAACCTGGGGATCGGGTCGGACCTGTGCCAGGACCAGCCCGACAGCGTTGTCGCATGGATGCGCGCGGGCCGCTGGACGAAGGCGGCGGACTACGGCGAAGGCTCTGCCGATGCGCCGGGTTTCCCACCGATGCCCGACTGGTTCCAGGACAACCGCGACTGGGACAACCTGCGCGACGGCCTGCGCGAGACCGGGTTTTCGCGGGAAGAGACGGACGGTCTGCTGGGTGGCAACTGGCTGCGGTTCTACGAGACGAGTTTCGGCCCGGCGTGAGGGGGGGGCACGGCAGGTCGCTTCCCGAACCGCAAGATTTTCGCAGCAAGCAATGCAAGAAAGGCCCACACTCCGCCTTGAGCGCGATGGCCGCTTCGAGCCCGTTGTGGACGGCCCCCCTTTCCTCCAGGCACGGAATCGAGGCCGCCACAGGCGGCCGCCGTGCCAGCGCCGGACCGGCCCCATGGGCCGGCGCTTTGTCTGTCCTGGGCGCCTAGCTTTTCGCGACAACGGTCTTGGCGACCATAAAGCGCATCAGCTCAGCCGCCGGATGCGCCGTCCCCCGGTCCGGCGCTGGCACGACTGGGCAACGTCCGCTTCGTCCTCAGAGCCGACATAGGTCTGACCCTCTGAGCCTTGCCCCCGACGCAAATCTCTTCCCAGACGCCCGGTCTTTTGCCACTCTCCTTCCATGAAGGACCATCTGCCCCCGCCCCCTCAGGCCGACCTGCGCGGCCCCGACGAGGTCATGCGCCTTGCGCGTATGGGTGCGGCCTTTCCGACGCGGCTGTCGTTCCTGCGGGTGCTGTTGCGGCGGCTGGGCGCCGAGGGCGCAGAGCTGCGCCGGCCGGTCTGGAACATCGACGCCCAGGGCTATGGCCACGCGGTCTACAGCATCGCGCTCGGCGGGCGGGACTACAGCCTTGTCGCGGTCGCCACCCATCTGCCCGATGCGCAGCGCACCGACCGGGTGATCGCCACCGCCTGGGACAGCTCTTACGTGCTTTTCGACGGCGTGCCGCAGGATTATGACATCGCCCGCATCTGCGCCAACGCGCCGCTGCAGGAGGCCGGGCGGTTCACCGAACGCGACCTCGTGCTGAGCCGGGCCAACAAGTCCGTGCGGCTTTTCGATCATGCGGTGGCGGCGCTGCGGGCGGGGCGGCAGCCCGACGCCGCGCTGGTGCGAGACACCGGATACCTGATGCGCACCACCGCGGTCTACGGCAACGGCAAGTTCGGCATCGCCGACCGCGACCTCTTTGCCGACCGGCCCGGCCTGTCGGGGCCGTTCGCCGCCGAGATGCTCACCGTCTGGATGATCCGCGCCTTCACCCATGACCTGGTCGCGCATCTGGGCGGTGCGCCGCTCGACCGACACCTGCGGCGGCAACTCGGGATCGGCAATTCCACGGGGCTGGGCATGGCACCGTTCCTGGTGTCGCATCCCGTGCTGCTCAACAACTGGATGATGGCGCGCGAAATCGCGCTGGCGCGGGTGCTCGCACAGCCGTCGGTATCCCCCGCGCAGGCAGAGACGCTGCGGCGGCTGGCGCGCCGGGCGGCGCAGCACCTGGCCGAGTGGCAGGTGCCCGACCCCGCCTACCAGGGTCGAATCGCCACGATGCGGCTGGAATGGCCCGCGGTGATCGCGGCGCTGGGAGATGAAACCTTTTCGACGTTTCAACCGTTGGACCGCGTGATGACCAGAACGCGCACCCTCTCCTGCGACACGCAGGAACTGACGGCAGCCCTGCTGATCGAACCCTTCGGCGATCTTGTCGACGGGTTGGCCGAGGGCATGTCTGACCCCCACGGCCCGCAGGCATTGAGGCTGGCGGACACCGGAGCGCTGCGCGATGCCATCGCCGCACGGTTCGGCTGGGCGCTGGCCATCGACTTCGACGACCCCGAAGAAATTCGCCAGTTCTGGTATGTGTCCGAGGAAAAGCTGGAACCGCGGCTGGGCGACCGCTTCGCCGAGCCGGGCGCGGAGCGGGAAAGCCCGCTCGACATTGCGCGGCGGGTGCAGGCGCTCTGGCGCGATCTGCCCGAGGCGGCAGGCGAACTGCGCGCCTTCCGTCTTGCGCATCCCGAGCACGAACTGGCCCTGACCCGTGTCGCCTGCGCGGTGCGGCAACCGTTTTCCGAGATCCGCGACAACCTGATCTCGGCCCGTTGCCTACCCATCGACATGCTGCGCTGCAAACTGGCCTTCTTCGGCGCGTCGAAATTCGATCCCAAATCCGACCGCTGGACCCGCATCACCCTCGCGCAGGGCGCGCCGCTGCCCGACGAAGTGTCGCAGCCGGATGCGGACGACTGGTGGTTGCCGGTGTTCGCGTCATGAGCCTGTCTGCCAACGAAATCCAGGCGCTGGCCACCAAGGCCGCGCGCGGGGCGGGCTTCCCGCCGGGCCAGGCGGAAAGCTATGGCCGCGCAACGGTCATGCATCTTGTCGCCGGGCGCGATCCGCAGCCGCTGCGCGATGCGCTGGCCCAGGTGGACAATAGCCCGATCCTGCGCCTTCCGCTGCTGGTCGACGACATTCTGGCGGCCTGCGCCGCGGTCAAGGGACCGGCGGAACTGACGCTGAACCCGGACGACAGCGCGCTGGCGCCAAGCTATGCCGAGCTTGCTCCGGTGCGGTTGCGCGACTGCACACTGATCACTACCGGCGAACAGCCGCGCCTGCGCGTGGATGCGGAGCTCGACACGCCCTGGCGCCCGAAGCTGCCGCCGCGGCTGGACCTTCCGGCACGGCTGCGCGCGACGCTGAACGAGCTTGCGCAGAACACCTACGTGCCCGCGTCAGAGGCGTCGCGCCTGCGCGGTGCCGGTGCGGGCCTGTCGGACAACGACTGATCCGCGGCATCATTTCTCCTGAGAAAACAGACCGCTGAGCGAGGTTCGGATGATCCCCCGCACCGATGGCCGTTGCTTGCGCGAGAACGGCAGCGGGCGGCAGACCTCCATCGCCGCGACTCCGACCCGCGCGGTCAGCGCGCCATTCACCAGACCCTCGCCGAACCGCCGCGACAACTTGGCCAGCAGGCCGCCGCCCAGGATCGGTTCCAGCATGTCGTCGCCCACGGCGACCGCGCCCGTCGCCACGAGGTGCGAGAATACGGCCCGCGTCAGCCGCCAACTGCCCAGCGTGCCGGAACGCCCTCCGTAGATCTCAGCGATGCGCCGGATCATCCGCAGGTTCGACGTCAGCGCCGCGCCCACATCCGCCAGCGCCAGCGGGACGAGGGCCGTGACCGTGGCCACCTGCCGCGCCGCCGCCTCGACCTCGCGACGGGCGGCGAGGTCGAGCGGCGACAGCAATTCCTGCTCGGCAAGGTCGAAAAGTGCCACCGCGTCAAATACATCCTCCTGCCGCTCGGCCAGCCGGTCGCGACCCCAGCGGGTGTCGTCGCGCCCCTTGTAAAGCGCCACAAGCTGCGCCACCGTGCCGCGTGCGGCGGACAGGTCGTCATCCGCCAGCGCCTTGGCGGCGTCGCGGTGCAGCCGGTCGACGCGGCCCAGTCGCGACATGGCCGACAGCTCCTTTACCACGATCAGCACCACCACCAGCGCAAAGAGCGCCATGAGCAGTGCCACCGCATAGCCCAGCAGCGGCGTGCTTGTCACAAGATCGGTCACGAAACGCCAGGCGGCGATGGACACCAGCGTGCCGACCAGCGCGCCCAGCAACCGCCAGAACCAGCGCGCCAGTTTCGACGGCTTGCGCGCGGCGATGGCAGCCGCGGTGGCCATGGCCTGGCCCTTGGGCGCGGGCAGGTCGGTGTCGGGCACCGGTGGCGCTTCGGCGGGGTTCTGGCCGGGCTGCGACTCGTCGATCTCGAACAGCACCGGGCCCTTGCGCGTGCTCATGTGGCGGCCTTTCTCATCCAGTGATACTCGATATCCGGCAGGCCCTCTTCATTGTTCGACCCGTCGCCGCGCGACGCCTCGACAAAGCCTTCGCGCTGGTAGAAACGCTGCGCGCCGGTGTTGGCTTGGAAGGTCCAGAGCGACAGGCGTTCGGACTGCGCCTTGGCCGCATCCATCAGTGCACGTCCCACGCCTTCGCCGCGGGCCTGGGGCGAGATGAAGACGGCATGGATGAAATCTTCCTCCCGCGCGAGGAACCCGAGAATCAACGGCTTGTCCAGATGCTCGGCCACGGTGACCCAACCGCGGTCGATCATGCCGGCCATGTGGGCGATATCCTCCGCCCCGGTATGCAGCCGCGGTTTCCACGGGTTGGCGGCGACGGCCTCGGTCAGGATCGCGCCCAGCTTGCCGGCGTCGGTGGACCGCGCGGGCCGCAGGAAAAAGCTCATAGCCGGTCTCCGAACAGGAACTGCGCCGCGCGGTCCAGCCGGATGTGCGGCGGCCCCTCGCCGGGCTTGAGGCTGAGCGGCGCGGGCGCGAAACGCATGACCTGGTAATCCTGGTCGAGCCAAGCCTCGGCCCCCTGCCGCGCCGGTCCCAGCAGGTGCGCCGGGTCCTCGGGCAGCGCGCCGGGATAGAAGGCCGCCTGCTTGCCGCTGTCCAGCAGCGTGCCGCGCACCACGTCGAGCGAGCCGCCCTGGTGCGGCCGCGTCTCTTCGGTGGTGGCGCGCAGGGCGGCGATGGACATGGCGGCGGTCTCGGCTCCGGCGAACCGCGCGCGGTCGCGGGCGTCGCGGGTCAGCGCCTCCATGATGCCGGTCAGGCGGCGGTGCTGGGTGTGATGCAGGTGGTCGGCCTTGGTGGCGGCAAAGAGGATCTTCTCGACCCGCTTGCCGCGCAGGATCTGGCTCAGGAAGGCGTTCCGCCCCGGCCGGAAAGCCGACAGGATGTCGGCCATGGTGCGGCGCAGGTCCTCGACCGCCGCCGGCCCCTGGTGGATCGCGCCCAGCGCGTCCACCAGCACCACCTGACGGTCGATGCGCGAGAAGTGATCGCGGAAGAAGGGCTTGACCACCTGGGCCTTGTAGGCGTCGAAGCGCCGCTCCATCTCGCGCCAGAGCGACCGGCGCGGCGGACTGTCCAGCGGCGGCAGCGGCGCGAAGGTCAGGACGGGCGATCCGGCCAGGTCCCCGGGCAGCAGGAAGCGTCCGGGCGTGAGGTCGGAAAATCCGGCCTCGCGCGCCGCCGCGAGATAGTCGGTGAAGCCGCGCGCCAGCGCCTGGGCGCGCCCCTCCTCCAGCGCGGCCGCGCCGTCTTCGGCCCGCGCGGCCTGCAGGAACGTCGCCCCCGCGGGCCGCGTGTCGAGCCGCGTCAGCGTCTCCACCGACCACTCGGCATAGCTCTTGTCCAGCAGCGCCAGATCCAGCAGCCATTCCCCGGGATAGTCGATGATATCGAGATGCACTGTGCGCGGCCCCTGGAACCCGGCCAGCAGCCCCGACGGCCTGACCCGCAGCGACAGGCGCAGTTCGCTGATGGTGCGGGTGCTGTCGGGCCAGTGCGGCGTGCGCGCCGTGAGCGCGGCGAGGTGGTTCTCGTAGTCGAAGCGCGGCACGGTGTCGTCCGGCTGCGGCTGCAGGTACGCCGTCGCGATACGCCCATCCGCCGCCGCCACGAGGCCCGGCATCCGCGCCCGGTCCATGAGGTTGGCCACCAGCGAGGTGATGAACACCGTCTTGCCCGACCGCGCGAGCCCGGTCACGCCAAGCCGGATCACCGGTTCGAAAAACGCTTCCGACACCGTGCCGGTGACGTTTTCGACCCCGCGCGTCAGCGTGTCGGCGATGGTGCCCAGGACCAAAGGTTGCCTCCTTCGTGTGTCTGCCCGCATTGACCTTCGCGACAAGATAGACATGGCGGCGCCCAAGGGCCAGAGCCGGATGGGGATTGCTGCGCTTGCCTGCCCGCGCTAATCCCCGCCCATGCCCCGCTACGCCCTCAGGATCGAATACCACGGCGCGCCGTTTGCCGGCTGGCAGCGGCAGGCCGACCAGCCGTCGGTCCAGGGCGCCATCGAGGCGGCGCTGGCGCGGCTCGAGCCCGGACCGCACACCATCGCCGCCGCCGGGCGCACCGACGCGGGCGTGCATGCGCGGGGGCAGGTCTGCCATTGCGATCTGGAAAAGGACTGGAGCCCGTTCCGCCTGTCCGAGGCGCTGAATCACCATCTCAAGCCGGCGCCGGTGGCGGTGGTCGCCTGCGCGCAGGTGGCACCCGACTGGCACGCGCGCTTCTCGGCCATCGAGCGGCGCTACCTCTACCGTATCCTGCCGCGCCGCGCGCCGCTGACGCTGGAGGCGGGGCTGGTCTGGAAAGTGCCCGGACCGCTCGACGCGGGCGCCATGCAGGCGGCCGCGCGGCAACTCGTCGGCCGGCACGATTTCACCACCTTCCGCTCGACCATGTGCCAGGCCGCCTCGCCGGTGAAAACGCTGGACGCGATCGACATCGCCGAGGTCGAGACCGCGGCGGGCACCGAGGTGCAGGCCCGGTTCCGCGCCCGGTCCTTCCTGCACAACCAGGTGCGCAGCCTGATCGGCACGCTGGAACGGGTGGGCAGCGGCGCCTGGGCTCCCGGGGACGTGGC
Source organism: Thalassococcus profundi (assembly GCF_003344785.1). Classification (GTDB taxonomy): domain Bacteria; phylum Pseudomonadota; class Alphaproteobacteria; order Rhodobacterales; family Rhodobacteraceae; genus Puniceibacterium; species Puniceibacterium profundi. Next base: position 38,643 of record NZ_QPMK01000026.1, on the reverse strand, counting down.
CCGCGCCCTCGCCGCCCGCGACCGCGCCGCCTGCGGCCCGGTGGCCCCGCCGCAGGGGCTCTCCCTCACCGGCGTCGGCTATCCGGACGATCCCTTCGCCTGAGCGTCCGGCCCATCGGTCGCGACCGCACCGGCGCCACACCCGCCAGCCGCCCTCCTGCCCTCGCAGCAGCCTCATCCGCCGCGCGCCCACAGCTTCGCCCGGCGCCGCGCCCTGCCCTTCTCCGGTTCCAATAACCTCAGAGAGCACGAGAGACTGGTCTCTCGTATCGCCCAATGGGCGATACCGCTGCGCCGACGCGCAAGCCCATCGGACGACACCGCTGCGCCAGACAGAGCGAATCCCCCACTGGACGCCCCTGCCCTGCGGGCCTATAACGCGCCCCATGATGCACGCCCTCGCGATCATCCTGCGAATTACATGCCCGGCGCCGTAAACACACGTTGCGCCGGGATAAGGCGTCTGGACCGCCGCGCCGCCCCTCACCCTATCTGATTTCCGACTGCCGAGGACGCCCCAGATGTGCGCCGACACCACCGAAACCGCCGAGTCCGTCGACTACAAGGACACGCTGAATCTTCCGAGAACCGAGTTCCCGATGCGCGCGGGCCTGCCCAAGCGCGAACCCGACTGGCTGGCCCGCTGGGACCGCATCGGCGTCTACGAACGCCTGCGGGACCGCGCCGGCAACCGTACCCCCTTTACCCTGCATGACGGCCCTCCCTATGCCAACGGTCACCTGCACATCGGCCATGCGCTCAACAAGACGATCAAGGACATGATCGTGCGCAGCCACCAGATGATGGGACACGACGCGCGCTATATCCCCGGCTGGGATTGCCACGGCCTGCCGATCGAATGGAAGATCGAGGAAAAGTACCGCGCCAAGGGCATGGACAAGGACAAGGTGGACGTCGTCGATTTCCGCCAGGAATGCCGCAAGTTCGCCGAAGGCTGGATCGATGTGCAGCGCGACGAATTCAAACGCCTGGGCATCACCGGTTGCTGGGACAAGCCGTACCTCACCATGGACTACCGCGCCGAACGCATCATCGCCGAGGAATTCCAGAAATTCCTGATGACAGGCACGCTCTACCAGGGCTCCAAGCCGGTGATGTGGTCGCCCATCGAAAAGACGGCGCTCGCCGAGGCCGAGGTCGAGTATCACGACAAGGAAAGCTTCACCATCTGGGTGAAATTCCGGGTCGCCTCTTTCGACATGCCGGATGTGGAGCTGTCGGACGAGGAAGCCTCGGACGAGGATCGCGAGGCGGTGGCCAGGTCCGTGGCGCAGGCGGCGCAGGATTTCGTCGGCGCCCATGTGGTGATCTGGACCACCACGCCCTGGACCATCCCGTCGAACAAGGCGGTCGTCTTCGGCAAGGACTTCGCCTACGGGCTTTACGAAGTCACCGATGCGCCCGAGGAGTCCTGGGTCGCCAAGGGCGACCGTTTCATCCTGGCCGACAAGCTGGCCGAGCAGACGCTGACCAAGGCGCGGCTCGAGGCCGGCCAGTGGCGGCGGGTGCGCGACGTGCGCCCGGCGCAGCTGCGCGGCATGACGTTGACGCATCCGCTGGCGGGGGCCGAGGGATCGGGCGGCGAATGGGACCAGCCCCGCGATTTCCGCGCCGCGGATTTCGTGACCGACGAGGAAGGCACGGGATTTGTCCATTGCGCGCCCAGCCACGGGATGGAGGAATACGAGCTTTACCGCGATCTGGGCATGCTGGGCGAGGTCATCACCTACAATGTCGAGGATGACGGCAAGTTCCGCGACGGCCTGCCGTTCTTCGGCGGCACCTACATCCTCAACCGCAAGGGCAAGGAAGGCGACGCCAACACCGCCGTGATCGACAAGCTGGTCGAGGTCGGCGGCCTGCTGGCGCGCGGCAAGATCAAGCACTCCTACCCGCATTCCTGGCGTTCCAAGGCGCCGGTGATCTACCGCAACACGCCGCAATGGTTCGCCGCCATCGACCGCCCGGTCGGTGACGGGCAGGACAGTTACGGCACCACGATCCGCGAACGCGCGCTCCGGTCGATCGACGAGCTGGTGAAGTGGACCCCGCAAAAGGGCCGCAACCGGCTCTACTCGATGATCGAAGCGCGGCCCGACTGGGTGCTGTCGCGCCAGCGCGCCTGGGGCGTGCCGCTGACCTGCTTCACGAAGAAGGGCGCCCTGCCCACCGACCCGGATTTCCTGCTGAAGGACGAGGCGGTGAACGCCCGCATCCTCGAGGCGTTCGAGGCCGAGGGCGCGGATGCCTGGTACAAGCCGGGTGCCAAGGAACGGTTCCTGGGCAATGACCACGATCCGGCCGAGTGGGACCAGGTCTTCGACATCCTCGACGTCTGGTTCGATTCCGGCTCCACTCATGCCTTCGTGTTGCGCGACCGCGAGGACGGGACCGAGGACGGCATCGCGGACGTCTACATGGAGGGCACCGACCAGCATCGTGGCTGGTTCCATTCCTCGATGCTGCAGGCCTGCGGCACCATGGGCCGCGCGCCCTATCGCAATGTCGTCACCCACGGCTTCACGCTGGACGAGAAGGGCAACAAGATGTCCAAGTCCATCGGCAACACCGTGGCCCCCGACGATGTGGTCAAGCAGTACGGCGCCGACATCCTGCGGCTCTGGGTGGCGCAGGCGGATTACACCGCCGACCAGCGCATCGGACCCGAGATCCTGAAGGGTACGGCGGACAGCTACCGCCGGCTGCGCAACACCATGCGCTTCCTGCTGGGGGCGCTGTCATCCTTCGAGGAGAAAGACCGAGTCGATCCCGCCGACATGCCGGAACTGGAACGCTGGGTGCTGCACCGGATGGCGGAGCTCGACCACAAGGTGCGCACCGGCTATGCCGCCTTCGATTTCCAGGGGGTGACGCAGGCGCTCTTCAACTTCGCCACGGTGGAGCTTTCGGCCTTCTATTTCGACATCCGCAAAGATGCGCTTTACTGCGACGGCGACACGCCGCGGCGGCGCGCCGCGCGCACGGTGCTCGACCTGCTGTTCCACCGCCTGACCACCTGGCTGGCACCGGTGCTGGTCTTCACCATGGAAGAGGTCTGGCTCGAACGATTCCCCGGCGACGACAGTTCGGTGCATTTGCAGGACATTCCCGCGACGCCAGCGGACTGGCGGGACGAGCCGCTGGCGGCGAAGTGGTCCAAGGTCCGGCAGGCCCGCCGCGTTGTGACGGCCGCGCTCGAGGTGCAGCGTACCGACAAGGTCATCGGCGCATCGCTCGAAGCGGCCCCGGTGGTGCATGTGGAGGATGCCGACACGCTGGAGGCGCTGAAATCCGTGGCGTTCGAGGATGTCTGCATCACCTCCGCCATCGCGCTGACCGCCGACCCCAGCCCGTCCGAGGCCTACCGCCTGCCGGACGTGCCGGGTCTGGGCGTGGTGTTCGAGCGCGCGCAGGGCGAGAAGTGCCAGCGCTGCTGGAAGATCCTGCCGGACGTCGGTACCCATGCGCATCCCGGCGTCTGCGGGCGGTGCGACGCGGCGGTGGCCTGAGGCCGCCGCGGCGTCGCTCATGAGACCGGAGCGGCGCGCCGTCCGAGGCATTCAAGGCCGGCCGGCGCGCCGCGGAGCGGGCAGCACCGTCGCGGCTTGCGCCATTTCGCCTGCCCGGTCAGGATGACGGACATGGCCAACCGCACCCTGCCCTCGCCCCTGGGGCCGATCAACGTGACCGAGGCTGGGGGCGCCATCACCGCGCTGGCCTGGGGCGCCGGCGGCGCGGACTGCACGCCGCTTCTGGAACGGGCCGAGGCGCAGTTGCGGAGCTATTTCGCCGGCGGCACTGACGCCTTCGACCTGCCGCTTCGGATCGCGGGATCGGAGCTGCAGCGGGCGGTCTGTGCGCGCATGCAGGCGATCCCGCACGGGGAAACCGTGACATACGGCGATATCGCGCGGCACCTGGGCGTGCCGGCGCAGGCGGTGGGCCAGGCCTGCGGACGCAACCCGATCCCGATCCTGATCCCCTGTCACCGGGTTCTGGGCGCGCAGGGGCTGGGCGGGTTTTCCGCCCGCGGCGGGGTCGAGACCAAGGTCTGGCTGTTGCGCCACGAAGGGGCCGCCGGGCTGCTGATCTGAGGACGTGTCGCTGAAACGCCGGTGGGCGGTGCGAACGGCGTCGTCCGGTGCGCTTGCGCATCGGCGAAGCGGCACCGTCCTTCAGGCGATACAAGAGACGTCGTCCGATGCGCTGGCGCATCGGCGCAGCAGGATCGCCCGCTGGGCGATACGAGAGACGCTGTCTCTCGTGCTCTCTGGAGGTTTATCGGCAAGATGAAGGAAGGCGCTTGCGGAGCTGCTGCGCGAGACGGTGCGGGAGACGGCTTTTTGGGCCGGGCGGGGCCGCGGCGCGGCCGATCAGACCCGGCGCGGATCGCGGGGATAGGTTCCGAGGATTTCCAGCATGTCGGTGAAATAGCCCAGCTCGTCCAGCGCCAGTTTCACCGGCGGATCCTCGGGGTGTCCCTCGATATCGGCGTAGAACTGTGTCGCGGTGAAGGAACCGCCGACCATGTAGCTTTCGAGCTTGGTCATGTTGACGCCGTTGGTGGCGAAGCCGCCCATCGCCTTGTAGAGCGCCGCGGGAATGTTGCGCACCTGGAAGACGAAGCTGGTGATCATGCCGTGATCGCCGCGGCGCGCCATGTCGGCCTGGCGCGACATGATGAGAAAGCGGGTGGTGTTGTTGCCCTCGTCCTCGATATGGCGCGCGAGCACCTCGAGCCCGTAGATGTCGCCTGCGAGTTCCGAGGCCAGCGCCGCGCGCGCGGGGTTTCCGGCCTCGGCCACCGCCTTGGCCGACCCGGCGGTGTCGGCGCCGGTGATGCGCTGGATCCCGTGTTCCGTCAGGAATTTGCGGCACTGGCCCAGCAGCACCGTGTGGCTCATCGCCTCGGTGATCTGCGGCAGGGTCGCGCCCGGCAGCGCCAGCAGGTTGATATGCACCCGCACGAAGGCCTCGTCGACGATGTGCAGCCCCGACTGCGGCAGCAGCGAATGGATGTCGGCGACGCGGCCGTAGGTGGAATTCTCGACCGGCAGCATGGCGAGGTCGGCCTCGGCGTTGCGCACCGCGTCGATCGCATCCTCGAAGGTGCGGCAGGGCAGCGCGTCGAAATCGGGGCGGGCTTCGCGGCAGGCCTGGTGCGAATAGGCCCCGAGTTCGCCCTGGAAGGCTATGGCTCGCGTCATCTGGGTCGGGCTCCGGGTCGGGGATGGGCGTTTGGTCGCGGCTTCTACACCTTGCCATGCGCGAGGGGAAGCAATAGATACCGGCGCAAAGACACGAGACTCCATACGACAATCACGGATAGGCCCCATGCTTGACACGATGACTTTCACCAAGATTCTCGGCGGTATCTGCGGCACGCTGCTGATTTTCCTGATGGGCAAATGGGCGGCGGAGACGATCTATCACGTGGGCGCCGGCGGCCACGGCGAAGAGGTGACGCAGGGCTATCTGATCGAGGTCGCGTCCGACGACTCTGGCGGTTCCGAAGAGGCGCCCGCCGATTTCGAGACCGTTTTCGCTTCGGCCGATGCCGGTGCCGGCGAACGGGTCTTCGGCAAGTGCCGTGCCTGCCACAAGCTTGACGGCAGCGACGCGGTGGGTCCGCACCTGAACGGCGTCGTGGGCCGTGACGTCGGGTCGGCCGCCGGGTTCGGTTATTCCGGTGCGCTGAGCGAGGCGGCGGATGTCTGGACGCCGGAAAACCTGAACGCCTTTCTGGAAAACCCGCGCGGCTATGCGCCGGGCACCACCATGAGCTTCAACGGCCTGCCGTCGGTCGAGGATCGCGCCAACCTGATCGCCTACCTGGACAGCACCGAAGGCTGAGCTTTGCCTCAGCACACCGGATCGAGGCCGCAGCCCGCGCTGCGGCCTTTTTTCGTGCGCTCGCGCGGAATTGCATCGAGGTTACATAATCGCAACTTGAATGTGGATGCGCGCGGACCATAGCTTATCTGAAACCACGTCCCGCATCTTCGGAGGAGCTTCATGCAGACCACGACCGCCCGGGCCCGGACCCGTGCAGCCGACACCCGCCCCCGTGCCGCCATCCTGACCGCGCTCATGGCGCTGTCCGTGGCGGTCCTGGCCACCGTCGCCGCGGCACAGGACGACGTCATCGAAGCCCATGGCGTGTCGACCTTCGGAGAGCTGAAATATGGCCCCGATTTCGAGCATTGGGATTACGTCAACCCCGACGCGCCCAAGGGCGGCGAGTTCTCGACCTGGGCCTTCGGCACCTTCGACAGCCTCACGCCCTACATCCTCAAGGGCAATGCCGCGGCCCTGTCGACGATCTTTTACGACAGCCTGCTGACCGGCAACCTGGACGAGCCGGATTCGATGTACGGGCTGGTGGCGCACACGGTCGAATACCCCGAAAGCCGCGAATGGGTGATCTTTCACATGCGCCCTGAGGCGACGTTCCGCGACGGCACGCCGGTCACCGCCGAGGATGTGGTGTTCTCCTACGAGACCCTGATCGAGAAAGGCCGCCCGTCCTTCAAGGTGTCGCTGAAGGATTTCCAGTCGGTGGAGGCGCTGGACACCCACAGCGTCAAGTTCACCTTCAACCCCGAAGGTCCGCTGCGCGAACTGTTGATGACGGCGGGCGGACTGCCGATCTTTTCCAAGGCCTATTACGATGAGGTCGATTTCACCGAATCGAGCCTAGAGGCGCCGATGGGATCGGGCCCCTACGAGTTGGCGAGTGTCGAACCGGGGCGTACCGTGGCTTACCAGCGCCGCGACGATTACTGGGCCAGGGACCTGCCGGTGGCCCGCGGCACCAACAATTTCGACACGATCAAGATCGAGTATTTCGCCGATTACACCACCGCCTTCGAGGCGTTCAAGGGCGGCGCCTACCTCTTCCGCGAGGAATACCAGTCCAAGATCTGGGCCACCGGGTACGAATTCCCAGCGGTCGAGAGCGGCGCGGTGAAGATCGAAACGCTGGACGACGGCCGCCCGGCGGGCACGCAAGGGTTCTGGTTCAACCTGCGCCGCGAGAAGTTCCAGGATCCGCGCGTACGCGAGGCGCTGGGGATGGCCTTCAACTTCGAATGGGCAAACGAGTCACTCTTCTACAGCTCCTACGAGCGCACCGACAGTTTCTGGGAGAACTCCGAGACATTGCAGGCCAGCGGCATGCCGTCGGAGGCGGAACTGGCGCTGCTCGAACCGCTGCGCGACCAGATCCCCGAGACGGTCTTTACCGAAGAGGCGTTTTCGCCCGAACCGCAAAGCGCGTCGGACCTCGGCGACCGCGGCGCGCTGCGCCGGGCCAGCCGCCTGCTTGAAGAGGCGGGCTGGGTCGTCGGCGACGACGGGCTGCGCCGCAAGGACGGGCAGACGCTTCAAGTGGTGATCCTGAACGACGCGCCGGGCTTCGACCGGATCATCAACCCCTATGTGGACAACCTGCGCCGCCTGGGCGTCGATGCCTCGATGAACCGGGTCGATGCGGCCGAGGCGCAGGAACGCGAGAAACGCTTCGACTACGATGTCGTGATCCAGCGTTTTGCCATGTCCTCCACCCCCGGCGACGAGCTGCGGTCAATCTTCGGGTCGGAAACCGCGAATGTCGAGGGTTCCGCCAACGTCGCGGGAATCGACAATCCGGCGGTGGATACGCTGGTGAACCACGTGGCCACGGCGCAAAGCCGCGAAGAGCTGATCACCGCGGTGCATGCGCTCGACCGGGTGCTGCGGGCGATGCATGTCTGGGTGCCGCAATGGTACAAGGGCGAGCACACGATCGCCTATTTCGATGTCTTCGACCGGCCCTATGACGACACGCCGCCGCCTTATGCCATGGGCGAGCTGTCGATCTGGTGGTACAACGCCGAAAAGGCGCAGTCGCTTCGGGACGCGGGCGCGCTGTAAGACCGCCGACACCGGGCAGGACCAAAGACCATGGGCGCGTATATCCTCAGACGGCTGTTGCTGATCATTCCCACGCTGCTGGGCATCATGATCATCAACTTCACCCTCGTGCAGTTCGTGCCCGGGGGGCCGATCGAACAGATCCTCGCCCAGATCGAGGGCGAAGGCGACGTCTTCGCGGGTTTCGCCGGCGGCGGCGGTGAAGTGGCGAGCGGCGGCGAGGAAGGTGCGGGCCGTCGCGGCCTGCCGCCCGAGTTCATCGCCGAGCTGGAACAGGAATTCGGGTTCGACAAGCCACCGCTCGAGCGGTTCCTCAACATGCTCTGGAATTACATGCGGCTCGACTTCGGCGAGAGCTATTTCCGGTCGGTGTCGGTGATCGACCTCGTTCTGGAAAAGATGCCGGTGTCTATATCGCTGGGCCTCTGGTCGACTCTCATCGCCTACCTCGTGTCGATCCCGCTGGGCATCCGCAAGGCGGTGAAGGACGGGACCAGCTTCGACACCTGGACAAGCGGCGCGATCATCGTGGCCTATGCGATCCCCGGCTTCCTGTTCGCGATCCTGTTGCTGGTGCTCTTTGCGGGCGGGTCCTACTACCAGATCTTCCCGCTTCGGGGTCTCACCTCGGACAACTGGGACCAGCTAAGCTGGGGCGGCAAGATCCTCGATTATTTCTGGCACATCACCTTGCCGGTCGTGGCCTCGACCATCTCGGCCTTTGCGACGCTGACCTTGCTGACCAAGAACAGCTTTCTCGACGAGATCAAGAAGCAGTACGTGATCACTGCGCGGGCCAAGGGGCTGGACGAGAGCCGCGTGCTCTATGGCCACATCTTCCGCAATGCCATGCTGATCGTGATCGCGGGGTTTCCGGCGGTCTTCATCGGGGTGTTCTTTTCCGGATCGCTCATCATCGAGACGATCTTTTCGCTCGACGGCCTGGGGCGGCTGGGGTTCGAGGCGGCGGTGGCGCGCGACTATCCGGTGATCTTCGGCACGCTGTTCATCTTCGGCCTCATCGGGCTCGTGGTCGGCATCCTGTCGGACCTGATGTATGTGCTGGTCGATCCGCGCATCGACTTCGAAAAGCGGGAGGGCTGAGCCATGTCCGCCGACCCGAACCCCGGCCACGTGACGCCCGAACCGATGCCCGGCAAGCCCGTGGCGCCTGAGCCGCAGCGCGGGCGTTTCGCGCTGTCGCCGCTGAACCAGCGCCGCTGGCGCAATTTCAAGCGCAACCGCCGCGCCTACTGGTCGCTGTGGATCTTCGCCATCCTTTTTGGCCTGTCGCTGTTCGCCGAGTTCATCGCCAACGACAAGCCGATCCTCGTCAACTATCGCGGGGAGTATTTCACCCCGATCTTCAACTTCTACCCCGAAACCGCCTTCGGCGGCGATTTCCGCACCGAGGCCGCGTATCGCGACCCCGAGGTGCAGTGCCTCATCAAGTCCGGCGGGCAGGTAAACTGCTTTGACGAACCCGCCGAAATCCTTGTCGCCATCCAGGACGGAACCTATGGCGCGGGCGTGGACGATTTCGTCGAGGGCTGGATGCTCTGGCCGGTGGTGCGCTATTCCTACACGACGCCGGTTGACCGACCGGGTGCGGCCCCCCTGCCCCCCAATTCGCAGAACTGGCTGGGCACCGACGACACCAAGCGCGACGTGGTGGCGCGGGTGATCTACGGGTTCCGCCTGTCGATCCTCTTCACCCTGATCGTGACGGTGCTCAGCTCGGTCATCGGCATCGTCGCGGGGGCGATCCAGGGCTATTTCGGCGGCTGGATCGACCTGATCTTCCAGCGCATCATCGAGATCTGGACCTCGACCCCGTCGCTTTACGTCATCATCATCCTCTTCGCGATCCTCGGGCGAAGTTTCTGGCTGCTGGTCTTTCTCACGGTGCTCTTCGGCTGGGTCGCGCTGGTGGGCGTGGTGCGGGCGGAGTTCCTGCGCGCGCGCAACCTAGAATACGTGCGCGCGGCCAAGGCGTTGGGCGTCTCGAACATGCGCATCATGTTCCGCCACATGCTGCCCAACGCGATGGTCGCCACGGTGACCATGCTGCCCTTCATCGTGACCGGCACGATCTCGACCCTGGCGGGGCTCGATTTCCTGGGCTTTGGCCTGCCGTCCTCGGCGCCATCCCTGGGCGAGCTGACGTTGCAGGCGAAACAGAACCTGCAAGCGCCGTGGCTCGCGTTCACCGCCTTCACGGTCTTCGCAGTGATGCTGTCGCTTCTGGTCTTCATCTTCGAGGGCGTGCGGGACGCCTTCGATCCCAGAAAGACGTTTTCGTGAGCGGTTTGGTGCGCCGATCAATAGCGCCCGCCCGGCATCGCCGGGCAGCCCCCGACCGCCCCCCCGGGCGGGGGCTTCACCCCCACCCGCGGTCAGGGACTGACCGGCACCCTTGCGGCAATTCCTCGAGCGCGACACAATCAAAGGCCCATCCATGACCGCGATCCTCGACGTAAAGGACCTCAAGGTCAGCTTCACCCAGGACGGCGCCACCACTCAGGCGGTGCGCGGCGTGTCCTTCACCGTGGGCCGCGGCGAAACCGTCGCGCTGGTGGGCGAGTCTGGCTCTGGCAAATCGGTCACGGCGCTGTCGACCGTGTCGCTGCTGGGCGGATCGGCCGAGGTCAGCGGCTCCGTCACCTATGACGGCCAGCAGATGATCGGCGCCAACGACGCGCTGCTGCGCAAGGTCCGCGGCAACGACATCAGCTTCATCTTCCAGGAGCCGATGACCTCGCTCAACCCGCTGCACACGCTGGAAAAGCAGTTGTCGGAGAGCCTCGCCCTGCACCAGGGGCTGACCGGCGACGCGGCGCGGGCGCGCATCCTCGAACTCTTGACCCGCGTCGGCATCCGCGAGCCGGAATCGCGCCTTGGCGCCTACCCGCACCAGCTGTCTGGCGGGCAGCGCCAGCGGGTGATGATCGCCATGGCACTGGCCAACGGGCCGGAGCTGCTGATCGCGGACGAACCCACGACGGCGCTCGACGTGACGATCCAGGCGCAGATCCTCGACCTTCTGGGTGAACTCAAGGCCGCCGAGGACATGAGCCTGCTCTTCATCACCCACGACCTTGGCATCGTGCGCAAGATCGCCGACCGGGTTTGCGTGATGCAATCGGGCGAGATCGTCGAACAGGGTCCGACCAAGCAGATCTTCGACGCGCCGCAGCACCCCTACACCCAGATGCTGCTGAGCGCCGAGTCCACCGGCACGCCCGACCCGGTGCCAGACAGCGCTGTCGAGGTGGCGGCGACGGAGAACCTCAAGATCTGGTTTCCGATCCAGAAAGGGTTTCTGAAACGCACCGTCGGCTACGTGAAGGCCGTGAACGATGCATCGATCAACGTGCGCGAAGGCGAGACAGTCGGCATCGTCGGAGAGTCGGGGTCCGGCAAGACGACGCTGGCGCTGGCGATCATGCGGCTGATCCAGTCCGAGGGCGGCATCACCTACCGCGGGCACGATATCCGCGCCTGGTCCACAAAGCAGCTGCGCCGGCTGCGGTCGGAAGTTCAGATCGTCTTCCAGGACCCGTTCGGCTCTCTCTCGCCGCGCATGACCTGCGAACAGATCATCGCCGAAGGTCTGGGCGTGCACGGCGCGCCGGACGGGCGGGACCACCGCGAGCTCGTGGCCGAGGTGATGACCGAAGTGGGCCTCGACCCGATGACCATGCACCGCTATCCGCATGAATTCTCGGGCGGGCAGCGCCAGCGCATCGCCATCGCGCGCGCCATGGTGCTGCGGCCGCGGCTGGTGGTGCTGGACGAACCGACCTCGGCGCTGGACATGACGGTGCAGGTGCAGATCGTGAACCTGCTGCGCGACCTGCAGCGCAAGTACAACCTCGCTTACCTCTTCATCAGCCACGACCTGAAGGTCGTCCGCGCCATGAGCCACAAGGTCATCGTGATGAAACAGGGCGACGTGGTCGAATACGGCACTGCCGAGCAGATCTTCGACGCGCCGGGCACCGAGTACACCCGCACCCTGCTCGAAGCGGCCTTCGCCGTCCCGTCCTGACCCGGCCCAAGGCCGCTGTCAGATCGCGGCGGAGTGACCGGCGCGGCTCAGGTCGTAGGCGTCGAAATGCCGGGCGATCAGGCGCACCAGCGGACGCATCTCCTCCGGCACAGCGAGGCCCGCGTCGCTCACCAGCAGCTTGCCTTCGAAGGCCGCCGCGGCGCTGCGGAACAGCGCGAAAAGCTCCGTCTCGGTCACGTCGAACGCCGACAAGATCTCGGCCGCGTCGATGCGCAGATCGCACATCACCGCCTCGATCAGTCTTGCGCGCATCCGGTCCTCGCCGGCGAAGACATGGCCCCGCGTCACCGGAAATTTGCCCGCGCGCACGGCAGCGACATAGGCCGAGGTCGCGGGCGCGTTCTGCGCGTAGCCAAGCGGAAACCGCGAAATCGCCGAGGCGCCCAGCCCCACCAGAACCGGTGCTGTGTCGTCGGTGTAGCCCTGGAAATTCCGCCGCAGCTTGCCGGTCCGCTGCGCGATCTCGAGCCCGTCGCCGGGCCGGGCAAAATGGTCGATGCCGATCTGGCGATAGCCGTCCCAGAGGAAGAGGCGCCGGGCTGTCTCGTCCAGGTCCAACCGCGCTTCGGGTCCGGGCAGCGCCTCGGTCGGGATCATCTGCTGGCGCCGGGCCACCCAGGGCACATGCGCATAGCCGTAAAGCGCCACCCGGTCCGGGGCGAAGGACAACAGTTTCTGCACCGTTTCGGTGATCCGTGCCCGGCTCTGGTGCGGCAGTCCGTAAAGGATATCGGCGTTGAGGCTGGCGATGCCCGCGTCGCGCACCATCTCGACCGCGCGGTGCGTGACCTCGAAGCTCTGGCTGCGGCCGATGGCGCCCTGCACCTCGGGGTCGAAATCCTGCACGCCGATCGACGCGCGGGTCATGCCCGCCGCCTGCAACGCCTCGGCCCGCGCCCGGTCGATTTCGTTGGGATCGATCTCGACCGAGAATTCGGCCCCCGGCGCGAAGGCCGCCACCTCTTGCACCGCGCCGGCAAGGTCGCGGATCATCTCTGGCGTCAGAAGCGTCGGCGTGCCCCCACCCCAGTGCATGCGGGAAAGCGTCACGCCCCGCGGCAGATGCCGCCGCAGCAATGCAAGTTCGGCCTTGAGCGTCTCGAGATAGGCCGCCACCGGCGACGCGGTCGCGGTGCCCTGTGTCCGGCAGGCGCAGAACCAGCACAGCCTCCGGCAGAAGGGGATGTGCAGGTAAAGCGAGATCTGGCCGCCTTCGGGGATCGCCTCGATCCAGCGGACCAGGCGGCCCGCATCCACCCCGCCGCCGAACTGCGGCGCGGTGGGATAGCTGGTGTAGCGCGGCACGCGCGCATCGAAAAGTCCCAACCGGGAAAGTTGTGTTCTGTCCATCATGCGATTACGTATGGAAGACAACGCGCCGCCTGACTTTGACCCAGATCAAGAGCGTTCCCCGATGATCCGCACCCAAGCACTCACGTTCACGCAGGATTGCAACGACTGCCCGATCCGCCACCGCGCGGTCTGCGCGCGCTGCGAGACGGACGAACTCGCGCGGCTGGAAGAGATCAAGTATTACCGCCGTTTCGAGGCCGGGCAGAGCGTGGTCTGGTCCGGCGACCGGATGGATTTCCTCGGCTCCGTCGTCAACGGCGTCGCCACGCTCACCCAGACCATGGAAGACGGGCGCACGCAGATGGTGGGCCTGCTGCTGCCGTCGGATTTCGTCGGCCGACCGGGCCGGGTCGAAGCCGCCTATGACGTCACCGCCACCACCGACCTGGTGATGTGCTGTTTCCGCCGCGCGCCGTTCGAGCGGATGATGCACGAAACGCCGCATATCGCGCAGCGATTGCTCGAGATGACGCTGGACGAACTCGACGCCGCGCGCGAATGGATGCTGGTGCTGGGACGCAAGACAGCGCGCGAAAAGATCGCCTCGCTGCTGGCGATCATCGCCCGGCGCAACGCCCTTGTCGGCACCGCCGACGATCACGCCGTGACGCTGGAACTGCCGCTGACCCGCGAAGCGATGGCCGACTACCTGGGCCTGACGCTCGAGACGGTGAGCCGCCAGATCTCGGCGCTCAAGCGCGACGGCGTGATCGTGCTCACCGGCAAGCGCCATGTCGCCGTGCCCGATCTGGTCCGCCTGATGGCCGAGGCCGGCGACGACACCGACGGTGGCCTGCCGGCCTGAACGGCACCTTCTGGTCGGCCGTTATCCGGTGGACGCCGCGCGCCCCGCGGCCTACCCTCTGCCCGTTCCGAACACAGGCTCCGACAGGTACCGCATGACCGACGCCCCGAAATACCAGGTTCTCGCCCGCAAGTACCGTCCCGAGACCTTTGCCGATCTCGTCGGCCAGGATGCCATGGTCCGCACGCTCAAGAACGCGTTCAAAGCCGACCGGATCGCGCAGGCCTTCATCATGACCGGCATCCGTGGCACCGGGAAAACCACCACGGCGCGGATCATCGCCAAGGGCATCAACTGCATCGGCCCCGACGGCAATGGCGGCCCGACCACCGATCCCTGCGGCGTATGCGAACACTGCACGGCGATCATGGAAGGCCGCCATGTCGACGTGATGGAGATGGACGCCGCCAGCCGCACCGGCATCAACGACATCCGCGAGATCATCGATTCGGTGCATTACCGCGCGGCCTCGGCGCGCTACAAGATATACATCATCGACGAGGTGCACATGCTGTCGACGCAGGCCTTCAACGGCCTGCTCAAGACTCTGGAAGAACCGCCGGCGCATGTGAAGTTCATCTTCGCCACCACCGAAATCCGCAAGGTGCCGGTTACCGTGCTGTCGCGCTGCCAGCGGTTCGACCTGCGCCGCATCGAACCCGAGGTCATGGTCGACCTGCTGCGCCGCATCGCCACGGCCGAGGCGGCCCAGATCAGCGACGACGCCCTGGCGCTCATCACCCGCGCTGCCGAAGGCTCCGCCCGCGACGCCACCTCGCTGCTCGACCAGGCGATCAGCCATGGCGCCGGAGAGACCACGGCCGACCAGGTCCGCGCCATGCTGGGCCTGGCGGACCGCGGCCGCGTGCTCGACCTTTTCGAACTGATCATGAAGGGCGACGCCGCCGGCGCGCTGACCGAGCTGTCGGGGCAATATGCCGAAGGCGCCGATCCGATGGCGGTGCTGCGCGACCTGGCCGAGGTGACGCACTGGATCTCGGTGGTCAAGATCACGCCCGAGGCCGCCGAGGACCCGACCATCGGCCCGGACGAGCGCACCCGCGGCCAAGCCATGGCGCAAAGCCTCGGGATGCGGCCGCTGACCCGCATGTGGCAGATGCTGCTCAAGGCGCTGGACGAGGTTGCCGGCGCACCCAACGCGATGATGGCCGCCGAGATGGCGGTGATCCGGCTCACCCACGTGGCCGAACTACCCTCGCCCGAGGAACTGGTGCGCAAGTTGCAGGACGCGCCGCCCCCGCCGCCCCCCGGCCCCGGCCCCGGCGGCGGCAGCGGCCGGCAGGATGCGGCGGGCCCGGTCGCCCAAGCGACCTACGCCTCCGGCAGTGCGAGCCACGGCTCCGGCCCCACAGCGTCAGGCGGCGGCGCCCCGGTGCAGGCCGTGGCCACCGACCAGGCGCTGGCGCGCTATCCGAGCTTCGACCATGTGGTCGAGGTGATCCGCGCAAACCGCGACGTGAAACTGCTGGTCGAGGTCGAAACCGGCCTGCGTCTCGCCGCCTACCAGCCCGGCCGGATCGAGTTCACACCCACCGACACCGCGCCGCAGGACCTGGCCGCCCGGCTGGGCTCGGCCCTGCAGCGCTGGACCGGCAACCGCTGGGCGGTGAGCATCGTGAACGGCTGCGACGCCGCCACCATCGCCGAACGGCGCGACGCCGCCGCCCTGGCCCTGCGCGCCGAGGCCGAAGAGCACCCGCTGGTCAAGGCCGCCCGCGCCGCCTTTCCCTCCGCCACGATCAGCGCCATCCGCACCGCCGAAGCCGCCGCCGCCGAAGCCGAGGCCGACGCCCTCCCCGAGGTCGAAGACGAATGGGACCCGTTCGAGGACGGTTGATGTGCTTTGCAAATCAACCGGGCGGGACAGAGCGAAAAACCAATCGGTTTCTTGCGGAGTCCTGCACCGCCAATCCACTCTTGCTCCTTCCCATCCCCAGCCCTTCCCCCCTTCTTCGGTTCAAAAATACCCTCAGAGAGCACGAGAGACAACGTTTCTCGTTTCGTCCGCAGGACGATCCAGCACGACGGACCGCCCACCCCTTGTGGCAGCGCCCCGCCGCGCGTATCTCTTGGACAACCCACAGATCAGGAGACACAGATGTTCAAGGGACTAGGCGGGCTCGGCGACATGGCCGGGATGATGAAGAAGGCCCAGGAGATGCAGGGAAAGATGGCCGAACTGCAGGAAGAGATGCATTCGATCATGGTCACCGGCGAATCCGGCGCGGGCCTCGTCAAGGCCACCTGCTCGGCCAAGGGCGAGCTCAAGGGTCTGGACATCGACCCGTCGATCTTCAACGGCGACGACAAGGAAGTGGTCGAGGACCTGATCCTCGCCGCCATCAAGGACGCCCAGCAAAAGGCCTCGGACCGCGCCCAGCAGGAAATGTCCAAGCTGACCGAATCCCTCGGCCTGCCCGCGGACATGAAACTACCCTTCTGATCCGCCTTCATCTTGCGGGATAAACTCCGGGGGTGCGGGGGCTGGCCCCCGCATCATACCGTTCTCGGGGCTCGGCTCCTTCATCCTACTGAGGGCGGGGGCTGGCCCCCACTCCCCTTCCACCCAACCGGGCCGCGATGACAGACCGCACCGATATCGACGCGCTGATCGACCTCATGGCGCGCCTTCCCGGCCTCGGGCCGCGGTCGGCGCGGCGCGCGGTGCTGCACCTGATCGCCAAGCGCGGCCCGCTGCTGACACCGCTGGCGGCGCTCATGCAGACCGTCGCCGACACCGCCCGCGAATGCCTCAACTGCGGCAACATCGGCACCGCCGACATCTGCCCGATCTGCGCCGACGACCGCCGCGCCACCGGCGTGATCTGCGTGGTCGAGGACGTGGCCGACCTCTGGGCGATGGAACGGTCGGGCACCTTTCGCGGCCGCTATCACGTCCTGGGCGGCACGCTCTCGGCGCTCGACTCCATCGGCCCCGAGGAGCTTCACATCCCGCGTCTGGTCGACCGCGTCGCCGCCGAAGAGGTGACCGAGGTGATTCTCGCGCTCAACGCCACGGTCGACGGACAGACCACCGCGCATTACATCGCCGACCAGCTCGAAGGCCGGGTGGCCCTCAGCAGCCTGGCGCAGGGCGTGCCCATCGGCGGCGAACTCGACTACCTCGACGACGGCACGATCACCGCCGCCCTCAACGCCCGCAAGCCGCTCTGACGGCACCGCATCCGGAACAGTCTCGCCCGGCCCCGCGTTGGCCCGCGTTGGCCCTCGTTGAAACAAAGGGAACCGGCATGGCGACATCCGTCGAGAAAAAGCAAACGAATTCCAAGACGAAGACCAAGATCGAACACCGTCACAAGGCGCAGAGCCAGGTGTCGCAATTCGCGGATCTTGCCAAACGCATCGCCAAGGGCGACCAGGTGATGCCCCCCGCCCTGCTCACCGGCACAGCGCGCCGCAGGCATCTGCGCTCTACCTTGCGCGAAGACCACGCGCAGCGGATCGAACAGCAAGCCCACGGCGCCGAAGAGAAATTCGCCAAGCTCGCCGAAAGCCGGTTCAAGTTCTTCCGTGGCACGGCGCTGCTCTTTTACCGCGACATGCTGGGACAGGACGGCGACATGCCCACGGTCATGGCGCTTGGCGACGTGCATCCCGAGAATTTCGGCGTCATGCCGGACAAGAACGGTGCGCCGATCTTCGGCGTCAACGATTTCGACGAAACCGTCTATGCGCCCTTCACCTGGGACATCAAGCGCGGCGCCGTCGGCTTCTGGATCGCCGCCAAGGAAGAAGGCGGGATGAAGCGCAAGAAGCGCCGGAACGTGGTCAAGGCCTTCGTCAACGGCTACCTCGAGGCGATGAAGGGCTACGCCGAACACGCCACCGAAAAGAACGACAGCTACCGCATGGACAACTCCCCCAAGGTCATCCGGCGGCTCTTCAAAGAGGCCTGGGAAGAGCGCCGCGACTGGCTCTGGGACGACTACCTCAAGCCCTCGGGCCGCGGTTTTCGTGCCGATGACGAATTGCAGCCGATCTCCTCCGAGATCCCGAAATTCCAGAAGGCCATCGACGACCTCGCCAAGTCGAACGGGCTGGACGTGCCCGACCGCGCCGGAGAACTGAAGGTCAAGGATGTCTGCGTGCGCCACGGCCAAGGCACGGCGTCGCTCGGCCTGCCGCGCTACTACGTGTTGATCGAAGGCCCCAGCAAGGACGCCACCGACGACATCATCATCGAGTTCAAGAGCGCCCGGCGCTCGGCGCTCGACGGGCTGACCCCGCCGGTGGAGTTCAACGCCGGTGACAAGGCCGACCGCATCGCCCATGGCCAGCGGGTCCAGTTGGCGCATGGCGATATCTTCTACGGGGCGGTCAAGATCGACGGCGAAAGCTTCATGTCCCGCGAACGCGCGCCGTTCCGCGACGACATCGACCTCGACGAGCTCAGCACCAAGACCTGGAAGGCCTATGCCCGCGTCTGCGGCGCGGCGCTGGCACAGGCGCATGCGCTGTCGGACGATCTGGGCCAGGTGGATTACGACGTCGAACCCTCGATCATCGCCGCCGCCACGCCGCACGATCTCTTCATCGACGACATCCTCGAATTCACCGTCGAGGCGGCGGACCGGCTGAAAGAGGACCACCGCATCTTCCGCCGCGACCATGCCCGCGGCGCCTTCAGCAAGGTCGACATGATCTATCGCTGACGCACCGGGCCGTGCAGCAAAAAGGCCCGCGCAGCGGCGGGCCTTTCGATCGCGGTGGGACGCGGTTTCAGCGGCGCGGATCGTCGCTGTCGTCGTCCTCGTCGTCGTCATCGTCGTCCGGCAGGTTGAAGAAGCTGTCGGCATCCGAGAAATCGCTGTCCTTGCGGGTGTCTTCCGCGTCCTCGGACTTGTCATCGCGCGGATCGGACAGGCTGAAGGTTTCCAGCCCTTCGATGGCGGTGGGCAGCCGCGGTTCGTCTTCCATGCCCAGGCTCTGTTCGGTGCTGACCAGCTTGCGGCGCTCGTCGTCCGACATCATGCTGTCGGCCTTCTTCGCGGCCTTGGCCACCGCGGCATCGAGTTCGGACTGCTTGCAGAGGCCCAAGGCGACCGGGTCGATGGGCTGGATGTTGGCGATGTTCCAATGCGTGCGCTCGCGGATCGCCTGGATCGTCGGCTTGGTGGTGCCCACCAGCTTGGAGATCTGGCCGTCCGACAGTTCCGGGTGGAACTTCACCAGCCACAGGATCGACGCCGGCCGGTCCTGGCGCTTGGAGAGCGGCGTGTAGCGCGGCCCGCGGCGCTTTTCCTCGCCCACGGCAGCGGGGTTGAACTTGAGCTTCATCTTGTAGGCCGGGTCCTTCTCGGCCCGGTCGATCTCGCCTTGGTCGAGCTGGTTGTTGGCGATGGGATCGAACCCCTTGACGCCGGTGGCGACGTCGCCATCGGCGATGCCCTGCACCTCGAGCTCGTGCATGCCGGTGAAATCGGCGATCTGCTTGAAGGTAAGCGTCGTGTTGTCCACCAGCCAGACGGCGGTGGCGCGTGCCATGATCGGTTTGTTCATCTGCCCTAACTCCTTGGCCATGGTGTCCCGAAGCATGTCTGTCCCGGCCCCCAAGCCGGGGCTCGGGAGGTCCCGAGATTTCGGGACGGGTTACCGTTGTCGGGGAACTTGGCGCCTATATAGTGGCGCAAAGCCGGAGAGGAAAGAGAAAATGCGTCTGCCGATCGCCCTGTGTCTGGGCCTGACCCTGCTCTGGAGCGCGCCCGCCCGCGCGGACGGCGAACAGGCCGGCGTCTTTGACTATTACGTGCTGTCGCTCAGCTGGTCGCCCACCTGGTGCGCGCTCGAAGGCGATGCGCGCGGCTCCTCGCAATGCGACGCAGAGGCCGACTTCGGCTGGGTGCTGCACGGGCTCTGGCCCCAGTACCATCGTGGATGGCCGTCCTATTGCCGCACGACCGAAGCGCCGCCGAGCCGCGCCATGACCCGCGACATGGCGGACGTGATGGGCACACCGGGCCTGGCCTGGTACCAGTGGAAGAAACACGGCGTCTGCGCAGGCCTGCCGCCGCGGGATTACTATGCCCTGGCGCGGCGGGCCTTCGAGCAGGTGGTGAAACCGCCGGTGTTCCGAAAGCTCGACAAACCGGTGAACCTGCCCGCCCGCCTGATCGAAGAGGCGTTCCTCAAGGAAAACCCAGGGCTCGAGCCCGACATGCTGACCGTCACCTGCAAGGCCGGACGCATCCAGGAGGCGCGCATCTGCCTGTCGCGCGCCCTCGATCCGGTGCCCTGTGGCCGCGACGTCATCCGCGACTGCACGCTGCAGGACGCGCTGTTCGACCCGATCCGGTAGTCGCGCGGTCGCGCCCGAAGGATTTCATGCCTCCGGCGGGAGTATTTTCCACCCTTGGAAACAAAGTCTTAACCACGGATGGGTCTGATGGGGTCACGGTACAGGCGGGAGCGCCGATGACCGTGCCCTTGGAAGCGCGGATAGCCTCGCTTTCCGGCCCGTGCGCCGATGTGCGTACGGGCCGTTTCCGTTTCAGGCTGTTTCCAAGGGCGCAAAATACTCCCGCCGGAGGCTTTGATGCCGCGCCACATGCGGTCCGGTCAGGCGGCGCGTCACACCGCCGCCCGCCCCCGAAGCGGCGGCCCGAAGGCCGCCGCTGAGACCTCCAGTGCGCCGCAGGCGCGCCGCCGGATCAGAGGGTCAGCACGGTGCTTCCGGTGGTCTTGCGGGCCTCCAGCGTGCGATGCGCCTCGGCCACGTCGTCCAGCGGGAAGCGCTGGTCGATGCGGATCGTCACGTCGCCGGCCACCACCTTCCCGAAGAGCATCCGCGCCATCTCCTGGCAATCCTCGTGGCGGGCGATATGGGTAAAGAGCGTCGGCCGGGTGATCTTGAGCGACCCCTTCTTGCCGAGCATCCCAATGTCCAGCGGCGGCACGGCGCCCGAGGCGTTGCCGAAGGAAATCATCATGCCCAAGGGCCGCAGGCTGTCGAGCGAGCCTTCGAAGGTGTCCTTGCCCACGGCGTCCATGACCACGTCGACGCCCTTGCCCCCGGTCAAGTCGCGCACCTCCTTGGACCAGTCGCTGCTGCGGTAGTTGATGCAGTGGCTGGCGCCATGCTCCAGCGCCAGGGCGCATTTCTCGTCCGTCCCGGCGGTGCCGATCAGCGTGATGCCTTCGGAGCGCGCCCATTGGCAGGCGATGAGACCCACGCCCCCGGCGGCGGCGTGAAAGAGCACCGTGTCGCCCTTTTTCAACGGCGTGGTGCGGTGAAAGAGGTACTGCACCGTCAGCCCCTTCAGCATCATCGCGGCCCCCTGCTCGAAAGACAGGTCATCCGGCAGCGGGCAGACCTGGGCCGCGGGCATGACGCGTTCCTCGGTATAGGCGCCGGGGGGCTGGGCGGCATAGGCGGCGCGGTCGCCGGGCTTCAGATGCGAGACGCCCTCGCCCACCGCCTCGACGACACCCGCCGCCTCCATGCCCAGCGCATGGGGCAGGTCCATCGGGTAGAGCCCGGTGCGCTGGTAGACGTCTATGAAGTTGAGCCCGCAGGCTTCGTGGCGGATGCGCAACTCTCCGGGGCCGGGATCGCCGACCGGGCGGTCCTCAATCACGAATTCCTCGGGGCCGCCGTGTTTCTTGATGACTGCTGTTCTTGCCATGTCAGGCTCCTTTATCCAGCGACGTTGAGAACGATCTTGCCGATGTGATCGGACGTTTCCATTCGGGCATGGGCGGCGGCGGCCTCGGCGAGGGGAAATTCGGAATCCATCACCGGATGCACCGCACCGCTGTCCAGCATCGGCCAGATATCGCGGCGCAACGCGTCGGCGATGCGCGCCTTGGCGAGGTTCGACTGCGGGCGCAGGGTCGAGCCGGTGATCGTCAGCCGCCGCATCATCACCTGGGCGAAGTTGAGCTCGACCTTCGGCCCCTGCAGGAAGGCAATCTGCACCAGCCGTCCGTCGTCGGCCAGCGTCTTGACGTTGCGTGGCAGGTAGTCACCGCCGACCATGTCGAGGATGAGATCGGCGCCGCCCTCGGCCCGCAGCACCGCGACGAAATCGTCCTCGCGGTAGTTGATCGCCCGTTCCGCGCCCAGTTCCAGGCACTTGGCGCATTTCTCCGCCGATCCGGCGGTGGTGAAGACCCGCGCGCCAAGGCGGCTGGCCAGCTGGATCGCCGTGGTCCCGATGCCGGAGGAGCCGCCATGCACCAGGAACCGCTCGCCCGCTTTCAGGCCGCCGCGCAGGAAGACGTTGCTCCAGACAGTGAAGAAGGTTTCCGGCAGGCAGGCGGCCTCCTTGAGGCCCATGCCCTTGGGCAGCGGCAGGCAGTGCGCCGCCGGCGTGGCCACGTATTCGGCATAGCCGCCGCCGGGCAGCAGGGCGCAGACCCGGTCGCCCAGGGCAAGCTCGGTCACGCCGTCGCCGAGCGCCACGACCTCGCCCGAGGCCTCGAGCCCCGGCAGGTCGCTCGCACCCGGGGGCGGAGCATAGGCCCCGGCCCGCTGCAGCGCGTCCGGGCGGTTGACGCCCGCATAGGCCACCTTGATCACCACCTGGCCGTGGTCCGGTTCGGGCACGGGGCGATCGGCGAGGCGCAGCACCTCAGGTCCGCCGGGTTCGGAAATCTCCACGGCGCGCATGGTCTTGGTCATCTCGTGCTCCTTATCGCGGGCTGGTCCAGCGTCCCGGCAGGTCCGGATCGGACACGGCGCCGGGTGCGCGCACCTTGCTTAGCACCCAATTCGGCCCGGCGAAAACCTTGTTGAGAAAGGCGTTGCCGCGCACCTGTGCCTTGACCTTCTCGATCTGCATGACGTCGCCGATGCGCCGGTCGAGGAAGTCCCAGGTCGCCTGGCTGCCCAGCGAATCGTCGCCCAGCCAGTAGAGCACCGTGGAGGAATAGACCCCCGCGAGCGTCGCGCGCTTGGTATACCAGTTGATGTCGTCGGAGGTGTCGCCCAGTTCCGTCCAGATCCGGTCGGCGGTGCCCCAGATCGCGCGGGCGCCGTCGGCGGCGTGCATCGGCAGGGCAAAGAGCGTGGTGCCGCGGCGCACGACCTCGCGATCCTCCACGACTTCGAGCCGCAGGCGCACCGCGCGCGCGATCCTGTCGCGGAAGCGCAGCGCGTTCAGATCCTCGGCGCGCAGGCGCTCGGCCATCAGGTCGTCGCCGCGGCGGTGATAGGCCAGCGCCAGGTCCACCGCCCCGCGCGGCAAGAGCGCCCGAGCGACCACCGGATCGACGCCCGCATCGGCCACCGCGGCGCGCAAGGTCACCTCGGACCAGCCGTCGAACGGTACGTGCATGAGCGCCGCATCGAGGATTTTCTGCACAGTGTCGTCGGTCATGGCCTGTCCTTCGGTCTGTTTCGGTGAACACTAGACAAACTAGGCGGCCTTTGCTATACGGCCACCTCCTGCAAATCCTTGCAACTCAAACTTAGAAAGGTGGTGAAAACCACATGCAGGTTAGTGTTCGCGACAACAATGTCGATCAGGCGCTCCGTGCCCTGAAGAAGAAGCTCCAGCGCGAAGGCGTGTTTCGGGAAATGAAGCTCAAGCAGCATTTCGAGAAGCCGTCCGAGAAGAAAGCGCGCGAGAAAGCCGAAGCGATCCGCCGTGCCCGCAAGCTGGCACGCAAGAAGGCGCAACGCGAAGGCATGCTTTAAACGGCATTTCCGACACGCAAGACGCATTGACGACCCCCGGGCAGCCGCTTCGGGGGTTTGTCGTTTTCAGGGCCGGAAATCTCGAGATTTCCGTTCCGTTTTTCTCGAGAAAAACGCGGCCCGGCGGCACCGTCAGGCCCCTTGCAGGACAAGATCCGCGGCCTTTTCCGCGATCATGATCGTCGGCGCGTTGGTGTTGCCGCTGGTGATCCGCGGCATCACGCTGGCATCGACGACGCGCAGGCCATCCAACCCGCGAAAGCGCAGGCTGGCGTCCAGCGGCGCGCCCGCATCCTCTCCCATCCGGACCGTGCCCACGGGGTGAAAGATCGTCGTGCCGATGTCACCCGCCGCGCGCGCGAGGTCCACGTCGCTGTCGATCCCGTCCCCCGGCTTCACCTCTTCCGGCGCGTAGCGCTGCATCGGCGCCTGCGCCATGATCCGCCGCGCCTGCCGGATGGCGGCCACGGCCACCTGCCGGTCGGCCTCGGTGCTCAGGTAATTGGGCCGGATCTCGGGTGAGGCGCGGAAATCCGGGCCGGTGATCCGCACCGTGCCGCGGCTTTCCGGGCGCAGGTTGCAGACGCTCGCGGTCATCGCCGGGTAGCCGTGCAGCGGCTGGCCGAAGGCCTCAAGGCTCAGCGGCTGCACGTGGTATTCCAGGTCGGCGGTCGCAAGATCTGGGCGTGACTTCGAAAAGGCACCCAGCTGGCTCGGGGCCATGGACATCGGCCCGGAGCGTTTCAGCGCGTATTCCGCCGCGATCCGCGCCTTGCCCAGCCAGGACCCGGCCAGTGTGTTCAGCGTCTTGGCCCCGGTCAGACGCCAGGCGCAGCGCAGTTGCAGATGGTCCTGCAGGTTGGCGCCCACCGCGTCCGAGACGTGGACCGGCGCGATGCCGTTGTCCTGAAGGACCTCGCCCGGGCCGATGCCGGAGAGTTGCAGGATCTGCGGCGATCCGATGGCCCCTGCCGACAGGATCACCTCGCCCGCCGCGCGCGCCTCGAACACCTCGTCCCCGCGGTGCCAACGCACCCCCACGACACGGGGCCCGTCGAACAGCAGCGTCGAAACCTGCGCCTTCGTCTCGATCTTCAGCTTGTCCTTCGGCGCGCCGCGCAGGAACGCCTTGGCGGTGTTCATCCGCCAGCCATTGCGCTGGTTGACGCGGAAATAACCCACGCCCTCGTTGTCGCCGGTGTTGAAATCGGCCACCGCCGGGATGCCCGTCGCCACGGCCGCGTCGCGCCAGTGGTCCAGCACGTCCCAGTGCAGGCGCTGGTTCTCGACGCGCCATTCGCCGCCCGTGCCATGCGCCTCGGACGGGCCGTCGACGTAATCCTCGGATTTCATGAAATAGGGCAGAACGTCCTCCCAGCCCCAGCCGGTCAGACCCATCTGGCGCCAGCCATCGTAATCCGCCGCCTGACCGCGCAGGTAGAGCATGCCGTTGATCGACGAACAGCCGCCCAGCAGCTTGCCGCGCGGATAGAGCAGCGACCGGCCATTCAGCCCCGGCTCTTCGGCGGTGCGGAAACACCAGTCGGTGCGTGGGTTGCCGATGCAATAAAGATAGCCCATCGGGATGTGCACCCAATGGTAATTGTCGCGCCCGCCGGCCTCGAGCAGCAGCACACGGCGGCCCGCGGCACTCAGCCGCTTTGCCAGCACGCAACCGGCGCTGCCCGCGCCGACGATGATGTGATCCCAGTCCATGGCGCGCAGACTATCCCCGCAGGCGACGGGCGCAAGTCAGACCGGCAGCGCCGTGGTCTTGAACACCGTGCGCAGTGCAAAGGACGACTGCATCTGCGTCACCCCCGGCAGCCGCGTCAGGTATTGCCGGTGGATGCGGGCGAAATCCTCTGTGTCCTCGGCCACGATCTTGAGCAGGTAGTCGGCGCTGCCCGCCATCAGGTGACATTCCAGCACATGCGGCACCCGCGCCACGGCCTTTTCGAAGGCGTCCAGCACCTCGTCGGCCTGGGTGGCGAGCTTGATCTCCACGAAGACATAGGTCGGCATACCCAGCTTGCGCGCATTGAGAAGAGCCACGTAGCCCGCGATCACGCCCGACGCCTCGAGCCGCTGCACCCGGCGGTGACAGGCCGAGGGCGACAGGTTGACGGCCTCCGCAAGGTCCGCGTTCGAAATGCGCCCGCCAGCCTGCAGGGCACGGAGAATCCGCCGATCCGTCTCGTCCAGGGTCATCGCCGGAGAATCCTTTCGTTCAAGCGCCGGTTTGTCGAAGAGTCTGCGAATGATCGCGCAAACAGCCGGAGAAATCGACAGAGTAATTGCGCGCCTGCTGCGCTATCCGCTGCAAAAGCCAGTGCAAGGAGGCCAGGCCATGAAAATCGGATGTCCGACAGAGATCAAACCCCAGGAATTCCGCGTCGGGCTGACCCCGAACGCCGCGCGCGAGGCGGTGTCGCACGGCCACGAGGTGATCGTGCAGGCCGGTGCGGGCCGTGGTGCGGGATTCGAGGATGCCGACTATGTCGAGGCGGGTGCGGCGATCATCGACACGGCGGAAGAGATCTTTGCCACCGCCGACATGATCGTGAAGGTCAAGGAACCCCAGGCGGTGGAGCGCAAGATGCTGCGCGAAGGCCAGCTTCTCTTCACATATCTGCACCTCGCCCCCGATCCCGACCAGACCCGCGACCTGCTCGCGTCGGGCTGCACCGCCATCGCATATGAGACCGTGACCGACCCGCGTGGCGGCCTGCCCCTGCTGGCGCCGATGTCCGAAGTGGCGGGCCGCCTGGCGCCGCAGGTCGGCGCCTGGACGCTGCAGAAGGCCAACGGCGGCCGCGGCGTACTGATGGGCGGCGTGCCCGGCGTCGCGCCGGCCCGCGTCATGGTGATCGGCGGCGGCGTCGTCGGCACCCACGCCGCGCGCATCGCCGCCGGGATGGGTGCAGACGTCACGGTCCTGGACCGCTCGCTGCCGCGTCTGCGTTACCTCGACGACGTTTTCGGCGGCACGTTCAAGACCATGTACGCCAGCGCCGGCAACACCATCGAGCTCGCGCGCCAGGCCGACATGGTGATCGGCGCGGTGCTGATCCCCGGCGCCGCCGCCCCCAAGCTCATCAGCCGCGCGCAGCTGTCCGAGATGAAGCCCGGCGCGGCGCTCGTCGACGTCGCCATCGACCAGGGTGGCTGTTTCGAGACCTCGAAGGCCACCACCCACCAGGACCCGGTCTACGAGGTCGATGGGATCATGCACTACTGCGTCGCCAACATGCCGGGCGCCGTGGCGCGGACCTCGACCATCGCGCTGGGGAACGCCACCATGCCGTTCATGCTGGACCTCGCCGACAAGGGCTGGAAACAGGCCTGCCAGGACGATCCGCACCTTCTGGACGGGCTCAACGTGCACGCCGGCAAACTCACCTACTTTGCCGTGGGCAAGGCGCTGGGGATCGACGTGACCTCGCCGCAGGTGATCCTCCGCGAAAGCTGACCGTTTGCCGGAGCGGGGAAAGCGATTGGGCTTTTCCCGCTGCCCGCGCAAAACGCTTGTGCCATTCCCCGCCCTGCGCTTTTACTGTCAACGCTTCTGAAACAATCAGAACGAAGTCAAACGTGGGGACACAATGATTAACGAATTCAAGGATTTCATCGCCAAGGGCAATGTCATGGACATGGCCGTCGGCATCATCGTCGGCGCCGCGTTCACGGCCATCGTCACGTCGCTGGTGGGCGACATCATCAATCCGATCATCGCGCTCTTTACCGGCGGAATCGACTTCTCCGGCTGGTTCTACACGCTCGACGGGTCCGAACATCCGTCCCTCGACGTAGCGAAAGAGGCCGGGGCGCCGGTCTTTGCCGTGGGCAGCTTCCTGATGGCGGTCATCAATTTCCTGATCATCGCCTTCGTCGTCTTCCTGCTGGTCAAGATGGTCAACCGCGTGAAATCCGCCGCCGAAAAGCCCGACGAGGTCGCCCCCGAGGTCGACACCGGCCCGTCCGAGCTCGACGTGCTGCTGGAAATCCGCGACGCGCTCAAGCGCGGCTGAGACACCTCCGCTTTGCCCGACAGCCCACGCCGACCGCGCGGGCTGTTTTCGTTCACCCTGCCGGTTGCGGCGCGATTGGTGCGGCGCTATCACCGCGCCAGACGCGACACGGAGCGGTTGGACGCGATGACCAATGCCATCAAGATCGCCTGGGGCAGCATCGCCGTCGGCATCACGGTTCTGGCGATCAAGACACTCGCCTGGTGGATGACCGGATCGGTCGCGCTCCTGTCCGACGCGCTGGAAAGTATCGTCAACGTCGCGACAGCCATCGCCGCCCTGATCGCCTTGCGGGTGGCGGCCGTTCCAGCGGATGCGAGCCATCCCTTCGGCCATCACAAGGCGGAATATTTCAGCGCCGTGCTCGAAGGCGTGATGATCGTCGTCGCCGCCCTGCTGATCATGCGCGAAGCCTATGGCGCCTTCATGTCGCCTCGGATGCTCGACGCGCCCTATGCGGGGATCGCCATCAACCTGCTGGCCGGGGTGCTGAACGGCGCCTGGTGCCTGGTGCTGCTGCGCGCCGGGCGGCGGCTGTCCTCACCGGCGCTGGCCGCGGACGGACGGCACCTGCTGACCGATGTGGTGTCGTCGGTCGGGGTGACGGCGGGCGTGGCGCTGGCGGTGCTGACCGGCTGGCACTGGCTCGATCCGGCGCTGGCTGCGGCGGTCGCGGTCAACATCCTGTGGTCGGGCTGGGTGGTGGTGCGCGGTTCCATCGGCGGGCTGATGGACGAAAGCGTGTCCGACGCCGAGCTCGAGCAGATGCGCACGCTGATTTCGGAAAATGCCGAGGGCGCTGTGGAGGCACATGACCTGCGCGCCCGCAACGCCGGGGCCGCGACCTTCATCGAGTTTCACCTCGTGGTGCCCGGAGAGATGAGTGTCGAAGACGCCCACGACATCTGCGACCGGATCGAGGCCGCGATCAAGGCCGAGATCAGCCAGTGCGCCGTCACCATCCACGTGGAGCCGGAGCACAAGGCCAAACACACCGGCATCGTGGTGCTCTGAGTCATTGCGCTTGAATCGGATCACCTGTCGCAGCCTGATCTGCGGGACGCGTCAGGTGTCTTGAGTCTTATCGAGAGAAGATTCGAATGCTTTGGCCCCGCAGGATCATTTGCCCGGCAGCGTCCCGGTCAGAACGTAGCGCAGGATGTCGACCACCTGCCCCGGTTCCCGCGCGACGGCGAGTGCCGCGGCGTCCACCTCTTTCAGCGCGTGGTCGTGGTCGGGTTGCTGCAGCACGATCAGCGACTTGCCCAGCGCCGCCGCCATGCCCGCGTCGAAGGCCGCGTTCCACTGCTTGTACTTCTCGCCGAAGCGGACCACGACCACGTCGGCATCCTCGATGCCCTTGCGGGTGCGGATGGCGTTGACCATGGCGCCCTTGTGGTCGTGCCAGTACTTGTTCGGTTCCTCGCCCAGGATGGTCACGCCGCAGTCGTCGCTGGCGGCGTGATCGGTGACCGGGCTGGTGAAGGTGATGTCGAGCCCCTGCGCGCCG
The DNA here is from genome assembly GCF_003344785.1 of Thalassococcus profundi. Classification (GTDB taxonomy): domain Bacteria; phylum Pseudomonadota; class Alphaproteobacteria; order Rhodobacterales; family Rhodobacteraceae; genus Puniceibacterium; species Puniceibacterium profundi. The sequence continues at coordinate 9,258 of NZ_QPMK01000026.1, read as the reverse complement.
TCGATGATCTGCTCGCGCCAGTCGGTGTGAATCTCCCCGGAAAGATAGACGTTCAGGCCCATGGTGATCTGTCCTCTCGATATGTCGTTTCGGCATGACCTAAGGCGCGCGGCGGCGCGGGCAACCGCCCGCGCCCCGGTTCAGCCGCGCAGCGTGCCGCCGGTGGCCTTGGTCACCTTCTCGACGATCCGGGCCGCCACGGCCTCGATCTCGGCCTCTTTCAGGGTCTTGTCGACCGGTTGCAGGCGCACGGTGATGGCCAGCGACTTCTTGCCCTCGCCCAAGCTGCCGCCGATGAATTCGTCGAAGACCCGCACGTCGGCGATCAGCGCCTTGTCGGCTCCGGCAGCGGCATTGACGAGGTCGAGCGCCGCCACCTCGGCATCGACGACGAAGGCGAAATCGCGCTCCACCGGTTGCAGGTCGTTGAGCGTCAGCGCCGGGCGTGCCGCTCCGGTCTTGCGCGGCAGCGGAATCTCCGCAGGCCAGAGGGTGAAGGCCACGGCGGGGCCCTTCACGTCCATCTCGCGCAGGACCTTGGGGTGCAATTCGCCGAAAATGCCCAGCACCTTCTTGGGGCCGAGGCAGATCTTGCCGTGCCGCCCGGGGTGCCACCAGTCGCTGGCGCCGCGCAGAATCTGCACCTTGGCGGGCGCGCCCATCGCCGCAAGCAGCGCCTCGGCATCCGCCTTGGCATCAAAGAGGTCGACCGCGCGGGCCGCGCCGTGCACATCCTTGGGACCGGTGCGCCCCACAAGCAGGCCCGACACCAGCAGGTGCTGTTCCTCGGGCTCGCCGCCGTGAAAGGCCGCGCCCACCTCGAACAGCGCCTGGTCGGCGAAGCCGCGCGCCTGGTTGCGCGCCGCGGCGCGCAGCAGGCCGGGCAGAAGCGCCGGGCGCATGTGGCTCATTTCCGAGCTGATCGGGTTCGCCAGCATCGTCGCATCGTCACCACCGCCGAAAAGCGTCGCCGCCGCCTTGTCGATGAAGCTGTAGGTCACGCATTCATTGTAGCCAAGCGCCGCCGCCGTGCGCCGTGCGGCCTGTTCGCGCTTCTGCACCGGCGACAGGATCGGCTTCGGCACGCCTGCCTGCACGCGCGGCAGCGGCTTGCCCTGAAGCTTGGTCAGCGAGGCGACGCGGGCCACCTCTTCGACGAGGTCCGCCTCGCCCATGACGTCCGGGCGCCAGCTGGGCACCTGCGCCATGTCGCCTTGAAGCGTGAAGCCCAGCGCCTCGAGCGTGGCGCGCTGCTCGGCCTCGGGGATCTCCATGCCCACCAGCGATACCACGCGCGCCGGGTCGAGCCTGTAAGCGCGGGAGGTGTCGGGAATGGCGCCCGCGACCACAACCTCGGAGGCCTCGCCGCCGGCGTGGTCGAGGATCATGCGCGTTGCATGCTCGAGCCCCTGCGGAGTCCACGCGGGATCGATGCCGCGTTCGAACCGGTAACGGGCGTCGGAATTGATCTTGAGCGCGCGGCCCGTGTAGGCGGTGCGGATCGGGTCGAAATAGGCCGCCTCGACGAAGACATTCGTGGTCTCGTCGGTGACGCCGGTGGGCAGGCCGCCCATGACGCCGGCGATGGACTGCACGCCGGCCTCGTCCGAGATCAGCGTCATCTCGGGCTGGAAGCTGTAGGTCTTGTCATCGAGACCCATCATCGTCTCGCCGCCCGCGGCGCGGTGGATGCGCAGCCCGCCCTTGAGCTTGTCGGCGTCGAAGACGTGCAGCGGGCGGTTGCGGTCGTAGGTGAAGAAGTTGGTCACGTCGACGAGGAAGGAGATCGGCCGCAGCCCGATGGCGCGCAGCGCGGTCTGCAGCCAGGCGGGGCTGGGGCCGTTCTTCACCCCGCGGATAAGACGACCGTAGAAGATCGGGCAGGCCTCGATGGTGTCGGCGTCGATGCTCACGGAAACGGGGCACGGGAAGGCACCCGGCACCGGGTCGGTTTCGCGCGGCTTGAGCGTGCCGAGGCCGCGCGCGGCGAGATCGCGGGCGATGCCGCGCACGCCCAGCGCGTCGGGGCGGTTCGGGGTGATGGCGATCTCGATCACCGGGTCGACCTGCTGCGGGCGGTTCTGCGCCAGCCAGTCGGTGAACCGCTGCCCGACCTCGCCAGAGGGCAGTTCGATGATGCCGTCGTGTTCGTCCGAAAGCTCCATCTCGCGTTCGGAACACATCATGCCGTAGCTTTCGACGCCGCGGATCTTGCCGACGCCAATGGTGGTGTCGATGCCCGGAACGTAGGTGCCGGGCTTGGCGACAACGACGGTGATGCCCTCGCGCGCGTTGGGCGCGCCGCAGATGATCTGCAATTCGCCCTCGTCGGTGGCCACGCGGCAGACCTTGAGCTTGTCCGCATCGGGATGCTTTTCGGCGTGCAGGACCTTGCCGATGGTAAAGTCGCCCAGACGCTTCGAGGGGTCTTCGATGCCTTCGACCTCGAGCCCGAGATCGGTCAGGGCCTCGGCGATGGCGTCGACGGAGGCGTCGGTCTCAAGGTGGTCCTTGAGCCAGGAAAGCGTGAATTTCATCGGTCTTCACTCTGCATGCGTTGCGTCTGGCGCGGTCTTAGCGGATCGGGGGATTGGGGGAAAGGGGCGCTGGCCGCTTCGCGGGATCGCCCGGGTGCCCCGGGCGATACGAGAGACGCTGTCTCTCGTGCTCTCCGGAGTTTATCGGCAAGATGAAGGGGGCCTATGGATCGCCGGTTTCGCGCCGTGCCAGGCGGTCGAGCTTGCCCATGCGCCAGAGCTTGAGTTCCCGCACCAGGCGCAGGGTGGGTTTGGCCATGAAGAAGACCGACCCCAGGATGAAGAGCCAGACCGCGGGGGTCTCGAAGGCCGGAAAGAGGAACAGGACCGAACCCACGAGGAAACAGAGCGCGGCGAGGAAATCGACCGCCGTATGCGCGATCTCGAACAATGCGTAGACGCGGCGGGTGTCGGCGTTGCGGTCGCGGTTGCGGTGATGAAAGAGCATCATGGCAAATCCTTTCGTGTCGTCCGGAGCGTCTTGCGTTCGGCGTGAAGCGTGATGCATCGCCTGGCGCTCGGAACTCCCTGATTTTCAGGCAGCGTCAGGCGGGTCGGAGGCAACGCCAAACGCTCAGTGCAGCGCCTCGCGCCAGAGGCGGGTGAAGACTGCCTCGACCTCGGCCTCGCTGGCCTTCTCCACTGCACCCTGCGCCACCTCGCGCTGCGACCACATCCAGGATTTCGCCGGATCGTCGCGCATCGACCAGCCGGGAAACATCCGGCGGTCGGTGCGGCGTGTCACCAGCACCTGGACGTCGACGTGCCGGTCGTCGCGGGCGATGCGGCGAAAGGCGTCGCGCACCGGCGCATCCGGCCCTTCGAGCAGTTGCAGGTAGAGATCGCCGCGCGCGATCAGCGCCCCGGTGATGTCGTCGCGGCTGTTGCAGCGGCGCGCGTCCAGCAGGATGCCCGCCAGCATGGCGTTGTCATATCCGAACGGCCGGGAGGCGTAGATCAGGCGGGTGTAGGACATGGGGCGCACTCCTTTGGTCCAGAACTATCGTTTCGCATGGGAATGTCGAGCGGCCCGGCCCGCGCTGCGGGCGGGAAGGTGCCGCCGCATGGTACCGCTAACACAAGTTCCGTCGCACGGCTTTCCTCGGCGCATCTGCCGGGTTATAGGTTGCCCGAGTCCTTACAAGGGAAAGTTCTTATGACGCAGATTTCGGATATCAAGGCGCGCGAAGTTCTCGACAGCCGCGGCAATCCCACGGTCGAGGCGGATGTGATCCTCGCCGATGGCGCCTTCGGTTCGGCCATGGTGCCCTCGGGGGCCTCAACCGGCGAGCGCGAGGCGCTGGAGATGCGCGACGGCGGCGGCCGGTTCCTGGGCAAAGGCGTGCAGAAGGCGGTGGGCCACATCAACGGCGAGATCCGCGACACGCTGATCGGCATGGAGGCCGAGGACCAGCGCGGCTGCGATCACGCGATGATCGACCTCGACGGCACCGACAACAAGGGCCGACTGGGCGCCAACGCGGTGCTGGCGGTGTCGCTGGCGGTGGCCAAGGCGGCGGCGGCCAGTGCGGGCGTGCCGCTGTACCGCTATGTCGGCGGCGCCAACGCCCATGTGCTGCCGATCCCGGCAATGAACATCATCAACGGCGGCGCGCATGCGGCCAACCCGCTGGATTTCCAGGAATTCATGGTCATGCCGGTGGGCGCCCCGTCGATGGCCGAGGCGATCCGCATGGGCGCGGAGATCTTCCACACTCTGAAAAAGGAGCTGTCGAAGAACGGTCATGCCACCAACGTGGGCGACGAGGGCGGCTTTGCCCCCGACGTGGCCAACGCGGTCGAGGCGCTGGATTACGTGATGGCAGCCATCGAAAAGGCCGGGTTCAAGCCGGGGTCCGAGGTGGCCATCGCGCTCGATCCCGCGACCTCGGAATTCTGGACCGATGCGAACGGCGGCGGCTACGACTACAAGGGCGAAAACCTCGTCCGTTCGGTCGAGGAGCACAGCCAGTATCTGCAGAAGCTGGTGGCCGACTACCCTATCATCTCGATCGAGGATGCCATGGCCGAGAACGACACCGCCGGCTGGCAGGCGATCACCAAGGCGATTGGCGACAAATGCCAACTGGTCGGCGACGACAATTTCTGCACCAACGTCAAGTACCTGAACGCCGGGATCGAGAACGGCATCGCCAATTCGATCCTGATCAAGATCAACCAGATCGGGTCGCTGACCGAAACGCTGGACACCGTGGATCGCGCGCACAAAGCCGGCTACACCTGCATGATGTCGCACCGCTCGGGCGAGACCGAGGACACGACCATCGCCGACCTCGCCGTGGCCACCAACTGCGGCCAGATCAAGACCGGGTCGCTGTCGCGCTCGGACCGCACCGCGAAATACAACCGCCTGCTGCGCATCGCGGACGAGCTGGGCGGCTCGGCGGTCTACGGCAACCCGCATTTCGTCAAGGCACGGGCGGGCCGCTTCGCCTGATACGCTGCCCCCGCGGCTTTGCGACGGCCCGCCCCGGTGGCGGGCCGTTTCGCATGAGCGGGGCGCTTGACCTTGGCAGGGGCCTGACCCAGATTTCGCGGCAAACACCAAAGGAGCAGCAGATGGATATCGACAGCCGTTTCGGCGCAGAACTCGATAAGCTTGCGAAGGTCATCGTGCACACCGGGCTTGCCCTGCGCGCGGGCCAGGACCTCGTGGTCACCGCGCCGGTGGAGGCGCTGCCGCTGCTGCGCCGCGTCACGGTCGAGGCCTATCGCGCCGGCGCCGGACTGGTGACGCCGATCCTGTCGGACAGCGCGTTGGCGCTGGCGCGCTACCGTCACGCGCCGGACGACAGCTTCGACCGCGCGCCGGGCTGGCTCTTCGACGGCATGGCACGCGCCTACGAGGCCGGCGCCGCGCGGCTGGCCATCGTCGGCGACGACCCGATGCTGCTGTCGGACGAGAATCCCGAAAAGGTGTCCCGCGCCGGCAAGGCGCAGTCGCGGGCCTACAAGCCGGCGCTCGAGAAGATCTCGAACTTCGAGATCAACTGGTCCATCGCCGCCTATCCCAGCGCCGCCTGGGCGCGGCGCATGTTCCCCGACCTGCCCGAGGACGAGGCGGTGACGAAGCTCGCCCGCGCGATCTTTGCCGCCTCCCGCGTCGACCGCGACGATCCCGTCGCCGCCTGGGCCGAGCACAATGCAACGCTGCGGGCGCGCACGGAATGGCTGAACGGCCAGCGGTTCGACGCGTTGCATTACACCGGCCCGGGCCTCGACCTGACCGTAGGCCTCGCGCGGGATCACGAATGGCACGGCGGCGCGTCCGAGGCCAAGAACGGCGTCGTCTGCAACCCGAACGTGCCGACCGAAGAAGTCTTCACCACGCCTCACGCCCACAAGGTCGACGGCACCGTACGGTCGACCAAGCCGCTGTCGCACCAGGGCAGCCTGATCGACGGCATCGAGGTGCGGTTCGAGGGCGGTCGCATCGTCGAGGCCCGCGCCGAAAAAGGCGAAGCGGTGCTGAAGGAACTGCTGGGCACCGACGAGGGCGCCGCGCGGCTGGGCGAAGTGGCGCTGGTGCCGCATTCCTCGCCGATTTCGGCCTCGGGGCTTTTGTTCTACAACACGCTTTTCGACGAAAACGCCTCCTGCCACATCGCGCTCGGGCAGTGCTATTCCAAGTGCTTCCTGAACGGCGGCGACCTCAGCGCCGAGGAGATCGCTGACAAGGGCGGCAATGCCAGCCTGATCCATGTCGACTGGATGATCGGCGGGCCCGAGACCGATATCGACGGGATCGCGGCCGATGGCACCCGCGTGCCGGTCTTCCGCAAGGGCGAGTGGGCCTGACGACAGGCGCGGTGGCCTCTTGTCACCGCGCGCCGCTTGCGCCATGAACAAAGCATGAACCGCTTCGATTTCACCTTTGCCGGGGCCGCGCTGGCCGCCCTGCCCTCGGGGGCGCTGCACTGGCCCGCGCGCGACCTGCTGGTGGTATCCGACCTGCATTTCGGCAAATCCGCGCGGCTCTCGGCCTTGGGCGGCGCGCAGCTGCCGCCCTATGAGACGCGCGAGACGCTGTTGCGGCTGGAACGGGACCTGGCCCACACCGGCGCGCGGTCGGTGATCTGCCTCGGCGACAGTTTCGACAGCCCGGCGGCGGGGGCGGCGCTGCCCGAAGAAGACCTGATGTGGATCGCGCGGCTACAGGCCGGGCGCGACTGGACCTGGATCGAGGGCAATCACGATCCCGGCCCGGTGGGTCTGGGCGGCACGCACCGGGCGCAAATGACGCTGGGGCCGCTGACCTTCCGCCATATCGCCAGCGACGCCAGCGCCGAGGTGAGCGGACATTACCATCCCAAGGCACGGCTCAGCCTGCGCGGCCGGATGCTGTCGCGGCCCTGCTTCCTGCTCGACGATGCCAGGCTGATCCTGCCCGCCTTTGGCGCCTATACCGGCGGCTTGCGCTGCGACGGGCCGGAGCTCAGCGCGCTGATGGCCCCCGGCGCACAGGCGATCCTCACCGGTCCGACGCCCTGCGCCATCCCGATGCCGCGGAGGACGGTGCGCGCGTGAGCCCTTGCGCCTGCCCCCTTGCGCCGGGCCGCGCCCTGCGCTCAAGTGGCGCCATGGACATAGACACCCGCATCCGCACCAGCTTTACCCGGCAGGACATGATGACCACCTTCGGCGCGACGCTGGAGTCGGTGGCCGAGGGCCGCGTGACCATCGCCGCCCCGATCCTGCCGCTGGCCCACCAGCAGCAGGGCTTCGGCCATGCGGCACTGACCTTCGCCATCGGCGATTCGGCGGCAGGCTATTCGGCGCTGACCCTGCTGCCGCCCGAAAACGAGGTGGTGACGTCCGAGATGCGCATCCACCTGCTCGCCCCCGCCCGCGGCGACCGGCTGCTGGCCCGCGGACGCGTCATCCGTCCCGGCAAGCGGCTGGTGGTCGTCGCGGCGGATGTCTATGCCGAGGCCGGGGGCGCCGAGACGCATATCGCCCTTCTCACCGGTACCATGGTCCCCGTCCGCGCGTAGGGTGGGGTTACAACCCACCGTGCCAACCTCCGCCACCGCGCCCTGCGATCGCCCCTCCTCCGGCGTCGAAGTCACCGAGCGTGAATCCGCGACCGTTCCGGGCATCCCCCCGACCGCGCCACCTTCCGCGGGACGAAGGATCAAAGGACCGACCCCGCCCCTTCTCCGGTTTCAAAAAACCTCCGCCGGAGGCACCGGCGCGGCCTTGGGCCGCGGCGGTTCGGCGTGGGGTCTCTCGGCCGGGCGGGGTGTCGCAGGGTGGCGGGACCGGTGCCTCTTTCCACCCCGCCCCATTTCCACCGTGCCGGACTCCGCGGGTTGGCTTTGCCAACCCGCTCTGTCCGGTTCGGCGCCTTCGTGCGCGAAGGCGCCTTAAAACAGCCCTTCGATCAGCCCCTCGTCGTTGAGCCGGATGCTCTCGGACGCCGGCACCCGGGGCAGGCCCGGCATCGTCATGATCTCGCCGCAGATCGCCACGACGAAGCCCGCTCCCGCCGACAGCCGCACCTCGCGCACCGGCAGCCGGTGGCCCGTCGGCGCACCGCGGCGGGTGGGGTCGGTGGTGAAGGAATACTGCGTCTTGGCCACGCAGATCGGCAGGGTTCCGTAGCCCTGCGCTTCCCACTCCTTCAGCTGCGCCTTGATCTTGCCGTCCGCATCCACCCCGTCGGCGTGGTAGATGCCCTTGGCGATCGCCTCGATCTTTTCGAAGAGCGGCATCTCGTCCGGGTAGAGCGCCTTGAACTGTGCCGCCCCCGAATCGGCCAGATCCGCCACCTTGCGCGCCATCTCCTCGATGCCGGCGCCGCCCTCGGCCCAGTGCTTGCAGAGCACCGCCTCCGACCCCTGCTCGGCGACGTAGTCCTTCACCGCCTGCACCTCGGCCTCGCTGTCCCCGGCGAAGTGGTTGATGCCCACGATCACCGGTACGCCGAAGCTCTTGACGTTGGCGATGTGCCGCCCGAGGTTGGGGCAGCCGGCCTTCACCGCCTCGACATTCTCGGCGCCCAGATCGGCCTTGGCGACGCCGCCGTTCATCTTCATCGCCCGCACCGTCGCCACGATCACCACCGCATCAGGCGCAATCCCGGCCTTGCGGCACTTGATGTTCATGAACTTCTCGGCGCCCAGGTCGGCCCCGAAGCCCGCCTCTGTCACCACGTAATCGGCGAGTTTCAGCGCCGTCGTCGTGGCGATGACCGAGTTGCAGCCATGCGCGATGTTGGCAAACGGCCCGCCGTGCACGAAGGCCGGGTTGTTCTCCAGCGTCTGCACCAGGTTGGGCTGCATCGCGTCCTTCAGCAGCACCGTCATCGCGCCCGCCGCCTTGATGTCGCGGCAGAAGACCGGCGTCTTGTCGCGGCGGTAGGCGACGATCATGTCGCCCAGGCGACGTTCGAGATCCTTGAGATCGCGCGCGAGGCAGAGGATCGCCATGACCTCGGAGGCGACGGTGATGTCGAACCCGTCCTCGCGCGGAAAGCCGTTGGCGACGCCGCCGAGGCTCGAGGTGATCTGGCGCAAGCTGCGGTCGTTCATGTCGACGACGCGGCGCCAGGTGACCCGGCGCTGATCGATCTGCGCCTCGTTGCCCCAGTAGATGTGGTTGTCGATCATCGCGCTCAGAAGGCTGTGCGCGCTGGTGATGGCGTGGAAATCGCCGGTGAAATGCAGGTTCATGTCCTCCATCGGCACCACCTGCGCAT
>NZ_QPMK01000025.1 GCF_003344785.1 Thalassococcus profundi | reverse complement strand
CCGCTGGTTCTCCTTCTCCAGCTCTTTCAGGCGCGCAAGCTGTGACCGCTGCATCCCGCCATAAAGCTTACGCCATCTGTAGAACGTCTGCTGCGTCACACCGATCTGGCGCACTGCCTCGGCAATCGTCGCCCCTTGTCCTTGCAGAATTTCAACCTGCCGAAGCTTAGATACGATCTCTTCGGCCTTCTCTCGTTTCCCAGCCATCGCTGATCCTCCAATTGCGGGACAAAACTATCCCAGTTGGTGGACCACTTTCAGGGGGCTACTCCAGGATCATGGTACGGCTTCGATAAGGAAGGGTGCGGTGAGACGACGTGTCTCGCCGCTATTGGTCATGCCACCTGCGTCCAGAGCTGGAACAGCAGCCCCGATGCGAAGGCGCCGGTCAGGGACAGACCGATATAGAGCGCAAAGACCTGCGGCCGTGCCAACGCCCAGACCGCCATCGCCGCCGGGATAGAGGTGACGCCCCCCGCCACGAGAAAGGCCATGCCCGCCCCCGGCGCCATGCCCTGCTCGATCAGACCGCCGACCAGCGGCAGAGCGGCATAGCCGTTCAGATAGGCCGGCACGCCCACCAGCGTCGCGGTCACGATAGGCATGAGCCCCTCGCCACCAAGCGCGGCGGTGACGGTTTCCGCCGGGATCCACGCCAGCATCAGGCTTTCGAGGATGAAGGCCAGCGTCAGCCATTTGGCCAGGAATAGCGTTGTGCTCAGCGCCGTCTTGCCGAACTTCGCCCGGCGGTCCGCATCCGTCCAGAAGCGCCACACCACGGGCTTTGGCGCGCGGATCTTCGCGCCGCCGCAGCCGCCGTTGCCGATGCCGTCGCGCAAGGGGTCGGCAAAGGCACCGCCCTTTATCATCAGGTGCACCACCGTCCCGCCGAACACGCCCAGCCCGATGGCGGCCAGCGTCTTGGCCACCGCGAATTCGAGGTCGAGCACACCCGCCGTCAGCACGAACATCGACGGGTCCATGATTGGCGATGCAAGCCAGAAGGCCATTACCGCCGAGAGCGGCACGCCCATTGCAAGCAGCGCCGCGATCAGCGGGATCACCCCGCAGGAGCAGAAGGGCGAGATACCCCCCGCCAGCGCGCCCAGCCCGATCATCAGCAGCGGCGCGCCGGTGAAGGCCTTGGCGATTAGGTTGTCGGCGCCGGTGGCATTCGCCCACGCGGCGATGGCGATCGACAGGATCAGGAACGGCGCCGTCCGCAAGAGCGCTTCACCCGCAAAAAGCGCAGAGTCGGCGGCCTGCGGCGCATCGACCACCGCCAGCACCAGAAGGATCAGCACCGAGGCAAGCCAGACCCGATGATCATGCCATAGATGACGCAGCGCGGACCGGAGGCCGGGCGTCGGGAGGGTCGTCTCAGTCATCACTAAATCTCCGGAATTGCAGTTGTTTCAGGGCAAGACAAAAGCGTCACACGTCTCATGCCGCATCCTCCGACGCGCGGATCGCAACACCGGTGCAGCATTCGGAGGTCAGGAATCCGACAACACGGTGCATCGCGGGAAAATCGACCCGGTTGAACACCTCGCGGCCCTGCTTGTCCTGGAGCACCAGCCCCGCATCGACCAGCGTCGAGAGGTGATGCGCTAGGGTCGACGGGGCGAACCCCAGATGTTCGCCGATATCGCTGACGCGCAGTCCGCCATCTCCGGCTTTCACCAGCAGGCGAAAGATCGACAGGCGGGCATCATGGCCAAGGGCGGCAAGGGCGCGGGCGTTGGGACTGGTTGTGGTCATGACGTCAAAATAACCACAATCCTAGTTTTGTAAATGATTCTTCTGGACGGACCTGGTGCTGCGCTCGGAATGGATTCCCTACGTTACTCGTGGGCCCGAAGGCAGCTAGCACCGCAGGGCTCGCGCTCGACCTGAATCGTGCTGTGCGCGATCCCGAACCCGTGCTCCAACCCTTCGGCAAGGTCGTGCAGCACCGCATCAGTCTCCTGCATCTCTGTGACCACATGCACCGCGAGCGCCGTGCGGGTGGTCGAGAGCGGCCAGATATGCAGGTCATGCACATCGCGAATGCCCTCCTGTCGCGTAGCCCTTAATTGGGGTCATCCTCAATTTGTGTGGCGCAACTATCCTGAAACTGGAAAATTCAGGAGGGATAGTTGTGAGTTCGAAGAAACACTGGTCGCCCGGGAGCGATGTTGCCGTTCAAAGCGTTGAGCGAAGTGAATCGGGCGGGTGGATTCTATCTGGTGTCTTGGCACCCAACGGAATTTGCCCAGACTGCGGGTTGCATTCACGCCGACGTCACGGCTGGCGGCGTCGGCGGCTGCAGGATTATCCCGCCCATGGAGACGAGGTAACGGTTGATCTCGCGGTTTGCCGTTGGCGATGCTTGGCGCCCGCTTGTCCGCGCCGGACATTCTCGGACCAGATCGCCTCGATTGCGCGTCCTTTTGCGCGGCGCACCTCGCGTGTCGCGCAGATAGTCAGTCACCTGGGGCATGCGACCGGCGGACGGCCAGCCGAGCGGTTGTTGCATCGATTGGGCCTTCGGGTCAGCGATGACACGGTGCTTAGGCAGCTGAAGAACCGTACTCAAGACACCGCCGAGCCGCGGACGGTCATCGGGATCGATGATTGGAGCTGGCGGAAGTCGCAAACCTACGGAACGATCATTGTCGATCTGGAGCGTCGCGTGGTCATCGACATTCTTGAGGATCGAGATGTCGTTACCTGTACCAACTGGCTAAAGCGACATCCCGAGGTGGACGTGATCAGCAGAGATCGGTGCGGTCTGTATGCCCAGGCTGCCCGGCAAGGGGCGCCGCAGGCAAAGCAGGTCGCCGACAGGTTCCATATCGTGCAGAACCTGCGGCAGGCCATCGAGGAGCAGATGAACCTTCATGGCCGTGCGACCGGCAGGGCGCTGCTGTCCGACGCCGACAACATCACCGCAGCCGGTAGCCTTCTGAAGTCACGTCTTGCGCACAGGACGTCTCGAGAAGAGATCTTCACCACCATCCATGCGCTCCGAAATCAGGGGCTTACCTGCAGCGAGATCGGGCGGCGAACAGGTTTCCCGCGTCGCAGCATCGCGAAATGGCTACAGTTCGAGACACCACCGGACCGCCGGCGGGCAGCTTTGAAACCAACTTCGCCGTGGTACTTTGAAGAGTTCCTGAGCCAAAGCTGGAAAGACGGCATTCAAACTGGCAGCGCCCTGTTTCGTATGATCCAAGAGCGTGGTTACGAGGGGAGTCTGACCCATTTACAGCGGCTGCTGGCGGGCTGGCGCAGAGCCGAAAAGCAAACGAAGAGCCCCGCCCTGGAACACCAGATCCAAGAGCCGGTCCGGGACCCGGAAACGGGGCATGCGATCTCCCCGGTCATTGCGGCCGCGCTGTGCATCAAACCCCGCGGAAAGCTGACCTCGGATCAGGCGCGGAAAGTCGACGCGCTCAAAGCCGGCTCTCCCGCCTTCGCAACGATGCGTAGCCTCGCCATGCGGTTCAACGGTATCATGCGTGGCCGCCAAGCGGACCCGCTCCCTGCATGGATCGACGACGCGATCGAAACGGACTTGGTGCCCATCATGCGCTTTGCCCGCACCTTGAACCGGGATTTCGATGCGGTCAAAAACGCCATCGAGATGCCATGGAGCAACGGCCAAGCAGAAGGTCAGATCAATCGCCTGAAGACCCTCAAACGCGCCATGTACGGCCGAGCCGGCCCAGAATTGTTGCGGGCGAGAATGCTACCGTTCCGCCACACAGATTGAGGCAGAGCCGATTTAAGGGCAACGCGACAGCGGCGGTCAGTCGGTGACCTATGAGAAGGGCCGCGGCTCCACCGGCGACGAGGGCCAGATCATCGCGGCATTTGACGGCGAACACGGATGGTTCTGGCGGAATCGGGACAGCCAGCCCGCAACCGTGACTGTCCAGGTGCGCGGCGAATACACCGAATTCAAAGACGCAAGTTGACACAAGGGCAGCCACCCGCATGAAAGGATGCGGGTGGCTGCCTGGCTCCGAAAAAGACCTTGGATGAGTCCGGAGTCTCGCCTCAGATTTTCCCCTGAAACCAACCTCGGGCATCTTTTGGCCAATCAGTCAGTACCCGCGTGGCAATGTCACGCCTATGTTACGGGGTACTTCTTGACCTCCCCCTACTGGAAGCTTGCATAAGGATCGCATGATCTGCGTTTTCCGCCTCATTTTGATTCTTGCATTGAGCTTCGGTGCCGTGGTTGCGCCGGATGTATCGGCAGCGAATGCGGCTGAGGCAGCAATGGCTCAGATGGTGGGCGCCGAAAGCGCGGACGACCATTGCGGCGGATGCGATCCGATTGGATTTGCTGACGGGATATCCTGCGAGGGTGGGTGTACAGTCCCTTGTGGCGCGGGAAGTACGGCCGGTATCGTAGCTCGTACGTCAGCTATGACGCTTGAGATGGCCTTCGGTGTTGTCATCCCGGTCGCGGGACCTGTGATCCCGATTGGCGCGGTTCCCTCCCTTGATCCATTTCCTCCCAAGCTGCCTGTCTGAACCTGATAACGGCCTCGCTTGTTGCGGGGCCTGACCGTTGCCTTGGCCGAAGCTGGCTGAGTGCGACCCTTTCAGATCAAGGCAGAAGTAATGACCCTCAACAGACTGATTTCACGGCGGCACGTGCTGTGCACCGGTGCCGCTTTCACGGCCATATCCGCTCTGTCACCGGCACGAACAGCGATGGCAGGTCCGACAGAGGACCCATTCTTGCTACGCGCTGCGGCCGGACAAGCCGCCCTGCGACCGGCACCCTACGGCTCTACCGACGTCTGGAGCTACAACGGATCCCTCCCCGGCCCCGAGATCCGGGTGCGGCAGGGAGACCGAATTCGGGTTCTGGCCCGGAACGGGCTAAATGAAGGGACGACGGTCCACTGGCATGGCATTCGCACACCCAATGCGATGGACGGCGTGCCTTTCCTGACACAGGACCCGATCCCGGTCGGTGGCGAGTTTCTCTACGAATTCGATGCGCTGGACGCAGGTACGTTCTGGTATCACCCGCACCAGCGCAGTTCGGAACAGGTCGGCCGCGGCCTTTACGGGCCGCTGATCGTCGAGGAGGCGGACCCGATCCGTGTGGATCGCGACCTGACCTGGATGCTCGATGACTGGCGGATGACCGGCGACGGACAGATTGCGACAGATTTCGGAAGTCGGCACGACGCCGCGCACGGCGGGCGTATCGGCAATTCCGTGACCATCAACGGCCAGATACCGGACCGCATCGCCGTGCGATCCGGAGAACGCATCCGCCTGAGGTTGGTCAACGCAGCCAATGCCCGGATATTCGGGCTGGATTTCGGGGGGCTTGCGCCGGTCGTGGTCGCTCTGGACGGTCAACCCGTGGCACCTCATGCACCAGACAGTGACGTCGTGGTGGTCGGCCCGGCCATGCGTGTCGATCTGGTGATCGACATGACCGGCAAGCCCGGAGAGAGCGTGACAGTCACCGATGTCTTCTACAGGGATCTGGAATACCGTCTGGTCGATCTCGCCTATGAGCCGGATCGGTTACGGGACGCGGTCCCGGACTGGTCGATGGAACTGCCACCCAACCCGCTGGCCGAACCCGATATGCAAGCGGCCAAACGGCATCAGATTGTCTTCAATGGCGGCATGATGGGGCAGATGATGATGGGCGGCGGCATGGGGTCGATGATGGAGCAGATGCGCGAAGGCAATATGTGGTTCATCAACGGCGAAGCAGCAACGGGGCATATGATGGACCCCTTGCTGGTCCTGCCGCAGGGCACGTCGCATGTGCTCCAGATGGACAATCGCACCGCGTGGTATCACCCAATGCATCTTCATGGACATTCGTTCCGCGTGATCGCACGGAACGGGCAACCGACACGGCATCGCGAATGGCAAGACACCGTCCTGATGGCACCGGAGGAACGGGTTGAGATCGCCTTCGTGGCGGACAATCCGGGAGACTGGATGTTCCATTGTCACATCCTGGAACACCAGGCGGCAGGCATGATGGGCATCATACGTGTCGATCCTGGCACGACCAAAACCTGAAACAATCTCACGTAACGATCACCACGAAAGGAAAGAACCGATGAAGAAATTAATTGGACTTGCCAGTCTTGGCACCGCAGGTGCTGCCGCTGTCCTTGCAATGAGCCTGAATGCCGCGCCTGCCGCAGCGCAAGAGGCCACGCTCTACAAGAACCCGCAATGCGGATGCTGCGAGAGCTATGCGGACTACCTGCGCGAGAATGGCTTCACAGTCGAGGTGAAGCCGACCCACGATCTGGCTCAGATCAGCCGTGATGCAGGTATCCCGGACGATTTTCAGGGCTGCCATACGACCTTTCTGGAAGACTACGTCGTCAGCGGTCATGTGCCGGTCAATGTCGTCAACAAGTTGCTTGATGAGCGCCCGAAAGTTGCCGGTCTTACACTTCCCGGCATGCCGCTGGGGTCGCCGGGTATGGGCGGCGAGAAGCAGGAACCGTTCAAGATCTACACCATCGAAGAAGGTGTGAAACCGACCGTCTATGCGGTCGAATGATCAATTGCGCGGTCTGGTGCGATCCCGTGCCAGACCGGATTCAAGAGAAATCAAAGGATGAGTTGTATGATGATGGACGGTGGAATGATGGGTGGCGGCATGATGATCGCGATGGGACTGGTTTGGTTGCTGATCGTGGCGGTGCTGGTGCTCGCGGCGATCGCCATGGTCAAATACATCCGCTCGGACAGCGGAAAATAGAAATGCGTCGGGATGCGGAATGAAGGCACCATTCGTTGCACTCTTCATCCTCTGCCTGTGGATTGCCAGAAGAAGGTACAAGCGATATGAAAAACATCATCAGGCTCTCCGCACTCTTGTTCATTGCAACAGCCTTGCGCGTTTCAGCGCAGGGTGAATTGCGCGCGGGCGAACGCCTGTATCAGGAGAATTGCGCCAGTTGCCATGGTGCAAACCTGGAGGGACAGCCCGATTGGCGCACCCGATTGCCGAACGGCAAGGTGCCTGCCCCGCCGCATGACGCCTCTGGCCATACCTGGCACCATCCGGACCGCGTATTGTTCGACATCGTGAAACGCGGACCGGCGGCGATTGTCGGGGCCGGTTATGAAAGCGACATGCCCGGATATGAGGGCGTACTGACAGACGACGAGATCACGTCGATCATCGACTACATCAAGAGCACCTGGCCCGACAAAGAACGTGCCTTTCAGAGTGAGCGGACCCGCGAGGATCAGCAAGCACAGCCATGACCAGCACTCGCGACAACAAGATTGTTCCCGCGCCCCGCCGGAGAAATCTGGGCTTTGTGCTGGTGCCCGTGGTGGCTTTGGCCCTCATGGCCCTGTTCGGCTGGGGGCTTTTCAGGGGTGCTGACGACCTGCCATCAGCGCTTATCGACAAACCTGTGCCGGAGTTTGCGCTTCCCCCGGTGCTCGGCCGCGAGGAAGGTCTTTCGACGCAGGACCTGATCGGCCATGTCTCGCTGGTGAACGTCTTTGCCTCGTGGTGTGTGCCTTGTCGGGCCGAACACCCGCTGTTCATGGAGCTGAGCGCCACCGGTGAGGTGCCGCTCTACGGGATCAACTACAAGGATCCACCCGAGCAGGCGCGCGTCTGGCTCGACGAATTGGGCGATCCCTACGCGCGCATCGGAGCCGACATCGACGGACGTGCTGGCATCGAATGGGGCGTTTACGGCGTGCCCGAAACCTATGTTATCACGTCTGACGGCACCATCGCCTACCGCCATGTCGGACCGATAACTCGGGCAATCTTGCGCGAAACCTTGTTGCCGATCGTCCGGGATCTGAAAAACCAATCTTTCAAGGAGCCAACGCCATGAAATATCTCAAAACGGCCCTGCTCGTCTGGGCATTGTCAGTTGGCTCTGCGTTTGCCGGGCCGCAAGGCTTCGCACTTCACGACACGCCGCAGCCGGTGATCAATGTGCGCTACGAGACCGAAGACGGGAGCCGTGGGGATATGGAGGATTTTCGCGGCAAGGTGATCCTCGTGAATGTTTGGGCAACCTGGTGCGTGCCATGCCGTGAGGAAATGCCGACGCTGGATGCGCTTCAGGCGGAACTTGGCAGCGACCGCTTCGAGGTTGTCGCCCTGTCCATCGACAGGGCTGGATCGCCCGTCGTGCGTAAATTCTACGACGAGATCGGTGTTTCCAATCTCTCGTTGTATGTCGACAAGACCATGCTGTCGATGACCGCGCTGCGCACCGTCGGCCTGCCGACAACCATCCTGATCGACGCGCAGGGGCAGGAGCTGGGACGGCTGGTCGGCCCGGCCGAATGGGACGAGCCCGAGATGGTGTCTTTCTTGCGAGAGTTTATCGAATAAGCGCCCCTGAAAGAGCGCCGCCCGCCCTTGACCGTCCAGTTCTCAAAATGACCAGTACTCAAACTTCAAAAGGATTTTCCGGATGACCGACATATCATCTTCCAACGATGCGGGCACCGCAGGCATCAAAAGCGCCGGCGACCGGCTCCGGTGGTTGACGCGCAGACGATTGCTGTTCGTCGGTGCGGCAACCGTGATGGGGGGCGGCATGGCCCTGAACTGGGGATGGCTCACGGCGATCGGTCTCGCGCCTGTCCTGGTCTCGCTGGCACCCTGCGCCGCGATGTGCGGGCTTGGTCTGTGCATGAAGGGCGGGTCCGGCGGGAAATGCAACGATGCGGGTGGTGGCAAGCCCGATCAATCCGAAGGGTGATGCAGT
This sequence comes from Thalassococcus profundi, assembly GCF_003344785.1. GTDB lineage: Bacteria > Pseudomonadota > Alphaproteobacteria > Rhodobacterales > Rhodobacteraceae > Puniceibacterium > Puniceibacterium profundi. The sequence goes on along the minus strand of NZ_QPMK01000025.1, from coordinate 45,092 downwards.
TGATTGTCTGTCTGACCCGGCGCGCCGCCTTGGCGACACTTGTGGCCACGATCTCCTCTGCGGCCTTCGCCGATCATCCGGGTGAAAATCTGGATGCCCGGATGTTCGAGATGGAGCCATATTTCCAGGCCATCGACGCAGCACAGGCCCCGGATTTCGAGTTGCAGGATTCGGCGGGCAATCCCGTGCGCCTGTCGGATTTCAGCGACAAGGTCGTCATCCTGCATTTCATCTACGCCAGTTGCCCGGATATCTGCCCTGTCCATGCGGAAAAGATTGCGGCGGTCCAGGCTTCGATCAACGAAGGGCCGATGAGCGATCTGGTGCAATTCATCTCGATCACAACCAATCCCGTGAATGACACGCCTGACGTTCTGCGCGGGTACGGGGACCGGCATGGGTTCGATCCGAGCAACTGGGTCATTCTGACCAAACGGCCCGATCAGAGCGACGACGCGACGCGCCATCTGGCGCGGGACTATGGGCTCGAGTTCACGATAGCGGACGACAGCGACATGATGATGCACGGCGCGGTCACCCATGTCGTGGATATCGGGGGACGGTTCGCCGCAAAGTTCCATGCCATGGAATTCAAGAATGTGAACCTGATCCTCTATGTCAGCGAGTTGATCAACAATGCCCAGCACCGACGTCGCGAACGCGGTTGGTGGGATCGGCTGACGGGGGCGTTTCAATGAGCGATATCACGATTGGCGTCATGCAGTCCGCGCAGGATGGAATATCCCTGACGGTACTCCGTCGGTATTTTTCGGTGATCATCCCGGCTAATCTGATCTGGGAGTTCGCCCACATGCCGCTCTACACGATCTGGAACGAGGGCACCTGGGGTGAGATCGTCTTCGCCGCGGTTCACTGCACGAGCGGCGACATCCTGATTGCCATGAGCGCCCTCATGCTTGCCTTGATGCTGACCGGCCGTGGCTGGCCCTTCGTGGCTCTGACACGACGCTCGGTGACCGTCCTGACGGTGGTGTTCGGGTTGGGATATACGCTGTTCAGCGAATGGCTTAACATCGTGATCCGCGCGGCTTGGGCCTATTCGGACCTGATGCCGATCATTCCGGTCCTCGACGCGGGGCTGTCGCCCGTGCTGCAATGGATCGTAATCCCGCTGATTGCCTTCTGGTGGGCATCACGGCCCTTCAGCGGACATGGAAACACATGATGGATATTTCCGGCATCGGCATCTTCGCGGCCTTTCTGGCCGGGGCCATTTCGTTCCTGTCGCCCTGCGTCCTGCCGCTGGTGCCGGGCTATGTCTCCTATATTGCTGGCCAGCCGGATTTGCGAACGAAGCGATCGGTCGGCCTGCGGGCGCGCGCCAACGCACTTGGGCTAAGCGCCTGTTTCGTTTTTGGATTTTCCACGATCTTTGTCGCGTTGGGGGCCGGGGCTAGCGCGCTCGGGTCGCTGCTTCTGACCTGGCGCACTGAACTCAACTATCTGGGCGGCGCGATCATCATCCTGTTCGGACTGGTCATGCTGGGTGTCTTTCGTCTGGATGCCTTCTCGCGCGACACCCGCTTCACACTCGACATTCCGGGGGGTCGCCCGCTTGGAGCCTACGTCCTGGGCTTGGCCTTCGCGTTTGGATGGACGCCGTGCATCGGACCGATCCTTGGCGCGATCCTGACACTCAGTTCGACTTCCGGCGGCATGTCGGACGGCATTTGGCTGCTGTCGATCTATTCCGCCGGGCTAGGCGTGCCGTTCCTGCTGGCCGCGCTGTTCACCGACGCCATCGCCGCGCGGGTCAGACAGATCGGCAAGGCCGGTCGCTGGCTCTACAAGGGCGCAGGCGTCGCCATGATCATCATGGGCGTTGCCATCATGACCGGCCAATTGTCCCGGTTTGCCTACTGGCTTCTGGGAACCTTCCCATTCCTGGCTTCAATCGGTTAATTTTCCTTGGCGTTTCTGAGGTGAAGCCAGATCAGTATTGCCCCGATGACGAGAAATATCAGGTTGAGGAAGAACGTGTAGTCGATGCTGAACCGGACCATTTCCTGAAGCGAGGGCCGCTCGGTCGGGATCATCCCTACGAGAGCAAACAGGTAATGCACCGTAATTCCCGCAGCGACCATGCACAGGTACAGCAAGCCTGAAAGATAGAGCGCATACTGCCAGCCATAATACTTTGCGTGCACCTATATCACCGTGGCAGCAACAAGATCGGCTCCGAGAAAGGCGATCACGCCTCCGAACGACGCATCACGCGACCAGAGCATCGCGGCCAGGGGGACATTGCCCATCGACCCGATGAAGGTGAAGAAAGCGACGACCGGTGCCACCAGCGCGTTTTCGAGAACGATCAGGAAGCCCGGCGCGTCCTGCGCACCGCCATCTGCGACCAGGAAGATCGCGTTCCAGAAGCTCTGCGGCACAAAGACGGAAATGAATCCCGCGACCGTGAAGCCGAAGAGGATCTCCTTCCAGACCATCTTCCATTCCATGAAGAAAACGCGGGCGATCCGGTCCCATCCTTCGCGGGACAGCAGTTTGTCGCGGAACGATCCCTTCATGGTCTGGTCGGTGTCCATACCTTCGTCGGACTGGGCCTTCTCCGCATGCTCTTTTTCGCTTTCGACAAACGACCTTGGAAGCCACATCAGGGAGAGGGCATAGGCGTAGATCGTCATCAGGATGCCAAGCAGGAAATTCGCCACCATGAATTTCCAGCCCAGCAGGACCAGAAGGACGATTCCAAGCTCGATCAACAGATTTGTCGATGAAATCAGGAAGGCGATCGAATTGACCGGATGCGCACCTTTCACGAGGATCGAACGCGACGCGGCAAGAGCCGCGAAGGAACAGGACGACGACACGAAACCAAAGGAGCCGGCAATGCTTGGCTTCCTGGCACCACGATCACCCAGAACACGCGCCATCTGATCCCGTGTCACGAAGATTTGGATGCCTGCGGAGATGATATAGCCGAAGATCAGCGCCCAGAGCGCCTTCCAGAGCATGCCCGCCCCGGTCGTGAATGCTTCGACTATCTGGTCCATTCAGCTTGACCTTTTTCGCAGTGCTGTCTGACCTGCGCACCTGTCGGGAGAACGGGTCTGAGGGATGTGAAAAAGGCACCCGCCTTTCAGCCGATCAGATAGACCCTGATCGGCATCCAAATCCCCATGACCATCATCATCAGGTTCTCCGTGAGCGAGACAAAGCCGAGCGGCACATTGCTGTCACCGCCGACACAGGCGCATTTCAATTCACGCTTGTCGATATAGACCGCCTTGAAAACCGATACTGCGCCAACAGTGCCGATGAACAGGGCCACCGGTGCCGAAAGCCAGGTCAGCGCCCCGGCGACCATGAGGATGCCTGCGAACGCCTCTCCGAACGGATAGATCTTGCCATATCGCACCCACCGACGCGCCAGCAGGTCGTAGTTCAGGAACATGGTCGAAAAGCTTTCGACATCCTGAAGTTTTTGTACGGCCAGAAAGCACATCGAGATGGAAATGAACCATTCCAGGGCGCGCAGGGTAATAATGGTCTCGAAGCTGTACCACGACAAACCGAGCGCCATCAGGAACGCGACGGCAAAGATCGCAATCACCGGCTGATAGGATGTGTCCGAGCGTTCGTCTTCGGGCGCATCCATGCCGAAATGGACCCGAAGGTCGTCATATCCGCCGATCCGCTCGTCGCCGATCCAGGTTTGCGGGGTGGTTTCGACGCCGTGCTCTTCCATGAACGCGTCGGTTTCCTCACGCGTGGTCAAAGGGTGATCCTTGACTTCGAAACCCTTGCGCTCCAGCAGGTCCTTGGATTTGAGCCCATAGGGACAGAGGTGGTCGGGCATCACCATCCGGTAAAGCTTGGCTGTCTGGGTTGTGTCTCTTGGCAGGTCATATCCTCCGTTTCAGGGTTCAGGCGTCGCAGCCATAATAGCCGCGATAGCCTGCCCGCAGGCCGGCATCGAGCTCGAGCACGAGGTTGGCGTCCTGCACTTCACCACTGTTTTCCAGCGCCGCAGCCCCGTCCGGCGCACTGAGGGCCACGGACATTCCTTCGGTGCGCAGGGTGCCGGTTCCGTCGGTTGAGCCAAGACGCACCAGATCGCCGCTGATCTTTGCCAGCGCCGCCGGGGCGCCATCGATCTGTCCTGCGGCAAGCACAGGTTTGCTGGTCGCGGTATACTTGAAGGTGCAGATGGCCCCATCCGGGAAAAGCTGCGCGATCTCGTCGCCGGTCAGGAATTCCAGATCGAGGATAGCGATTTCGGCGGATGAAAGCGCCTCGTTCAGATCGACGATGCGGGCCGGACCATCCGGGCTCTCATCGGCCGCGTCACCATTCGCGTCGATGTCATTCACCAGATACCGCATCTCGGCGATTTCCTTGTCCTGGGCAAAGATGATCTCGTCAGCCAGTTTGCGCACCCGCGGGTCAGAAATGTTGGCGCGGCTCGACGTCATGATCGCGATCGAATGGTGCGGGATCATCGCGCGCATGTAGCTGGTATCGCCAACGGTTACCTGGCTCCGGACCAACCAGAGGGATCCGGCAAACACCACAGCGCCGCCAATGAAGATGGCAGCGTTGATCGCCTTGCTGGAGTACATCGACAGCATGAAGCCCAGCATGATGATCGACATTGTGGCCCCCATCAGCACGGCCATATAGGCGCGTGTTTCGGACCAGAAGATATGGCTCAGCAGATAGGTGTTGAGATACATTAGGATGAACATCACCACCGTGGATGTGGCGATCATCGCGAAAAAGCGTATGTATGTCATTGGAAACCTCCAGTCTCGAAAAATTGATGTCCTATAGAAGGAACAACATTGCTGCGCTGGAATGTTCCGTAGTTTTCGGGAAAGTTCGGCTTTTGCAGACGTCAGAGCTATCCGGACGCCTTGCTGATACTGCCCGCCTTTTGTTCCATCGCCAGATCGGCCAAGATGGGGCAATCGGGGCGGTGATCACCCGCGCATGCATCCACAAGATGCGACAGCGTCGCGCGCATTTCGGTCAGTTCGGCGATCTTGCAGTCAATCCGGTCAAGATGCTCTTCGGCAATCTGCTTTACCTCGGCACTGGCGCGGTCAGTATCGGCATAAAGCTTCAGCAGGCTCCGGCAATCCTCGATGGTGAATCCAAGGGCCCGTGCCCGGCCGAGAAAGGCCAGCTTGTGCACGTCGCTTTGCCGAAAGCTGCGATAGCCATTTGAACTGCGCAGCGGTTCGACAAGACCGATGTCTTCGTAGTAGCGGATCGTTTTGGCGGGAAGGCCGGAAAGGTCGGCCACATCTCCGATGTTCATAATCGTTTCCTCCTTGAGTTCATTCAGCTGGAATCGGGGATGCCGAGGCTTCGGAGACGGGGCGCGCCGTTTCGTCCATCGCCGGGCGCACGCGGCGCAGCCGCAGCGCATTCGTCAGCACGAAGACAGAGCTGAGCGCCATCGCACCGGCAGCCAGAACCGGTGAAAGCAAAAGCCCCGACACCGGATAAAGCACGCCCGCCGCCACCGGGATCAGGGCGACGTTGTATCCGAAAGCCCAGAACAGGTTCTGGCGGATGTTGCGCATGGTGCTTCGCGACACTTCGAGGGCGTTCACGACGCCACGCAGATCGCCGGACATCAGCACCACGTCGGCGGATTCGATGGCCACGTCGGTGCCGGTGCCGATGGCGATCCCAACGTCCGAATGGGCAAGCGCGGGTGCGTCGTTGATCCCGTCGCCAACGAACGCGATGCGTTGGCCCGCGCCGCGCAGATCGTCCAGCGCGGCAACCTTGCCGTCGGGCAGAACGCTGGCGATCACATGGTCGATGCCGATTTCGCGGGCAATAGCTTCTGCCGTTTCGCGCTTGTCACCGGTGATCATGGCAACCTTCAGTCCCTGTGCGTGCAAGGCGCGGATTGCAGCGGCGCTGGACGGCTTCACGGGATCGGCTACTGCAATGACGGCGGCGACACGACCGTCGATTGCCGCGAAAAGTGCGGTGCGGCCCTGTTCGGCCAGTCGGCGCTCCTCGTCGGCCAGATCGCCGATTGTCAGCCCCTCGCGGATCATCAGGCGGTCGGCCCCGACAAGTACCTCGCGGCCCGCCACCCTGGCCCGAACGCCGTGGCCTGTGATGGATGCAAAATCCTTGGCGTCATGCCGCGCGAGGCCCTCGACCTTTGCCGCGCGCACGATTGCCTCGGCGATCGGGTGTTCCGATTGCGCCTCGACAGCGGCGACAAGCGCCAGCACCTCGGTGCGGTCAAAGCTGTCCGCAAGCACGAGATCGGTCAGTTCCGGGCGGCCCTGGGTGACCGTTCCGGTCTTGTCCAGCGCCACCACATCCACGCTGGATAGCTGTTGCAACGCGTCGCCCTTGCGGAAGAGCACGCCCATCTCGGCGGCACGTCCCGTGCCGACCATGATCGACGTCGGCGTGGCGAGCCCCATCGCGCAGGGGCAGGCGATGATCAGCACAGATACACCGGCCACCAAAGCAAAGGACAGCGCGGGCGAAGGACCGACCAACAGCCAGACAATCACCGTCAAAAGCGCCAATGCCATGACAGCGGGCACGAACCAGAGCGTGATCCGGTCCACCAGCCCTTGAATCGGTAGCTTGGCGCCCTGCGCCTCTTCGACCATCCGGATGATCTGGGCCAGCGTCGTGTCGGCGCCCACACGCGTCGCGCGGAAGTGGAAGGCACCGCTGCCGTTGACGGTGCCGCCTGTGACGGGATCGCCTACGGATTTGGCGACCGGCACCGGTTCGCCGGTGATCATACTCTCATCCACACGGGCACTGCCTTCGGTCAGTTCACCATCCACTGCGATCCGCTCGCCAGGGCGCACGATCAGAATATCGCCCGCGACGATGCGGTCGATGGCCACATCCTGCGGCTCCCCGTCAACCAGCACACGGGCTGTCTTGGCCTGAAGGCCCAGCAGCTTCTGGATCGCAGCCCCGGTCCGGCCCTTCGCGCGGGCCTCCAACCAGCGGCCCAGAAGGATTAACACCACGATGACGGCCGCTGCCTCGAAATAGACCGCGCGCGATCCCGCAGGCAGCAGCGTCGGTGCGAAAAGCGCCACGAGCGAATAGATGTAGGCCGCCGAAGTGCCAACCGCGACAAGGCTGTTCATGTCCGGCGCGCCTTTCAACAGTGCCGGGAAACCGCGTGTGTAAAAAGTACGTCCTGGCCAGAGCAGGACTGCTGTGGTCAACACGAACTGGATCATCCAGCTGCTCCAGTGGCCGATGGTGTCACCGATCAGACCGTGCATGCCGGGGATCAGATGTGCGCCCATCTCAAGTAGAAACACCGGCAGGGCTAGGGTCGCTGCCACGACAGTCCGTCGTGCCAGAACCCGCGCCTCTTCGTTCTTGCGGGCTCCTGCGTCTTGCGATGAACTATCTTCGGCCTGAGTAGCGGGGTAACCTGCGTCGCTGGCCGCCTTGATGAGGTCGACAACCGCGACCGCGCCCTCCAGATAGGTGACCGTAGCGGTTTCCGAGGCCAGGTTGACGTTCACGTCCAGCACGCCCGGCAGCACTGCCAGTGCCTTGTCCACCCGACCGACACACGAGGCACAGGACATGGATGAAATGTTCAGACGTACGCTCCGGGTTCGGGCCGGATAGCCGATCTCCTGAAGGGTCGTGGCGATTTCGGCGATGCGCTCCGGTGCGTCGATCTGCGCCTGGGCGGTCTCGTTGGCGAGATTGACACGGACTTCGCTGACCCCCGGCAGAGCCGTGAGGCCACGTTCCACGCGCCCGACGCAGGAAGCGCAGGACATGTTTTGCAGGGAAAGCCGAAGGGTGCGCGGATCCGACATGAGAATCTCCTTGTTCTGATACTCCTGCAGATAGGGCCTCCAGTTACTGGAAGGTCAACAGGCATGTAGAATAAAATTCTGGCCATTGACCTTCCCGCGCCGGAACGCCTTACATGCATGTCGTCAAAGGAGATTGCGATGTTCAAATTCAGCGTACCGAACATGAGTTGCGGCCATTGTACCGCTTCCATCCAAAAGGCCATTATGGCGGCCGACCCAGATGCAACGGTTTCGTGCGATCTGACTGGACGTATCGTCGACGTCGACAGCACTCTGGATGAAACTGCATTGGCCGCAGCGATCCGCGATGCGGGCTACAGGTCTGAGAAGCTGGCAGAGGTTCAGTAGCCAAAATGCGTCAGCAACGCTCCGCTGGACGGAGATAGTGGCTCTCTCTATGTCGCTGATGTGCAACACTCTCTGACAGCAGCGGCCAAAACTCGCCTGTTTCAAAAAATGCGACAAACCTTCCTGCGCAGGACGGATTGACTGTACTGCATCGCTCTCCGATATTCGCGGCATGAGCTTTCGAGTTTTCATATCAAGCTGGTCAAGGGCGTTTACGTGCATTGCGTTTGCGCTGGCATTGGTGTTTTCACCACCTTCTGCCGCTCACGCTGCGTCCGGCATGCATGACGGACATCAAGCCAAGTCTGTTGGTGTCGTTGGTGCTGCCATAACTCATGACACCGGAAGCGATGCGCATCACGCGCATGAGAAGCTTAGGGTCGCAAGCGACATCGACATCGCAGCGTCCGACAAGGATGGCAAAGAGCAACAATCCAAAGAGTGTTGCAACGGCATCTGTATTTCTGTCGTCTTCATCGAAGACACCAGGATCAGAGCAGAGCCGGTTGGTAAAAGTGAATATGTCATTCTGGACGGTCAAACTTATTCGGTAGAAACAGCAGGGTTTCTTCGGCCCCCTCGATTCCTGATCTGAACCGGCGCCCAAATCGGGTGTGAGCCTTGCGCAGATTCTGCGTGAGACAACGTTCATCAATCAGGTTACGTTCATGAAAATTCATCTACTTATGGGGGCTTCGGCCCTCGGGCTTGGCGCATGCGCCTATGAGCCCACCCCGTTGCCGTCCGTCGCGACCCAACAGGCCGTCGCCAACACGGCAGTTTCATCGCTGATCAGCTATCAGGACCCCTTGGCGGGCTACACCTACCGCGGCCCCACAGGTCCCCGCGACTGGCGTTCCGTCAATCAAGAACAGACGGAGGGCAACTGATGCGGGTATCGAAGTTTCCGCTGGTTTTCGGCTTTCCGCTAATCTTGGGTGCCTGTGCTGCAGCTGTACCGGGCATCTACACGGAACCAAAAGCTGGCTTCGCCAACATTTCCAGCCAGGTCACACCAGCCCTCGGCAAACGGACAGCCTTCGCCGAAACCCAGGCCGAAAACGAGGCCTTGAAGAAGCAGGTGCACGCAATGGTGCACCGCAAGACCATTTCGGCGGACACCGCCGTTCAGGTCGCGCTTCTGAACAACAAGGGATTGCAGGCGTCTTATGCAAATGTCGGCCTATCCGCCGCTGAGGCCTGGCAGCAATCGACCCCGGAAAATCCGATCGTCGCAATCGGTATACTGGGCATCGGTGCGCCCGAACTGGGTGCCTACAGGGCGATCGAAGGACTGATCCGGTCGAACGTGCTCGATGCCACCACTCGCAAGCAGCGTACGGCCATTGCAGACGCAAATTTCCGGCAGGCTCAACTGAGCGCCGTGAACGACACGCTCGCACTGGCCAATCAGACGCGGAAGGCATGGGTCGATGCCGTAGCTGCCTTCGAGGCCGTGAGCTATCTGCGCCGCGCGAAAGCGACCTCTGACGCCGGATCGGAATTGGCTATGAGGCTGGGCGAGACCGGCGCGCTGAACACAGCCGGGCAGGCCCGTGAACAGGCATTCAATGCCGAACTCGCCGGACAACTTGCCCAGGCACGCTTGAATGCTACCCGGTCCAAGGAGCAGCTGACCAGGCTCATGGGGCTGTGGGGCACCGAGGTCGACTATTATGTTCCCGATGCCCTTCCTGCGCTGCCGCGTTCCGTCGGCCGTGTGACTGACATCGAAGCGAAAGCATTGCGAAATCGGGTTGATCTGCGCGTTGCCAAACTTGGCCTGGAAGCACAGGCCAAGGCGTTTGGTCTGACTGATCAGACTCGCATTATCAGCGATCTCGAATTCATTGCCGGGTTCGAAGCGGAGCGGGAAATTGAGGACGGAGAAACGGAGACCGTGACCACCCCTCAGGTGGAGGTGGAGTTCGCAATCCCGATCTACGACACCGGGAAGGCACGGATGCGCAAGGCGGAATTGTCGTACCTGCAAGCAGCCAACGTGCTGGCAGAAAGAGCCGTCAACGTCCGGTCCGAAGCGCGTGGTGCTGAAGCCTCCTATCACGCCGCGTATAAGATCGCCCGCCACTATCGCGACGTTCTGGTGCCGCTACGCACGACCGTCGAAGAAGAGGGGCTGCTGTCTTATAACGGCATGATCACCAACACTTTCGAGCTGCTGACAGATGTGCGCGAAAAACTTGGCGCATCGCTGGAAGCGGCAAACGCAAAACGCGAATTCTACATGGCACAGGCTGATCTGACCGCTGCGATCTATGGCGGTGGCGACGGCGGTGGTGCTGGTGGAGAAGGCGCGACACTTGCCGCCGGTGGCGGCGCAGGACACTGAAAGGAACTGACATGTTGAACAGACGTCAATTACTCGGAGCCGGCGCGGCAGGTGCAACGCTGGTCTCTTCGAAAGCCTGGGGTCAAACCCTGAACATGGGTTTGCCCGAAGCCGCGCAGATGGACAGTGCGGCTACGGCGATCACGGCGCGTCCCAATTCCGGGCCGGACTACACACCTGTGGTCACATTGAACGGGTGGACCCTGCCGCACCGGATGAACAACGGGGTGAAAGAATTTCACCTCGTGGCCGAACCGGTAGAACGCGAGCTTGCCGACGGCATGATCGCGCATTTGTGGGGCTACAACGGCCAATCCACCGGCCCGACAATTGAAGCTGTCGAAGGCGACCGGGTGCGCATCTACGTCACCAATAAGCTGCCGGAAGGCACAACGGTACACTGGCACGGGCTGATTCTTCCGTCGGGCATGGATGGGGTCTCCGGGTTGAGCCATCCAAGCATCCCGCCGGGCAAAACCTTCGTCTACGAATTCGACTTGGTGAAGTCCGGAACGTTCATGTACCACCCCCACGGCGATGAAATGACCCAGATGGCGATGGGGATGATGGGCATGTTCGTGGTCCACCCCAAGGATCCCACATTCATGCCGGTGGATCGTGATTTCCTGATCATGCTGAATGCCTTCGACATCGATCCGGGTACCTATGTACCCCGCATCATGACGATGACGGATTTCAACCTTTGGACCTGGAACAGCCGGATCTTCCCCGACATCGATCCGCTGGTCGTGAACAAGGGCGACCGGGTGCGAGTACGGGTTGGGAACCTTACGATGACGAACCACCCGATCCATATGCACGGCTATGACTTCAAGGTCACCTGCACGGATGGCGGCTGGGTGCCGCCTGAAGCACAGTGGCCGGAGGTGAGCATCGACATTCCCGTAGGTGCGATGCGCGCCTACGAATTCACAGCTGATCATCTGGGTGATTGGGCGATCCATTGCCACAAATCTCACCATACGATGAACGCCATGGGCCATGACGTGCCGACGTTCATCGGGGTGAACAAGAAGCCGCTGACCCAGAAGATACGTCAATTCCAGCCGGAATACATGCCGATGGGCATGTCCGGCATGGGGGACATGGCAAAAATGGAAATGCCGCTGCCTGACAATACCATCCCGATGATGACGGGTTGGGGCCCGTACGGACCCATCGAGATGGGCGGCATGTTTTCGGTCGTGAAGGTGCGAGACGGCATCGACGCGGACGATTACTCCGATCCCGGCTGGTACGAAAATCCTCCGGGCGAGATGGCCTACGAATGGACCGGCGAATTACCCGAATTTGCCTCCAACAACAGCCCCAAGACCATTCTCACACCGAAACCAACCTCGAAGGGCTGAGCGGCCCTTCGTCAACTCCAACCAAACCAACCTACAGGACAATAAAATGAGAAATCTTCTTTTGACGACAAGCTTTGCGATCGCGTTATCCGCACCGGCCTTTGCTGCAGGTACACACGACGGTGGGCATGGGGAGACCAAGCCAGCCGCAATGATGGTCGGCATGCCGGGTGACGCCGCCAAGGTGGATCGTACAATCGACGTCACTTTGCTCGAAAACGATGAGGGCCAGATGCTGATCGAGAGTGAGCCGATGGATATCAAGGAGGGCGAAACCATCCGCTTCAACATCACCAACAAGGGTGAGCTGGAGCATGAATTCGTCCTCGACACGGTAGAGCGTAATGCCGAGCATAAGATCGAAATGGCCAAGATGGACATGGAACATGACGATCCGAACCGTATTCGTCTCGATGCGGGCGCCTCGGGCGAGGTTGTGTGGACTTTCGCAAATTCTGGTACGTTCGAAGCGGCGTGCCTGATCCCGGGCCACTACGAATCCGGCATGCACCGTGAGGTCGCAGTCGGTGACCAGATGGCTCAGGCTGACGTGGAATACACGAGCGGGACCATCAAGAAAATCGACGCCAAAGCCGGCAAGGTCACAATTATCCACGGCCCTCTCGTCAACCTGGATATGCCCGCAATGACCATGGTGTTCCGCGCCGATGAGGCGATGGTGGCCAAGATGGCGGAAGGTCAGGACATCGAATTCGTCGCCGACCGGGTCAAGGGTAAACTGACCGTCACGCAGATGAAGTGATGACAAACAATGGGGCCGGGGAAACACTCCGGCCCCATCGCTTTGAGGCTTGGCCCGAGCAAGCAAGAAGATCACAAAAAATCAAGCGCTACGGAGGTAGCCGAGCATGACGAATTTCCTGAGAACCTGCACCATCGCCCTTGCGCTTGTCCTTCCGGCTTTTTCAGTGGGCGCTTCCAGTGGCAAGGGCCAGCAGCCTCACGCGCGTGCATTCGAAGTGCCTGGCCATGATCCGTTCGGGAGGCCCGGTGATGGCTCCTCAATCGACAGGACGATTGAATTGTCCATCAGGGAGACAGAAAGCGGCTACATGCTTTTCGAGCCGGACGCACTCCACATCGAGAGCGGTTCAGTTGTCCGCTTTTTGATCAGCAATCTGGGCGGACTGGATCACGAGTTTTTTCTCGGCTCCTTTGACGAGGTTGCAGAACACCAGCAGTGGATGCGCGAACACCCCGATATGCAACATGACAACGCCAATTCAGTTTCTATCCCTAGTGGACAAAATGCCGAATTGATCTGGGAGTTCTCCGATGTGACCAACCTGGAGTTTGCATGCTTGATACCCGGCCACCGGGAGGCGGGCATGTGGGGCGTCATCATCGTCCACGATCACCTCGCGCCGAAATCCAAGGGTTAGACATTTTCAATGTCACTCTTGGACAGGTATCACCTGCTTGTACACGACGTAGCTGCCGCTTTTGGGTACGACTACAACGATGTCACGCCAGACTGGGTGCACCCGTTCATTCATCTCATACTGGTCTTGGCGCCTGCGCTGCTGATCACCGTTGGCTCATATCTTGCCATTCGCGGCGTTCTGAAGCTTTGGAAGCATCGTTGCACCCCTGAGTTCCATCCTGAACCCATACGAGGGCTTGAAAGGAGCCTTTTCAGCACCGTCTTGCGCTACTCCAGAAGGCAGCAGGCGTTGATGATTCTGGTTAGCCTCATTGCGATGCCTATTCTCTATCTGACCTTGGAACTGCCAAAGCAAATCGTAAACAACGCTCTGGATTCAGGCCGTTTCCCCATTGCCATTTTGGGACAAGAGTTCGATCAGGTCGTTTTCCTCATACTTCTTTGTGGTCTCTATCTTCTGGCGATCATGCTGAATGGGTTAAACAAATATGGCCTAAACGTCTTCAAAGGGTATGTCGCTGAGCGTTTTCTGCGGCACTTCCGCCTGCTTGTCTATCGGCAATGGCGCAGCGATCCGGACTCCCGAAACCAGAGTGAAATCGTCCCTATTCTCGCACAGGAAGTTGAGCCCATAGGGGGCTTCGCGGCGGATGTCCTTACGCTGCCAATCCTGCAAGGCGGTACGCTTTTGACGATCCTGTTTTTCATGTTCGTTCAGGACCCTGTCTTGGGTGCCGCAGCACTGACCGTACTGCCAATTCAGCTTGTGCTGCTGCCCAAGCTGCAACGCCGGGTCAACGCGCTTTCGCGCACCAGGATCAAGGAAGTCCGACAGCTTGGCAGGCAGCTCAGCGATCAACTGCGCCAACGGCAGGTCAATTCGGCCGGGCTGCTCCCAGCGAGTGCAAGCTTCAGAGAGCTTGAGCACGTGCGCAGGAAGATCTTCCGCCTGAAGTTCTTCATCAAGGCCCTCAACAATTTTCTGACCGCGCTGACGCCATTCCTGTTCTACTCTTTGGGTGGATATTTTGTCATCGAAGGTCGCATTACACTCGGCGCGTTGGTGGCCGTCCTGGCAGCACACAAGGACTTCTCGGCACCGCTGAAAGAGCTCTTCAGTTACTATCAGACGCTGGAAGACACGCGGATCCGGTACCAGGAAATCACGACCTTTTTCACTGGATCGATTCAGCGATCGGGGAAAGCTCAGGCAGACAACCCCAAGCTGGAAGAGGTCAGCCAATTCGAGGAAGCTACACTGAGTTACCCGGCTTTGTCTGTGAAGAGACAGGGGGCGATCGCAACATCATGAAGGAGTCTGATAGAATGAAATGGGCAGCGATATTTTTTGCTCTGGTTGCCGTTGTTGCGGCGGGATGGTATTTCAAGCAGCAAACAGACTCCCAAACGGGCACCCGGACGGAGGAGGGCAGGGTGCTCCCTGCAGGTGCGCTTGCAACTGTCAAGCTGCCAAGCAGCTTGACCGAGCAGGAGCAAATTGGCGCAAGTGCTTATGATGCGGTCTGTGCCGCCTGCCACGGCCTGAATGGACAAGGCCGGGATGGCATTGCTCCACCGCTTGTTCACAAGATCTATGAACCGAGCCACCACGGCGACATGGCGTTTGTCCTCGCGGCGCAAAATGGAGTTCGGGCGCATCATTGGAAATTTGGTAACATGCCAGCGGTTGAAGGCGTGACGCGATCAGATATTCTCGATATCGTGTCTTACATTCGTGCATTGCAGCGTGCCAACGGGATATATTGAGCCGTTTCGACGGTCAAAAGGGTGGAATTGGTTCGCGGGTAACTACCATTCTGTTCGCTGCGACATGGCGACAACTGTTGGGGAAAATTCTCTAGATGAGTAAGTGTCTCGCTGCATCGATTCTGATCCTTGCTGCATTTTTCGGATCTTCCACCGCAACTCATGCCGAGGAAACCGGCCTCTTTAGATTGACCGACCGCGCAGCACCGGTCGGCATCGGCGCCCGTGAACCATCACTTGCAACCTTGCCGGATGGCCGGATCATATTGAGCTGGACAGAAGAAAAAGGAGCCGAATCTGAAGTTCGCATGGCCATCCTCGATGGCAGTGAGTGGTCGGACGCTCGCACAATTCATAAATCGTCAAAGATTTACATCAACTGGGCCGATTTTCCATCGGTAGCGGTGCTGGCTGATGGCGGCCTGGCGGCACAATGGCTTAAACTGAATGGGGAGGGTGATTACCAATATGACGTCAATATCGCTTTTTCTAAAGATGAAGGCAGAAGCTGGACGGAACCGCTTGTTCCCCATGATGACAGATCACAACGCGAGCACGGTTTTGTTTCGTTGGTTCCCGATCAGTTTGGTGGGTTGACGGCGCTGTGGCTGGATGGCCGGGAGTATGACAGTCAAACAGAAGGCGAAAACTTCGAGAATGCGATGCAGCTGCGCGCACGACAGATCAACTCTGACGGAACGATGAAGCCAGAAAGCCTGTTGGACGCGCGCGCTTGTACTTGTTGTCAGACGTCCGCAGCGCGGACCGCTTCGGGCGATATCGTGGTGGTCTATCGTGATCGAACCGCCGATGAAATCCGCGACATTTCGATTGTTCGATCTACCGGAGGGGACTGGACGCAACCCCTCACTGTTCACGACGACGGATGGGAAATTGCCGGCTGCCCCGTAAATGGCCCAGCTGTTGATACGATGGACGACAAGGTGTCCGTCATCTGGTTCACTGCAGCTGAGAATAAACCGGAGGTTTATATCGCGTTTTCGGACGATGGCGGCGCGCAGTTTGACGAACCGCTCCGCATTGACCTCGGCACAGCCGCGGGACGGGTGGATGTTCTGCAAATGCCGGATGGAAGCGCATTGGCGCTCTGGATTGAATATGTGGGAGGCAGTGAAGCGATCGTCATGTGCCACATATCGCGAAGTACCGGATGCGCAGCGCCTCAGGCGCTCCATATCAATCGGGGCGGCGGATCGATCGGTTTTCCCCGAATGGCGCGCGGAGACGCCGGTACGTTTGTGGCCTGGACGCAGCCGACCGGCGGCGGGGATGGGGACACTACAATCCGCATGGTCGAAGTCGCAGTGACTCCATAGGTTTCGAGCATACATCTCAATATCCTATTGCTTGCTTGACGCCGTTGCCCTTATTCTGCGGCCCGCCCGAGGGCCAAATCAGGCACTGTACCGGCTTGCTTCAGGCTCCACCCTTTGATGATGGCATAAACCGCCGGAATGACGATCAGGGTCAGCAAGGTTGACGACACCATTCCCCCGATCATGGGCACTGCGATGCGCTGCATGATCTCGGACCCGGTGCCATGCGCCCAAAGGATCGGCATTAGGCCGGCCATGATTGCGACAACTGTCATCATCTTGGGGCGCACGCGGTCTACTGCACCCACCATGATCGCGGCGTGGAGCTCGTCGCGGGTCAGGTCCCTGTCGCCCGCGCGGGCACGCGCTTCATTCAACGCCTGATCGAGATAGATCAACATGATCACTCCGGTTTCAGCCGCCACCCCGGCCAGCGCGATAAACCCGACGGCCACCGCAACCGACATGTTGAAGCCCATGAACCACATGAGCCAAATGCCACCGACCAGAGCGAAAGGCAGCGACAGCATCACGATCAAGGTTTCCGTCAGGCGGCGGAAGTTTAGGTAAAGCAGCAGAAAGATCAGCGCCAGCGTCAGCGGCACAACAGTGGCCAGCCGCTGTTTCGCGCGTTCAAGGTATTCGAACTGACCGCTCCAGCCCAAAGAATAGCCGGGTGGCAGAGTGACGGAGGCCGCGACCGCCGCCTGAGCTTCGGCCACATAGCCGCCCAGATCGCGTCCGACGATATCGACAAAGATATATACGGCAAGCTGTCCGTTCTCGGTGCGGATCGACGTAGCTCCGCGGGTGCGTTCAATGGTGGCCACGTCCCCCAGCGGAATGGTGCCACCGCCCGGCAGTGCAACCTGAACCTCGCGCCCAATCGCCTCCGGATCAGACCGCAGTGTCGCCGGATAGCGCACTGCGACGTCGTAGCGCTCGCGCCCCTCGACGGTCTGCGTGATGGCCCTGGCCCCCAATGCCATGCCGATCACCTCTTGAACATCCTGCACCGACAGGCCGTAGCGGCCAAGCGCCGTACGGTCCGGGGTGATGTCGAGGTAATAGCCGCCGATCACCCGTTCGGCATAGGCGCTGGTCGTTCCGGGCACCGTGCGTACCACGGCTTCGACCTCGCGGGCGACCTTTTCCATCTCGGTCAGGCTGGTGCCGAAGACCTTGATTCCCACCGGCGTGCGGATGCCTGTGGACAGCATGTCGATGCGCGCCCGGATCGGCATCGTCCAGGCGTTCGATACGCCGGGAAATTGCAAGGCGGCATCCATTTCCTGCCGCAGGCTTTCGGTCGTCACACCGGGCCGCCATTCGTCTTCCGGGCGGAGCTGGATGATCGTCTCGAACATCTCGGTCGGTGCGGGATCGGTCGCGGTCAGGGCGCGGCCCGCCTTGCCGAAGACGGTCAGGACCTCGGGAAAGGTCTTGATGATGCGGTCTTGCGTCTGCATCAACTCGGCGGCCTTGGTGACTGACAGACCGGGCAAAGTGGTCGGCATATACATCAGCGTGCCCTCGTTCAGGACGGGCATGAACTCTGACCCCAACTGCCGCGCGGGCCAGATCGTGACCACCAGTGCGGCGAGAGCCACGATGATCGTGAGACTTTTGGCCTTCAGCACGGCGCGGATGATTGGGCGGTAAACGGCGATGAGTGCCCGGTTCACCGGATTCCGGTGTTCAGGGATGATCCGGCCGCGCACGAAGACCACCATCAGCGCAGGCACCAGCGTCACCGACAGGAACGCCGCCGCCGCCATCGAAAACGTCTTGGTATAGGCCAGCGGGCCGAACATGCGTCCCTCCTGTCCTTCCAGTGCAAAGATCGGCAAGAACGACACGGTGATGATCAGCAGGCTGAAGAACAGCGCCGGGCCGACCTCGCTTGCGGCTTCAATCAGCACTTCGATGCGGGGCTTGTCGGGGGCGGCACGTTCTAGATGCTTGTGCGCGTTCTCGATCATCACGATGGCGGCGTCGATCATCGCGCCGATGGCGATGGCAATGCCGCCGAGGCTCATGATATTGGCCCCGATCCCGAGGAACTTCATCGCGGTGAACGCCATCAGCAACCCCACCGGCAGCATGATGATAGCCACAAGAGCAGACCGAACGTGCAGCAGAAAAATGATCGTGACCCCGGCCACGACGAGACTTTCTTCGAGAAGGGTCGTTTTCAGCGTCTCGATTGCTGACAGGATCAGGTTGGAGCGGTCATAGACTGGCACGATGTCGACGCCGTCCGGCAGACTTTGAGCAACCACGTCCAGTTCCGCTTTGGCGTTTTCGATCACATCCAGTGCATTGGCACCCACCCGTTGCAGCACGATGCCACTGGCGACCTCGCCCTCACCGTTCAATTCGGCGATGCCGCGGCGTTCATTGGGGACGATTTCGACCCGCGCGACATCTTTCAGGCTGATCGGAACCCCACCGATACTTCGCAGGGTGATGTTGCCGATATCCTCGGTTCCCGCCAGATAGCCCCGCCCGCGCACCATGAATTCGAACTCGGACAGCTCCACCGTGCGCCCGCCGGTGTCCATGTTGCTTTCGGAGATGGCTTTGCCGATGTCGGACAGCGTGATCCCCTGCGCCCGCATCCGCACCGGATCCACAGTGACCGAGTATTGCTTGACGAAGCCGCCGACGCTGGCTACTTCGGACACGCCCTCGGCGCGGCTTGCACCAAAGCGGACGACCCAATCCTGCAACGACCGCAATTCGGCCAGCGACAGATTTTCACCGGTGATCGCGTATTGGTAAACCCATCCTACCCCGGTCGCATCGGGACCGAGCGTGGGCGTCACGCCGTCCGGCAGGCGGGCTGCTGCGGCGTTCAGGTATTCAAGCACCCTGCTGCGCGCCCAGTAGGGGTCCACCCCATCTTCGAAGATGATGTAGACAAAGGAAATGCCGAAGAACGAAAACCCGCGCACGACGCGGGATCGCGGCACCGTAAGCATCGCCGAAGTCAGCGGATAGGTGACCTGATCCTCGACAACCTGCGGAGCCTGGCCCGGATAATCGGTCAGCACGATCACCTGCACGTCCGACAAATCGGGAATAGCGTCGATCGGCAAGTTGCGCAGTGACCAGACCCCTGCGGCGATGATCAGGGCCGTGGCAAATAACACGAGAACAAGGTTGCGGGCGGACCATTCAATGACACGCGAGATCATTCGCCTGCCTCCGGGGCAGTCAGCGCAGCCAGGGCTGCGTTCAGGTTGCTTTCCGCGTCGATCAAAAAGGTAGAGGTGGTGACAATGCGGTCGCCCTCCATAATGCCTTCAAGGATTTCCACCATCCCAGCTGCCTGCCGCCCCAGCACCACATCCTGCGGAGCGAATTTCCCCTCCCTCAGATCTCTGATCACCACCTGACGGTCGCCAGTGTCGATCACAGCCGTTTCCGGCACTTGCACCACCGGGGCTCTGTCGCCACTCGCCAGCGTCACATCGGCAAACATGTTCACCAACAACCGTCCCTCAGGGTTGGGCAGATCGATGCGGACGCGTGCCGTCCGGGTCTGCATATCGACCTCAGGGTAGATTTTGTTGATTAGACCGCTGAAGGTTTCGCCCGGCAGGCCGGGAAAGGTGATCGTGGCAGCATTTCCGCCCGCAAGGCCCGTCAAAGCGGATTCCGGTACGTCCGCCATTACCCAGACAATCGAAGTATCGGCAATACGAAACAGCGTTTCTCCGGCCTCGGACATCATGCCTTCGACGGCCATCCGTTCCAGAACCACGCCCGACCGCGGTGCCATCAGGCTGATTTGCACCGGCGTTTGCCTGTCCGCGGCGATCTTGTCGATCACGGACACCGGAACACCCAGGTTTGCCAGCCTTTGACGGCTGCCTTCCACGCGCCCTTCACCACTTCGCAGGTCTGAAACATACTGCGCGGCTGCCGAGACGATATCCGGAGAATAGAGCATCGCCAGCGGTTCGCCCGCTTCAACGATTGATCCGGTCGTTACATCCTCAACTTCTTCGATGAACGCATCCGCACGCAATGAAATGACGCTGACTCTACGGTCGTCCAGCGCAACAATCCCCGGCGCACGCACCGTCGTTGCCATGGGTTCAAACACCGCAATTGAACTACGCACGCCGGTGCGTTGCAGCTTGCCGGGCGATACGGTCACTGATCCGGCATCGCTTGCCTCGTCGGCATAGACGGGCAGGTAGTCCATCCCCATGGAATCCAGCTTTGGCACCGGCGATGTATCAGGCAGGCCCATCGGGTGGCGGTAGTAGAGTAGGGTTCGTTCGCCATTCTCTGCCTTTAGGGACGTGATCGCCTCTGGATCAAACAATACGTCTTCGCTCGCCAGGACCGGCAAAAAGGACTTTCCGTCGGCAGTCTCGGTCGGCGTGGCGGACCATTCGGCGAGACCGTCAGGGTGTCGGTAGTAGATGACCGGGCCTGTCGGCGTTCGGGTTGCGGTTGGCATTGCCTCAGCTTGCCGTACCGTCAGCGCGGTGAATTGCGTCTGCGCCACATTTGCCAACATAGCAGGCGTCCAACCCTTGACGCCTGCCGCGAGGCCCGCCCATCCAGCCGCGCCGCCAACCACGCCGATAAGCACCAATTTGCCAAAGACGCTCATGGCAGCACCTCGAGCACGATTTGCGCTTGAACAGTTTCAGGTTCGCCCTGCACCTTGGCCGCAACGGAAAACCGCCAGTTTCCGTCCATCGTCAGATCGGCGGAAAAACGATATAGACCCGGCTCTTTGCCAGGCAGCGCCACGACTGTCGAAGTCATCGTCTCCATGCCGTCCGGCTCCATATCCAGCCTTGTGGCAAAGATGAGGGCGCCTTCGACGGGCGCATTGGTGCGGGTATCAATCAGACGAAGCTCCAGAACCGCGCCGTCTCCGAAGGGATAGGTCGTTTCGACGAGAACAAGGCTGTAATCAGATGCAGCCGCCTGTGCCATCGGCACGGAGAGCTGGGTCGCAACCACGAGGGTCGCAAGAAAGGTGGGGATATAACGGAGCATGATACGCCTATTTTGACGGGCAACAGGAACGCCAGCCATCGTATCGACCCTGAGTCTATACGTTACATCGGCGCGTGGATTTTGGTGCGAAAGGCACCTGACCCGTCATGCCTTGGGCGGTCTTTGAAGCTCAATGTCCGCATGTTGTCGGTGGGCTGCCGCCTCGGCCCGTGAGAACTCTGCGCTTCCGGGGCCCCGCAAGCTCGCTAGAGTTGCTCGTTCCAGCCCCAGCACAATCGGGGCTACCCGACATTGCATCGTCGAAATGCAAGCAGCATCGCATTCCGGCATGTCCGGGCAGTCATCTGGACAGCAATCGCTTTGCATGACCATCGAAGACCCTGAATCCACGCTTGAAATGGACGCATGACTGATTTGTGCCAGAACAACGCCAATCAAAAGAGTAAGCAGAAAAAGGCGCGTTGTGAGTATCATCGGTCAGCTATGTTGGATTTCTGAAAGACCAGCAATACACGTTTTGCTGAAATGGATAATTGTCCGACTTCACGTTCAAAACGCGGACCCGCTAAAGCTTCAATCGCCTCAGCCTGAGAGCGTTTGCGATGACCGAGACTGAAGAAAGGCTCATCGCGGCTGCGGCGATCATTGGTGACATCAATAGGCCGAAGACCGGGTAGAGGACCCCTGCCGCGATTGGAACACCGAGCGTGTTATAGGCAAACGCCCAGAACAGGTTCTGGCGAATGTTGCGCATCGTCGCCACCGCCAGTGTCCGCGCCTTGACGATGCCGTTCAGATCCCCGCGCAACAGCGTGATGCCCGCACTTTCAACCGCCACGTCCGCGCCCGTGCCCATGGCAAGGCCGACGTCCGCTGCGGCCAGGGCTGGCGCGTCGTTGACACCATCACCCGCCATCGCGACCTTTCTGCCTTCGGCGTGCAGCTCGTCCACCAGCGCCTTCTTATCTTCCGGCAGAACGCCGGCCCGAACCTCGTCGATTCCAAGCCGCTGCGCCACGGCCCTGGCGGTGCGTTCGTTGTCACCTGTCGCCATGATGATCCGCAGACCTGCCTCGTGCAGCACCTTGATGGCTTCGGCAGTCGACTCCTTGATCGGGTCGGCCACTGCGACGATGCCGGACAGCTTACCTTCAATGACTACGAACATGGCGGTCTTACCCTCGGCCCGTAGAACATCTGCCGCTTCCTCTGCCGCAGATGTGTCGAGAGACATGTCGCGCATCATTGCGTTATTTCCAAGTGCGACAGCCCGCCCCAAGACAGTTCCGCGCACGCCTTTTCCGGTCACCGCCTCGAAGTTTTCGGCATTGCCGACCTTGATGCCCTTCTCCTTCGCACCCTCCACGATCGCCTCCGCCAACGGGTGCTCCGAGCCTTTTTCCAGGGCGGCAGCAAGGGTTAGAATGGTTTCCTCGCTTTCGTCGCCCAGAGCGGCCACATCGGTCAGCTTCGGCTTCCCCTCGGTCAGGGTACCCGTCTTGTCCACGATCAGCGTATCGACCTTGGCCATGCGTTCCAGAGCTTCGGCGTCCTTGATCAGCACACCCGCCTGTGCACCGCGCCCCGCGGCCGTCGTGATCGAAATCGGGGTCGCCAGACCCAGAGCACAGGGGCAGGCGATGATCAGCACCGACACCGCCGAGGCAATGGCAAAGACCAGAGCAGGTTCGGGTCCGAAGCTCAGCCACGCGACGAATGCGAGCAGCGCGATCAGGACAACGGTCGGCACGAAGTAGGATGAGACCTTGTCGGCAAGACCCTGAATCGGCGCGCGGGACCTACGCGCGTTCGAAACCATCTCGACGATCTGGCTCAGCATCGTGTCGGCACCCACGCGCGCGGCCTCGATGACAAGGGATCCGTTCTTGTTGATCGTGCCGCCGGTGACGGTATCGCCGGGACTTTTTTCGACCGGTAGGGGTTCGCCGGTGATCATGCTCTCGTCGATGGACGACGTACCGTCCATGACAGTGGCGTCGACGGGGATCGCGTCGCCTGGGCGGACCCGCAGACGATCCCCCTCAACGATGTTTTCCAGCGGCGCGTCATACTCTGTGCCGTCGGGCAGGATACGTCGCGCGGTCTTCGGGGCCAGGTCGAGTAGTGCCCGAATGGCATCGCCGGTCCGTTCCCGCGCCCTCAGCTCCAGAACCTGCCCGACAAAAATCAGGGTGATGATGACAACGGCGGCCTCAAAGTAGGTGCCGACCCCCGCGCCCATCCGGTAGACCTCCGGAAACACGCCCGGAAGGAACGTAGCCACCAGCGAATAGATGTAGGCCGCACCGACACCGATGGCGATCAGTGTCCACATGTTGGGCGAGCGGTTCACGATCGACGCCCATCCCCGCTCGAAGAAGGGTTTCGCCGCCCATAGGACGATTGGTGTCGCCAACGCGAACTCGACATAGGTCGCCAGTTGATGCCCGATCCAGTCTCGGACGGGCAGACCGACCAACTCACCCATGGTTAGGATGACCAGGGGAACGGCCGCGGCGGCACTGATCCACATGCGGCGGGTGAAGTCGGTCAGTTCCTCACTGGGTTCATCGGACGGCAGCATCGGTTCAAGGGCCATTCCGCAAATTGGACAGGCTCCGGGCTCGTCGCGCACGATCTCGGGGTGCATTGGACAGGTATACTGGGTTCCTGCCTGAGGCGTCGTGTTGCGATCCGATGCCTTGCCAGAGGCATAGTAGACCGGATCGGCCTTGAACTTAGTCTGACACTTGTCGGAGCAGAAATAGAACGTCTCATCATCGAATTCCACTTGGCGAGCTGTCGGAGCGACCGTGACGGTCATACCGCAAACCGGATCCTTGGTCTGATCGGATGGTCCCTCTGACGGGTAGGTGCTTGCTATCTGTTCCATTGACAGGTCCTTCAAGATGACACTGAAAATATGGATACGGCTTCCAGTGGATGGAAGGTCAAGCCCTAATGCTGGTCGGCGACAGCTTGGCAAGTTCACGGTGCCAGATGTTGTCGTTAACTAAGTCGCAAACATACAAGCCCGTGTGCAATCAATATTTTTCTTGAACCTCTAGTAGCTTTAGGAGTTAAGCCCTGACGAAGAGCGGCACCATGGTGTAGGTTTCGAATAGTGCCTCACTGGGCGAACAACATTGCGTTCCGGATATGGATCGGCCCGCCGCCCAATGCGTGAAGGGATCAAGCAGATGCTGACAAGACGACATTTCATCCAGACCAGCGCCGCGCTGTTTTCGGCGCCGATCGCCAACCCGCTGCTGGCCGCAACCCGGCCCACCGAAGAGCAGAAGGCGGCCTGGGATGCGCAGGTTACACCTCCCGGCTTTGATCCGGCCACGTCCAACCCGTGGGGGCTGCACCCGCGCTTCCTACCCCAGCGGGTCGTCGCAAAGGGTGGGCTAATTCCGGGAGACATCCACGTCGATGCCGTGGCAAGGTACATCTACCACATCGAAGAGGGCGGAACGGCGATGCGCTATGGCGTGGCCATCGCCCGTGGCAACCTGTACGAGCCCGGCACGTATACGATCCGGCGAAAAGTCGAATGGCCGAACTGGACGCCGACCCAGAACATGATCGAGCGGGACCCGGAACTTTATGAACCCGTGGCCGACGGTGTTGACCCCGGCCCTGAAAATCCTCTCGGCTCGCGGGCGCTATATCTCTTTGTCGGCGACCGCGACACCTATCTGCGCATTCACGGGACGCCCGAACCAAGAAGCATCGGCGGACGTGCGAGTTCGGGCTGTGTCCGAATGGTCATGGCTCATATCAACCACCTCTATCCGAACGTCGAAACCGGTTCAACGGCGTTCCTGTATTCGGCAGAGGACAGCGTAACCCCGCGAAGTTGACCCGTGTGCGTCCGGCCCTGCGCCAGTCGATGCATTATGCCCTGCGAGCGGTGCAGATCGGGTTGCCCCCGGCCGAACGCAGCGGCACGAGGGTGGTTTCCACCGGTCCGCTGTGCTCGTACCAGTAACACCCGTCCTCAGGGCGAAGCCGGGCCGTGGAAAGGTCCTGTCCGGGTGCGGCAAGGTTGAGAACAGCTTCTGGGAGGTTTCCGACCTCGATCACGGGGCCGCGGGTTTCCATGATTGGTGCGGTGCAACCGGTAGCGAAGAGCAAGACTGCGCCGATGGTGATTTTTGGTGCCTGCATTCGAACCTCTGACGCTCCTTTTTTCATTCTAGACCAATTTTGCATGCCCAATGTTGGGTCACAAGCCGCATTCGGGGCTGTCGGTACAACCCCCGCCCCAATACAAACAGAAAAACGCAGATTCCCTATTGAACCTCTAGTGGCTGTAGCTGCTATGTCGAAGTCATCTTATTGAATCCCGAGGTCAATCATGCCGTCCGATAGCCCCCATTCCGACCAGGAAAACTACAACTCAGCGGAGCATAATCCCGACCAACCGGCTTCTTGTTGCACGGATGGAGAAACATGTGGAAAAAAAGCTACGCAGGCCTCCGCGCCATCTGGAGGACGACACTTCCAGGTCTCCGGCCTGGATTGCGCCGAAGAGGTGGCGATCCTGAACCGGGTTGTCGGGCCGAAAGTGGGCGGAACCGAACATCTTGCATTCGACGTGATCAACGGGCGAATGACCATCCTCGACAGTGCCGAGAAGATCTCGGACAACGAAGTCACTCAGGTGGTCGCGAGCACGGGCATGAGTGCGAAACCGTGGGATGCCGACAACGCAGCCGAAGACCAAGCGGCGCATCTGGCACGTCAGAAGCGCTTTACCTCGTTGAGCGGCGGCTTCTGGGCGGCGGGATTCCTTTTCCACATTGTCGAAACCGGCATGGGTGGCGCGCTCGGGCTGTTCGCGGGGCATGGCGAAGCGCCGATGCCAATGGCGGAAGCGGGGCTCTTCGCCGTCGCGATTCTTTGCGGTGTCTGGCTTGTCGCGCCCAAGGCCTGGTCTTCGGCGCGGAGGCTTAGCCCCGACATGAACCTGCTCATGGTGGTGGCCGTCGCGGGCGCCATCGGCCTCGGCGAGTTTTTTGAGGCCGCGACGGTCGCCTTCTTCTTCTCGCTTTCGCTTTATCTGGAGAGCTGGAGCGTGGGGCGGGCGCGTAATGCGGTTTCCGCGCTCCTCGATCTGGCGCCGCCAACGGCGCGGGTTCTTTACGACGACGGATCGGAATCCGACGTTCCGGCCGCGGCCGTGGCAGTCAATGCAAGGTTTATCGTGCGCGGCGGCGACCGGATCCCCCTCGACGGTGAGGTCATGGACGGGGCAGGGGCCGTCGATCAGGCCCCAATTACTGGGGAAAGCGCGCTAGTGCCCAAGGAACCCGGCGACGAGGTCTATGCCGGCACGATCAACGGCGAGGGCACACTGACGGTGCGGGCGACGAAGGCCGCCTCGGACACGGTGCTCGCGAAAATCATTCGCATGGTGGGCGATGCCCATGCCCGCCGCGCGCCGGTCGAACAGTGGGTGGCCAAGTTCGCGCGCATCTACACACCCATCGTGATGGCTCTGGCGATCGCCATCGCGCTGGTGCCGCCACTGGTGACGGGCGGTGCCTGGGATTACTGGTTCTACAATGCGCTGGTTCTGCTGGTCATCGCCTGCCCCTGTGCCCTTGTCATTTCTACGCCAGTTTCCATTGTCGCAGCGCTGACCGCGTCGGCACGGGCTGGGGTGCTCATAAAGGGCGGCGCCTATGTCGAAGCACCGGGGCGGACCACGGCACTGGCGATGGACAAGACCGGGACGATCACCATGGGCGAGCCCGAGGTGGCGGCAGTCCATCCGCTGGGCGAAGCCTCCGCGCGCGATCTCATGACGCTGGCGGCAAGTCTGGAGGCGCGATCCTCGCACCCGCTGGCACGTGCCATCCTAGCGCGTGCCGAAACCGATGGTGTTTCCGTGTCTGCCGCAGAGGACACCCGCACCGTGCCCGGGCGCGGGCTGGAAGGACGCGCCGACGGGCGCGCGATCTGGCTCGGTTCGGATCGGTTCGCCGAGGAGAAAGGGTTCGGCAATGCCATTCCGTCGGATCTGCGGGACCGGATCGAAGGGGCAGGGAGCACCCTTGTTGCCGTGGGTGACGAGACCGGCGTGACCGGCGTTCTGGAGCTTCGCGACCGCATCCGCCCCGATGCCAAAGGGATCGTTGCGCGGCTGCACACGCAGGGAGTGAAGACCATCGTGATGTTGACGGGCGACAACGAACGCACCGCGCGCGCGGTGGCAGCCGAAGTCGGCATCGACGAGGTGCGCGCCGAACTTTTGCCAGAAGACAAGGTGACGGCCATTGAGGAACTCGTCGAAAGCCACGACATGGTGGCGATGATCGGCGACGGTGTGAATGACTCACCGGCCATGGCGCGGGCGCATTATGCCATCGCCATGGGCGCTGTCGGATCGGATGCCGCG
Source organism: Thalassococcus profundi (assembly GCF_003344785.1). Classification (GTDB taxonomy): domain Bacteria; phylum Pseudomonadota; class Alphaproteobacteria; order Rhodobacterales; family Rhodobacteraceae; genus Puniceibacterium; species Puniceibacterium profundi. Next base: position 17,291 of record NZ_QPMK01000025.1, on the reverse strand, counting down.
ATCGAGACGGCCGACATCGCGCTGATGACCGACGACATCGGCAAGGTACCCTGGCTTATCGGCCATTCGCGCCGTGCCATGACGATCATCCACCAGAATATCGGCATATCGCTGGCGACCAAGGCGCTGTTCGTCGGGCTGACCGCGTTCGGTATGGCCTCAATGTGGGGCGCCATTGCTGCGGATGTAGGCGTGTCTCTGCTGGTGGTCGCCAACGCACTTCGGCTCCTGAACGGCCATCAGGTTGAGGCCGGGCCTTCAGGCGGAGAACCGGTGGGCGAGCAGATGGCGAAGGGAGCACTGGCGCACGGTCATTGATCCGTCGGTTTCGGTAGAGTAACGTCTGACATCAACCAGACCTCGCCAAAGGGGCGTCGAGCAGTGATGAATACCAGAATTCCACGACGGGGCTTTCTGTTGGGCGGATTGGCCACCTTCCTGTCTGGCTGTGCCAGCAAGTTCCGGTCCTACAACGGACCCGAAGTGACCCGGCTGCGTATGTACAAGGCGCAGCGGCTGCTGGTTATTGACGGAACGGATGATGTCTTGCGGACCTATCCCATCGGATTGGGCTTCGCGCCCGAAGGCCACAAGCAGTTCGAAGGAGACGGCCGCACGCCGGAGGGCTCCTATCTGATTGACCGGCGCAACCCGGACAGCCTCTTCCACCTCTCCATCGGCATTTCATTCCCGAACGAGGCCGATATCGCGTTTGCGAAGGCGCAAGGAAAATCGCCGGGCGGCGACATTTTCATCCACGGGGGGCCGCGCAAGGGGATCGACCCGATGAACAAGCGCGACTGGACCGCAGGCTGCATCTCCGTCACAGACCGGCAAATCGAGGATATCTACGCCATGGTCAGGGACGGAACCCCCATCGACATCTATGCCTGATCGTCAGGTGAAGCGACGGCGCAGCGCAACGTTGATGGCTTCGATGGCGATGACCATGACGACGACGGCAATCGTGACGCTGGCCGCCTTATCATACTGGAAAGAGCGCACGTAGGTCTGGATGTAAAAGCCGATCCCGCCCGCGCCGACAATGCCGAGGATCAGCGACTCGCGCAGGTTCAACTCGAACCGGAAAATCGTGTCGCGGGCGACGACCGGCGCCATCTGCGGCCAGATCGCGTATCTGAGCCGCACGAGCGGCCCGGCGCCCGCGCTTTCAAGTGCTGCGATCGGCGCGCGGGACACGCCGTCGATCGCCTCGGCATAGAACTTGGCGAGCATCCCCGTTGCATGAAAGGCGACCGCGATGATGCCGGGCAGCGGCCCGAGCCCGACAGCGCCCACCATGAGCATGGCCACGAGGATCAGCGGAATCGCCCGGATGAAGGCAAGCAGCGTTCGGATCGGCCGAAACACCGCAGGCGATACCATCGTCTCAGACGCAAGAATGCCGAGGGGAACGGACAGGATCACAGCACCGAGGGTGCCGAGGATCGCGATCCTCAGCGTTTCCGCGCTGCCCTTCTTGATCTCGGCCATCACCGTCGGGTCAGGCGGAAACATCCGGCCGAAGAAATCGGCGATCCGCGGGCCGGCCGACAGAAGTCGCGAGAACTCGACATCGGTCGTGGCGAAGGACCACAGGATCGCGGCTGCGATCAGACCGCTCGTCGCAATGCCGCCAAACCCGCGGAACGCCATCAGGACACCGCCCTGAGGCCGATACCGGGGATTGGCCCTACCTCCCGATAGAGCTCCGCCGTCGCATCATCGTTCAACTCGGAGGTCGGTACATCGAACACGATCCGCCCGTCCCGCATGCCGATGATGCGCTGCGCGAAACGCCGCGCCAGGTCGGGCTGGTGCGACGAAAACAGCGCCGTCGCGCCGCGCGTTCGCGCCGCCCCGGTCAGCAGCGCCAGGATCTCACATGCACGCGCGGGGTCGAGGTTGCTCACCGGTTCGTCGGCGAGGATTAGGCGCGGTTCCTGCGCCAGACACCGTGCGATGGCCACACGCTGCCGCTGCCCGCCGCTGAGGCTGTCGACCCTGCGTTCGGCAAGATCGGCAATGCCGCAATCGGCAAGTGCCGTGCGCGCAATCTCCAGATCATGTTTGGTCGGTGATCCCAACAGGGCCCGCAGCGGCGACATGCGCCCCAGGCGGCCATTCAGGACGTTGCGCAGAACCGAGGAACGCTCGACCAATGCAAACTCCTGAAACACGAAACCGGTATCCGGACGGCGCGCGCTCGGCGGCGGACGGTCGGGATCGAGCGGCGCACCCAGAACCGATACCCGCCCGCTCCAGCCTTGGAGCCTGCCGTCGAGCAGTGCCAGCAGGGTCGTCTTGCCCGCCCCGGACGGGCCGAGCAAAGCGACGCTCTCGCCCGCCGAAACCCGAAACGAGACCCGCTCCAGCGCCGGGAGGTCCGCGCCCGTATGGGCAAAACTCAGGTCGTCTACTTCGACAGCTGTGCTCATCGCAACAGCCCGTATTGCCGTGCCATATCGCGTACGCCGTCATAGGCGGCGCCGTCGGCCCTGACGTACCCATCCGGTCCATAAAAATAGCGCAGCTTGTTGCGGTGCTCCGGCGCGTTGAGCCGCAGCATTGCGTCGACAAAACGGTCCCGCAGAGCGGCATCGAGCCCCGGGCGAGCGATCACCAAATGGCTCGGGATCGGCGCGCTTTCCGCGATCCAGGTTACCTCTGCCTGTTGCTGCGGCGTCAGAAGCAGGTCGGCATACTGGCTGGCGCCTGCGGCATCGACCAGGCCTTCGGCCATCGCCTGCATCGCCTGCTGGTAGCCGCCCGCGAAGAAGACGCGGCCGAAGAATGCTTCCGCCTGTCCGGGGTCTTCGATCAGCCCGGCTTCTACGAATTCGGCGAGCGGGTAGAGATAGCCCGATTCCGAAATCGGATCGGCAAAAGCGATGTCGCGCCCGCGCAGGTCTGCGAGCGCGCCGATGCCGCTGTCGCGCCGCACGAAGATGCGGCCCGTATAACTCGGCGCGTCGCGGTAGACCTCGGACAGGAGCGGCACGGCACCGATCTCGGCCTCGGCCAGAACGAAGGGCAGGGCGCCCATGAAGGAGATATCCGCGTCGCCGTTGCGCAGCGCCTCGACCGCCGCTGCATGGTCGATGGTGACGAACCCCTCGACGGGGACGCCGATCTCCTCTGCCAGCCATCCGGTGATGGCCTCGATGTCCCCCAGAAGCTTGTCGGGGTTCTCTTGCGGGATGAAGGCAAGCCGCAGGGTTACGTCTTGCGCGGCGAGAGGTGTCGCCAGCGACACCGCGCCCGCGCCGACCAAGGTCAGTATCGTTCTACGGGTCAGATGGACCGGCATCAGAATGCCCTCTCTTCGATTGCGTCGGCTTCGGACTTGAACGCGGTCCAGCTTGCTTCAGCGGCCTCCCAGTCTTCCACGCGGACGGCGGCGCCGACCGCGGCCAGCCGCTCGGCCAGCGCATAGACCTCGGGCCGGGCGGGGAGGTTCGACATGGTACTGGCGTCCGCCGAGAGGTCCGCGGCCACGGTGTCGGTCAGCAGCAGGATATGCCCCGCGTCCCGCCGCGGCAGTAGCGTATCGAGTGTCGAGGCGAAGGTCGTCAGTTCGGCGAATGCCAGCCGGAAAGCGGTGTTCTCGGTGTCGAAGGCTTCATAGGGCTCGTCTGCCGCGCCAACGGTCTCGAGATAGGCGGTTAGGTCGGCGCGGTCTTCCTCGGTAAGCCCAAGCGATTTCGTCTCGTCGAACCAGTCCACGACGGCGGCCAGCGTCGGCAATGACCCGTCGTGGAAATAGGGGGCGGTATAGGCCGTACCGAGCAGCGTGGGCGTGTCCAGCGCACCGGCGCGGGCCCCCTCGTAGCCCGGCGCGACTGAGCCGATGTCGTGGGCCTGCCGGTCGAGGAAGTTCGCGTCTGGCACGTGGCAACTGGCGCAGGACCGATCGCCGAGCCCGGCGAAGGGCGTATTGAAGATCTCCTCGCCGCGCCGGGCGGCCTCTTGGGTCGTGTCGGTCAGACGGCCATCAGTCGTCAGCATGGAATTCGGCAGGAAGTCGAATTCGAGCATGTAGGCGACGAGAGCGTCCAGCATGAAAGGCGTCGGTTCCTTCCCGCCGAACTCGTTGACGACCACGTTGCGGGTGAAATCGCGCAAGGAGGCGAAGCGGCCATCGCGGCCGTAGGGACCGGTAAAACGCAAGCCGCGCAGGCTGGGAATGTCGAGCGGGTCGTCGCGCCTGTCATTGAAGATCGGGTTGAAAAAGGCGCCGTCGACGTCGATCGCGCCTGGCTGGTGGCTTGCGCCCGGAACGAAAAGCCGCTGGTTGACGTCCGAGCGGTTGTGACACGTCGAGCAGGTGATCCCGAGATCGCGCGCGGGGCTTCCGAAGATCTGCGCGCTGTCGAACAGCATGTCGCCGAAAGCGACGAGCGGCAGGTCGGTCTCGTCGATGCCCTGCTCCTCGAAATTGAGGACGAGCAGTGGCAACGGGTCCTGATCGAAGATGTCGGAGCCCGGTGGCAGGCTTGGCGGCACCTCGATGGTGCGGCCACTGGCTACGGCGGTTTCGGGCAAGGCGCTCAGCGTCTGACGTGGCGCGAAGCTGTCCAAAAGGTAATTTTCCGCAAGATAGCCGGAGATGACTGTGCGCGCGGCTTCCATGGTCTCGCGATCCGCAGATGTCGACCCTGCGCCGAGTACGCCAGAGAACCCGGTGCTGCTATTGAGCTCCAGCCAAGCCAGGCCGATCCGTCTCGCAGCCTCCGAATCGGCGGCCGCGACGCCGTCCTCGAACGCGCGGTAGAGTTCGCGTGCCGTTCGTACGGCCTGCTGTGCCGTCGCTGATTCTTCGGCCGCGAGAGCCCGGTCCAGTTCCTCTTCGATCCTGAGCGCGATGAGCCGCGTCGCCTCGGCGAAGACCGCCTGCAGGTCTTCGCGCATTATAGCGTCCAGGAGACCGTCGGGCTCGATATCGCTTTTGCGGTCCAGCCACGCCAGCGCCCCGACAGAGAATTCCGAACCCCGGTAGGGTTCCGTCCAGGCGGTCTCGATGTCGTCCCAGGGCAGAGGCTCGAGATTTCCAAGAAAGAGCGTCAGACGGTAGGCCGCTGCCTCGGGAAGCCAAGGCGCCTCCTTGGCCGGCGTCGCGGCGACAGGTCCGGACAGGAGGAGCGCACTTGCGAGTGTGGCGAGCAGCACTCTCATAATATTTCGCATCACCACGGCCTCCAAAGTACAAAGTTAGACATGGCTAACTTATCTACCCGAAGCAAACAAGTTGTCAATCCCGCTGTTTCGCTGCAAAGTCCCGAGTATGACAAAGCTACAATCACAAGGGCGTGAGCCATTCGAAGCGGTCGACCGGGCTCCCGAGGCGCAGGCCGATGGCTTTGCGACCGTGCGTCAGGCACATGAAAGCGAGATCGCGGAGGATTACGTAGAACTGATCGCGGAACTGATCGAGACGCGCGGGGAGGCCAGACCGGTCGAGATCGCCGAGCGGCTTGGCGTGAAGCCGCCGACCGTGACCAAGAACATCTCGCGGCTCAAGGCTGCTGGTCTGGTCCGGCGGGAGCCATACCGCGCGATATTCCTCACCGATGCCGGGCAGGACCTCGCGGAGATCTGTCGACGCCGCCACAGGGTCGTCGTCGCCTTTCTTCTGAGCCTGGGAATCGACAAAGAGACCGCGGAACGCGATGCGGAAGGGATCGAGCATCACGTCAGCGGGACGACATTGGAGGCGTTCGAGCGACGGCTCAATCAGAAATGAGCTCGCCTAGATGCACATTCGCGCGATTCTCTATCGGGACCTCGAGCTATCGGGTCTTCAAGCCGCTGACACGTTTGCGCAATTTCGAAGCTCGCTAGCCGAGAACCCGCGACAGCACGATGGTTGCAAACAGGGCGACAAGTCCGAAGGCGATCGCAGACGCTACCGCATATTGGAGGATATTCAGGTGATTCCCCCTCCTCCGTCGTGCCAGATAGCCACCCCAGATCGCGCCTCCGATAGCGCTCACGATCACAAGCATCAGGATACCTCCGTTCCAAAATGCCGCGCATCGGGATCTCGTCCGAGCAAACTGGCCAGCCAGCCGAAGACCCAGCACCCAAAAACAAGAACCAACAAGGTCCAGTCGCCGAACCGCGCATAGGGCGTTGGAGTACGCGCGCCCGGCAGGCCGGCATCAATGGTGCCTGTTTCCCCGGTATCAAGACGCGCGACGACATTTCCATTGGCGTCGATGATCGCGGATATCCCAGTGTTGGCCGCCCGGACCACGGGAAGCCCCTCCTCGACCGCGCGCATCCGCGCGGAGGCGAGGTGCTGCTCGGGTCCGATGCTGGTTCCGAACCAGGCATCATTTGTGGCGTTGAATATCCAGTCGGGGCGGAAAAGGTCATCGACCACGTGGCCCGGAAAGATGATCTCGTAACAGATCGCCACCGCGACCAGACGAGCACCCGGAACCGCCAGCGTGCGTGGCCCAGGTCCAGGCGTGAAATCACCCAACCCTTCCGTCAGTCGTTCGATGGGCAGCCAGCCTTTCAGGGGCACATATTCGCCAAACGGGACGAGATGATGTTTTGCATATCCCGTCAGAACCTCTCCTCTGCCGTCATAGGCCTGAAGCGTGTTGAAATATCTGGTTTCCCCATCGCCCTCCACTCGGTCAGGCACACCTGTCAAAAGGACCCTGTCGTCTGGCAAAGCTGCAGATATCCGCGTGCGTGCCGCAGCATCTTCGTCCAGAAAACCGGGAAAGGCCGTTTCCGGCCAGAGCAGCACATCGAAACGTCCAGGTTGCGCGGACAAGCCTAGGTATTTTTCCAAGGTTCGCTCGCGGCTGCCCGGTGCCCACTTCTCGACTTGTGGCACATTGCCTTGGACGATGCGCAAAGCAACGTCTGTCGGCGGCACGTCCTGCCCTGACCGAAGCGCACCGCCAACCCAGAGACCCGTCACAGCAACGGCGAAGAGCACGAGAACAGGCGCGCGTCTCTTTGGCGCCGCCACAGTCAACACACCTGGCAATATGCCGATGAAGACCGTGAGAAAGCCCAAACCGTAGCTTCCGACCCAGGCGGCGGGTTGGCGCAGGGCGGCATAGTCGACAAGGGCATAAGCGGCAAGGTTCCAGGGAAACCCTGTCAGGACATGACCCCGCAGCCATTCCGTGGTCACCCAGCAGGTTGCAAACAGCAGGCCCGCCGCAATGCCGCCGACAGCTCGGCGCTGCATGATGGCGGCAAAAAGCATCGCCGCCATGCCCGGGAAGATGGCAAGTCCGGCGGACAGACCCGCGACCGCCGGAATCGCCAGTGCGCCGAAACGTTCGGCATCGACGTAAAAGCTCTCGGCGATCCAGGAAATTCCAATCCCGAATTGGCCCAGTCCGAAAGCCCAACCGACAAGGAAAGCGCGCGAGGTTGAGATGTTCCGGAGAACGATAAAGAGCACGGAGAAGGCGACAGGGACCGCCATGAGCCAAGAAAACGGCGGAAGGGTCAAAACCGTCAATCCGCCGGCAACAAGGGCAAGACCCATGCACTGGAACAGGTTCGGGTCCTCACTAACGAACTGCGGCAAACCCGGCTTCATGAATCGGTCTGAAGTCGAGCGCCAACCCACGGCGCAATGAGCAGCAGCATCACGCCGCCAACCACAAAAACATCGGCAATGTTGAAGGCAGGCCAGTGCGCCGTCCCGATGTAGAAATCGAGGAAATCCGTCACCGCACGATAGCGCAGGCGGTCCAGAATATTGCCGAGTGCACCGCCGATGATCGCACCATAGGCAATGGCCTCGACCCGGCTGCTGGTACGGACCAGCATGAACGCCAGCCAGACGCAGATGCCAAGCGCCAGTAAGACAAGGCTCCACCACGGCGCGCCGCCGAGAAGCCCGAAGGTCACCCCGTCATTGCGCAGGTAGATGAGATTGAAGCCGGGAAAGACCGATACGCCGGAACTAAGAACAGTCGCATTGGACACAACGATTGCCTTCGTTGCCTGATCGACAAGAAAGGCGATCAGCGCAGCAAGCAGACCGACGAAGAGGCAAGTTCTCATCAGCTTATCCCAGCCAGACGTCGAGGAACAACATGATCACAAGACCAACGGCGAGGCCGAGCGTCGCCCTGTTCTGATGGCCGGATCGGTGGGTTTCCGGAATGATCTCGTGGCTGATGACGTAGAGCATCGCACCTGCTGCGAAGGCGAGACCCCAGGGCAGCAGCGGTTGCGAAAGACTGATAATCCCTGCGCCGAGAAGTCCACCGACGGGCTCGACGAGACCGGTCAGAGCGGCGATGCCCCAGGCGCGAAGCCTGGAATAGCCCTCGCCGAGCAACGAAACCGCCACCGCAAGGCCTTCGGGCGCATTCTGGAGGCCGATGCCGATCGCAAGTGGCAACCCGCCCGAGAATCCATCAGCCCCGAACCCGACGCCGACGGCAAGCCCTTCGGGGAAATTGTGGATCGTGATCGCGATGATGAAAAGCCAGACGCGGCGCAGCGATGCGGCGTCGGGACCTTCCCGCCCCGTCTTGAAATGCTCATGCGGCAGCCGTTCGTTCATCAGAGCGATCGCGCCCATGCCAAGCAGGATCGCAACACATACGATAGCCGCCGGGAGAGCACCGTTGTCGAACTGTCCTTCGGCTGCGTCGAGAGCCGGGATGATCAGCGAGAAGAACGAGGCCGCGAGCATGACACCCGCCGCGAAGCCGAGCAGCAGATCGCGCGTGGCCCGGGACGGGATGCGCCCGAAGAGAACGGGGACCGCCCCGACCGCGGTCAGCGATCCGGCGGCCAGGCTTCCAAGAAAGCCAAGCGCTATGGGGGAGAGGGGTTCCAATTGTTAAGGTCTTGTCGGGAGCTCAGTCAGGAGCCGAGTAGCTGGTGTAGACCTCGGTCGATCCGTCTTCGTGGATCAGGAAGACATCGTAAGCCTCCCGGTCGTCCTCCGGTCCCATGCCGGGCGACCCGTAGGGCATTCCCGGCACCGCCAGGCCTACCGCGTCTGGCCGGTCCTCAAGCAGGCGTTGGATGTCAGCCGCCGGTACGTGGCCTTCGATCACGTAGCCGTCGACCAAAGCCGTATGGCAGGAGACCATGCGCTGAGGCACGCCATTGTCGAGTTTGAAGCGCAAAAGAGATCCTCCGAACATGTCCTCGCCTGTTGGCGCGAAGCCATTCTCCTCCAGATGCTTCATCCAGGACAGGCAACAGCCGCAGCCGTTGGTCTTCCGGACATCGATCGGGATCGCCTCTGCGACGGCTTGCGCCGCGGGAAGCGAGGCAAATGCGATGGCAAGGACGGGAGTAAATCGTTTCATGGATCAAAGCCTTTCGGTTGTCTTTTGTGCAAATTCGCTGGCGAGCCTCTCAGCAAGAAGTGAACGCGCCTCACGCAGTCGCTCAAGCGCGGCCGTGTCGTCCGCTTCACGCTCGGCCGCCTCTGCCAGTCGGTCGTCGGAGAGAGGGTCGGTCGGGCGACCGTCCACCAGCACTTCGTAATGTAGGTTGGGCCCTGTCGCGGTACCCGTCGCACCGACCCGCCCGATCATATCTCCGGCCATCACGCGCTGCCCTAGTGTGAGCCCGTCCGGTACGGCGCTCAGATGCGCATAGCGCGTCAGGGTGTCGGAGCCATGAGCGATCTCGACGACCCGGCCATACCCACCGCGTCGGCCGATGAAGCTTACGCGGCCCGGCGCCGTCGCCTGTACCGGTGTGCCGCGCGCCGCCGCGAAGTCGACCCCTGTGTGCATCCGTACATTGCCGTAGACCGGGTGGGTACGGCGCCCGAACACAGAACTCAGCCGTGCACCTTCAACCGGTTGCGCGAACACGCGCAGCACTTCTCCGTCGATATAGATCGTCGCTTGACCGCTGCCGTCGTCCGGCCAGACGATCTCGTAGACCGATCCCCCAAGATCCAGCTCAGCGAAGGCAAGCTCAGGCTGACCAATCCTCTTGTTCCCCTCTCGGGCCTCGCGCCAAAGGAGGCGCATCGTCTCGCCACCCGCAAGATCACGACGGAAATCCACGGTGCCGCCCAGCATCTGCGCCAGGTCCACCGCAAAACGGGCGGGGATGTCTGCCGTGTCTAGGGCGGCGAAAATCGAGCTCTCGATCACCGCCTCGCCGGCGAAAGTCACCAATTCGGGATCCGGCTCCAACACGCGGGCGGCAAGCTGTTCGCCGAAGACCGCCTCTATCCGGACACCGTCTTCGACGGCGAGTTCTACACGACGCGGGTTGTCGTCCGTTGTGGAAACCACGGTAATGATGTGACCCGGACGCAGACGGCGCAGATCGTATTCCGCGCCAATCGCCAAGGCGATTTCGGCGCGATCCGAAGCATCCAGCCCCGCATCGGAAAGGACCGCATCAAGCGTCTCGCCCGACGCAATCTCGCGCGACCAGGTGACCAGCAGGGGCTCGATAGATGGCAAGGAGGTATCAGCGGGGGAAACGGTCAGGAGGGGCACGGGTCTGAACTCGAATGCGATATCCGCCTGGGCGAGTGTAGGGCGGACCGAATTGATTTCGGCAATCCGGGGCGGCGCGAGCGGATCGGGAGTCCAGAGGGTCGCTTCAGCAATCGCAGGGGGCACCGGTTCTTTGGACAGAACGCCAGAGATGGCGATGGCGGTCACCGAAAATGCGCCTGCGACCGCAACGGCCGCCAAGACAGTTCTTATCTTCATGTTGCCCCCTCTACGTCTTCTGTCAGTGCGCGCCGGATCTTCGGCACCGCGAATTCTCTTGGCTCGTGATAGTCGATCATGGTGACGAGCTCACCCTCGGCATCGAACAGGAATACGCTTGCCGTATGGTTCATCGTATAGCCGCCGCCCTCAGTCGGGACGCGCTCAAATGAGGCACGAAACCCTTCTGCAGCGCGGGCAATCTGGTCTTCCGGCCCCGTCCAGCCACGAATGACCGGATGAAAATAGCCGACATATTCGGCCATGGCCTCGACCGTGTCCCGCGCCGGATCGACCGTGATGAAGACCACGTTAATCTGCGCAGCCTCGTCGCCCAGTTCCTCAAGCCAGCCGGAGATATCCGATAGCGTGGTCGGGCAGACGTCCGGGCAGTAGGTGAACCCGAAGAACACCATTGTCGGGCGTCCGATCAGGGTTTCTGGGCCAACCTCATTGCCTTCGTGATCTGTCAGTCGGAAATCCATTGCCGACAAGGGGAGGGGCCTTTGGCCAGCAGGTTTCGGAGCACTGGGCCCGTCCACCCGCCACCAGCCCACGAAGAGCGTCAGGCCAAGAACGCCGGCACCGGCTGCGCCGTATAGAACGAGCTGCCGACGTTGCATCAGCCCTCCGGTCCACGCGCCGCGATCCCGAGGATTGGGATCTCGACCGTCACCTTGCCGCCATCCGAGAAGGTCAGTGTCAGCGGGAAAGTCTCGCCTTCGGTCATCGGCTCTTGCAGCTTCATGAGCATGGCGTGCAACCCTCCCGGCTCCAATGCCACGCTTTGGCCGGGCTCAATCGTGATCTCGCCTGCAGGCGCCATGGAACTGACGCCATCGGAGTTGGTTTTCGACTCATGGATCTCGGGCATCATGGCCAGCGGTGTCGCAAGTCCGGTCAGCGTCACGGCGTCTTCACCCGTGTTGCGCACGGTCAAATAGGCGGCACCTGGCCTGTTGACGCCGATCGAGGCGCGGGACCACGCATTCTCGACCACGACATCCTCCGAACCGGCCAGTGCGGGGGCCGACAGCCCTGCAACCGTCAAAAGCACGGCCAATGCATTGGAATATCTCAACTTCTTCACCACTCGTTTCTCCTGCCTCCGCAAATCAGCTTTGGCTTGCCGCAACTTCCACTGCCACCAGCCTCCGCAATTCGGCCTCACCGAACGGATCGAGAGGCTTGCCGTTCACGAAGAACGTGGGTGTTTGGCGGACCCCGACTGTCTCGACATCGGCGCGGTCCTGGTTGAGCACCGCCACGACACCGGGGGCCAGCATCTGTGTCCGGGCGGCATCCGTATCGAGCCCTGCGGTCGAAGCTATCTGTAAAATCAAACCCGGCTCCGGCGCCCCGTGCGAGGCCCACTTCGGCTGCTCGCGCAGGACTGCCTCAAGCACGGGTTCAAACACGTCCTGCATGCGCGCCGCCTCGAGCACACGGATCGCTTCTACTGACGCCTCGCCGTGAAAAGGCGTATAGCGAATTACAACGCGCACCGCGTCTCCGTGCTCCGCCATGATATCCTCGACGACCGGATAGAAAGCGCGGCATGCCTCGCAGGCTGGGTCGAAGAATTCAACGATGGTTACGGGCGCATCCACAGGACCAAGGATCGGGGAATAGGGTCGGATCAGCGCGTCGGCCAATTCAGGGTCGATGGGATCGGCCGCGGCAATCGGGTCGGTGCGGCTGGCATACCAGGCGGCACCGCCGAAACCGGCGACACCGAGCGCGAGAACGGACAGGATGAGGCCGCGTCGTTTCATTCTTGTGTTTCCTTCAGTGAGAGAGCCGACAGCAGACCGATCATCGCGAAGGCGACGAGCGCCATCAAAGGAATCGGAATGCCGAAGACCAGTTGATTGTCGTCGGTACAGGATGGGCCGGTGGCCGTGCAGGGCTGGATGCGTTCGGGGATCAGCCCGACATAGAGGCCCATATGCCAAAACGCGACGGCGGCACCGCCCAAGGCCAGCGCGATCCCGTAGCGACCCACACGCCGGTCCTGCCACCAGAGCCCGAGCCCGAGGATGATGGCCAAGGGAAACATGAAGGCACGCTGAAACCAGCAAAGCACGCAAGGTGTCTGCCCCAGAACCTCGCCGATGAAAAGCACTGCAAGCGACGCGGTGAGCGCGATGATCCAGGCCAGGCCAAGGGCCGTCTCTCCGGAAAGTCGGGTCATGACGATCAGATCCTCTGTCTCAGATCGGCGAGGATCTCTTCGGCGGGCGTGCCGTAGGGCCAGGAGTCCGCGAAGCCTGCTTGCGTGTCGAAAAGGAAAAGATGCGACGTGTGACCCATCGTGTATCCGCCCGGCGCAGTCGCCTGCTCGATCCGCTCAAAGAATATCGGAAAGGTTTCGGATGTCGCGGCGATCTGCTCCGGTGTACCGGTCAGCCCGATGATCCCTGCGTCGAACAGGGGCACATACTCGGCAAGTGCAGTCGGCGTATCCCGCTCCGGATCAATCGTTATGAAAATCGGCTGGACCTTTGCCGCCTCATCGCCCAAGCCCTCCATCACGGCCGCGACTTCGGACAGTGTAGTCGGACAGACGTCAGGGCAATTGGTGAAGCCGAAGAAGACCAGCATCCAGCGACCTTTGAAATCTTCGTCCGTTTGGATCATGCCCCGATGATCGGTCAGTTCGAAATCAGCAAGAAACGGTGGTTCATTCTCGGCTCGGGCAAGGTCGGCACGGTAGTCGGACCATAGCAACAGCCAGATGAAAACGAACGCCGCCGCGCCCGCCAACACCCACAATACCTTCTGAAGACCTGAAAGCCTCACGCCGCTCCGCCCGAACTTGATTCTATATTTTGTGTGCGTTTACATCCTCTAGCTACTGTAGGTTCAAGCGTGATTGTCACCGATCGGCCAACAATCACCTATCTGTGAAACTCAGGTGAAGCTTGTGATGCGCACCGCATAAAGCTACACCCACTGTAGGTAATGCGGGGAGCGGAAATGCTGACGATTGGGACTCTGGCGAAGAAGACCGGAACAAAAGTGCAGACCATCCGGTATTACGAGCAGATCGGACTTATGCCTGAGCCCGGTAGGACCGAGGGGGGCCAACGACGCTATGGCGACGCCGAACTCGACCGCTTGTCATTCGTCCGGCACGCTCGGCAACTGGGCTTCTCGTTGGACGCGATCCGTGAGCTCCTCGATCTCAGCGATCATCCGGGAAAGTCCTGTGCAGAGGCGGATGCAATCGCCCGTCGGCAACTCAAACAGGTCGAGCAACGATTGGCGCGGCTCGAGGCGCTGCGGACGGAATTGAAGCGGATGGTGCATGAGTGCAGCGGCGGCCAGACTTCTGATTGCCGTGTGCTCGAGGTACTGCGCGACCATTCCGAATGCCTGACCGACCATGAAGAGATCGGCGCCTGAGCAATTTCGACGACCTTTGATCGGAACGCAAAAAGCCCGGTGTTAGTTACTCATTGGCAATTCACTAATTTGGATACCCGGCATGGCGGAGCAGAGAAACGCAACGGAAAGACGCACACTCTGGATCGTGCTGGGTCTCAACATCGGGCTGGCAATCGCTTTCTTCGCCTCGGGCGCATTCGGCGATTCAAGCGCGCTTATCGCCAATGGCCTCGACAATCTGTCGGACAGTTTCGTCTACGCGATCAGCCTCTTCGCACTGTCCCGCTCCGCCAAGTGGAAGCGCGGAGCCGCAAACGTTTCGGGCGGCCTGCTGATCCTCTTCGCCCTTGGCATCCTTTATGACGCCTGGCGCCGCTACGTCGGCGGATCGGATCCTCTTGGCACCATCATGATTGTCATGGCGCTGGTAGCGGCGGCCATCAACGCACTTTGCGTCTGGCTGTTGGCACGGCTTCGCGATCCGGACGTAAACATCCGAGCGGCGAATACGTTCAGCTGGAACGACTTCGCGGCCAATCTCGGAATCGTCGTCGCAGGCGGGCTCGTGGCCTGGCTCGGAACGAACTGGCCGGACCTTGTCGTGGGCGTGATTGTCGCCGGCATCGCGGCCTGGGGTGGCGTCGGAATCCTGAGAGACGCGCATGGTGAACACCACAAGGCGGTGCACAATGACGATCAGGTAACCAAGGACTCGGCCTGAAATCGGGGCTTGAAGCTACAGTGACTGTAGCAAATACATATTCTCGTGAACGATTCGAGGAGATATCCCGTGAACCCCGCCGACCCTCATTTGGCCAAAACCCGGCTGCTGGATTTTGACGCGACCTCAATTGCAAAACTGATCGAGGAGCGCGGCTGGGCAGACCTTCCCAGCGAGGACCGAACTGGGGCCATCTATGATTTCGTCAGGAACGAGATTACCTTCGGCTACAACCGCGCCGACGACATTCCGGCGTCCGAGGTCCTCGCAGATGGCCACGGGCAGTGCAACACCAAGGGCACGCTCCTCATGGCCCTGCTGCGTGGCGTGGGAGTTCGCTGCCGACTGCACGGGTTCACAATCCACAAGGCGCTTCAGAGAGGCGTCGTTCCGGAACTCGTCTATCCCCTCGCGCCGTCCGAAATCCTCCACTCCTGGGTAGAGGTGGACTTGGGCGACGGATGGGTCAATCTTGAAGGCTTCATCCTGGACGCGCCTTTCCTGCAGACGCTGCAGCAGAAATTCCGCGAGACGGATAGTCTGTGCGGCTACGGGGTTGGAACGGAGTGTCTGAGCGCCCCGCCTGTCACTTGGTCCGGCAATGAAACCTACATCCAGAAAACCGGTATTGTTCGCGATCTTGGAACCTTCAACGCACCCGACGATTTTTACTCAAAGCACCGCCAGAACTTCGGATTTGTGCGCGACTTGCTCTATCGCCACGTCATCCGTCACTGGATGAATGCCAGGGTTCGCCGCATCCGCCGCGGAATCTTGCCGCCGGTCCCTGGATTCGATCGGCCGAACCACCGCCATGAGGAGACGAACCGTGCCGCATGATCACGGCCACGCCCACATCGATCCTCAATCCGGTGATCGTCGCGTCTCCATCGCCATCTGGGCCAACGGCCTCCTGACGGTCGCGCAGATCGTCGGCGGGATCCTTTCCGGCAGCCTCGCGCTGATCGCGGATGCCCTCCACAATTTCTCGGACATGGCGTCGCTGGTGATCGCCTTCTTCGCGCGTAAGATCGCTCGCCGCCCGGCGGACGAGCGCATGACCTTCGGCTATGGGCGGGTGGAAATCGTCGCAGCGCTCATCAACTACACGACCCTTATCCTGATCGGCTTCTACCTGATCTACGAAGGCGGCATGCGGATGATCGACCCACCCGAGGTACAGGGCTGGACGGTGGTGATCCTGGGCGGTATAGCGCTTTTCATCGACACGCTGACGGCAATGCTCACCTATTCGATGCAGAAGGGCAGCGTGAACATCCGTGCGCTCTTCCTGCACAACCTGTCGGACGCTGCCGCCTCGGTTGCCGTCGTCTTTGGCGGCACCCTGATCATCCTTTACGACATGCGGTGGGTCGACCCGGCGATCACCATCGGCATCGCCTTCTACATCCTTTACCTCGCCTTCACCGAGATCGGCGGTCCGATTCGGACGCTGATGCTCGGCAGTCCACCGGACATCGATAACGAAGCCGTCGTTGAGGCGATGCAGGGTGTGGATGGTGTCGCGGAGGTTCATCACGTGCATTTGTGGCAGATGCAGGAGCACGAGGCGGCTCTGGACTGCCACGTCGTGCTGACGACGGACGCCTGGGGCCGGATCGAAAAGATCAAGGCCGCGATCAAGGACCGGCTGAAGGACGATTTCAGCATCGGACATTCCAGCCTAGAATTTGAGCACGAAGACCGCGCACACGAAAACGCTGACCTTTACGGTCACGGCAAGCCCGAAGAAGCGGAGGAAAACCATGTTCACCGAGACCCTGACAGATCATGACGACACGATTGGCCTCGCCTGCGAGGGCAAGCTCAGCGAAAGCGACCTGAAACGGATGCACGCCCTGCTTCATGAGCGCCTGCAAGAGACAAGTAAGCCCGGCCTGGTTCTCGATCTCACGAGGTTCGAAGGCTACGAGGGGCCGTCTGCTCTGCTCGAAGATCTGAAAATCGACACAGCCCATAGGAATGACTTCCGCCGCGTCGCTGTGGTGGGCGAAGGGGCTTTGTTGGAGTGGGGAACCAGGTTCGCCGACGTGCTGACCACGGCAGAACTCCGTCAGTTCGACCCGGCGGAAATGAAGGCGGCAATCGCCTGGGCAAGTGAAAGGTAGAGTAGCTTTCAATCAGATGCCTTCGCAGAAGACAGCATCTGTTCGAAACCATAAACAAAAGAGCTACAGCAGTTGCGAGACCCAAGAGCAATCCGAAAGTTCTGAACATGGTCGCTCCTTTCGCAAAGGAGTAACTTTGGTACGGTGGCACTGCCCTTGCCGGGGCATTATCAAATCGTAATGTTTTAGCGGCTCAGGGCGCCAGTTGGTTAACATAAACTTCATTATGCGACTTTATACTTCGTGTTGCGATAGTATATTATCGTATGTATGCTGGACTCCGGTCATGGAGGTTCCTCAGAATGCGCCATTTACTCAAAAAACTCCTCCCCTCGGTTGCAGTCGCTTTGACCGTGACAG
>NZ_QPMK01000024.1 GCF_003344785.1 Thalassococcus profundi | reverse complement strand
GTCAGCGGCGCCGGGGTCACGTCGAAGCTGCCGGTGTCGTAGGTGATCGCGTAGTTGCCGAGGCCCGTGCCCTCCGCCGCCGCCGCGGTGATGGCGTAGGGCGATCCGGCGACGGCCGCGTCGGCTGCCGCCCCGGCGCTGGTCAGCGCCAGCGAGGTCACCGCGTCACTGAACAGAAGCCCCGTGGCGACGAACTCGGTGCCGTCGAAGGTGAAGAGCTCGCCGTAGGTCTTGGACTGGTCCTCCGGCGTGATCGTCAGCGGCGCCGGGGTGACCTCCATGGATCCGTCCTGAACGGTCAGCACGTAATTCGCGAGACCGGTGCCATCGGCGACGGTGCCGGTTATCGCATAGGGCGAGCCGGCCACCGGCGCATCCGCCGCGGCGCCGGCGCTGGCTAGGTCCATTTGCGTCACGGCGTCGGAGAAGAGGAAGCCCGAGGTGGTGAACTCCGTCCCGGCAAAGCTGAAGGCGGTGCCGTATTGCTTGCTCTGGTCCTCGATGGTGATCGTTCCGGGTATCGGCTGCACGTCCAGCGACCCGGTGCCGTAGGTGATGTCGTAGTTGCCAAGGCCGGTGCCGAGGGCGTTCGAGGCAAGAATGTCGTAGGGCGACAGCGCGACGCCCGCGGTGTCGACCGCGCCGGTGCTCGACAGGGTCACAGTGTCGACGGTGTCGGCATATTGCAGGCCGGACGCGGTGAAATCGGTGCCGTTGAAGGTCAGGGTCTGGCCGTAATCCTTGGTCTGGTCGTCCGGCGTCACGGTCAGCGGCGCGGGCGTGATCTCGGCCTCGGCGGTGGAGGACACCGCCCGGTAGTCCTGCCCGAGGGCGCTGGTGAAGGGCCCCGGCGAGATGCTCACGCTTTGCGTGCCCACCGTGTTGTCCGAGAAGACCGGCGCGTCGAAGGCGGTCGAGGTGTCGAGCGTATCGCCCGGCGTGTCGAAAACATAAAGCGCCGGTCCGCCGAAGACCGAGCCGGTGATCGGGGTCGTCTCGGCGGTGCCGTAGGTCAGGGTGACGGGGTCGGGCCGGGCAAAGACCACCGGGTCGATGGTGTAGAGCGCCGGCAGGTTGCCCGCGTCGCCCGGTGCCCAGACGGTTTCGAAATCCCAGCCCGCAGCGCCTGCGGTGGCCAGGAAGCCGTCGGTGTCTTGGATCTCGCCCAGTGTCAGGCCGGTGCCGTAGTCGCCCGGCGCGCCGTCGTCCGGCTGGCCCGTGGTATCGAGGTCCCAGAAGCCGCCCGTCACGGGTGTGGTCGGCCCCGAGGTCAAGCCGTCGAAATCGAAGTTCAGGCCGATGAGCCCGCCCGAGGCGCTGGTACCCGATCCGCCGAAGGTCACCGCCGTGCTGGCAAAGCCGTTGGTGATCGTGCCGCCGGAGGTGGCGCCCACCAGTCCGCCGACGCTCAGCTGCGTGTTCGACACGGCATTGACCGACGGACCGGCCGCGTAGCTGTCGGTGATCGCACCGTCAAGATTGGCGCCGGTGTGCCCGCCGACCAGAAGGGTGAAAAAATCGCCGACGGCATCGACCGGGCCGCGCGCCGCGGTGCGGACGATCTGTGCGATGTTGTAGCCGGCGAAGCCGCCGACGTAGGCATCGGCCCCCCCGAATTCCGAGGCAAACCCGCCTTCGGTCAGGTCTACCGCGCCTTCGGCGTAGCTGTCCGAGATGCTGCCTTCGTTTCCGCCGACAAAGCCGCCGACGCTGTTGTCGTCGTCGACCGAGAGCGTGGCAGTCACCGACCCGGTGGCGAAGGATTCCGTGATGCTGCCGATCCGCCCGCTGGAATCCGTCGCCGGCACGTTGGCTCCGGCAAAACCGCCCACGTCGAACGGCGTCACCGCCGAGGTGACCACAACGTTGCCGCTGGCCTGCCCCTGCGAAATCGGCGCGATATTCTCGCCGATCAGGCCGCCGACCCGACCCTGCGTCGCCTCGATCGCGCCGCCGGTGGCGGTCACGGTCACGTCGCCCGAGGCCTGCACGTTGCTGATCGGCTCGGTCGCCGCAGAGTTCAGCGAAGACCCGATCAGGCCGCCGACCACCGGCGCGCCGCCGCTTTCCACAGTGACATTGCCGCTGGCAGAGGAGTCGAGGATCGACACGCTCGCCTCTCCGACCAGCCCGCCGGCGCTCACCAGCTCGTCGCCGGTCATGACCACGTCGATGTCGACGGCAGCCTGGGAATTGCTGATCGCATCGGTGCTCAGCCCGCGTCCGACAAGCCCGCCGACCTGGGTGATGCCCTGGCCCGTGACGCTGATCGTGCCGGTCGCGGTGCTGTCGGAGACAAGGCCGAGGTCACTGCCGACGATCCCGCCGATGGACCGCTCGTTGGTGCCGCTCGTGCCGCCGTTGGCGGCGATGGAGCCGTTGAAGGTGCCGCCGGAAATCGTGCCATCGAAGAGGTAGCCCGCCAGGCCTCCGATGTACTGGAAAATCTCGCTGGTGATGTCTGAGTCGATCGTGCCGGTGAAGGAGGAATTGGTCAGGTCGCTCTGTTGCAGCTCGCCCGCGATCCCGCCGACGTAATCGGCATCAGCAACGGCGTCCCCGACCCGTCCGGTCACTGTGATCGTGTCGAAGGTGGAATTGATCGCCTCGGCCGCCAGAGCGCCAACCTGCGGCCCGCCCTGGATGTCGACATTGGTCAGGGCCAGATCGGTGACCGTTGCGCCTCGGGTCAGGCCGAACAAGCCCGCGTTGTCGACCAGTGTCGATTCCGCCTGATCGGTGTCGATGAAGAGCCCGTCGACGGCAAAGCCCTGCCCGTCGAGCGTACCGGAAAACCCGGTGAATCCGAGACCCTGGATCGGCTTGAAGCCCGCCGGGCTGGACAGGCCCGCGGTCCAGTTCGCCGTGCCGGTCGCGTCGATGGTGTTGGCGATCACGAAGTTCTGGTCGAGCAGGCTTTGCGATCCCACGCCCTGCAGCCCGAAGATATCCGTGAGCCGGTAGGGGGTCGCCACCGAACCGTCGCCGCCCGCGGCGCGCAGGAAGGTGGCGCTGTCGGACATTTCGAAATTCGTTGCGGAAAACGCCGACAGCACCGGCGCGTTCTGCGTCCAGCTGCCACCGTTCAGGGAAAACGACTGGACCGCGACCGTGCCGCCGCCGCCGTTCTCGACCACATCAGCCGTGGCGACCGACAGGTTCGTGGCTGTGGCCGACAGGCTGCCCACGGTCACGTCGGCTCCGGTAAAGAAAGAGATATTCCCCGGCGCGGTGAGCACCAGGCTCCCGCTGGGACTCGTCACCGGCTGGTTCACGTCGATATTGTTGTTGGAATTCAGCGTCAGGGTCGAGGCCAGCAGCCAGTCGATCGGCGCGTCGACGGTGATGTTGCCCGCGCCGCCGCGTCCGTCGCCCGGCGTGCCGGTGCTGACCACGACATCGCCCATCTCGAGATTGACCTCGAGGTCGTTGACGTTGATGACCGAGGTGCCCGCCGTAAAGGTGCCGTCGGGACCGAAGTTACCGTCGCTGTCCTCGTATCCCGGCGTGGTCGGGTCGATGTCCTGGATCGTCACATCTACCGGGTCAAGAAGCAACGTCCCCGACCGGCCCTGCGGCGCCCGGGTGTCGACCAGACCGCTGAAGGCCAGCACCTGCTTGCCCGACACTTCGACAAAGCCGCCGTCGCCGCCGGTATCGCCGCCGCGTGCGCCAATGCTGCCGCTGAATTGTGTGTAGAGGTCGGACCAAAGGATGATCCGCCCGCCGTCGCCATTGCCTTCGGCATTGGCGGTGATCGTCGTGTCGGCGTCGACCGTCAGACTGCGCGCCGTGGGCAGCGTGCCGCCGCCCTGGTAGTCGCCGCCGATGCGCACGTGACCGCCGCTGGCGCCATCCGCGGAAATCGTCGCCCCGGCCAGGGCGATATCCCGGCCGGTGATGGTGATCTCTCCGCCACCGGGCCGCAGTTGCGGCCGCAGGGAGGTCTCGACCTGGATCGGCGCCCGCCGCACGGGTTGCCGCGCCCTGGTGGTGACGCGGCCGGTCACCTTGACCGACCCGCCTGCCCCGCCGCCCAGAACGATGGCGCCGTTGCGCACCGACACTGACCGCGCCTCGGCCACACCGCTCAGGTTGATGGCCTGCCGGGCGGCGTTGCGCGCCGTTGCCGCGCGCATCTCGATCTGTCCGCCATCCGCGGACAGCTTGCCGGAATTCTCGATCAGGGCTCGCACGCCGGGATCATCCGACTCTGACGGCACTCCGATCTGCAGGAACCGGTCGCCCGACAGGTCGAGCGTGGCCTGTTCGCCCGCCCCCAGCCCGATCCGCCCCAGCGGCACCGTCACGACACCCGAGTTGCTGACCTGCCCGCCCAGCAGCGCGGCATAGCCGCCGCGGCCGATGGTGACGCGCCCGGCGTTCTCCACCGGCGCGGAATTGCCGAGCCCCTCGAACCGCAGGCGGCCCGCCATGAAATCCTCGTTCCGGGTATCGAGGGTCGACGCGACAAAGCCGCCGCCCGCCGTCACCTGCCCGTTCGGTCCGATGAAGATGCCGTTTGGGTTGACCACGAAGACCTGGCCGTTGGCGGTCATCCGCCCGTGAATCTCGCTGGTGGCGCTACCGGTGACGCGGTTGAGGATCGCGCTGGAGCTGGACGGCTGGGAAAAGCCCACGTGCCCGCCCTGCCCTATCGAAAAGCTCTGCCAGTCGACCACGGCGCGGTCGCTGTTCTGGGTAACGGTCATGCTCGACCCGTCGCGCGCGCCGATGTTGACAGAGCCTTCGGCGACGGTGCCGCCGGTTGGCAGCTCCTGCGCCCATCCAACGACGGGCAGAAGCGCGATGGCCCCGATCAGAAGGCCGGTCGAGAAGATCAGGACGACCGGGCGGTCAGAAACGGAAATTGCCTGAAATGCTGAATCGTGTCTCGTCCGAGCCATGATCCCTGTCTCCTTTGGCAAGTTCGATCCTCAACGAATTTGATCGAAATCTGGATTCGGTTTGTGAAATAAGGTCCAGTCCGACGCCGAAGGAATGGGCGCTTTCGTGCCCGAATTCGACCGCCGTCGGCTCTTCGATGGTGACGCCACCGGCGGCCGCAAAAATGTACGGGCTCAGCAGCAGCGGCGTCTGGCCCAGCGTGACCGGAAATTGCCGGGCAAGCTCGGCCCGCGCCAGCCAGCCGCTGTCGCCGCGCAGGTCACCGGACTCGAAGGCCGAAAGATCGCGCGCCCCGCCGATGCTGATCTGCTCCGCCGTCACCAGCGGATCGCCGAAAGAAGTCTGCGCGCGGGCCGAGAGCGACAGCGTCACCCGCTCCGCCAGCGACCTCTGGTGGTATCCGGCCAAGGTCAGCTTGGTGAATTCCGCATCCGCCCCCTGGCGCGACAGCGGCGTCGATCCGGCCGCATCGTCTTCGGTCCGCGCCCCGAAGGCGTCGATGCCGCGCGACAGGACCACGCTCGCCTCGGAAAAGGCGTTGTCCTTGTGGATGTAGTTGGCGCTTGCGCTGAGCCGCAGGACCGTCAGGCGGTCCTCGTAGATCGGCGTCGTGGTGCCGCCGGCGATGAGATCCTGTTCGTCCTGTTGAAAATCCAGCGCCATCTGCGTCGTCAGGTTGTACTGCCGCGACCGGATCCACGGATAGATCAGCCGCACCGACTGGCGGTCGAAATTGGACCGCGTCGGCGTGGTGTCGTCGTCCGGCGTGGTGTCGCTGGTGGTCAACTCGAGGTTGAGGCTCAGCCCCGAGGTTCCCAGCGGCACGACCGTACCGACCGCCAGGATGCGATAGCGCGGATCCTCCGAAAAAATGTCATGCGGCGAGGCGGTGAGCCGTCCATAGAAGGATTCGCCAAATCCGAAGGGGCTGTTGAACTCGACCCCGGCGTTCAGCACGAACCGGCCAAGGTCCTCGGAGGCGAGATTGTCGAAGCCGACAAAGCCGGTGACCTTGCGAAACTCCCCATCCAGCCGCACCACCGTGCCGCCGGGCTGCTGGCCCGCGGTCAGTGCCGATCCCAGCGCCACGCCCGCCGTATCCCCTGCCAGCAGCAGCTGGCGTTCCAGTTCCGGCAGCGCCACGTTCGGCCTGTCCACCAGCGGTGCGGTCAATGCCGCGACCCTCTCGCGCACGTTGGGCGGCAGGCTCGAGGCATCGACCGTCTCGACAAAGCCGTTCACCACCTCGATGCGCAACACGCCGCCGTCGCGCAAAGTCTGCTGTGGCAGCACCACGCGCGACAGCACGTAGCCTGCGTTGGCATAGGCCGCTTCCAGCGCCGTGGTCGCGTCGAAAAGCTCCGATACCTGAATACGTCCACGGGTCAGCCGCGCCTCGACCGCAGCATTCGCCGCCGTCATCTGCGGCAGCGCGCCCTCGATCCGCACACCCGAGAGCGTGATGCCGATCAACTCGGCCCCTTCGGGCGCGAGCGCGTTGGTGGCCCCGGAAAAGACGACCGCGCCATCGAGCCGTTGCAACTCTGGCTGGAAACTATCGGGCGTGACGGAACTCGCAGTCTGGGCAAAGCCGCCTTGCGGCAGCGTCGGGACAAGTAGCAGAAATGCCAGTCTCGTGGAGTGCCGGACCATGTAGTCGGACAGGTGTTTTCCGATCGTCATTCCGGTCGGCTCCATTCAAAAAGTCTTAAATCGCGCGTACTGAAAACGGCAGGACCGGCAGGGAAGGCGCAACCGGACCCGACTAGAACGCTAGGCGCGAAATCCCGGTCATTGCAAGGGTTTTCTATCAGAGCGTGTCTTGCGCACCGGGTATGTTGCGCGGACATCAGGGGCTTTCAAAAGACGGCGCCGTGCTGTCGCAAATGTCCTCTTCGCAACACGGGACGTTGAGACGGTTACGCCTGCCCGATCCAACGGGCATTCCTTGACGCCCAGCGGGGGTGCCGTTTTGGAAGCCGTTCGATGAAGTTTCGGACAGTTTTTGTCGATTGTCACCGCAGTGATACGAACGGCGGGAGCCGTGGCGCCGTCTGATCGGCTGCCGCTCAGCGAATTGACGCTGATCTTCTGTCTTGTTGCCCGGAATCAGCCGCAAGAATCGTTGCGGCAAAGGCACCTAAAGCCTCTCGCATGTCCAGACGAGGCTGAGGGGCAGGTCCCGAGATCAGATTAACTCCGCCAGGAGTCCGACTTCGCCGGTTGCATTTTTATCATTTATAACCAGCGGGTTAGAAAAAATCATGCAATTCCTGCGCCTATTGGTGCTGTGGATAACTTTTCCACAATATTTAGATTCTTCTTGCCGGACTCACACGTTCGTGGCATTTCCTTTCTGACGGCAAAACGCGTCAGACGTGGCTTCGACCGTCAGAACGACAAAGAGCCTTAGCAAAGGCCACGAGAGGCGGCAGAACATGGATGATCGAAATACTGCCTTTGCGCAAGGCGTAGGCTCTTCCGACATCGGCGCATTCGCAGACAGTCTAGCCGAGTCGCTGGACCGGCAGATGAAAGTTGCCTTCGAGCCGGAAGAACGCAAGTCCTTGCGCCGCTTCAGTTCGACCGAGGTTGCCGAGTTGCTGCGTGTGAGTACGTCGAATCTGCGCAACCGCCACAAAGACGGCAGTTTCCCGGACGTTCACACTGACGGTCGCGGACACAGGTTCTACTCGGCAGAGGAAGTTGACGACCTCCGCAACATTCTGGCCCGGACCGGGAAAAACGCTGACGCCTACAGACCCGGCCGCCAAGATGGCGACCGCCTTCAGGTCATTTCGGTCGTGAATTTCAAGGGCGGCAGTTCCAAGACGACGGCGACGATCCACCTGGCACACAGGTATGCCCTGCGCGGCTACCGTGTGCTTGTGCTGGACCTCGACCCGCAAGCCAGTTTGACTACCTTTTTCGGATTCCGGCCTGAGCTCGAATTCGCAGACGGCGGCACCATCTACGACGCATTGAGATACGACGATCAGGTTCCGCTCTCGGAGGTCATCCAGAAAACGTACTTCCACAAGCTCGACATGGTCCCGGCTGGCTTGATGTTGTCCGAATACGAGACAGAGACAGCGAATGCCCTCGCGCGCAGGGTTCAGCCGATTTTCGCAGAGCGTCTTGCTCTGGCGTTGGAGGAAGTCGATTCCGACTATGACATCGTGCTGATCGATTGCCCTCCGCAATTGGGCTTTCTGACATTGACGGCATTGGCCGCGTCCACGGGCTTGCTCGTGACGGTGGTCCCCGGGATGCTCGACATCGCTTCGATGAGCCAGTTTCTCAAACTGGCTTCGGAAACCGTGAAAGCCGTCGAAGAGGCAATTGGACGGCAGGTCACTTGGGACTTCGTAAAGTTCCTGATCACACGCTACGAGCCTTCGGACGGGCCGCAGACGCAGATGGCCGGCTACCTGCGTTCAATCCTTGCGGGCCAGGTCATGACCGAGCCGATGCTCAAGTCGACAGCCATTTCCGATGCCGGCATGACGCAGCAAACCATCTACGAGGTAGACCCGAGCCAGCTCATTCGGAAGACCATCGATCGGGCTTTGACCAGCGTGAATAGCGTTGCCGATGAACTGGAGCAGACGATCCAAATGGCATGGGGACGTCGCTGATGGCCCGAAATATCTTCAACCAACCTCCGAAAGATGAGAAAGAGCCGACAGCCCCCTCCCCTGCCCCGGTCAAAGCCACGAAGCTCCCGGGCTCGGTCGGTGGATTGCGGGACTCTCTCCGGGAGATCACCGCCAATTCAATTCGGGATATCGAGCCCGACCGGATCGATGTGGATGGCCTCCGGGATCGTCTGATCCTGGAAGACAGCAGCATCGAAGAGCTCGCGGAAAGCATTCGGAAGCATGGTCAGCAAGTGCCGATCATGGTTCGCCCCTCGGACCAGCCGGATCGATATCGCATCATCTACGGCCGCCGCAGGCTTGCAGCCATTCGCAGAGTTGGCGGCACCGTCAAAGCGATTGTCCGAACCCTCGACGACGATGCCTCTCTGATCGCGCAAGGTCAGGAAAACAACCTGCGGCTGGATCCGTCCTTTATTGAAAAATCTCTTTTTATCAAAGAGATGCAAGAAGCCGGTTACAAGCCTGGCGTCATCCAGGATGCTCTGGGCCTCACCCGGCAAGGTGTGTCGAACCATCGTGTCGTCATTGAGCAACTGCCGGACGCGCTCGTCCGGCTTATCGGACCGGCTCATGGCGTCGGTCGACGCCAATGGGGTGATCTGGCGGCTCTTTCAGAGAAGGTCCCGCTTGTCGACATTGCGCGCGAGACCCTTGCCTCTTTGCCTGACTCCACACCGAGTTCGGACAGGTTTCAGGCTGTCTATCTCGCGTGCTCCAACAGGACGCGCGGCGCGGCCAACCGAAACGCGCGTGGTCAAACGACCCTGGTAAAGGACGAAAGCGGGCGCCCTGTCGGCACAGTTTCAGTCGATGGCAAATCGGTCGCCATCAAGATCACCCGCAAGGACAACCCGGAATTCGGCCAATGGCTTGAAGAGCGCGCGGACACCACGCTGCGGCAGCTTTTCAAACAATGGCAGAATGAGAGAGGACCGGGGACCTGATCCCCGATCATACCCAGAAACACGAGCAGAGGAGAAAGGCGAAGACCAGAAAGAAAAGAGCCCTCCAAGGTTTCCCCCGGAGAGCCCTCATCATCTGATTAGCACCTGTGATGTAGCAATCTCCGACATAGCAGTCAAGAGTCACCGATTCGGTGGACGACTTTTTATTGCCTTTTCACGCTGGAAAACGCGTGAAGAGCCGGGGAAGATGTGGGCCGGAATGGTCGTCGTTCAACAAACATGGCATTCACAAAACTTTCCGTTCAGACCGTTGGCGTTGCCAAGGGCACCCCAACTACGTCCAAAACTGACATCGACATCTGGGCGGTCTTCCGCGCGCTCCGGGATACGCGCAGCCTGTTCGGCCTCCGTCCAGGACATGTTCAAACGCTCCAAGCAATGCTGAGCTTTCTCAAGCCTGGACATGGAGATACGGTGTTCGCTTCCAATGCCGAAATCTGCCGCCGAATTGGCGGGATCGATGAACGAACCCTCCGTAGGCACATAGATCGCTTTGTCGCGCTCGGGTTCATGGCACGCCACGACAGCTCAAATCGCAAGAGATACCGGGTAAAGTCGTCCGCAGGTCAGAGCATCAGTTTCGGCTTGTCGCTGACACCCTTGCTCACGCGGGCCGACGAACTCCTTTCGGCAGCCCAAGACTTGGAGAACGCGCGTCGGGATCGCGTTTTTTTACGGAAGAAAATCCTGACCAGGCTCGCGCATATCGACGAAGCAGACCCCGAGAACGAACGAACGCTTCAAGTACGTCGCATTCTTCGCAGGAAGCTTTCGATCGCGGAGTATCGTGCATTGTTCGACGAACTCGACGCTCAGTGCAAACAGATGTCCACCGCGGTGGACGCCCCGGAAACGACGCAACTGCCCGCCAATGACGGACAAACTGCCCGCCACCATTCTAAGTCTGAAAAAGAACAAAAAGATCTTGAAAGCCAGAGCGACAGTCAAACACCTTCAGTGCAAACGCTCACCACCGTTTGCGACCAGGCCACATCATTTGCCACGGGCTCCCTCAGGAATTGGAGCGACGCCGAAAGGCATGCACGAACACTCGCACCAATGATGGGAATCCACGAAAACACCTTCGAAAGCGCTGCTCGAAAGATTGGCTCTCGAAAAGCGACATGCGCCATCTTCGTCATTCTTCAGATGAGCAATCGCATTCGAGATATTGGCGCGTACTTCCACAGCATCACGCTTGGTCGAAGAGAAGCTGATTTCAGTCCAAAAGTGTTGTTGGAAAGGCTTTCCCGTACCGGGACGGCCCCTGCATGACGTCCACCGCGGTGGACATGCCGAGCGGAAAAAGGACTGTGACAAAGATTCCGGGAAGCGAGAAACGCACGTTCGAAATCCCCTCTTCTGAAGCCGAGGCCACTAAAGAGGGAACCGTCCCTCTAGCGCAACACGCGGCGCTGCGCGGAAAGGGTCAGAGCGATGAAAGGATCACGGCGGCGTTCTTCGTCGCAGAGCAGGTGGTCGTACACCCCCTGAAACGCGCCGGCGTAGCCCACTCCCTGCGCCAGGGATGTGCCGAGGACGACATGGCGCTGGATGATCTGACGGCCATCACGGCCAGTCTGGATCACGAGCGCCGGTCTCACGCACGTGAGGCGATCCGGAACAAGGAGTCCCATCAGGTTCGGCGCAAGGTTACGGAAAAATCGGTGCGTGCCTTTGCCCGTTATCCCGTCTTTGTCGGCATCGTGGCCGACAAGGCGGCAGGTCGTCCCATGTTGCGCGACCAATGTCAGGACGACGATGGCGTTTCGTTTGAGGTCGCTTCCCTGCGCGATCGCCGTGTCAGTGAGAACGTTCAGGTCAAAGCCAATGCGCCAGCTGCCGAAGAATGGAGCTCACATTCCACCTGCCCTATGCCGACGGCCACGGTTTTCGGTGGCCGGGCGGATACCCGGCGTCAATCACGGATGAAGAAGGCGTCGGCAGTGCAAAGTTTCTCATCACGGTTCGGACGACTGATGAAGACTCCGCAGGTCGGGAAGAGTTCCCGAATAGATCGACGCGCGCCTTGGCGCGTTGGAAGAAGAAATGGAGACGCGCGACCTCGGTTCTTCGGTGCGAAAGAACTCGTTCGGTCAGGGATCTTTGTGACGCTTGATCGCTATGGCGAGCTTGACGTCTTTCCGGGCTTTGTGCGGCTCGGGGATGAGCATCGCGAAGATGAAGATGTCCACAGCTGTGAACAAGCGGAAGCGGGCAGGGCGTCCAGCGCTCAGCGAATCGCCACGTGGATTTTTTCGTCTATGGAACGGCCTTCACGCCTGCTGGTCCGACGCTTGGCGCGAGCACGCCCGACGAAGAGGACGTTGGTGCATTGAGCCCCTTGTCTTCCTGGGCGCCGCGCATCGGGTCGTTCGACGCATGACGGTTTCGAATTTCGCTGGCGCGCGTGGCCGGCAGGGGCAGGACGTGTTCGATTTGGAACGGTGGTCTCTAGAAGCGCAGAGGCTCCTGGTCGCGGTCCGAGTTGGCCTTTCACCTGAAACCGTGCCGGTCATGTCCTTTCGGGGTTGGCCACTGCGGCATGTATGATGATCGCGCGGAAGAGCCGATATTCGGCCCCCATTGTCCCGAAGACCTGGATCGCAATTCTCCGACTTTGCCTTGCCGATTTCACGGCCCGTTGGATGGTGACGAGTTTCGCAGAGCCACCGATGATACCCTGTCCGACCGTTGGGGTAAGGGGGGCCAAGAAACTTGAACGACATGCCGTGGCGGATGCAGAAAATCCCAATGATTGGGCGGGCGGCGAGAGCAGGGGGATCTGTGGGGCGCGAGGTTCTGACTGAACGGCAACGCTGTGCCTCGCCGCCGAAAATAAACGAACGGCCACGAATGTCTCTGAAAGCCCGGCGAGACGATCATGACATTCTCGATACACCGATCCTCCGGCAGGCGCTAACCATCATCGCTCCATAGTGCGATCAGTTGGCCCAGGGCCCGATGTTGCAGTATTTTCCGCTGACGAGCGGCATCGGCCGGTTCGATGCGCGATCTCGGTCTAGCTCGCGTTTAACGCGAGAGCCGTCCGCCGACCGAAAAGCCGCGAGACAACAGCAGTCCCACAAATACCGACCCGTTCAGGTTCAAAAACACCGGTAGGAACCTTATGAACTCCGGCTTGTTTCTGGCAAAGAGCCTGAATCTCATGGTTTTCAGCAATCCGGCATCGACAACAGCGATGGAATTGACCTGTTTCCGAGCATATTCGACAATGACTGATAATGCAAACTTATTGGACATGAATGGAACCAGAAGAGTGGGGCGGTTTGTGCATCATATTG
The DNA here is from genome assembly GCF_003344785.1 of Thalassococcus profundi. Taxonomy (GTDB): domain Bacteria; phylum Pseudomonadota; class Alphaproteobacteria; order Rhodobacterales; family Rhodobacteraceae; genus Puniceibacterium; species Puniceibacterium profundi. The sequence continues at coordinate 47,227 of NZ_QPMK01000024.1, read as the reverse complement.
TGGACGAAAGCGCCGCAAGAGACTAGTGTTGTGGCATGATATTCCAGCCCGCCATGATCTCGGACGACCTGCCAAAACTACAGCAGCTGCCTGCCTGGATCACCTCAGGACGTGCCGAAACTCCTGAGGATGTAGCTTTTTTGTCGGGGGCGGCACTTGGCCATCTCCATCTTGTGCTGAGACACGAGGATGTCCCCCAGACCTTGCTACGGGCGCGGCTGGCGCTGCGCACTGCGGAAGCGTGTGTGACGCACCAGGGACGCCCGGAACGGGCGTCGGAGCTGCGTGATGCGGTGGCATTCTTGCAGCCCGGCGACAGCCCCGGACCGGCGGGAGAGGTCTGCCTGTCCTGGCAGCGCGCGGTCGAACGCCCGGTTTCGACCAAGGCGCTGCAGCGGGCGTTGCCTGATGTTGAAGCGGAGCAGATCGCAACGTGGCTCGATGTCGGGCAGGGAGCGCCGGTCCCGCGTGCCGCGGCCGTACTCCAAGCCTTGATCGAGGATCGTCCGCGGGATGCCACTACGGCGTTGATCTTGGCTGACGCGGCTTTGGCGCAAGGGCTCGGATGGTCTTATGTCCTGCCGCTTCTGGCGCTCGGACTAAAACGGGTCGATTTGCGGAAGAGCGGCGCAGACATGCAAATGGCCTGTCATCGGGCGATCGCGGCGGCAGCGACCGAAGCGACCAGAGATGCCACTGATCTTGCCCGCCGTGTGGCGCGTTTGAAGGAGGTCGCGCCAAAGCTCCGGGCGAAAGGATCCGATGAGGCTTTGGTACTGTTCCTGAGCCGCGACGCGGTCGCGCCGGCGTCGCTCGTCTCGCTGCGTTCCGATCGCGCGGCACGTCGGTTCTGCGACCGGCTGGTTGAGTTGGGCGCCGTGCGCGAGCTGACCGGGCGCGACACCTTCCGGCTCTATGGGGTCTGAGTGATGGCCAAAGATCACACAGATCAGACGCTCGACCGGGAGTTGGACGACCTGCCCGCCGAGTTGCGCTGGCGCGAATGGATGCGGCGGATCGAGGCGGTGCTCTTCGCCAGCGCCTCGCCGGTACCGTGCGAGGACCTCGGCCGCGTGGTGGGGCAGGGCGCGTCGGTCGACCTCCTGATTGAAGACCTTATCGCCGATCTTGAAGGACGGTCGTTCGAGGTGGCCCGCGTTGCCGACGGCTGGATGCTGCGCACCCGGCCGGTCTATGCGGCGGCGATCCGGGCGGCTGCGGATGTGGGCGGGCAGGACCTCGACCTGCGCGAGTACGATATCGCGGTCCTGGCCGCCATCGCCTATCACCAGCCGATCACTCGGGACGGGCTGAGGGACATCTTCGGCAAGGAGATCAGCCGAGATCTGATCGGCCGGCTGCATGCCCGCGGCCTGATCGGCACCGGCCCGCGGTCGCCGCGGCGCGGGGCGCCCTATACCTACGTGACGACGGATCAGTTCCTGGTCGCCTTCGATCTGGAGTCGCTGCAAGAGCTGCCGGATCGGGAGCAGCTGGAAGATGCGGGCGTGTTGTCCGAGACTGGGACATGAGCCTGTGGTGTGAACCGAATCCGACGCCGGCCTCGACTATTTCTCGGTGCCGGCGCGCGCGGTCAGATTGGTTCAAGCGTGGTCCATATGTCATCGACGACCTGCGCAAGGCTCATGCCTTCGATCTCGGTCGCCTCGGAATAGGCGTGCCACTGTGCGGACTTTGTTGGGTCGGTGGCGAACTCCTGGGAAAGGCCTGGCGGTCGCTCTTTCGGGACTTCCGTCGTACGCCGCTCAAAGGTCTTCTCGATGCTGGCCAGCAAGTCCTCCGGATCGAGATCGACGGCCTTCGGCAGCGCCCATAGGTCGTAGTAGTCCTTCATCCGACCATTGATGACACCGAGCGCGACGACCGCCTGGCACTTCTCCGCGATGACCGTCTCAGGGAGTAGGCGCGTACCGATGCCGAGGGATAGTCGAGCAGAGAACCGTAGTCGAGCATGTAGTCGGCGTTTCCAAGCGCGTCTCCGAATCCGACATTGATCGTGATCGGGATCCGCGTCTTCTCGAGATACGCGGCCGTCTTCAGGCGCATGACAGCAGTGGGGGTGTCATGCTGCGCGGGTCGAAAGCCACTCTTTTGCACACTCTACAGCGTATAAAAATCATCTATTCTCTGAAGCGTATAAAATCAGTTGATACGCCAAGGCGCATATTGACTGTCTATTCGCTTAGGCGTATTTCTGTTGAATGAGCGACCTGGCCCGCACACCAAAACAGATCGGCACTCTGATCCAGCGGGCGCGCAAGAAGCGCGACTGGACACAGCAGCAACTTGCCGAACGCGCCGGGCTGCGGCAAGCGACGATCTCGACCATCGAGAGCGGCGAGAAGCCTGCAAAGCTGGATACCATCCTCGCTGTTCTTGCCGCCCTCGATCTGGAATTCCGGATCGGCGCGCGGTCCAAGGGTGATGCCAGCGACATCGAAAAGATCTTCTGATGGGGCGGCGGCCGGCCTATGCGCCTTTACGGGTCTACATGAACAATCGCCGCATCGGCACTCTGAGCCGAGAGGCTAGCGGAGCCATCGGGTTTTCCTACGTCGAGGACTGGCTGGAATGGGAGCATGCCATGCCGGTCTCCTTGTCGCTGCCGTTGCGCGAGACGCCTTATCGGGGCGAACCCGTCATGGCCGTCTTCGAAAACCTGCTGCCGGATTCGGACCACCTCCGCCGCCTTGTCGCCGAAAAGGTTGGCGCGCGTGGGATCGATGCCTACAACCTGCTGACCAAGATCGGACATGATTGCGTGGGCGCGCTCCAGTTCATCGCCGGCGAAGACGAGGCCCCGGACGCGACCGGCCAGATCGAGGGCGAACCGGTTGACGCGGCTGCCGTCGAAAAGCTCCTGAATGGGCTGAGTCAGGCGCCACTTGGCCTATCCAGTGACGACGCGTTCCGGATTTCCATCGCTGGCGCGCAGGAAAAGACCGCGTTGCTGCGGCATGAAGGGCAGTGGATCAAGCCGCATGGCGCCACGCCGACAACACATCTGTTCAAGATGCAAATCGGGAAACTGCCCGGAGGCATCGACCTGTCGGACAGTGTCGAGAACGAGTACTTTTGCCTGAAACTCACCGAAGCCTTCGGTCTGCCGGTGAACACCGCAACGATCGAGACCTTCGGCGAAACCAAGGCGCTGGTCATCGAACGTTTTGACCGCCGCTGGACAAAGGATGGCCGGCTATTACGCCTGCCGCAGGAAGATTGCTGTCAGGCGCTGTCCGTTCCGCCAACGCTTAAATACCAGAACGAGGGCGGGCCGGGGATGGTCGATGTCCTGAACCTGCTCCAGGGCAGCGACATGGCAATCGAGGATCAGGAAACCTTCCTCAAAGCTCAGATCATCTTCTGGCTGATGGGCGCGACAGACGCCCATGCCAAGAATTTCAGCGTGTTCCTAAGCCCTGGAGGCAGTTACCGCATGACTCCGCTCTACGACATTGTGACCGCGCAGGGAGCGTTGGATGCGCGCCAGATCAAACGCAAACAGATGAAGATGGCGATGTCGGTCGGGAACAGCCGACACTACCGATTTGACCAGATCCATGGCCGACATTTCGTTCAAACCGCCATGCGCGCAGGCCTGTCGCGGAAACGTATCGTGGCCTTGATCGAAGAGGTCGAATCACGTGCCTGTGACGCCCTCGATGTTGCGGCGAATACCCTGCCGGACGGGTTTCGGCCAGCAATTTTCGACAGTGTCAGCGAAGCTTTAATGGGGCGGCTTGGCGGCCTGAGGCTATCCGGCATCCTGTGATGGGGAATTTTTAAACGACCAGTCGAAGATGTTTTTCTCAGTTGCCTGAATTGCAATCTGTGCCAGCTCTCCGTGCTCCGCAATCATCGCTCGGGTCGTCTGAATAGCAGAGGCCAGTGGCTTTTGCTCTGCGTTCTTGATGCCTAGTGCTTGGACATGAAAAAAGGTGACCCTGACCAGCAATCGCGCCAGCACGAGCCGCTCTGCCGCGTGGCTTCGCTGCACTGCCAGGACCGACCTTCGAAACGTCATGCGACGGATTCCGCCCGGTCTAGCCAGTTTCCTGCACCGCATTCCCTCGGCGCGGATCGGCAGGCTGCAAATCAAAGCTTATGTCAGTGTTCGAAATTCGGGGGTCGTTCAATCGGACGCGTTCGACCCGATTTCAAGGCCGCGCGTCGATGATCCGGGACGCGACCCCGATGATCTGGTCTTCGCGACCCTGGAGCGTGTCCGCCAGCGCTTCGGCCAGAGAGCTTACGCTTTCGTCGCGCGGGCGGCGCATATCGAAAAGCGGTTCTTTCGACAGGATCGCGATAACTTCGGATTTGCCGTAATCTCCTTCTGTCACCTGCATCGCCAACCGCTTGGGATCGGCGCCGAACTCGTCAAGCGACCACAGCACACGGATGCGGCGCAGGCCGTTTTGCACCTCGCCCAGGTCGTCGACCAAATGGTCCGTGCGGTTGATATTGGGCAGGACATGAAAGACCTTGCCGGTGTTGTCCACCACCATCACCCAGAGCGAGGCGCCGGTGATGTCGGCGGGCAGCTGGATGTCGACTACGGGGTTCTCGTCGGTGCGGAACACGCCAGTAAGCGCCGCCTCTCCGGTGTCGCCGCGCCCCAGCCAGATCGACACGGCGCCCGGCGGCGCGGGCGGCAGCACCGCGCGGATGGCGCAGAGGTCCTCGTTCAGGACGGTGACCAGGGGGCGCAGGCTGCGGTCACCGATCATCGGCGCCAGCGCGGCTTCGATGGCCTGCACATCGGTAGCGTCGGCCACGTCGCCCGTTACGGTGACGGTGTCCAAAAGCGCATAGGGGGCGTCTTCCGTCCGTTGCTGGCGCAAGGGGCCGCAGGTGGCCAGTTGGACCAGAACAGGGTCGAGCGCGGCGGGGTCGAGCTTTTCGGGGCCGGCCAGCAGATCGGTGCTCAGCGTCATGCCCGTCGCGGCCTGCCATTCGGCGAGCGATGCATCCAGCGCGTCGCGCGTGGTGATGTCCGGCGCGAGGCCGGAGACCCTGGCGCTGGCGTCACTCACTGCCACGTCCCAGCGGGTCAGGGGCTGCATCAGCGTCAGCAGATCGGCGGCATGGCCGGGCCAGTCGGGAGAGGGCAGGCCGGTAGCGAGGGTCAGCGCGTCGTCCGGTGCCGGGCTGCCGGTGGTTTCGCCAAAGGCGGCGCGCAGCGTGGCGGCGGTCTCGGCGTCTGGCGCGTTGCCCGAGAGGCTGGCGCCTTCGGCGCCGGCGGCGGCGGTCAGCCGGTAGGGGCTGGCGACGGGCAGGGGCTGCGTGCCCAGACCCGACAACACCCCCGACGCCCAGAGCCCGAGACCGGCCACGATCACGACGCCGGCGGCGATCAATGCCTTGGGCGCGCCCCTTGAGGTCTTGCCGCCGGGCACCTTGGTGGTCGGGTGGCTATCGGGTTTCAGCCAGGAATCGAGCCGCTCCAGCGCCGCGGACGCGGTCGCGGGCCGGTCGGCCGGGTCGGGGGCGGTCAGCCAGTCGATAAGGTCCCGCAGCGGCGCGCCGATGCCGGAGGTGTCGAGCGCATCGCGCTTGAACCGCACCACCGCGCCCGGATTGGTGCCGACATCCGGCACCTCGCGCCGGGCCACGGCCAGCAGCGACGCGCCGAGCGCGTAGAGGTCGGTCCGGAAATCGGCATGGCCTTCAAGCTGTTCGGGCGCGGCATATTCGTACTTTCCGGCAAAGTTCGTGCCGACGATGGTGCGCGCGCCGGTGGCCGTGTCCTTGGCGATGCCGAAGTCGATGATCGTCGCCCGCTCGGGCGCGCCGCCGCGCAGGATGATGTTGTCGGGCGACAGGTCGCGGTGCACGATGCCCTGCGCGTGGGTCGCCACCAGGCCGCTCAGCACCCGGTGCGCCACGATCAGCAATTCGCGTTCCTCGACCCGGCGGTCGAACATCAGCTTGCTGAGCGGCACGCCCTCGACATAGTCCATGACGAGGAAAACATGGCCTTCGTCCGTGCGCGAGCATTCGGAGTAGCGCACAACCGAATCGTGCATGATGCTGCGCATCTGCTCTTCGCGCTTCATGAGCTCGACATAGTCGGAATTGCCCGAGAACCGCGCGTTCAGCGCCTTGATGGCCAAGGTTCGCTCGGAGATCTGGTTGAAGGCCAGGTAGACCTCTCCGGTGCCGCCGCGGCCCAGGATTCCGCGGATTTCATAGGTGTTGTTCAGCACCTGGCCGGGCCGGAAAATATCCGAAGGCTGCGGATCGATCATCGAAAACCCTCTCTGCCCGTGGGCCTATCAAAACTGTCGATTCCAAATCGAAACCGGACTATCATACGGGAATAACTCGATTTGATTATTCCACCGGCTTTCGGTGACAACAATATATTTTGGAGGGTGCCGCAGATGGCGACACGCGGATCGACCGAAACCATCAAGCGCAAGGAACTGGTTGGCAAGCTGAACCCGGTCTGCCTCAAGGCTTTTTCCGGGGCGGCCCAGGCGGCGAAGCGGCGCGGCAATCCCTATGTGGAACTGGTGCATTTCATCACCGCGCTGGCCGATACCGAAGGGTCCGACCTGGCGCTCTTGATGCAGGCGGCTGGGGTCGACCGGCACAGGTTCGACGGCGACGTGCTCAAGGCCACCGATGCGCTCCCGCATGGTGCGGGGTCGGTCGAAGAGTTTTCCGACCACATCTTCCGCGCGATCCAGGAAGGCTGGAACTTCGGATCCTTCGACTACGGCGACGATTCCGTGCGGTCTGCCTATGTGATCCTCGCGGCGCTGAAGGTGCCGGTGCTCGAGGGGCTGCTGTTCAAGATCAGTCTCGAATTCGACAAGTTCGACCCGGATGCGATGATCGCCGACCTCGACAACCTTCTGGCGGCGTCGATCGAGCGCAGCGGCGACTCGGTGGCCGAGGAGGCGCCGAAGGGGGCCAAGGCCAAGCCCGGCGGCAAGTCGGCGCTGGAGCAATATGCCACCGACCTGACTGAGCGGGCGAAGTCCGGCAAGATGGACCCGGTGGTGGGGCGCGACCCCGAGATCCGCCAGATCGTCGACATCCTGATGCGGCGCAAGCAGAACAACCCGATCCTCACCGGCGAGGCCGGGGTGGGCAAGACGGCGGTGGTCGAGGGCTTTGCCCAGCGTTTGGCCAAGGGCGACGTGCCGCCGCAACTGGCGAACGTGCACCTGCACATGCTCGACATCGGGCTGATGCAGGCCGGGGCTAGCGTGAAGGGCGAGTTCGAGAAGCGTCTGAAGGCGGTGATCGACGAGGTGCAGTCGAGCGACGTGCCGATCATCCTGTTCATCGACGAGGCGCATACGCTGATCGGGGCAGGGGGCGCGGCCGGAACCGGCGACGCGGCGAACCTGCTGAAACCGGCGCTGGCGCGGGGCGAGTTGCGCACCATCGCGGCCACGACCTGGGCCGAATACAAGCAGCATATCGAACCTGATCCGGCCCTGACCCGCCGGTTCCAGGTGGTCAAGGTCGAGGAACCGGACGAGGCCAAGGCCATTCTCATGTGCCGGGGCGTCGCGGGGGTGCTCGAGAAACATCACAAGGTCGAACTGCTGGACGAGGCGATCGAGGCGGCGGTGAAGCTGTCGCATCGCTATATTCCGTCGCGGCAACTGCCCGACAAGGCGATCAGCCTCCTGGACACCGCCTGCGCGCGGGTCGCGGTCAGCCAGCATGCGACGCCCGCGGAGGTCGAGGACATCCAGCGCCGGCTCGATGCGCTGGAGATCGAGGACGGTATCATTTCGCGCGAGGAAGCCATCGGCATCGAGGTCGAAGAGCGCAAGGCGGCGGTGCAGGCGGGTCTCGCCGAAGCCTCGGCGGCGATGGAGGCGGCGGCGGCGCGCTGGGATGCGGAGAAGGTCCTGGTGGACGAGATCCTGGACCTGCGGGCGCAGTTGCGCGGACTCGGGGCGGCGGTGGACGACACCGGCGATCTGGGCGATGCCGATGCCGAGGCGGTCGAGGAGATGGCCGAAGCCGAAGGCGCGCCGGAGATGGAAGTCACCGATGAGGGGGAAACAGAGCCTTTCGACCGCGACGCGACTCTGACGCGGCTCAAGGCGCAGATGGCCGAGCTGGCGATGGCGCAGGGCGAAACGCCGCTGATCCTGCCCTCGGTCGACCGGCTGGCGGTGGGCGCCGTGGTGCAGGACTGGACCGGCATTCCCATGGGCCGGATGCTGGCCAGCCAGACCGAGCGCGCGCTGTCGCTGGCCCAGACCCTGGCCGAGCGTGTGGTCGGTCAGGATCACGCGATGGAAATGATCGCGAACCGCATCCAGACCTCTGCGGCGGGGCTCAAGCCGCCCGAGAAACCGGTGGGCGTCTTCATGCTTTGCGGCCCGTCCGGCGTCGGCAAGACCGAAACCGCGCTGGCGCTGGCAGAACTCATGTACGGCGGCGAGGACAACCTCATCTCGATCAATATGAGCGAGTTTCAGGAGGCGCATACGGTCAGCACGCTGAAGGGCGCGCCGCCGGGATACGTGGGCTACGGCAAGGGCGGCATCCTGACCGAAGCGGTGCGGCGGCGGCCCTATTCCGTCGTCCTGCTGGACGAGGTGGAAAAGGCCCATTCGGATGTGCACGAAATCTTTTTCCAGGTCTTCGACAAGGGCATGATGGACGACAGCGAAGGCCGGCGGATCGACTTCAAGAACACACTGATCCTGCTGACCTCGAATGTCGGCTCTGACGAGATCATGGCGATGACCGAGGACGGCAAGGTCGCCGCCGATGCCGAGGAACTGAACGCCGCGCTGCGCAAGCCGCTGCTCGACGTCTTTCCGGCGGCGCTTCTGGGGCGGGTGGTGACGATCCCCTATTACCCGCTGTCGGATACGATGATCGAGGCGATCGCGGGCCACAAGCTGCGCAGCCTCGCCAAACGGCTGGGCGAAGGCTACGGCGCCGAGTTGGTGATCGGCGACGGCGCCATGCAGGTGATCAAGGACCGTTGCACCGAGATCGAAAGCGGCGGCCGGATGATCGACGCGATCCTCACAAACACGCTGATGCCCGAGCTCAGCCGCCGAATCCTGAGCTGGCGGCTGGAGGGCAGGGACCTCGGCCGCGTGACGGTGACCGGCGGGGCGGAGGGCTTCGGCTATGAGTTTGCGTGAGGTAAGAGGCCATGAGGGTCTTTAACCGGCCGGGCTTTGTCCATCAGCATACCGTCGGCATGGATGTGGCGGGGCGGGAACATTTCGTCTTCGTCATCAAGGGCACCTTTGCCTTTCCCGACCGGGCCGGGGCGGCACCGCAGCCGGTGGCGGACCAGTCGCCGCTGGTCTATGCGGACGAACTGACCGGGGAGCCGGGCTTTTCCGCGACGCGGTGGGAGACCGACTTCGCCTTTCGCAAGCCGAAATGCGATATCGTCCTGCAGGGCGCGGCCTATTCGCCGGGCGGGCGCCGGGTGCCGCGTGTGCAGGTCGGTCTGCGGGTCGGGTCCTGGCAGAAGCAGTTCCACGTCACCGGCCACCGCGAATGGCGGGTGATGGGCCCGCAGGTGATGACCACCGATCCCTATCCCTTTACCCGGCAGCCCTTTGGCTATGAAACCGCGTTCGGGGGTATCGACCGGCTCAACCCAGACGATCCGAAACCGCCCGCCTACATGGACAATCCGCACGGCCGCGGCTTTGCCTCGTTCCGCAACCAGTCCAAGCTGTCCGGTCAGCCGCTGCCCAATACCGAAGAGGTGGGCGTGCCCGTCACCTCGCCCTACGGAGACTATCGCCCGATGGCCCTGGGCCCGGTCTGGCGCGGTCGGCCTGACCGCCTGCGCCTGGGCGGCACCTACGACCAGCACTGGCAGGACAACGTCTTTCCCTTCCTGCCGGAGGATTTCGACGAACGCCATTACCAGCAGGTCGGGCCGGACCAGCAGATCGACAAGCCGCAGCGCAGCCTCGAGGTGGTGATCCTCAACCTCACGCCGTCCGGGCGCGAGGCGTTCCGTCTGCCGGACCCGAGCCTGCCGCTGCGGCTCTATCGCGACTGGGACTGTGCCTTCGAGGGCGTGCTTCATCCCGACACGCTGCTGTTCGACACCGAGGCGCGGCGGCTGTCGCTGGTCTGGCGTGTGCAGGTGCCGATGAAGCGGCTGGTGACCGAGTTCACCGAAGCCTGGATCGGCCGGCCGCGCCCCGGCCAGCTGCGCGCCAAGCGGACGGGCAAAGCCTACCGCGACCTGACCGCCGACCGCGGCCGCCGCCCGGTGGATGCGGACACGGACACGCCGGCATGAGCAGCGGCGTCAATATCCTGTCGACGGGCATGGTGACCGCGGTCGGGCTCGATGCCGCATCAAGCTGCGCGGCGATGCGCGGGGCGCTCGACGGGATCGTCGAGACGCAGTTCATCGTGCCCGGCGGCGACTGGCTGCTTGGCGCGCCGGTGCCGCTGCCGCGCGACTGGCTGGGCGAAAAGCGGATGGCGCACCTGGCCGCCGGGGCGGTGGTCGACGCGCTGGACGGTCAGGACGCTGCGCGCGCCGACCTGCAGGTCATTCTTTGCCTGGCGGAAGACAGCCGCCCGGGCCGCCCGGTGCGCGACGTCGACCGCTTCGGCGCGCGGGTGCTGGAGTTCTCGGGCCTGCCGGCGCGGACCAAGCTGCACACGGTTAGCCATGGCCGCCCTTCGGGGATCGTGGCGCTCGAACGGGTGCGACGGATGTTCTCCCGCGGCGAGGCGAAGCACGCGCTGATCCTGGGAGTGGACAGCCTGCTGACCGGGCCGGCGGTGGCGCATTTCCTGCGCGAACGCCGCCTGCTGATGCCCGGCAACGCCAACGGGTTCATCCCCGGAGAGGCGGCGGCGGCGATCCTCTGCGCTGCCGGTCCGCCCACGCATTTCACCCTCACCGGTCTCGGGCTCGCGCGGGAAGACGCCTATCTCTACAATTCCGCAGACAGGCCCCTGCGCGGCGACGGCATGACCACCGCCTGTCGTGATGCGCTGGTGATGTCCGGCATCACCTATGGCGCGATAGACTACCGCGTCACGGACATGTCGGGAGAGGCGTATTTCTTCAAGCAGGCGGCGCTGGCGATGCAGCGGCTGCTGCGCGAACACCGTGATGTGCAGGACCTGTGGACGCCCGCGGATTCGGTCGGCAACGTCGGCGCGGCGATGGTGCCGCTGATGGTGGGATGGGCGCTGACCGCGTTCGAGAAGGGCTACAGTCCCGGTAATCCGCTGATGATCGAAGCCTCGGGCGACGACGGCGGTTGCGGCGCCGCGGTGTTCCGCTCGGCCGAGAGGAGGGCGGCGGCATGACGGTGTTCGCAAACGCGCTTGAAGTGTCCTGCAAGGCACAGGCCAACAAGATCATCGCGGCCTTTCCCGATGTCTGCATGACCCCGCCCGAGGCGCCGCCGACGCCGCCGGGCGTGCCGATCCCCTATCCCAACTTCGGCATGGACAGCGACACCGACAAGGGCACCGGCACGGTCAAGATCGGCGGCAAGACGGTCAACCAGAAGAATTCGTCCTACTTCACCAAGACCACCGGCGACGAGGCCGGGGCGGCGGCCAAGAAGGGCGTCGTCAGTTCCAAGAACACCGGCAAGAGTTATTCCCAGGCGTTTTCGATGAACGTGAAGGCCGAGGGCAAGAACCTCACCCGGTTCTCGGACATTTCGACCAACAACCACGGCTCGCCGCCGAACGTGCCGCCCTGGCCCAAGATCGGCCAGCCCTGGGTTCCGCCGCCCGGCGACCCCTGCGCGGGCGAAAAGGCCAAGATCCAGGAGGCCTGCAAAAGCGAGGAAGACGTCGCCGCATCCTGCAAGAAGGCCGGGCTCGACAAGTCTCCGGGCAAGCGCGAGACCGATGGCTTTACCCATTCCGGTCCGTCGGACCGCAGCTCGGCCCCGAAACCGTCGAAGTCGCCCAGGGTGGCCGCCGGAAAGGTGCGCACCAACGAAGAGCTCATCGCGATGGCCGACAAGGCGCAGAAGGATGGCTGTCTTGCCGCGCTGGCGTGCAAGTTGCCTGAATACGGCGACGGCAACACCTGCCCCTGTCCGGGGCAGACCGGGCACCACGTGGTGCCGGCCTCGTCCTTCTTCAACAAGGGCCGGGGCGAGAACCCGAAGCCGGGCGAACTGCCGCTGGTGATTCACACCCCGCCCGAAAAGCCGCCGGCGGGCTACAAGAAACCGCCGCCTTACGACCCCAAAAAGGCGCCGGTGGTCTGCGCCGAAGGCTGTTCCAATACCACCGGATCGCACGGCATGATGCATACCGAAATGAAGGCCGCGATCATGGCACGGGGACATTCAATCGAAAACGTTCCGCTGCAGGTCCAAGGGCAGTCGAAGCCGCAGAAAAAGACCTCGATGACCTATGGAGAGCAGAAGAAAGAAGCCATCAAGGCGATGGAAAAGACCTTTCCTCTGTCGAAATGCGACCCGGCCTGTATCGAGGCGCAACTGGACGATTACCATGTCAATACGCTTGGAGCGAAGGACGAAACGCCGCTTCGGGCGGACAAGTGCGGCCGGTCGAGCAAGGAAATTCCCGATGCGGTCAAGATGGGCAAGGTGCGCGCCGCCAAGCTTCGCGCAAGTGGGGGAGGGGGCTAGATGCTGCCGCTGCTGAAAGAAATGTCCCTGACCGTCGCCGCGGTGCGCGACGATTCCATCGCGGCTGGCGCGGTGATCCTGGACGAATTCGCTTTCGACGACAGCTTTCCGCACGGGTCGATATATACGATCACCGACAGCCTCGCACAGGATCGGGGCCTGTTCCCGATGACCTTCGTAGGGCTCGACTATGACGCGCGCGGTCTGCTCTGGGCGGTGGCCGAAGGCGGCGACGTCCTGATCCTGGACGAGACAGGCGTGACCGAGGACGGCATCGACGACCTGCGCGCGCCGTTGCGTGACCTGCTGGCCATCGACGGCGCGGTGCTGGTCTGCGGCGGCAACCACCAGGTCTACCGCCGGCGGAACACCGAGGATTGGGAAGACATCGGCCCGGACGCCGATCTGCAGGAGGACTACCCCGAAAACCACTTCGAGGCGATCGCGGGCTTCTCGGCCTCAGAGCTTTACGCCGCGGGCCGCGACGGGGTGATCTGGTGGTACGATGGCGCGGTCTGGACGCCGGTGCAGGCGACGACCAACCTGGCCTTTCTCTGCGTCACCTGCGCGGACGACGGCGTGGTTTACCTCGGCGGCCAGGCCGGTGTGGTGGCCCATGGCCGCCGCGATTCCTTCGAAGTGGTGACGCCCCCGGAACCACTGGCCGACATCTGGGGCATCGCGGAATATGCCGGGCATGTGCGGGTTGCGATGCACCGGGCACTGATGATCTTCGACCGCGATGAGGGACTGGCGGTCGACCCGGATGCGATGGAGCTGGCGGAAACCTTCTACAACCTCGCGCGCGGGCCGGACTCGCTCTGGTCGCTGGGCGAAAAGGACGTGCTGCGTCTGCGCGGCGACACCTGGGAGGCGTTCGACGAGGTGCCGGTGCAGTCCGAATGATCCGACCGCCTCAGGCGTCGGCGGGCAGGTGCGCGGCGAGGTAGCGGCGCACCGCGTCGAGGTCGAGGTCGCGGACCGTCAGGTGCCGCGCGCCCGGTTGCAGCATCCGCAGCACGAACAGCTCTCCGGCCTCGGGAAAGTCGTCGTAGCGCTCCTGCGCGATGGTAACTCCACCCTCTCCGGCCACCCGGACCCCGTCAAGATGCGCATCCAGCCGCTCGATCAGGCGTGACAGGCGCTCTTCGTCCATGTCGGGATTGTCGTCGGGGTTCAGCAGGTGGAAATCGTAGACGCACCATAGATGCGCCGCCTCTTCGGCATGTTGCCGCACGATGTCTTCGAGGATCGGCACGGGCATGGTCGGGTCCGTCAGTTCAGGTTCACGGACCCGCCGCGGATGTGGTTGGACGCCGAGGCATGGCTGACCAGGTGGGTGCCGCGGATAGTGATGTGGCCGTCCTTTTCCATCACGATGGCGGCCTTGCCGACGCGCAGTTCGATCCGGTCCTGCGCGGTGATGCGGGTGGTCTCGCCGTCGTGGATGACCTGGGGCGCACTATCCTGCCGCGCCGGTTCGACGATGCGGCCGATGATCAGCGGCCGGTCGCGGGCGCCGTCCTCGAACAGGAGGGCGACCTCGCGGCCCGCGTCCTCGGCGGTCAGCGCGCAGAGGCTGCGGGCGGGAATCGCGTGATCGTGGGGGTTGGAGGGAAAGACCACAAGCGGCGCGCCGTCCCGAAATCCCAGCAGAAGGCCGATCACCACGCCATCGACCTGTTCCCTGACATCCATGTCCGTCACTCCGCAATGTGCTTCAACCAATGGATGCAGTATTTCACGGCGCCGTCGATTCACCAAGGGCTTTGCAGAGGCGGGCCCGCGGGCCCGCCGAAGTCGGGTCGCGCACCGGCGGTCCGCCGCGCAAAATTGCCCAAAGGCGCGGCGAAAACTGTTATTCCTGGGTCATTACAAAAAGGAGCCTTGCATTGAAACGATTCCCCCTGGCCGTGTTGGCCGCGCTTGCCCTGTCGGGACCCGCGCAGGCGCAGGACGGCGGCCTGACCGTCGAACTCAACAAGCTCGAAGCCGGTGACGCCGGCACCTGCCGTGCCTTTTTCCTCTTCCGCAACGATCTGGGCCGCACGCTCGCGGCATTCGAACTGTCGCTTGCGATCCTCGACACCGGCGGCGTCATCGACCAGCTGCTGACCGTCGATGCGGCCCCGCTGCCGCTGGAGCGAACAACGCTGAAGCTGTTCGAATTTCCCGGCATCGCCTGTGACGGCATCTCGGAAATCCTGCTGCACGACATCTCGGCCTGCCGTCCGCAAAACGGCGAGGAGATGGACTGCTTTGCCGTGCTGGCGCTGCAAAGCAAGGCGGCCACACCACTGGTGAAATAGGCCATGATCGGTCTCGATGAACTGGGGAGCGCGGGGCCCGTCCTGCTGGTGCTGGCCGTGCTGTCGGTAGTGTCCTTGTCGGTTTTCGTGGCGCGGCTTCTGGCGCTGCGCGGGCTGAGCGCGGGGCAGGGGGCGCGCGCCGACTGGCTGCATGCGATCGAATCCGGTCAGGGCTGGCCCGACCCGCCCGGTGACAACCGCGCGCCGGCGGGGCGGGTCGCGCTGCGGGCCGGAGATTTGCTGCGGCGGAAGGTGCCTGCGCCTCTGCTGGCCGCGGATCTGCAGCAGTTGGGCAATGCCGAAGTGGCGGCGATGGGGCGCGGCATCCGGCTGCTGGAACTGGTGGGCATGATCGCGCCACTGCTGGGCCTGCTGGGCACGGTGCTGGGCATGATCCAGTCGTTCCGCTCGCTGGAACTTGCCGAGGGGTCGGCCAATGCCGCGATCCTGGCGGGCGGTATCTGGCAGGCGCTGCTGACCACCGCAGCCGGGCTGGTGGTGGCGATTCCCGCAGTCGTCGGCGCAGCGATCCTGCAGGCGCGGGTCGAAGCCGGTACCTCCGAAATGGAGCGCCTCATTGGTCGCGTGACCCTCGCGCGCGGGCTGCGCGGCGGCGAGGACACGCCGTGAGGCTGGCGCGGCCCGCGACGGTGCGGCGACGCGTAACGCTGGTGCCGCTGATCGACGTGCTGTTCATCCTGCTGGTCTATTTCATGGTCACCTCGGTCTACCGCGATCTCGACATGATCCCGGTGGTGCGGGGCGGCGATCCGATGGCCGGAGCGGCGCAAGTGGACGGCGGCGCTGTGGCGGGCGGCACGCTGCTCTTGCGGATCGGCGCCGGCGGAGAGGTGGTGCTGCGCGGGCAGGCACTGACGCCCGCCGGGTTGACGGCGGCCCTGTCCGGCGCGCCCCGGGTGCTGATCCTGCCGACGGGTGCGGCGCCGCTCTGGGCGCTGACGCAGGTCATGGACGCTGTCGCGGCGGCGGGGGTCGGCGATGCGCGGCTGGTGCGGCTGGAGGACGGCGCATGAGGCTGCGCCGCGCCGATCACCGGCCTCCGGCAGAGCCGATCATCGCGCTGGTCGACGTGGTGTTCTTCCTGCTGGTGTTCTTCCTGCTGGTCGCGCGGTTCGACGCCTCGGCGCCGTTCGAAGTGGTGCCGCCGATCGCCGTCTCGGGACAGGACATGCCGGGCGGCGGCGTCACCCTGTCGGTGGCACGCGACGGCGCGCTCGCGGTGAACGGGGATGCGGTGGGCGATGACTGGCTGGCGCAGATCGAGGCGGCGGCGGCGCGGGACGCGGCGCGCCTGATCCGTATCAACGCCCACCGCGACGTCGCCATGCGCCACCTGATGCCCTTGGTGTCGGCACTCGAGGCGGCGGCGCTCGGGGAGGTGGTGATCGTGGTCACCCCGTCCGGGCCATGAGCGTCGCGCGGGGCGGTCTGGCAGTCGCCGCATCGCTGGCGCTGCACGTGGGCGCGGGGCTTGCGCTGCTGCCCTGGCTGGCGCCGCGGACGGTGCCACAACAGGGCGGCGGCGACACCCGGGTGATGCTGGCCACGATGGCGGTGCCGCGCGACCGGGCGGTGCCACAGGAGCCGGAGGTCGAACAGGCGGCCCGGGCCGAGGCCAGCGGCGCGCGGATGCCGGGGCAGGCCGTGCCGGTGCGCCGCGCCCCGGTGCAAAGCCCGAACGCCGATGCGGTGACGGCCTTGCCCGCGTCGGGCGCGGTCCTGTCCGCCCGGACCGATCCGGTCGCGCCGGTCGCGGCGCTGCGTCCCGAGGCCGCTACGACCGCGGCGCTTGCCCCGTCTGCTGCGAGGGCGGGGGAGGTGCGGGCGCAACCGGTGAAGGCCGTTGCCGCCCAGCCGGACCAGATGCGGGCGATGGCAGCGGACGACGCTGTACAGGCCAGCGCCGCGCGGGTCGTGGTGGCGCGGACCGTCCCCGCGGCGCAACCCGCCATCGCGGCGCGCCAGGACACCGCCGAAGCTGTGCCCGCCCAGCCCGTCAAGGCGATGTCCGTCGCAGCAGTCGGCGCGGTCCTGTCGGCCCGGCTGGCCGACGCGGCACCGATCGCGGCCGATGCGCCATCTGCCGCACGGGTCCGCGCCGAACCCACACCGCCGCCGGTAGCGGCCGAAACCCCGGTCGGAGCAGACGCCGCTGCAATGGCACTCGCTCCGGTGCCGTTGTCCGCCCGCGCGCCGCAGGCGCGGCAGGCCTCCGCGCTGGCCTCCGGCGGTGCGGTCGTGACGGCGGGGCTCGCGTGGAGCGGTGCGGGGCGTGTCAGCCTCGATGCGCAGAGCCTCGCCACGCTGGAGGCGTTTCTGTTGCCGGGACAAGCGGCGGGGCAGGAGCAGCGCGACCGCATGGCAGCGGCGATGGCGGCGCCGGACTGCGCGCGGGTGCACACGGTCTTCGACCCTGACACCGGCGCGCTGGAGTTGCGCGGCCACGTGCCGGAGGCGGCTGCGCGCGCGCCGCTGCTGGAAACCCTGCAAGCGCAAGTCGGAACCGCTCTGCCGCTGCGCGATGCGCTGCAAATCCTGCCGCGCCCGCAATGCGCCCTGCTGGACGGCATCGCCGCGATGGGCCTGCCGCAATCCGAAGAACAGCTGACCGACAGCGATCTTGTCGGCGAACACGCGCAGGTGCGGGAATATGCCTTCGACGAAGGCGACCGCCTGACCATCGACCTGACCGCGCCGGACTACCCCGCCTACGTCTACGTGGATTACTTTGACGCGAGTGGTCAGGTGCTGCATCTCGTGCCCAACGCCCGCCGTCCCCTGCGCCGTCTGGCTCCGGCGGAAACGGTGTCGGTGGGGCGCGGCGATGACCTCGACCTGCGGATCGCGCCGCCGTTCGGCCAGGATATCGCCGTGGCCTTTGCCGCCAGCCAACCGCTCTACGAAGGGGACAGGCCGCTCGTGGAACCGGCGCTGCCGTACCTCGCCGAGATGCAGGCGCGGATCGCCGACGCGCGCGCCGCCGATCCGTCGTTTCGCGGCGAATGGGTTTACCTTTTCGTAAAGACCGGCCCCGCGCCGCCCTAGCCCGGAAACCGCCGTGTCGCGGGCAAACCACCTATGGTGGAAATCCATACCGCTGGAATTGTTGCCAGAATCAAAAACATCTGAGAGACTTCGCCACGTTGATTAGATTATTCGTAAGGCTTTGAGGCATGGACATTGATCGCCTCCTGACCAGCATTCGTGACGATTCGCCATCGGGTGACGAACTGCGCAACGACGCGCAGTTCCATGCCTTGGAGCGCATGATGGATCCCGCCGCGCGGTCCAACCGGCTGAATTCAGACGGATCCGTGGCCGAGGCAGTGCCGAATGTGGACTGGCAGGGGCTGCTGGATCAGGGTCACGACCTGGCCGACCAGGGCCGCGACCTGCGGCTGCTCACGATCCTTGTGCGCGCGAATTACAACCTGAACGGGTTTGCGGGCCTCGCCGAGGGTCTGTCGGTTCTGACCGGCAGCGTGGAGCAATATTGGGACAGCCTGCACCCGGCGCTGCGCGACCGCGACGACGCCAAGATGGCGGCGCTGCCGCGGCTGAACGCGATCAAGCAGCTCGAGAACGACGACGACGGCTTGCTCTGCGACCTGCGCTTCGGGATGATGCTGAACCCGCGCGGGATCGGGCCGATTACCGGCGACGACCTGGCCGCGGCGGTGCTGAGCGATTTCGAGATGCTCAACAGGGCCGCGTCGGGTCTGAGCCAGGCCGAAAAGGATTCGCTGGTCGCCGCGCATGGCCAACGGGTCAACCGCGTCACCGCCGCCGCCCGCGCCATGGCCACGGAAGAACCCGACCGCGCCGCGGAGATGATCGCCGGCCTCACGGCCTGCGATACGGCGATCGCGGCGCTGGTCTCTGCGGTGAACGAGAAGGGCGGCTTTGGCAGCCAGCCGGGCCTCGCGCTGACCGAGCTGACCGAATTCCTGGGACTGTGCCGCCAGACGCTGGAAAAGGCCGTGGGCGCTTCGGCGGCGAATGCGGCGCCGGTGGAGGACAACCCCGCGGCCCCTGCGCCCGCCGCGGCAAACGGTGCCGCGCCCGCCCCGTCGACGGCCGCCGCTGCCGCCCCGCCCGGGACGGTTGCCTCGCGCGAGGATGTCGAGGCGGCGCTGGAGCGCATCATCGGCTTTTACGAACGCACCGAACCCAGCAGCCCGATCCCGCATCTCGCGCGGCGGATGCGGCGGATGGTGAAAATGGATTTTCTCGAATTGATGGAAGAGATCGCGCCCTCGGGTCTGAAGGAATTCCGCAATATCGCGGGCGTGGAAGAGGGCAAGAAGAAATGACGTATGAATTTGACGCACAAGGGAAGGACTGAAGATGAGTGACAGCAAGCAGAAGGTCATCGAACGAAACCGCGCGCCGCGCGTGCAGATCGCCTATGACGTGGAGCATTACGGCAGCCCCACCACGATCGAACTGCCCTTCGTGATGGGCGTGATGGCCGATCTTGCCGGGGCGTCCGAGACCAAGGAAGCCCAGAAGCCGATCAACGACCGGACCTTCGTCGAAACCGATGCGGGCCGCTTCTCCAAGTTCATGGAGGCGCTGTCGCCGCGCGTGAAGACGCGGGTCAAGAACACCCTGCCGACCGCCGAGGGCGAAGAGGCCGAGGAAGAGCTTTTCGTCGACCTGTCGTTCAAGAGCATGTCGGATTTCGCCCCCGACAAGGTGGCCGAACAGGTGCCCGCGCTGGCGGAACTGCTGACCATGCGCAAGCAGCTCGAGGAACTGCTGGGATACATGGACGGCAAGGTCGATGCCGAGAAGCGCATCGCGCAGCTGCTGACCAACCAGCCGCTGCTGGCCCAGGCCGCCGAACAGGCGATGGCCGCCACCAAGAAGGAGGATTGATGGATGGCTGAACAGGAAAAGCAGGCCGCCGGCGGCGCCGCGGAAGCCGAAGCGCTTGATCTCGGTGAATTCAGCGAACTGCTGGAAAAGGATTTCCGGGTCAAGGATTCCGAAGGCGAGAAGCTTCAGGCGCTGGTCGCCAACCTGGCGCTGGCCGCGCAGGAAAAAGCCGGAACCGCGGCCATTTCCGGCAATGCGGTCAAGTCGATCAAGTCGCTGATCGCCGGGATCGACCAGATCCTGACCAAGCAGATGAACGAGATCCTGCATGCCCCCGAGGTGCGCCAGATCGAAGGCACCTGGCGCGGGCTGCATTACCTCGTCAACAACACCGAAACGGATCAGAAGCTCAAGATCCGGGTGCTGAACGTCAAGAAGGACGAACTGGCCGATCATCTCGAGGATTACGAGGGCCAGATGTGGGACCAGTCGCCGATCTTCAAGAAGATCTACAGCGACGAGTATTCCATGTTCGGGGGCGAACCCTTCGGCGCCATCGTCGGCGCCTACGAGTTCAGTCACAAGCCCAAGGACGTGGGCATGCTGCGCAACCTCAGCGGTATCTGCGCCGCCGCGCATGCGCCGTTCATCGCCGCCGCCGCGCCGCAGCTCTTCCGCATGGAAAGCTGGTCGGAACTGCCCAACCCGCAGGACCTCGAACAGATCGTCAGCAGCCCCGACTATGCCTCGTGGCAGTCGCTGCGCGAAAGCGAGGATGCGCGCTATATCGGTCTGACCATGCCGCGCGTGCTGGGACGGCTGCCCTACGGCGCCGAGACGGTGCCGGTCAAGGGCTTCGATTTCGAGGAAGAGATCGAGGGCAACCACGAGAACTACGTCTGGATGAACGCGGCTTTTGCGATGGGCGTGAACATCAATCGCAGCCACAAGATTTCCGGCTGGGGGACGCAGATCCGGGGCGTGGAATCGGGCGGCACGGTGATGAACCTGCCGGTGCATACCTTCCCGACCGACGACGGCAGCGTGGCGATGAAATGTCCCACCGAGATCGCCATCGACGACCGGCGCGAGGCAGAGCTGGCCAAGCTCGGCATGATGCCGATCCTGCACCGCAAGAACACCGACGTCGCCGCCTTCATCGGCGCCCACAGCCTGCAGGACGACGAAACCCGCGCCGGCCGGCTGGTCGACCCGGATGCGCAGGCGAACGAGCGGCTGTCCGCGAACCTGCCGTATCTCTTCCCCGTCAGCCGCTTTGCCCATTACCTCAAGGCGATCGCGCGGGACAAGGTCGGGACGTTCAAGGAACGTGCCGACATGCAGGTCTGGTTGAGCGAGTGGATCAACCGCTACGTTCTCGCCAACCCCGCCATGGCCGACGACAAGGCCAAGGCCAAACGACCGCTGGCCGCCGCAGAAGTGCAGGTGGACAGCGTTGAAGGACGGCCCGGATATTACAACGCCCGGTTCTTCCTCCGCCCGCACTACCAGCTTGAGGGGATCAACGCGTCCCTGCGGCTGGTGTCGGAACTACCCTCGGTGAAATCGTAAGAGAATTTATTTAACCAAAAGGAGACCACCAAATGCCATTAACCGGATATCTCAAGATCGGCGACATCGCCGGTGAATCGCAGCGTACCGAGCACGAAGACGAGATCGACATCCACGACATCATGTGGAACATCGAACAGGGGTCGGCCGCGCAGGTCGGCAAGGGCCGGTCGCGCGCCCGCGCCCAGGTCGGCGCCCTGATGCTCAAGAAGTTCGTCGACGCCTCGACCCCGTACCTTCAACTGGCCTGTATGCAGGGCAAGTCCTTCCCGGACATGATCCTGTCGGTCCGCAAGGACAGCGGTGACGCGCATCTCGACTACCTGATCATCACCATGGAGAACGTCACCATCTCGAAATCCGAGATCCTCGGGATCGGGGATGTCGAGGGCGGCGAGATCATGGAAGAGGCGCTTGGCCTCGTGTTCGAGAACGTCACCGTGAAATACGTCGTGCAGGCCGATGACCACTCGGCGGGCGACGAGCACGAGATCAGCTACGACATCGCCGCGGGTGTCTGAGGATCGCAGGGGCGGGGCATTGATCTGTGACTGACCGCACCAATGCCCCCTCCGTGTCCCGGCAGGAAGCCGTCCAGCCGTCTCTCTGGGACAGGCTGGTCGACGACCTGCCGGGTCTGGTCGCCGAATCCGACGCGCTGCGCCGCGATCTGGTGACCGAGATCATGGCCGAGGCCGGCAGCGACCGGGCCGATGCCGAAGAGGACGCCGCCGCGCTCATCGCGGGCGGCGCTCGTGCCATCGAACGGCGCGAGGATCTGTCGCCCGACACGCGGCAGCTGGCGCATCGGGTGGTGCAGCTTACCACGCGGCGCCGCAGGCTCGAGGAGAGCGGCGTGATCGTGACCGCCGACGTGCTGCGCGAGGCGGTGCGCCGCGACATCGAAATGCTGTTCAACATCGAACGTATGGAGGCGAAGTTCCTGCTCAGCGACCGCGAAGCCCTGGACCACCCGGACCCGACCAGCCAGCTGGCCGACTTCCCCGAGGTGCGCGCCTCAGTGCTCAACTACGGCGTGCCGTCCTTTTCCGGGCGCATGGGATCGGATTTCGACAAGGACGATCTTGCCCGCGAGATCAAGGCGGTGCTGAACATCTACGAGCCGCGGTTGAAGAAGGAGAGCGTCAAGGTGCGCGTGCGCAGCGGCGAAAAGACCGGGCTGCGCATCGACATCGACGGGGTCCTGCTGCTGTCGCCGGTGCCCGAGCGGCTGCGCCTGTCGACCAGCATCGACCTCGACAACGGTCAGGCCATGACCGCGCTGGAGGTGCGCTGATGGACCAGGCGTTTCTCGAATATTACGAAGAGGAGCTGTCGCATATCCGCTCGCTTGCGCAGGAATTCGCGGCGCTGCATCCCAATGTCGCGCGCAACCTGTCGATGGATGCGATCCCCTGTCCGGACCCTTACGTGGAGCGATTGCTGGAGGGCGTCGCCTTTCTGGCCGCGCGGACCCGGCTCAAGGTCGATGGCGAGGCCAGCCGCTATACCCGCAACCTGATCGACACGCTGTATCCCGACCTTGCCGGCCCGGCGCCCGCGATGACCATGGCGGCGATGACGCCCGGGCCGCAGGTACAGCGCATGTTCGACGGCCACGTGATGAAGCGCGGCACGCGGATGATGTCGGGCCTGCGCGAAGGGCAGCAGACCCGCTGCACCTACACGACCGCGCAGCCCGTTCACCTCTGGCCGGTACAGATCGGCGCGGTCGGCTATCTGCAGGACAAGGGCGCGCTGGCGCAGGCCGGCGTCGGAGAGCCCGCCGCGCGCGGGGCCGCGGCGGGCATTCGCATCGCGCTGAAGCGGCAGGGCGCGGGATCGTTGGCGGACCTGTCGCTGGACCGGCTCGACCTCTACTTCGGGGCCGGCACCCGTGGTGGTACGATCTTCGACGCGGTGTTCGGTTTCGGCGCCGGGGCGGTGGCGCGGCCGGCCGACGCAACCACCCGATTCCGGCGGGTCGGCGCGCCCGCCATGGTCGGCATCGACGATGCCGAGGCGCTGCTGCCGCGGGTCCGGTCGTCCTTCGAAGGCTACCGCCTGCTCCGGGAATACTTCCTGATGCCCGAGCGGTTCTATTTCCTGCGGCTCGACGGGTTGTCGCCGGTGATCCGCGCCAGCGGCACCCATGACGTCGAACTGGTGGTGCTGCTGGACCGCGAACGGCCCGAGCTGACCAGCATCTCGGCCGCCGACTTTCAGCTCTTCGTGA
Organism: Thalassococcus profundi; assembly: GCF_003344785.1. Lineage (GTDB taxonomy): Bacteria > Pseudomonadota > Alphaproteobacteria > Rhodobacterales > Rhodobacteraceae > Puniceibacterium > Puniceibacterium profundi. The sequence continues at coordinate 23,639 of NZ_QPMK01000024.1, read as the reverse complement.
CGCCGGTGGTCAACTTGTTCGAGCACGAATGCAACATCGTCGAACTGCGCGCCAACCGCGCCGCGCATATCGTTCAGGCCGACCGCACCCGCCCGCGGGATTTTGAGATCTACCGCCTGTTGCGGGTCGAAGATGCCGAAAACGAGGGCCCGCAGGCGCGGGTGACGCCGCTCTTCTCGACCGAAGCGCAGGCCGACAGCGGCCATGTCTATTCCGCCGACCGCCGTCCGCGCCGCCCCGACACCGAAGAGGTCCGGCGCGGCCAGACCCGCAGCAGCTATGTCGGCGACGACTTCTACATCTCTGTGGGCCGACCCAGCCAGCGGCGTGCCGCGGCGCCGCTGCGGCGGTTGGACGTGCGCGCACTTTGCACCAACCGCGACCTGCCGATCCTCGACGACATGCCGGTGCTGACGCTGGACTCTGGCGATCCGGTGCAGACCGTGACGCTGCTGTCGCCGGTGAAACGCCCGCGCGCCAGCCTGCGCGCCAGCCTGCCTTCGGGTGCGACGGACGAGCGGCGCATCGACGACCTGACCTGGCGCTGGATCTCGCAGCTGTCGCTGAACCACATCTCGCTCGCCGGGGACGAGGCTGGCGCCGAGCCGCTGCGCGCCCTCATCAAGCTCTACGCCGACCGCGGCGACCCGGCGCTGGCGCGGCACGGCGCTTCGCTCGTGCGGCTGCGGTCGCGTCCGGTGGTCGAACGGCTGCAAGTGCCGGGGCCGCTGTGTTTTGGCCATGGCACGGAAATCACGCTCGACATCAACGAAGGGCTGCTGTCCGGCGGCTCGGCGCTGCTGCTCTCGGCGCTTCTGGCGCGGCTCTTTGCGCGCCATTCCGCGATCAATTCGTTTGTCTGCACCCGCACACAGCTCACCCAGGCCCAGACGGAGGTTCGATGGCCGATGACGCCCGGAACACGCGCCCTGATCTGACCGACCCCTCGGCAGTCGCGGGCATGGATTTTTTCGAGCTGCTGCGCCAGCTCGAAACCGCCGAGCTGCGCTTTGGCCGGGCGGGCGGAGCCGGGCGCGAACCGGCGCGTCTGGGCCAGAGCGCGCGCATGGCCTTCGCCGCCAGCGATGTCGCCGAGGTCACGCCCGGCGCGGCCGAGGCGCCGCCGCAGATCAACGTCAACGTGCTGGGCCTGATCGGACCGGAAGGCCCGATGCCTCTGCATATGACGCGCTGGATCATGCAGCGCCTGTCGAACCGCTGGTTCGCCGGAGACAGCCAGGGGGCGAGCGCGGACACCTCCTTCCTCGACTTCGTCAACATGCTGCAGCACCGGATGATCGCGCTCTACTGGCGGGCCTGGGCCGACGCCCGGCCCGAGGTCCATATCGCCCATGGCGACGGCGGGCGGGTCACGGCGATGATGCGCTCTCTCGCCGGGCTGGGGCTGCCGGGGACCACGACCGGGGACGTACGGCTCGACGGGGCGAAACTGCGCCATGCCACGTCGCTGGCGCTCGAGGCGCGCAGCCCCGAACGGCTGACCGCGTTCCTGGAGACGGTGCTGGGCGTGCCGGTGGCGCTGACGGAATACCTGGGTGTCTGGATCGACCTGCCGGAGCACCTGCAAAGCCGGTTGGGGATGCAGCACGCCGGTCTCGGCACCGGTGCCGTGGTCGGCGGCCGGGTCTTCGACCGGCAGGCCCATGCGGAACTGCGGGTGGGGCCGCTGACGCTGGCGGAGTTTACCGCTTTTCTGGATGACACCGCCGCGCGGGACCGGCTGCGGCAGGCGCTGGTCTTTGCCGCCGGAAAGGATATCGCCTTCGGCCTGAGGCTGATCCTGGCCGCCGACGAAGTGCCCGCGGCGCGGCTTGGGTCCTGCCAGCTGGGCCGCACCACCTGGCTCAACCCCGATCCGGCGCGCGATGCCGACGACCTGAGCTTTGCCAATGTCACCGAACGACCGCCGGAAAGGAGTGCCGCATGACCCTGCGCCTTGTCATCGAATCCGCGCCGGGGCCGCAGGCGGTGTCGGAACACCTGTTCACCGGCGGCCAGCTCAGCATCGGGCGTGGCGACGATGCCGACTGGCAGCTCGACGATCCGAGCGCCTATGTCTCGCGCCGCCACTGCATCCTGAGCGAGGAGGGCGGGCGCATCATGGTGACCGATGCCTCGTCCGGCGGGCTTTTCATCGACAATGCCTCCAGCCCGGTGGGCACCGGCAAATCCGTGCCGGTAGAGCCGGGGATGCGGCTGCACATGGGCGATTTCGTGCTGCGCGTCGAAGCCGCGCGGGGGGCAGCGCCTGGGACGGAGGCACCGAAACCGGGCCCGGCGGCGCGCGGCGGCTTCTTTGCCGACGAACCGCCCGCCCCGCCGCCCGAGCCGGTGGCGCCGCGCCCGGCGAACCTGCCGGACCCGTTCGGCCTGCGCAGCGACGGCAAACCCGACGAGCGGCACAAGGAAGTGGCGCGCAACCCGCGACCGCTGGACCAGGCCGATCCGTTCGGGCTCGACCTGCGCCGCCCGCAATCGCAAGAGTCCGAGTCCGCGCCGGACCGCCCGTCGCGCGGCGGATATTTCGACACGTCGACGCCACGAGAGGAGGAGGCGGCCAGACCGCGCGCGCCGGAACCCGAGCCCGAGGCGCCGCCGGTCAAGAAGGACATTTTCGACAGCTGGAAGGTCGAGCCGGTCGCGGAGAGGCCACTACCCGCCGAGGCTCCGGAAGAGCCGCCTGCTGCGGAGAAACCGCTGTTCGACGCGCCGCTTTTCGAGGCGCCGGACCCCGCGCCGGTGCCGCCCGAACCCTTGCCGGAATCGGCGCCGCCCGAACCCGAACCCGAACCGGAAGTGCTGCCAGCCCACGCGGCCGCGCCCAAACCGGCGCCGCGGCCCCTCTCCGCCGAGGACGGCGACCTGCGCGACGCACTGCTGCGCGGCATGGGTCTGGACCCCGAAAGCCTGCCCCGGCCCGAGGATCCCGCCGCCGAAATGGCGCATCTCGGGCAGTGCCTGCACGACCTCGTCGAGGGGGTGATGCTGCTGTTGCGCACCCGTGCGCAGGAAAAGCAGAAGGTCCGCGTGGCCCAGACCATCATCGCCAATGCCGATGTGAACCCTCTCAAGTTCCTTGCCACACCCGAGGACGCGCTTGCGGCGCTGATCCGTCCGCGGGGGCGCGGCTACCTCGCCCCCGACCAGGCGGTGCCGGCGGCCTTTCGCGACCTGGCCGACCACCAGGTCCGAACCTGGAGCGCCCTGCAGATCGCGCTGCGGCGCATGGTCGACAAGTTCGACCCGGCGGAGATCGAAAAGGAGATGGCCGACGTCGGCCTGCTCGAATCCCTCGCCGCAGGGGGCCGCAAGGCGAAGTTGTGGCAGATCTACGAAGACCGCTACCGCGACATTGCGCAATCGGCCGAAAAGCAGTTCCTTGGAGATGTCGGGGCCGATTTCAGAGATGCCTATGAAAACAAAGGGAGTTGAGACGATGATTTTTCCACGCCGTACCTTTCTGCTGACTTCTGCCGCAGGCCTCGCGCTGGCCGGTTGCGGGCCGGAGGAACCGACGGTCCTGACGGTCACCGCCCGCGCCCAGCCCGGCATGAACCGCGGCTCGGGCGGCGGCGACCGCCCGGTGACCCTGTCGATCCTGCAGCTGTCCGGCTCGGGCGCCTTCGACGCCGCCGACTACTTTGCCCTGCAGGACCCGTCCGGCGCGCTGGGTAGCGACCTCGTCAAGGCCGACCAACTGGTCCTGGCCCCCGGCGGATCGGCGAGCCGCGCCATCACCATCCAGCCCTCGACCAGCATGATCGGCGTGGTCGGCGGCTTCATCAGCCCCACCGGACGCACGGTGCGCGACAAGATCCCAGCGCCCGGCGCTAGCCAGGGGCTTCTCATCACGGTCGGATCGGGCGGGCTGTCGCTTGCCGCGGTCTGAGACCACGTCAGAAGGACGAACATGACTGACAGGAACAAGGTGGTCTGGTCCGAGGGGCTGTTCCTTCGGACCCAGCATCTGCAACAGCAGGACCGGCACACGGACTGGCTGATCCGCCAGGTCCTGGGGGCCCTGCCGCGCCATGCCTTCGGCTTTACGAAGCTGGAGCTGGACACGATCGCCCTGGAGGAAGGACAGGTCGCCGTGGCGGTGGCCGAGGGCGTGCTGCCCGACGGCACCTTCTTCGCGGTGCCCGGCGACACGGAGTCGGTGGCGTCGGTGCCGGTCAGCGCCAAGTCCGGCGCGGGGCATGTCTACCTCGCGCTGCCCACGGCGGGCAGCGGCGCGCAGATCGACCCGGCCCATGCCGACCCCAGCGGCACCCGCTATCGCGGTACGGTGATCGAAGTGCGAGACATCATCCGCGGCGGCGCCGAACCGACCGAGATCGAGGTCGCCGCGCTTGCCCCCAAGCTGCTGCTGCCCGGCGACGAGGTCGCGGGCTACAGCACCCTGCCGGTTGCCCGGATCGAGGGGCTGACCGCCGAGGGGGCGGTGGCGCTCGACAAGGACTTCATCCCGCCGGCGCTCAACATCGGTGCGGTGGACTGGTACGGCCAGCTCCTGAAGGAGATGGTGACCGGGCTCGACCGCATCGCCGATGCGCATGGGGCCATGGTGCTGGGCGGTACAGGTGCCTCCATGGAGAACCTGCTGATCCTGGAGCTGGCCAATGCCGCGCGGCCGCGGCTGGCGCATATGGGGGCGCAGCTCAACGATCACCCTTCGGCACTGTACCAGGAACTGGCGGGGCTGGCCGGGCGGATGGCCACCTTTGGCGCCTCGGCGCGCCGCCTGGGCGATCTGCCGGACTACGATCACACCGATCCTCAGCTGAGCTTCCAGGCGCTGGCGGACACGCTGCGGTCGCTGGTGCTGTCGCTGCGGCACGTGGAGCCCAAGAGCCGTGCGCTGCGGGTGTCGCGCCATTCCGAGAACATCTGGACCGTGCGCATCGACAACCCCGAGATCATCGCCAGCAGCCGCATCGTGCTGCGCGTGGGCGGCGACATCTCGGAAAAGCTGCTGCGCAAGATTTTCGTCGATCAGGCCACGGTTGGAGCGGCGGATGCCTTCGACTCGCTCTGGAAATCGCGGCTGACCGGTATCCCGCTCAAGCCGCTGAACAGCCAGCCGCGCGAGATCCCCTACGACGGCGACCGGCTGTGCCTGGAACTGGACCGCACGTCCGAGCACTGGGCGGCGCTGGCGGATGCGCCGGGCTTCGTGCTGGGGGTGGCGGGGAACCTCGAGCGGGAACCCCAGATCGACTGTTACGCGGTGAGCCGGTGATGACATGAGCGCAGACGATCCCTTTGGCCTTGAGAACGACGCCGGGCGCACCCGCATCCGGCCGGTGCGCCGCAGCGCCCAGCCCGCGCAGCGCCAGGCCGGGGCCGCGCCGGTGGCGCCGGTGCGGATCTCGCGCGCCAGCGATAACCCTCTGGTCAACGCCTATGCCGCGCTCCTGGGCATGGCGCCCGAGCTCGAGCGGGCCACCGCGCCCGACAACCCGGACGTGCTGCGCACCCGCCTGCTGGAAAGCCTGACCCATGCCCGCGATTCCGCCGTGTCCGCCGGGGTGCCGCTATCGCGGGCCGACCAGGGCGCGTGGTTCGTGGGCGCGCTGCTGGACGACATCGCGCTGAACACGCCTTGGGGCGGGCATTCCGGCTGGCCCCGGATGCCGCTTGTGGTGTCGATGTACGGCAATGTCGACGCGGGCGAGCGGTTCTTCGACCTGGCCGAGGACCTGATCCGCTATCCCGAACGCGACCCGCAACTGCTGGAGCTGGTGTTCCTGTGCCTGTCGCTGGGGTTCCGCGGCAAGTATCGGATCAACGGCGGGTCGGGCGAGGCGGCGATTGCGCAGATGCGGGTGCAGATGAACCGGCTGCTGCACGACCGCGACCAGGCCGAGGCGCCGCTGGCGCCGAACTGGAAAGGCGTCGAGGCGACGGATGACGAACGCCGCTTCATCGTGCCGCTGTGGTCCATCGGCCTGATGGCGCTGGCACTGATCACCGCCGTCTATGTCGGGCTGTCGATCCAGCTGTCGAACCGGGGCGAGCAGCTCTTTACCCTCGCCTCGGTGCTGCCGCCTCCGGAGCGCGCCGACATCTTCCGCCCGGTGATCGAAACCGTCGAGGCGCCGCAGCTGACCGCCGATCCGCTGGTCTTTGAACTGCTGCCGCTCTTTGCCGAGGCGGCGCCCGAGAACACCGCGAAGGCGCTGACGGGGCGCGAAGACGTGTCGATTGCCGTGGTCGTCATGCAGGCCACCAATCCCGAGGTGTTCCGGTCGTCCAAGGCCGATCTCAACGACGGCTACGGCCCGCTGGTGGCCAGCGTCGCGCAGGTGATCCGCGACAACATCGACTTCATCGGCGCGGTCAAGGTCGTGGGCCACACCGACAGCATCCCGGTGCAGACCTCGAACCCGTTCCGGTCCAACCAGGGTCTGTCCGAGGCGCGCGCCAAGACCATCGCCGACATGCTGGTCGCGGCCGGCGTGCCGGCGGGGCTCGTCACCTCCGAAGGCAAGGCCGCGACCGAGCCGATTGCGGACAACGGCACGCGCGAGGGCCGCGCGCGCAACCGCCGGGTCGAAATCATCCTGCAGAAAAAGGTCTGAACGATGTCCTTTCTGAAGAAGATCCTCGGCTTCCTGTTCTCGCGGTTCCTCTGGACCCTGATCGGCATCACCATCCTCTGCGTGCTGATCTGGTTCTACGGGCCGCTGATCAGCGTCGGCGACGCGGCGCCGCTGGCCGGGGACCTGACGCGGATCGTGGTGATCGGGGTGATCATCATCCTGTGGCTGGTGTCGATGCTGGTCCGGGCAATGCGCGCGGCCCGCGCGAACCGCGCCTTCGTCGCGGAGCTGGCCGCCCCGCCGCCCGAGATGGCGGCGCGCCCCGGGGACGAGAACCTGGCCGAGGTACAGACCAAGTTCCAGGGCATCCTCGAACAGATGAAACGGTCGAAACTGGGCGGCCGCAAGTTCCTGCGCGACATGCCCTGGTATGTGATCATCGGCCCGCCCGGCACCGGCAAGACCACGGCGCTGCGGCAGTCGGGGCTGCATTTCCCCATCGACCTGGGCGACGACCTGAAGGGCATCGGCGGCACCCGCAACTGCGACTGGTTCTTCACCGAGGACGCGGTGCTGATCGACACCGCCGGGCGCTATGTGCAGCAGCAAAGCGACCCGGACGTGGATTCCGCCGAATGGAAAGGCTTCATCGACCTGCTGGTCAAGCATCGCGGCCGACGGGCGCTCAACGGCGTGATCCTGACGCTGTCGGTGCAGGAGCTGGCGGGCGACGACGTGTCGATCCGCGAACACGGGCGCGAGATCCGCAAGCGCCTGGCCGAAGTGCGGGCGGAGAGCGGGCTCAAGCTGCCGGTCTACCTGATGATCACCAAGGTCGACCTGGTGCCGGGCTTCGAATCCTTCTTCGGCGACCTGAACGCGCGCGAGCGCGAACAGGTCTGGGGCGCCACGCTGGGCACTGCCGACCGCGTGGACGGCGTGACAGTCGAGCGCGAGATGAAGGTGCTGCAAGAGGCGCTTGAAGAGCGCATGACCGCGCGCATCGCGGAGGATGTACCGCTGGAACAGCGCGCCGAGATCTTCCGGTTTCCGGGCCAGCTCGACCAGCTGACCGCGCCTCTCAAGGTGCTGATCGAGGCGGTCTTTGGAGAATCGCGCTACGAGGACAGCCCGTGGCTGCGCGGCCTCTATTTCACCTCGGCCACGCAGGAAGGCTCGCCCATCGACCGCATGGTGTCGGGCATCGCCGCGTCGCTGGGCCTGTCGGCGCCGCTGCCCGAACGCCGGGCGCATGGCGTCACCCGGAGCTTTTTCCTGCGCAACCTGCTCACCGATCTGATCTTTCCCGAGGCCGGTCTGGGCCGCTTCGATCCCCGCGCCGAAGAGCGGCGCCGCTGGATCTGGCGCGGCACGCTGGCCGGGGCGACGCTGACTGTGGTGGTTCTGGCGACGCTCTTCCTGTTCTCGTTCCTGCGATACAACGGCGCCCTGGGCGAACAGGAACGGCAGCTGGCCAACCTCTCGGCACGGCTTGCCAACGTCGCCGCACGGCAGGCGCCGACCGATCCGCTGGACCTGAACCTCGCACTCGACGCGGCCAACGAGACGGTGAACGCCGCCACCACGGCCGAGGGCGGCGCGCTCACCCTGCTGGGGCCGACCGCCGAGGCCGAACTCGCGCAGGTCAACCGCATCGCCTACGACCACACGCTGCGCAACATCCTCGAACCGCGCATGCTGGCGCTGCTCGAAGCTACGATGTGGCGCCATTCGCGCGATCCCGAATTCCTGCTGGGCGCGCTGAAATCCTACCAGATGCTGACCGGGCAGGCGCCCTACGACCCCGCGTTCCTCGGGGTCTGGTGGCAGACCGTGCTGCCGGAATTCGCTCCCATCGATCCCTTTCCCACGGACGAGTCGGTCGATCACCAGCTGGCGGCGCTGGTCCGCATGGCAGGAGAGGAGGACAAGATCGCCTCGGACCCGGCGCTGGTGTCGACGGCGCTGGAAAGCATCTGCACCATTCCGCTTGCGGTGCGCGCCTATCGCAACCTGCGTTCTGACCCGTCGGTCGCGGGTCTGCCGGACTGGATTCCGGCGGAAAAGACCGGCCCCAACGGCGCCCGCGTCCTGACGCGCCTGTCGGAGCGGACCCTCCGCATCGGCCTGCCCGGCGCCTTTACCTATGACGGGTTCCACACCGCCGTTCTGCCGCTGGTGCCCGAGGTCGCGGCGCAGGCGACGCTGGACCGTGCGGTCTTTGCCGGGGGCTGTTCGGAAAGCTCCGACGCGTCGGTTGACACGCTCGAGGCGGATATCCTCAAGCTTTACTATGACGACTTCATCGCCCAGTGGGACGGGTTCCTGCGTGACATCCGGCTGACCCCGATCGACGACCTGGTACAGGCGCGGCAGAACCTCAAGGACCTGGCTTCGGTCGACAGCGCGCTGAAACGGCTGCTCGACTCGGTGGTCTTCGAAACGCATCTGGCGCGGGTCGAGGACGAGGGCGGCGAAGGCAATGCCGCGGCGGAAAGGGCCGGGCTCAAGGCGGTGTCGAAACTGGGCAAGCTCGGCAAGCTGGTCAAGACCGGGGCCAAGATCGCGCGGGCGCAGGACAGCGGGCCGCCGCCCGCGCCGCCGGGCACGCCGGTCAGCGATCACTTCGCCCCTATCCGTGCCACGGTGCAGGAGGTGGATGGCCAGCCGCCGCTTCTGGACGATGCGGTGGCGGCGCTGACGGCGCTGTCGAACGAATTGCAGACCGTCGCCGCCAGCCCTGACCCGCAGGCGGCGCTGCTGGCGCGCGGCGGCCTCCCGCAGCTGACCGGTGCCATCGCCAACGAGGCGGCGAGCCTGCCCGACCCGATCGACAGCTGGATCGCCGGCATCGCGGGCGATACGATCAGCGTCACCCGCGAGGCGGTGATCGCGCAGCTCAACGCCCGCTGGCGCGCCGACGTGCTGCCGTTCTGCGTCTCTGCCACCTCGGGGCGCTACCCGTTCGACCAGAGCAGCGCCATCGACGTCAACACGCTGGATTTTGCCCGGCTCTTCGGCAGCGGCGGGTTGGTGGACAGCTTTATCAGCGACCACCTGCAGCCCTATATCGACAACACCGTGCGGCCTTGGAAATGGCGCGCCGATTTCGGGCTCGATGCCAAGCTGCTGCAACCCTTCGAGAACGCCCGCGCCATGCGCGACGCGCTATTTCCCGGCGGGGCCGGTCCGGTCATGGCCTTTTCGCTCGAACCCAAGGATCTGTCCGGCAATGCCAGCCGCGTGACGCTGAACGTCGATGGCCAGGTGCTGACCTATTTCAACGCCGCGGCGCGCCCGACGCCGATGACCTGGCCGGGGCCGGACGGCACCAACATGATCACCCTCAGCTTTGCCCCGGTGAACGGCACCGCGGAACTAGTCACCTCTGAGACCGGGAGCTGGGCGATCCTGCGGCTCATTCGCAAGGGCCGGCTGGCCGCGACGGCGCTGCCCGAGGTGTTCAGCCTGAGCCTGGCGACCGGCGGCTATTCCGCCGCCTTCAACCTGCGCGCCAATTCGGTCGAGAACCCCTTCGACCTGACGATGTTTTCGGGCTTTACCTGCCCGCGCGGGTTCTGACGGATGCCGACCGGCCTGTTCGGCAAGCTGCCCGCGGCGGGGGATTTCGTGGCGCGGGGGCTGGCGCCGGGCGTGCAGCCGGTGCTGGACCGCTGGCTGACCCTGCATTTCGCGCCGCTGGTGCAGGATCCGGTGGGCTGGCCCGAAGGCGGCGTGCGGGCGCTGCTGCGCACGGCCAAGGGCGCCTTCCTGCTGCTGATCGAACCAGGGCTGGATGCGGTGGGGCGGGCCTATCCGCTGGTCGCCTGCGTCGGACATGGCGACGCGCCGCAGCCGGCGGCGGACCGCTGGGCCGATGCCGCCTGGCCGCACCTCATCGCGGCGCTTGACCGCGGCATGGGGCCGGACGCGCTGCTGGCGGCGCTGTCGCAGATCCCCGATCCGGCGCCGGGGCAGGGGCCGGAGCTGCCCGAGGCACCGGCGCTCTGGTGGCCCGGCACCGCGCCGCGCGCGCTCGACACGCTGATGCCGGTGCTGGCACAGATCAGTTCAGGTCGATCTTGCTCCCCTTGACGGTGACATCGCTGCTGGCCTTCACGTTGATCTTGCCGGACCCCTTGATCGTGACGTCCTTGCCCTCGATCACGATGGTGCCGTCCTTCTTCATCTGGAAATTGGCCTTGCCGCAGGTGAAGGTGATGCTGTCGCCGGCCTTGACGATGATGTTCTTGCCGACCTCGGTCCGCTGATCTTCCGCGACGGTGACCGCCCGGTTCTTGCCTACGGTGGTCGAGCTTTCCTCGGCGATCTGCAGGCTGTAGTTCTTGCCGACCATCGTCGCCTGGTCCTGGCCGATCTCGACCGACTGTCCGCCGCCGATCGTCCAGCTGTCGGTGAGGCCGATGTCGTGGCTCTGGCTGGCACCGACGGTCATCTGCCGCACCGCGCCGATGGTGTTGACCTGGGCCGCGCCAACGGTGCGGGTCTCGGCGGCGCCGACGGTGTCGACCCGCATCGCCCCCACGCTGATGGTCTGGCTGATGCCGACGGTCTGGCTGTGGTTGGCGCCGATGGTTTCGTCCGAGTTCGACCCGACCGAGATAACCTCGTTGACCCCGACCGTCAGGGAGCGATTGTTGCCGACGCTTTCAGTGTCGTTGTTGCCGATGGTAACGTCGCGGTTGACGCCGACCTGCGTGGTCTTGTTGTTGCCGACGGTTTCGTCGCGGTTGTTGATGACGTCCTGCTTGGCGTCATGGCCGACGGTTTCGGCAAAGTCGTTGTCGATGTTGCGGGTCTCGTTGTTCTTGATCCATTCGGTGTGATCCTTCTCGGCCTGGAAATAGACCTCTTCCGACCCTTTCAGATCCTCGAAGCGCAGCTCGTTCCAGCCGCCCCCGCCCTTGGAGCTGTTGGACTTCCACCCCGATTGCGTCATGTTGCCGGGCAGGGCGTAGGGGGGCATCTGTTCGGCGTTGTAGACCCGCCCGGTGATGATCGGCCGATCCGGGTCGCCGTCGAGGAAGTCGACGATCACCTCCTGCCCGATGCGCGGGATCTGGATAAAGCCCCAGCCGGACCCGGCCCAGACCGACGAGACGCGGATGAAACAGGTCGAATTCTCGTCGTGCCCGCCTTCGCGGTCCCAGTAGAACTGCACTTTCACGCGGGCATATTCGTCGGTGTAGATCTCTTCGCCGGCGGGGCCCACGACGATGGCGGTCTGCGGGCCCTTCATCACCGGCTTCGGCGTGATCTGCGGCGGGCAGTAGCCCGACTCCTGCGGCACCATGCGGTAACTGGTAAAGATGCCCTCGGGCCGGTTGCGGGTCGCGCGGGAGGAATACTGGCCATCCCAGATGTCGTAATCGACCGCCAGGATCATGTAGTCGATGTTCTCTTCGTCCCGCGGGTAGTCGACGAGGCTGAAGGCGCAGCCGGCGCAGAACATCGCCGCCGAGGACTCCGCCCAGATTTGCTGCGCCAGCGCCTGGTCCTGCCGGTTGCGGAACCCGGCCAGCTTTTCCCCCAGGCCTTGCGTTCCGTGCCGGCCGGGATAGGTGTACCGCTCCATCCCGTCGTTCTCGTGGCCCATGAGATTCTCGGACCGGGCGATCAGGTCGGTGGAGGGCGTTTCGAAATTGTAGTCGGTCAGGGTGTGCGAGCCCGAGACGATCTTTTCGGTCCGGGTGAGTTTCGTGATCACCCCGAGCCCGTCCTGATCCGGCACGAAATTCGGCTCGAACCGCAGTTCGCCGAAGCCGCCGGGGGTGTCCAGCGCCATGGGATCGTCCGACAGGACCAGTTCGTGCTTGTCCTCGGAAAAGACGAAACTGTAGAAGATGCCTTCTTCTTCGAGCAGCCGTTGCACGAAATCCAGATCGGTTTCCCCGTATTGCACGCAATAGTCGCGCGGCTCGGGCGTGCCGGTGAGGTCCAGCCGGTAATCGGTCACGCCGTGTTCGTCGAACAACTGCTTGACGATATCGATGGCCGACACTTCCTGGAAAATTCGGTTGTCGGTGGTCTTAGACAGCATCCACAGCTTGGGACGCAGCACCAGCCGGTACATGAACATGTCCTCGTCGTCGTTGCCCTCGAACCGGAACTGGTCGACGATGCCGTTGAAAAACCGCAGCGTGAAGCTGTCGGGTTCTCCCACCACAGCGACGGTGACGTTCTGGCCCAGCAGGTCCTGCGACTTGATGTTGGGATCGGGGCTGCGAGCCAGCACGGTGTAGCGAAAGCAGCGACTCACTTCGTCGCGGCCCGACAGGTGCGCGAAGAGCATCGCGTCAAGGCCGTCGAACAGGGGCAGGGGGGTGACCAGGTAGGCAATGCGATCGAACTTGAAATCAATGGCCATAGCGGGGGCGCCTTCCATCCGGGGCTTGCTGGAAATGGGTTAGTCTCAATGCCGCCAGTATATACGAGGATTACCGGGCCGCGCAGAAAAATCCGTCACAGCGCGGGCGGGCAGGCAAAGCCTTGCAGGGCAGGGCGCACGGACACGGGGTTGAGCGCCTGACCAAAGGTCATTTCAAGAAACACCCGGCCCGAATCCGTCCGCAGGTCCAGCAGCACCCGTGCGCCGTCGTCACGCAGCCGCAGCCGCAGGCCGTCCATCAGCCGCAGCAGGCCCCAGGGGCCGGTGTGCCGGATGCGCGCGGAATCGGCGGCGTCGCGAAAGCTGACCTCGACCCCGGCGTCGGGCTGCGGGCCGGGCCAGCTCAGCGTCGCGGGGGCGCCGGTGGCGCGCACCGGTTCGGCCGCGCCGCCGATGGCGACCATGGTCTGCCCGCGTTCGGCAAGCGCGGCGAGTGTCAGATCGTGACGCAGGGTGCCGTCGGGGCCGAAGAGCCCGCCGGAGACCTGCGCGGCGCGTTCGAGAAAGGCGGCGCTTTCTTGTGCGAGCCCGGCAAAGCTCGCCTCGGGTTTCCAGCGCCACGGGCTTTGCTCGGTGTCGAGCAAAGGTGCTGCGTTCTGCAGAACGAAGGTCGTCAGCACGCCCTGCGGTCCCAGCAGCGCGGCTAGTTCGGCGGGAGACGCGTCGGGGCCGTTCACGAACGGGTAATGCCCCGAGGTCAGGGTCTGGCACATCGGGAACACCTCCTGCTGCCAGCTTCGGGTCAAGGGATTGGAGGCATTGCCCTGCGTTTCGGGCTGGGCGGATTGCGCCAGCACGTCCTCGGCGATCTGCACCACGATGCGCGGCGCGCTTTTCAGCGCGGCGATGGAGCGGGCGCGGTCCTGCACCGACATCAGCCGCTGCGTGCCGCGGCCCTGGGTGACGTCGATGGCGCCCAGAGCGACGTTGAGGGTCGAGAAGAGCCGCGCGATCTCGCCCATCCGACCCTGTTCGACATACTGGATCATCGCGCCGAATTCGCGCGCCAGCACCAGTTGCTGCGGGTGGCTGCGGGCCCGGTCGTTGCCGCCGGCCTGCTCCCAGACTTCCCGCAACAACTGCGTGAGGGGGTTTTCGGGCTGTGCCAGCGCACCCGACACGACGATGGCGGTTTCGCGCTGCGCGAAGGGACGCACCCGGAGATCGGCCAGCCAGTCCTTCCAGAATGCGATGGTTTCCGAGTGCAGCCGGTCCATCAGCAGGTCGGGCGACCGGTTCAGCGCGGGCAGGGGCTGGCCGGTGATGCGCGGCGCCAGGTCACGGGCCTGCTGCACCGCGCCGCCGACGGCGAAGTCGCGCGCCTCGGTCCAGCCATGGGCGGTGAAAAGCCCCGGCAGCGGTGTCGCGATGTCCACGCCGGACCGGCGCAGCAGCACGTCGCCGATGCCAGGCACCTCTTCGGTCGGAACCCATGCGGGCAGGGCGCGCATGCGTTCCGCCCGCAGCAGTTCAAGCCAGGCGCGGGCCGGTTCCGGCACCTCGGCGGCAAAAACGCGGGCCTGGTCCATGACGGTGGTGTCGGCGGGGGTGATGTCTATCGACGGGCCCTGGAGCGGGCCGAGATGCGACTGCAAACCCGCCAGGCCCACCGCCTGCCCGATGTCTTCGAGCCAGCCGGCCAGGTAGGCCGGGCTCCAGGCCTCGTCCCCGGTCAGCACCGACCAGGCGCGCAGCGCGTCGTAGAGCACCAACCCCTCGCCCTCGCGCGCCAAGACGTCTTCGATGCCCGTCGCGATCGCCGGCGGGACATGACGGCGCACGGCGGCGGCATAGGCGGCCCGCGCCCGCGCCTCGCCGTCGACCAGCGGCAGGGTCACGATCCGGCGCAGCGGCGCGCGCTGTTCGGCCGCGGTGACCCGGCGCACCGCCGCGCGCAGGTCGTCGAGCCGCGGCACCAGCTCGGCCGCCCTTTGCGGCCGGTCCAGCCCGATGGTCAGCGCATCCTGCTCGAACACCGCCGCCAGCCGGGTCTGGAACCGGTATTCAAGCCATCCGGCATAGCCTGCCAGAACCAGCAGCAGCAGGACCAGATAGGCGCCGATCCGCAGACCCCAGTTCCCCGAGGCCACGGGCCGGTGCGCATGGCGCCCTTCCTCGGCGCGGGCAATCAGGCCGGACAGAAAACGCTCCAGTTCGGCATAGTCCGCGCCCTGCTTCTGCGCCGTGTCGCGGAAATCGCGGATCCGGGCGAGCGTCACGTCGCGGCCCTCGAACAGCTGGCGCTGCGCCAGCACCGACCAGGTGCCCAGCGACACGTCCCTGGCCTGCCGCGCGCGCAGGTCCAGCAGCACCGCAAGCCCGTAGCGCGCGGGCTTGATCGTCGTGGACAGCGCGCCGCCGCGGGTGGCGTCCTTTTCGAATCGCGCCAGGGCCGCCTCGGCCTCGGCCAGTAGCGCATGTTCGCCGACGCGGCTGCGGCGGTCGAAATCCTCGACCAGGTCCAGCACCGGCACGGCGGCACGGTCCAGCGCGGAAGGGTCCGGTCCGCGGGCCATGGGCTACAGCTGGCCCTCGGCCTGCCATTTCTTCAGCGTCTCGACGCCGACCTCGAAATGCATCGAATCCTCGCGATTGTAGGTCGCGCCCCAGTACCAGCCTTCCTCGTTGAAAAGCTCGGCCAGCAGCAGCAGGCCGAACTGGGTGCCGCCGTCGCCGAACCCGTCGAGCCGGCCCTGCAACTTGACGTCGATCGCCGTGCCCCAGGAATGATTCGACCAGGACGACCGCGACCCCCGGATCAGCCGCGCACAGAGCGCCCCGGCGGTGCCGAGCGCTTCGTAGATGTCGGGTTCCGTTGCCTGCAGCTTGGCCATGATCCGTTCGAGGCTTTCGAGCGCCGGTTTCAGCATCGTCACCCGGATCGGCCCGACCTGCCGTGTTTCCAGCTGCGCCTTGAGCCGGGGCTGCGTGACGCCGCTGCAATCGACCGTCTTGCTTTCGCGCGGCGCGCCCAGCACCTCGAGCATCACCGAATTGCGCGGCTGGGTGATGCCCTTGTTGAACCGTTCCTTGGCGAGCTTCATCACCTCGGTCATCGCCTCCGTGCCCGGCGGCTCCTCGCCTTCGCCCTCGTCCTGGCCCAGGATCACAGGGGCGGTCACGCCAAGGTCCGTCGCGGCGGGGGGCGCATAGGTCGGGTTGGCGGCGGCCAGCGCCACGTCCTCGGCCTGGGTGTCCAGCTCGGCCTGTACGTCGCGCAATTCGGTGCGCAGGGTGTCGATCTGGCTGCGCAGCTGGGCGGTCTCGGCCTCGGCCCGTTCCAGCCGCAACTCTGTGCTGCCATCGGCGGTCTGGAGCAGCGCGCCGACCACCGCAAGGGCAATGGCGGCGACAACCAGCCCGATGGCCACGATGATCGGCCCGATCACGGCACCTTCGCGCATCCTCTAACCCCCGGTCGCAAAGACGCAGATCGCCGACACGTTGTCGGGCGCACCGGCTTCGAGCGCGGCGGCGACAAGCGCATTGCACAGGCCCTGCGGCGTCGTCCCCGCCCGCATGTAGCTGCCGATGTCCTGGTCCGACAGGCAGGCGGTGAGCCCGTCGCTGCACAGCAGCAGCCGGTCGCCGGGCACCAGCGGCACCTGCAGCATGTCGATCTCCACATCCCGTTCGAACCCGATGGCACGGGTGACGACATGGCTTTCGGGGTGGCTTTCGCGGGCGGTGTCGCGCAACAGCCCCTGTTCGACCATCTCCTGCACGACCGTATGATCGCGGGTCAGCAGCCGCAGTGCGCCGTGGCGCATAAGGTAGGCGCGGCAATCCCCGGCCCAGGCGATGGTGGCGACGGAATTCTGGATCAGTGCCGCCACCACGGTCGAACCCATCTGGTTCATGCCCGGCTCGCCGCCTTTTGCCAGGATCGCGCTGTTCGCCTCGATGAGACGGCTGCGCAGGGCATGGGTAGAGAGCGTACCCTCGGCCACCTGCGACAGCCGGTCGATGACGATGTCCGAGGCGACGTCGCCGTGGCCGTAGCCACCCATGCCGTCCGCCACCGCCCAGAGCACGCCGGACGGATCGGTCAGGATCGAGTCCTCGTTGCGTTCGCGCACCAGCCCGGCATGGGTCAGTCCGGCACCGTGGAATTGCGGGGCGGCCATGGGCCAGATCGGTGGAACGCGGGTGATCGGGGCAGACATCCGCGAGCCTCAGCCGAAACCGCGCGAGACGCGACAGATCGTGAACGGTTCGGCCATGCAGACACTCTGAAAAGGGCTGTTTTCAAACTGGTTTGATGATACCCTAGCGCGTGTTCGCAACAAACTCTTTTTTGACCAAGGTGACTCCCATGCGTCATTCCCTGTCCTTTGCCCTCCTGCTTGGCGGCCTGCTGGCCGCGGGTCCCGCCCTCGCCGAAGACCCACTTTCGGTCGACGAGCTGGTCGAGCGGTTCAACAAGCAGAAACAGGTGTTCAGCGAGGCGGATTCGAACGGGCTTGGGGCCACCCGCGGGCTCAAGCTGGTCACGGTCGAGGATGTCTCGGTCGAATCCGCGGACCCCAACGTCGCCGTCTCTGCCGAGGCGACAACAGAACCGATGGATCCGAACAGGCCGATCCAGGCCGCGGCGGATCCGGACCAGCCGATGGTCTTCGGCCAGCTCGACCCCGAGCTTCAGGTCAATCTGAACATCACCTTCGGCTTTGACTCCGCCGCGCTCTCGGACGCGGAAAAGCCGAAGCTCGACACCATGTGCCAGGTTCTTGAGCAAAGCGATATCCAGCTGATCCGCATCGTCGGCCACACCGACGCCTCGGGATCGGAGGACTACAACGAGCGCCTGTCGATCCTGCGCGCGCGCGAGGTCGCCCGCCACCTGAACGAGGAATGCGGCATCGACCCGTCACGGATGGAAACCGTCGGCATGGGCGAACGCTTCCCCTACAATGCCGGCAATCCCCGAGCGGATGAGAACCGCCGTGTAGAGTTCCAGGCACTGAGCTGAGGCGCTTCGGCTTGGTCGTGTGCGGGTGGCATTATGCGCGTTGAATTAACATAATTTCTATTACCCGTATCAGCGCCGCGAGTTGGGCGCTCGCTCCGTTGCGCGTGTCGTTACCCTGTCATAGCGCGTGGCCGGTCCGATCGGTCAGTGCAGCCGGTCCTGTCCGAGGATGAAACGCGCGTCCCGTTCCGCGATCATCATGGCCGGGGCGTTGGTGTTGCCGCTGACGAGGCCGGGCATGGCCGAAGCGTCGCAGACCCGCAGGCCCTGCACGCCGCGCACCCGCAACTCGCTGTCCAGACAGGCCATCCGATCGGTGTCGGACCCCATCTTGACGGTGCAGGAGGGGTGAAAGAGTGTCTTGGCGGTCTTGCGGACGTACTCCTCAAGCGCCGCGTCGTCGGTCTCCACCCCCGGTTCGGGCAGGTGCCGGCGTTTGATGTATCTGGCCAGGGCGGGCGCGTCCATGATCTCGATGGATTTCCGGACCCCGCGCATCAGAATCTCCGCATCCTGCCGATCGGTCAGCGCGCCGCTCACAAAGACCGCAGGTTCCTTGGGATCGGCGGATCTGATCTTGTACGAGCCGGGCGAGGCAGGGCGCAGGAAACACCGGCCGATCGAGATGCCATGCGCATCAATCGCCGGACGGTCCAGCCCGGCAACCATGTCGGGCAACACATGGAACTGCATGTCGGGAGTCCCGCCCCCCGATATGTCGATGAATTCGCCGGTTTCGCAGACGTTCGAGGTCAGCAGGCCGCGGCGCGTTGCCAAATAGTGCATCATGTGCATCACAGCGCGAACGCCCTTGTCATGCCGAAAGGTCGAAATGGGGTCGTTGACTTCGCACTGGACGGTCGATTCAAGGTGATCCTGGTAGTTCTCGCCCACGCCGGGCAGGTCGCAGATCATCTCGATTCCAAGGTTGCGCAACTCGTCGGCGTTACCGATGCCGGACAGCTGCAGCAGACGCGGTGTCTCGAAGGCCCCGGCGCACATCACGACCTCGGCCCTTGCCGTGATGGTCTGCCCGGTGTCCAGTTCCACGCCGGTCGCGCGGGTTCCGTCAAAGGTCAGCCGGCTGACAACCGTTTCCGTGCGGATCGTCAGGTTGGACCGCTTTGCCGCCTTGCGCAAAAAGGCCTGGGCGGCGCTCCATCGGCGACCGTTATGGGTCGTCGTCTGGTAGAAGCCGACCCCTTCCTGAACCGCGCCGTTGAAATCGGGGTTGTAGGGGATGCCCACCTCCTGCGCCGCCTTCACGAAGGCCTCGCTGAGCGGGTGGCGGTTGCGCGGAGCGGACACGTGCAGGTCGCCGTCCGAGCCGTGATAAGCGTCGTTCAGAACCTCGTTGTTTTCGAGATCCCGGAACACCGGCAGACAATCGCTGTAGGCCCAGCCGCGCACGCCCAGCTGGGCCCAGGTGTCGTAATCCTCGCTTTGCCCGCGCCGTCGTCGCCACACGTTGCCCATAGCCAATCGCAAAACCCTACCGATTGTGACGTCAATATAGGAATCTGACGTTAAAAAAGGCGCCTCAGTTGACCAGTACCTCGGCGACAAATCCGCCGTTGCGCCATTGCGCGAGTGCGGCGCTGAAATTCCGCCCCGGCAGCCCGTCGATGGTGCTGGTGTAATAGCCTGCCGCCTGCAGCCGCTCCTGCACCGCGGCGATGGTGTCTCGCGACCACTGGTCGGCATTTTCGGTCAGCTGACGCACCACGTCGCCGCGGTCCTCTGCAGCGCCGCGCAACAGCATGACCGCGGCCCGGTCCGGGTCGCGCTCCACTCCGCGGCCTTCATCCAGAAGGATCGCGGCGGCAAGGTAGCCTTCGCGCGCGCCATCGCGGGCAGCGCGGGTGAAATAGTCGAGCGCGTCGCGGGGCGTGTCGATCCGGCCATCCTGGGCCAGCACCCCAAGGTTGTAGGTCGCCTTCGACGACCCTTCGACCGAGGCGCGTTTCAGCAGCGCCACGGCATCCTCCACCTCCTGCGGCCCGCCCGAACCTTCAAGCAGCGAGATCGCGAGGTTGATCATCGCATCCTGGCTGCCCGCCTCGGCGGCCGTACGGTAGAGTTGCAGCGCCGCCGCAGGGTCCGGCGCGACGCCGGTGCCGGTCTCGTAGAGCTGCGCGAGGCTCACCATCGCCCGCAGGTCGCCCCGCCCCGCCGCATCTCGATAGAGCCGCACCGCCTGCGGCAGGTCGCCCGACGCCGCCGTGGCCCGTGCCAGCAGCGCCACGTAATGCGGCAGCTCCGGCGATTGCGCCGCCGCCGCGCTGCAGGCCTGGATCGCGCTCAGCGCATTCTGCGCCAGCCGGTCGAAGGGCACGCCGGGATTGTCCGCCGTGGCGTCGCGCGGATGCGTCGCCAGCCGCTGGCAGATCGCGCCCGGCAAGGCGTCCTCGGGCCGCGGGATCGCGTCCAGCAGGCGCCGCGCTTCCTCGACATTCGGATCCTCGGGGTAACGCTCGACAAAGACCTCGAGCAGCGGCCGCATCCGACTGCGCCGGGCCAGGTCCCAAAGCCGGTCGGCATCGTCCGCCAGCCCCAGCGAGCGCGTCTGCGTCTCGGGACCGGTCTGCAGAAACGCCACCGCCTCCTCGATATGCGACCCCTCTGGGTAGCGGTCGACGTAGAGCGTCAGCAGCTGCGGATCTCCCGCGTTCACCGCCAGCTGGTACAGCATCGATTCCTCCGAGATCGACGGCGGGCTGTCGTCGAACTGGAACGCACGGGTGAGCGAGGAATTTTCCCACGGGATCTGCTTGCCGCCTGTCGCGGCCAGCACGTCGCGTCGCACGCCGATCATCATCTGCTGGATGTCCTGGCCAGGGGTGTAGATGTGATGCAGCACCGCCTCGGTAAAGAAGGAATTTCGCCCGGTGCCGTCATAGGCCACGTTGTCGGGCTGCGTGGCATAGGCAAAGAGGAAATCCGCCGCGGTCCCGACCCGCGCCAGACCGCTGCCGACACCGGCGTCCTCCAACGTGGCACCAAAGGGGTTGTCCCGGCAGGCGTCGAGCAACACCAGCTTGACGCCCCGCGACCGCTCCATCGCGGCCAGCACCCGGTCGAGGCCGGTAGTCTGCGTCGTCACGTCCTCTGCCGACCGGATCGCGGCATCGGCGGGCACGAGGTAGTTGCGCCCCGCCGCCTGAAACCCATGTCCGGCGTAGAAGAACAGCACCACGTCGGCGGTTTCCGCCGCCGCGCCGAACCGGTCGAGCACCGCGTCCATGCGGTCGGTGGTCACGTCGATTTCCAGCGTCACGTCGAACCCGAGCCCGCGCAGCGCCACGGAAATGTCGAGCGCGTCGTTGCGCGGATTTTCCAGGGGATCGAACTGCTGGTATTCGGAATTGCCGATTACCAGCGCCACCCGCTGCTCGGCCGTCGCCTGCCCGCCCAGAACCAGGACGGACAGCACGATGACCAGGCAGCGCAGCAACATCACGACCCCCGCATCACAGCCCGACGGCCCGCGACAGCTTGATCCCGACGCTGTCGACCGCGGCCGCCACCGTTGTCACCGTCGCGGTCTGCAGCGCCGCCAACTCCGGGTCCTCGGCCCGGGCAAAGCTGATCGCCTTGCGGATCTCGCTCGCCGCGGTGCCGACGGCGGCGCGGGCCTCGTTCAGCGCATCGCGACGGATCGCGCTGCGCTCGGCATCCGTGGTGGCCCCGGCCAGACGCGACGCCGCCCGTGCGCGGGCCGCATCGGTCCGCACCCGCGCCGTGCGCACGATCTGGGCCACGTCCTCCATCCCCGGCGGCAGCTGGGTCGAGATCGCGTCCAGCTCGTTGGCGAAATCGTCCAGCGCGTCCGACAGGCAGGCGAGGTAGCGGTCGGTATCGGCGAGGTTCTGAGAACAGGCATCCGCCGCCACTTCGAGCGTCGCGGCAAAGCCCAGCACCGCGTTCAGGGTCCGAGCGGCCTCCTCGGTGCCAAAGCCGGCCAGGATGAGGCCCAGCTCGTCCGCGGGGTTGGGCGGCGCGCCGATATCCGGCTCGGGGGTCGGCACATCCTGCGCCGGCGTCGGCGGTGTCACCGTCAGCCCGCCGTCGGCTGCCGGCGGGTTCAGCGTAATGACGTAATTCCCGAGACCCGTGCCGACCGGATTGCTCGCCGTGATGGCATAGGGGCTGCCCGCGACAGGCGCATCCGCCGCCGCCCCCGCGCTGGCCAGCGTGAGGCTGGTGACCACGTCCGAGAACAGCAGGCCGGTGGCGGTGAACTCCGTCCCGTCAAAGACATAGAGCTCGCCGAAGACCTTCCTGATATTGTCCGGCGTGATCGTCAGCGGCGCCGGGGCCACGTCGAGGTCGCCGGTGTTGTAGGTGATCGTGTAGTTG
The DNA here is from genome assembly GCF_003344785.1 of Thalassococcus profundi. GTDB lineage: Bacteria > Pseudomonadota > Alphaproteobacteria > Rhodobacterales > Rhodobacteraceae > Puniceibacterium > Puniceibacterium profundi. The sequence continues at coordinate 1,333 of NZ_QPMK01000024.1, read as the reverse complement.
TTAAGGCCCGTGCCCGCGGCTCCTGCCCCGGTAATCGCGTAGGGAGACCCGGCCACCGGCGCGTCGGCTGCCGCCCCGGCGCTGGCCAGGTCAACCGAAACAACCGTATCGCTCAAGCGCAGACCCGTCGCCACGAACTCCGTCCCGTCGAAGGTGAAGAGCTCGCCGTAAGTCTTGCTCTGGTCATCGGGCGTGATCGTCAGCGGCGCCGGGGTCACGTCGAAGCTGCCGGTGTCGTAGGTGATCGCGTAGTTGCCGAGGCCCGTGCCCTCCGCCGCAGCCGCGGTGATGGCGTAAGGCGATCCGGCGACGCTCGCATCCGCCGCGGCGCCTGCGCTGGTCAGCGACAGCGAGGTCACCGCGTCGGAGAACAGCAGACCCGTCGCCACGAACTCGGTGCCATCGAAGGTGAAGAGCTCGCCGTAGGTCTTGCTCTGATCGTCGGGGGTAATCGTCAGCGGCGCCGGGGTCACGTCGAAGCTGCCGGTGTCGTAGGTGATCGCGTAGTTGCCGAGGCCCGTGCCCTCCGCCGCCGACCCGGTGATGGCGTAGGGAGACCCGGCCACGGTCGCATCCGCCGCGGCGCCCGCGCTCGTGAGCGCCAGCGAGGTCACCGCGTCGGAGAACAGCAGCCCCGTCGCCACGAACTCCGTCCCGTCGAAGGCGAAGAGCTCGCCGTAGGTCTTGCTCTGATCGTCGGGGGTGATCGTCAGCGGCGCCGGGGTCACGTCCAGCGCCCCGGTGTCGTAGGCGATCGCGTAGTTGCCGAGGCCCGTGCCCTCCGCCGCCGACCCGGTGATGGCGTAGGGCGACCCGGCCACGGTCGCATCCGCCGCAGCGCCCGCGCTCGTGAGCGCCAGCGAGGTCACCGCGTCACTGAACAGAAGCCCCGTGGCGACGAACTCGGTCCCGTCGAAGGTGAAGAGCTCGCCGTAGGTCTTGCTCTGATCGTCCGGCGTGATCGTCAGCGGCGCCGGGGCCACGTCGAAGCTGCCAGTGTCGTAGGTGATCGCGTAGTTGCCGAGGCCCGAGCCCTCCGCCGCCGACCCCGTGATCGCGTAGGGAGACCCGGCCACCGGCGCGTCGGCTGCCGCCCCGGCGCTGGTCAGCGACAGCGAGGTCACCGCGTCGGAGAACAGCAGACCCGTCGCCACGAACTCCGTCCCGTCGAAGGCGAAGAGCTCGCCGTAGGTCTTGCTCTGATCGTCGGGGGTGATCGTCAGCGGCGCCGGGGTCACGTCGAAGCTGCCGGTGTCGTAGGTGATCGCGTAGTTGCCGAGGCCCGTGCCCTCCGCCGCCGCCGCGGTGATGGCGTAGGGCGATCCGGCGACGG
>NZ_QPMK01000023.1 GCF_003344785.1 Thalassococcus profundi | reverse complement strand
CGCGGCGCGGGCGGGCGACGCACCCGCGCGCGACTGGCTGGCGGCACAGGCCGAGGACGGGCTGCGCGGCGCCCAGGCCGCGCTGGGGGCGCTGCTCCTGGAAACCCCCGACATCACCCCCGAGGACCAGGCCCGCGCCAACGACTGGCGCCGCCGGGCGGCCGAAGCCGGGGATGTCGCCACCCAGGCGCTGCTGGGCCAGGCCTATGCCAGCGGCGCCGACGGGCTGGAGCAGGATTACGTCGCCGCCCATGCCTGGCTCAACCTCGCCGGGGCGGCGGGCCATGCCGAGGCCGCCGAGACCCGCGAGGTGATCGCCGCGCTGATGACGCCCGAGCAGATCGCCGAGGCCCAGGCCCGCGCCCGCGACCTGCATGCCGCCATCCTGGCCCGCACCCCCCGGACGCAGCAGACCGTGCGGGGGAGCGAATGATCCGCGGCCTGCGCTCCGGACTGCTGGCGCTGGTACTGGCTCTGCCGCAGGCGCTGCCCGCGCAGGATTTGGCCGAGCTGCCGCTGGCGGACTTGCAGGCGCAGGCCGACGCGGGCGGGACCGCCGCGCAGATCGCCCTGGGCCAGCGCCACCACGACGGGGCGGGCGTGGTGCAGAACTTCGCTGTGGCCGCCGAGTGGTATGCCCGCGCGGCCGAGGCCGGAAATGCCGAGGCGCAGAACCGGCTGGGGCGCTATTACCACACCGGCCTGGGCGTCGCGGCCGATCCCGCGCAGGCGCGGCGGTGGCTGCGCGCCGCCGCGGACCAGGGCGCTCCGGAGCACCTGCACGACCTGGCCGCGGTGCTCGAGGAAACCGCCGCCGATGACGCCGCCCTGGCCGAGGCGGCGGCGCTTTACGGGCAGGCCGCCGAGGCCGGACACACCCGGTCCGCGGTCAGCCTGGGGATGCTCTACCAGAACGGCCGCGGCGTGGCGCAGGACTTTGCCCGGGCGCGGGCGCTCTACGAAGGACCTGCGGCGGCGGGCGATGCCCGGGCGCAGAACAACCTTGGCCTGCTCTACGTGCGCGGCCACGGCGTGCCGCAGGATTACGACCGCGCCGCACAGCTTTTCGCCGGGGCCGCGGAACAGGGGCTGCGCACCGCCATGACCAACCTGGGCGTGATGTACGAAAACGGCTTTGGCGTGCCGCAAAGCGATGCCGAGGCGGCCCGGCTCTACCGGCTGGGCGGCGCCGGAGAGACGCGGGAAGCGGCGACATTCGTCTACGATCCGCGCCTGGCGCCGCCGCCGTCGGAGCCGCAGGAGATCGCCGCGCTGCGCGATGCCGCCCGGACGGGCGATCCGGTGGCGGCGTTCCAGATGGGCTGGCTGCTGGTGCACCGGGAACCCCCCGGCCCCGCCGACTGGCAGGAGGCGGCGGCGCTGTTCGCCGCGAACGCCGAAAAGGGCCACCCGGCGTCGATGGCCAATCTCGCGCTGCTCTACATCCGCGGCACCGGCGTGCCGCAGGATTACGTGCTGGCGCAGATGTGGCTGGCGCTGGCCGGCTCGGCCGGGTTCGAGGCGGCGCTGCCGCTTGGCCTGGGGCTGCGCGAGCGGATGACCCCCGACCAGATCAACGAGGCCCAGGCCCGGGCCGAAGCGCGCTGGCCGGGTGCGCAGGACACACAATAGACGCAATTAGCGCTTAGCGGTCCACAAATCTTCATGTATGCTTGCGCGGGCATCCGTGCTTCACCAAGGTTCGGTCACAAATCCTGAAGACGTTCGTCCCAAAAACGAGGTTAACCGCTTTCATGTCCCGCCGCATTCTCGGCTCCCTGCTCCTCAGTGTCAGCCTTGCCCTTGCCGCCACCGGTCCGGCGCGCGCCGCCGATCCGATCCAGCAGCACAATTCCAACGCCGTCTGGTTCGAGAACTGGATCGGCCTCAGCAACGCCACGCTGGTGGTCGCCGCCCCCAACGGCAAGATCACCCAGATCTATGCGGAATCCGGCACGCCGGTCTTCGAGCTTGACCGCGCCGATGCGATGGACGGCGTCTACCGCTACGAATTGCGCGCCGCCACCGAGGAACGCCAGGCCATCGTCAACCAGACCGACGAGGGCCGCGGCGACGCGCAGCGCGACAGCACCGCCGTGCCCTATTACAGCACCGGCCATTTCGTCGTCGAACGCGGCGCCATCATCACCCCCGAAGAGATCACCGAAGAAGAGGGCTGAGCGCCCGCCCCGACACGCAGCATCACATATTTCATCAAGGAGATTTCCGATGACCCGTTCCCTCAAAGCCTTTCTTGGCACCAGTGCGCTGGTGGCCATGGCCGGCATGGCCAGCGCCGACCAGGTGTTCACCGACGACGTGATCATCGACGGCTCGCTCTGCGTCGGCGTCGACTGCGTCAACGGCGAAAGCTTCGGCTTCGACACCATCCGGCTCAAGGAAAACAACCTGCGCATCCGCGCCTTCGACACCTCGTCCTCGGGCAGCTTTCCGACCGTCGACTGGCAGATCACCTTCAACGACAGCGTCAACGGCGGGCAGAACAAGTTCTCGGTCGACGACCTGGACACCAGCCGCACGCCCTTCACCATCGAATCCGGTGTGCGCTCCAACCAGCTGTACCTGGCCGACAACAACAAGGTCGGCTTCGGCACCTCGACGCCGGTGGTTGATCTGCACGTCAAGCAGGGCAACACCCCGACCCTGCGGCTGGAACAGGACGGATCGAGCGGCTTTGCCACACAGACCTGGGACCTCGCGGGCAACGAGACCAACTTCTTCGTGCGCGACGTCACCAACGGCAGCAGGCTGCCGTTCAAGGTGTTCCCCAACGCCCCCACCAACGCGCTGATCGTCGAAGGCAGCACCGGCGATATCGGCCTGGGCATCCAGAGCCCGACCGCCGCCGTGCATATCAACCGCAGCACCGGCAGCGCCCTCGATGCGCTCAAGATCGTCAACAACGGCGGCTCCTTTATCACGATGGAGAACACCGCCGCGGGCACGTCGTGGTTCTTCACCCATCAACAAACCGGCAACAACGATTTCATCATCGCCGACGCCGTCGCCGACGGGGCCGAGCTGACGCTGACTTCGGGCGGCAACCTGATCATCGCCGGCACGCTGACCCAAAGCTCGGACAAGAACGCCAAGATGGCGATCGAACCGATCGACAGCCACGAGGTGCTGGCCAAGGTCAGCGCCCTGCCGCTGAGCAGCTGGACCTACAAGCACGATGCCGACACCGGCGCGCGCCATATCGGCCCGATGGCGCAGGATTTCCACGCCGCCTTCGGCACCGGCTACAACGACACCACGATCTCGACCCTGGATACGTCGGGGGTGGCGCTGGCGGCGATCCAGGCGCTGCATGCGCAGACCTCCGAACAGCAGGCGCTGATCGCGACGCTGTCGGCCCGGCTGGAATCGCTCGAGGCGCAGACCGCCGACTAGGGTCAGGACCCATTAATCCTGCACCGTCAGTTTGGCAGATTTTCTGTCCTGCAACGACCAATGCTGCCGAAATAGTGCTTCTATTTCAAAGCATTGAGAGGCAGCAGGGCGGGAAATCCGCCAAATCCTTCGGACGCCTCGAAATGCACGCTTTCAGCCGCTCGGCCCGCTTGCCAAGGCAGCCAGCCTTCCCGGCGCGTGCCAAACATCTGAATTCGCGCATTTTGAGGCGCTGACGGTGCAGGAGTAATGGGGCCTGACCCTAGAGCGTCTTGCCTTTGACCTGGACCGGGGTGCATCGCTTGACGCGTTGACATCTTCGATTTCAGGCAGCGTTGCGTGATGCAGGGTCACCGCGAAACGCCTTGATCGCCCCCGTCGCCGGGGCAGGCGACCGGAACGCCGCGCGGGACCTTTCGCGCGGCGTTTTGCGTGCCGCAGACCCGGCCGCCCGCCTCTCAACTTTGAGTTGTTAAACTGGACACAAGCGGCCGCGGGCACCTAGACTTTTCCGCATACCGCCCCGACGGGGATGCATTTTCCGAAGAAGGATTTACCGATGACGCTTGATTTCCGCCCCCTCTGTCTGTCCCTGGCGGCCCTCTGCCTTGCCGCCGCCCCGGCCACGGCGCAGAACATCACCGGAAACGATCTGACGCTGTCGGGCGACATCACCCAGAACGGTTTCGGTCCGAACTTCTTCGGCGCCGCCAACAACATCTTCGACGGGCGCGCCTGTATCGGCCCGGCCTGCGACGGGACAGAGCCCTTCGAACAGGGGCCGCTGCGGCTCAAGTGGTCGGAGCCGGACATCCTCTTCGAGGACAGTTCCAGCTCCGGCGGGATTTCCAGCAACGACTGGCGGCTGGTGATCAACGACACCGGCATCACCAAGTTCGCGGTCCAGGACATCGACGGCGGCAGCATTCCCTTCACCATCGAAGGCGGTGTGCGCGACAACGCGCTCTGGCTCGACAGCAGCGACCGCATCGGCATGGGCACCACGATCCCTCAGAACAGCCTGCACATCGTGGGCGACGACAGCCCCGGCATCATGCTTCAGCAGACCGGCGGCTTCGGCAACCAGCGCTGGGAGATGATCGGCAACGAAACCAGCTTCGTCATCCGCGACAGCGACAGCAACACCCTGCCTTTCGTCATCGACGACCAGGCCCCGGACGATGCGCTGGTGGTCGAGGACACCGGCGAGATCGGGATCGGCACCGGCAACCCCACGGCACCGATGCACATCCGCCGCAACAACAACACCGCGCGGCTGCTGGTCGAGGATACGGGATCCTCGGGCGCGCAGGAGCTGTTCAAGCTCAGCAACAACGGCGGGTCCTACTTCACCTTCGAGAACACGAGCGCCGGCACCACCTGGTTCTTCACCCACGAGAACAGCGCCCCCAACCGCTTCATCATTGCCGACGCGGTGGCCGACGGGCCGGAGTTCAGCCTGAACGCGGATGGCGACGTGACCATCCCGGGCAATTTCATCTCGGGCTCCACCACGCTCAACGTGCCGGATTACGTGTTCGCCGATGATTATGCCCTGCGTCCGCTCAGCGAGGTGCAGGCCTTCATCGACGCGCATAGCCACCTGCCCGACGTGCCCTCGGCGGCGCAGATCGCGGAAGACGGCCTCGACATGACGGCGATGCAGATGACGATGCTGAAGAAGATCGAGGAGCTCACGCTCTATACGCTGGAGCTGGAAGCGACCAACCGGGCGCAGGCAAGAGAACTGGCGCGGCTCGGCACGCTGGAGACCCGCCTGACCCGGATCGAGGCGGCGCTGGCTGCCGAGTGACGGTGCATACGCCCCGAGTTTCGCACAATTTTCCCGGCCGGGTGCCGCGTTCGGCCAGGTTTTGGAAGCACGGGCTCCGCGTTCATATCCAGTCGGAGGAGTCACCATGTTCCGCAATCCAGGCATCCTGCCGCTCGCCCTCTGGGCCACTCTGAACCTTGCCCCCCCGGCCCAGGCCGAACAATTCCTGGCCGACGACCTTGTGGTGGACGGCTCCGCCTGCATCGGCGCAGGCTGTGCCAGCGGCGAGACCTTTGGCGAAACCGACCTCAGGCTCAAGCAGGCCGCCATCAGCATCGTGCTCGAGGATACCTCGACCGCGGCCGGCCTTCCGACCACCGACTGGGAGATCAAGGCCAACGACATCGGCAGCAACGGCGCGGAGTTCTTCGTGATCCGCAATCTCGATGCCAATACGGCACCGTTCCGGATCTGGGGCGATGCGCCCAACAACGCGCTGGCGATCGACAGTATCCCGCGCAACGACGATATCGTCGACACCGGGATCGGCATCGGCACCCGCCTGCCGCAAACCAACCTGCATGTGGTGTCATCGGTGCTCCCCATCATCCGGCTCGAACGCGACGGCTCGGGCGGGTTCACCCCAAGCCAGTGGAATATCGAGGCCTCGTCTTTCGAATTCAACGTGAGACGGGAAGACCTCGGCGGGCGCCGTCCGCTGCGCATTCTCGGCGCCGCGCCGGAAAACAGCCTCTATATCGGCTCCATTGGCGATGTCGGCCTGGGCACCAACGCCCCCGCTGCACCGCTGCACGTGACGCGCGCCGATGGCAGCGCCTCGGTGCTGGTCGAGGACACCGGCGGCGCGGGCGCGCAAGAGATGTTCGCGATGCGCAACAACGGCGGGTCGTATTTCACGATGGACAACACCGCCGCCGGCACGACCTGGTTCTTCACGCACGAGAACGCATCGCCCAACCGCTTCATCATCGCCGATGCGGTGACCGACGGGCCGGAACTGACGCTGACGGCGGATGGCGACCTGACCATTCCGGGGCAGCTCTTCACCGCGGGCAGCTGTGCCGCGGGCTGCGACCGGGTGTTCGATGCGGACTACCCGCTGCCCACGATCGCCGAACAGGCGGCACTGATGCGCGAGAAAAAGCACCTGCCCGCCGTCGGCCCCACCCCCGAGGACGGCCCGTTCAACATCACCGCCATGACCGGCGGCATGCTCAACGAGCTGGAGAAGGCGCATCTTTACATTGCGCAGCTCGAAGACCGCGACCGGATGCGCGCAGCACAGATCGCCGCGCTCGAAGCGCGGCTGTCGGCGCTGGAACGCCGCTGACAGCCCCCGCCCCACCCGAAACTGAGACCATGAAGAACTGAGAGACCCGATGACACTGCGCAAAGCGACCCTGATCCTGCCAAGCCTTCTGGCCCTTGCCGCCCCCGCCGGGGCCGAGGTGCTATCGACCACCAACCCGACGATCCGCAGCTTTCTCTGCGTCGGGCCCGGCTGCATCGACCCCGAAAACCCGCTCGGGGACGAACTGCGCCTCAAGGGCAACAGCGTCCGGCTGCATTTCGAGGACGATTCCACCACGGCCGGTCGGCCCACGGGCGACTGGCGGATCATCATCAACGACACGGTCAACGGCGGTGACGATTATTTCAGCATCCAGGATGTCGACGGCAACACCCAGCCCTTCCGCGTCGATGCCGGGGCGCGCACCGATGCGCTGGTCGTCGATGAAACCGGGCGGATCGGCCTGGGCACCGGACTGCCCGTCGAGGATATCCATGTGGTCAATTCCGACACCCCGACGATCCGGTTTGAACAAATCGGCGGCAGCTTTGGCGACCAGACCTTCGATATCGGCAGCAATGAGTTTGGCTTCTTCATCCGCGACGTCAGCGCCGGCGACATCCTCCCTTTCCGGCTGCTGGACGGGGCAGAGGACGGCACGCTGGTGATCGAAACCGGCGGGCGGGTGGGCATCAACACCGACGACTCGATCGGCAATGTCGATGTGCAGGCCATTCTCGACGTCCGGGGCGACGGGCTGTTTCGCGGCACGGAGGCCATGGTCGAGGTCCGCAACACCAGCAACGTGGCCGCGGCGCGCGAGCTGTTCCGGATGGAGAACAACGGCGGCTCGTATTTCACGCTCGACAACACCAATTCGGGGACCGCCTGGTTCTTCACCCACGAGAACAGCGCCCCCAACCGCTTCATCATCGCCGACGCGGTGACGGACGGCGCCGAGATGAGCCTGACCGCGGATGGGGACCTCACGATCCAGGGCCAGCTTTTCACTGCAGGCAGCTGCGCGGCGGGCTGCGACCGGGTGTTCGACCAAGATTACCCGCTGCCCACGATTGCCGAACAGGCCGCGATGATGAAATCCCTCAAGCACCTTCCCGCCGTCGGCCCCACCCCCGAGGACGGCCCCTTCAACATCACCGCGATGACCGGCGGGATGCTCAACGAGCTGGAAAAGGCGCATCTCTATATCGCCGAGCTTGAAGATCGCGTGGCGCAGTTGGAGGCAGAGCGCCAGACGATTGCCACCCTGAGCGCACGGATGACCGCATTGGAGGCCCAGGGCACCAAATAGTCATAGTAATAGGCGGGGCGGGTGTTAACCTTTTGGGAATTCGACACGCGTTTTATCTCAATAGGACTTGCCACATGCCCCGTCTTTTGCCCGCCATTGCCCTTGCCAGCCTGTTGCCCCTGCAGGCCCTTGCCCAGAACGTCATCACCTCGAACACCACGATCCGCGACCAGCTGTGTGTCGGCCCGGCCTGTCTGGATACCGAAACCTACGACGCGGTCTCGGCCACCCTGCGGCTGCGCAGTTTCGCCAACCGGATCGACTTCATCGACACCGACAATGCCTTCCCGGACACCGATTGGCAGCTCAAGGCCAACGACGACACCGGGCCGGACGACCGTTTCATGATCCGCGACCTGACGGCGGGCACGACGCCGGTTTCGGTGCGGGGTGGTGCGCCGGACAACAGCCTTTATGTGGCCCCGGATGGCAAGATCGGGATGGGCACCTTGATCCCGCAGGCCGAGTTGCATGTCGAAACGACCACCCTCTCGGGCATTCGCCTCAACCGCTCCAACGCGGACTTTGGCTTGGGCCAGGCCTGGGAGACGGTCATCTTCAGCAACGGCGATTTCGGACTGTCGGACATCACCAACACAACGACCCCCTTCGCGATGCGGCCCGGCACCCCGAACAACGCGATCTTCCTCGAATTCGACACTGCGCAAATCAACACCGGGCGACGGGATTACAATTTCGAGGTGCGCTGGGATAATGGCACATCATTCTGGGCGGACGGCGGAACCGGGGATATCGGCATGGGCACCTTGACCCCCACCGCGCCGCTGCACCTGCAGCGCACCAACGGCACGGCAGAGGTGCTGGTGGAAAACACCACCGCCAGCCCCGCGGGTGCGCGCGGCCTTTTCACCATGCGCAACAACGGCGGGTCGTTCTTCACGCTCGACAACACCGATGCGGGCACGACCTGGTTCTTCACCCATGAAAACGCATCCCCCAACCGCTTCATCATCGCCGACGCGGTAGCCGACGGGCCGGAGTTCACCCTGACCGCGGGCGGCGACGTGACCATTCCGGGCAACTTCATCTCGGGCAATACCACGCTGAATGTGCCGGATTACGTGTTCGAGGACGGCTACGCGCTGCGGCCGCTGTCCGAGGTTGCGGCGTTCATCGGCACCAACCGCCACCTGCCCGAGGTGCCTTCGGCGGCCGAGATCGCGGCGCAGGGCCTCGACATGACCGACATGCAGATGCGGCTCTTGAAGAAGGTCGAGGAACTGACGCTCTACACGCTGGAGCAGCAGGAAATCATCGACACGCAAAAGCGCCGGTTGCAGGCGCAGGAGGCCGAAACCGCCGATCTGCGGGCGGAACTCGCGGCCCTGCGCGGGCTCGACGCACGGCTCGCACGGCTCGAGGCCGCGGCGGCGGAGTGATCGCGGCCAGCCGCGGTTTGCTTTGCCGCATGAGCGGTCTCGGCTATGCTTGATCGGGTATTCCAGCCGACCCGAGGATTTCCGATGACCGACAAGCTTTGCCTCCTGCCCCTCTGCCTTGCCCTCGCCCTGCCCCTGCCCGCCCTCGCCCAGACCGTGCTGTCGGGCGATCACAGCGTGGACGGCCGTCTGTGTGCGGGCATCGACTGCACCGGCTCGGAAAGCTTCAGTGGCAGTCTGAAGATCAAAAGCAGCTTTCCCCGCCTCATTTTCGAGGACAGCAGCAATGCCCCCGCGCCCACCAACGATTTCGCAATAGAGACCAACATCTCCGTCGGCGAGTATTTCGCCATCGAGGATGTCGAGACCGGGCGCGATCTGCTGCGGCTTGAGGCGGGCGCGCCGGAAAATGCGATCTATCTCAGCAGCTTTGGATGGCTGGGGCTGGGCACCAGCATTCCGCAGGACCGGCTGCATCTTGTCGGAACCGGCGGCAATGTCATCATGCGCCTGACCGCAACCGGCGCAGGGGGCGATACCTCGTACCAGATGGGCGTTGACAGCGGGGGCTTTCTGCTGACCGACACCGTCGCCACCCCCTTTGCCATCGACACCGGTGCCGACGATGATGGGGTCGTTCTGCGCGACGGCGAACTTGCTGTGAACCAGGGCAATTCCGGCTACGATTTCAGGGTGCGGAACGATGCGGGCGAGGCGGCGCTGTTTGTCGATACTGCCGCCGGAGACCTGGGCATGGGCACCGACACGCCCACCGCGCCGCTGCATGTCCTGCGCAACGACGGCACCGCCTCGGTACTGGTGGAAAACAGCGACAGAAGTCCCCCGGCGTCACGCGAGATGTTCGCCATGCGCAACAATGGCGGATCGTATTTCACGCTCGAGAACACCCGCGCCGAGACGAGCTGGTTCTTCGTCCACGAAGACGCCGCGCCCAATCGCTTCATCATCGCCGACGCGGTGGCCGACGGGCCGGAACTGAGCCTGACCGCCGATGGCGTGCTGACCGTGCCCGGCGGGTTTGTGGTGGGCGCCACCACGCTGAATGTGCCGGATTATGTGTTCGAGGCGGATTACGCCCTGCCTTCCCTGTCGGAGGTCGCGGCCTTTATCGACGCCAACAGGCACCTGCCGGATGTGCCATCCGCCGCCGATGTGGCGCGCGACGGGCTTGATCTGACGCAGATGCAGCTGTCGCAGCTCAAGAAGATCGAGGAGCTCACGCTCTATACGCTCGAACAGGAGGCGCGGCTCGAGGCACAGGCGCGCGAGATTGCGGATTTGCGCAGGCTGGTCGAAACCCTGCTAGAATAGGCGCATTGCACACCTGATCTGCCAAGGAAATATTAGACCATGCATCGTATCGCGTATCTGCCTGCTCTTCTTCTCATGCTCGCCGCCCCGGCAGCTGCACAACCCGTCGGAGAATTCAGCGACCTGACCGTAACCGACGATCTGGACGTGGGCGACCGGCTCACCGTCGGCGGCAGCATCGTCCAGCCCGCGCCGGGTCCGCTGGTCAACCACTTCCGCGGCAACCGAAACTTCTTCGAAGGCTCCGCCTGCATCGGGTTCGGTTGCGACGAGGCCGCCCTGGCCGTGTCCACGACGACATCGCTGCAGATACGCGGCGCCGAGCCGCGGCTTATCTTCGAGGACACGTCCGTGACCGAGCCGAACCGCGCCTGGCAATTCCGGGCGAACGACACGGCGGCGCCGCGCGGTGTCTTCCGCATCATGGACCGCGACGCCCTGACCACGCCTTTCAGCATCGAGGGCGACGCGCCGACCAACGCGCTGTGGATCGGCACGAACGGCGTGGGGTTCGGCACCTCGATCCCGCAGGCCGATCTGCACGTGGTCTCGGGCCTGACCGAAAAGCTGCGCCTGCAAGAGGCGGGGTCCGGCGCGGACTGGTCGCTGATCGTGGCGACGAACGGCATGGGCTGGTTCGACCGCGACAGCACCGGCGGCGGCACCTTTCCCTTCGCCATCCTCGAAGGCGCGCCCGACGATGCCTGGGTTCTGACCGGCGCGGGCGATGTGGGCATGGGCACCGCCACCCCCGACGCATCGCTGCACATCTCGCGCAATGACGGCACCGCCGCGCTGCGGGTGGAAAATGCCAGGTCCAGCCCCCCGGCCCCGCGCGAGATGTTCGCGATGGTCAACAACGCGGGCTCCTATTTCACGCTGGAGAACACCCGCGCCGAAACCAGCTGGTTCTTCGTGCACGAAGACGCCGCCCCCAACCGCTTCATCATCACCGACGCGGTGGCCGACGGGCCGGAGATGAGCCTGACCGCGGAGGGCGACCTGACCATCCCCGGCCAGCTTTTCACCGCGGGTTCCTGTGCCGCGGGCTGCGACCGGGTCTTCGATGCGGATTACCCACTGCCCAGCATCCCCGAACAGGCCGCGATGATGCGCGCCAAGAAACACCTTCCCGCCGTCGGCCCCACCCCCGAGGACGGCCCCTTCAACATCACCGCCATGACCGGCGGCATGCTCAACGAGCTGGAAAAGGCGCATCTCTACATCGCCGCGCTGCACGCGGAAAACGCCGCCCAGCACGACCGTATCGCCCGGCTCGAGGCGCTGGTCGAAACGCTGGTCGCCCCCTGACCGGGGAGCAGAGACAAACATAGCCGGAAAGGACCGTCATGACCCAGCCGACCCCGTGCACAGCATCCCGCAGCTTCCCCCCCACCGCCGCTCTGGCCGCCCTGCTGCTGAGCCTGGCCGCCGCCGCCCCGGCGCAGGAGGCGGTGTTCGGCGAAGGCGTCGACATCTCCGATCTGGACACCACCCAGGCCGATCTCTTCGTCACCGGCGACACCGTGCTCGACGACAGCGTCTGCATCGGCAACGCCTGCGTCGAGACCGAGAGCTTTCCCGAAGAAACCCTCCTGCGGATCACCGACGACGACATCCGGGTCGAATTCATCGACACCACCCCCGGTGCCAGCCCCTTTCCCGGCAACGACTGGGCCTTGCTGATCAATGACATCGTGTCGGGCGGGCTCGACCGGTTTTCCATCGCCGATCTCAACGACGGCACAGTGCCCTTCACGATCGAGGCGGGCGCGCCCGACAATGCGCTCTGGATCACCGAGTTCGGCAACGTGGGGCTGGGCACGATGTTTCCCCGTGACGAGCTGCATATCACCAGCGCGACGTTTCCCGCCGTCACGCTGGAACAGGACACGTCGGGCGGGTTGCCGGCGGCGGACTGGCGCATTTCGGGCAGCCACAACGGCCTGGCCATCGCCCAGGACCAGTTTGCCGTGTTCAGGCTTCAGCAGAACGTGCCGCCGGGATCCTTCGTGATGGAATCGAACGGCGATCTGGGGCTGGGCACGGGCGTCGGCGTCGGCGGCCCTGCCGCGGCCCCCCTGCACATCCTGCGCACCGACAACAGCGCGCGAGTGCTGGTCGAGGATACGGGCGCGAGCGGAGCGCAGGAACTCTTCAAGCTCTCGAACAACGGCGGGTCGTATTTTACCTTCGAGAACACGGATGCCGGCACCACCTGGTTCTTCACCCATGAGAACAGCGCCCCCAACCGCTTCATCATCGCCGACGCGGTGGCGGACGGGCCGGAGATGAGCCTGACCGCGGAGGGCGACCTGACCATTCCCGGCCAGCTTTTCACCGCAGGCTCCTGTGCCGCGGGCTGCGACCGGGTCTTCGATGCGGATTACCCACTGCCCAGCATCCCCGAACAGGCCGCGATGATGCGCGCCAAAAAGCACCTTCCAGCCGTCGGCCCGACGCCCGAGGACGGCCCCTTCAACATCACCGCGATGACCGGCGGCATGCTCAACGAGCTGGAGAAGGCGCATTTGTATATCGCCCGGCTGCACGACACCGTCGAGACCGAGCGCGCCCGGAACGCCGCGCTTGCGGCGCGTGTCGCACGGCTTGAGGCGCTGATCGGGGCGGGCGCGCCAAAGCGGTGACCCGCCCGGCGCGAAAGGTTTGTCCGATCCGGAAAATGTCCCTAGGATTGTGACATGCGGCCCTGCCCCCCGGTCTGCCGCCCGTTGTTTTTGAAACCGGATTGAGGATGCGTATGATCCGGGGGCCTCGTCATAACTGGAGATCACGCATGCCTTTCAACCGTCTGCTTTGCACATCGCTTCTGTGCCTGCTGCCCGCCGGGGCCGCTCTGGCCCAGGATAACTTCACCAGCGGTGTGACGATTTCCGACGGCGACGCGCCGAATTCTAATCTTGCCGACCTTTTCGTCGAAGACAACACGGTGCTGAATGCCTCGACCTGCATGGGCAGGGACTGCGATATCGCCGAAACCTTCGAGTCAACTACCCGGCTCGCGATCAAGGATATCGAGCCCGGCATCCTTCTCGAAGACACGTCGCCGACCGGGTTCCCGAATGGCGACTGGCGCATTCGGATCAACGAGAACCTGGCCACGGCCAGCGGCGGGCTGAACAAGTTCACGATCAGGGATGCCACCAACGGCACAACGCCCTTCACCATCGCGTCGTTCGCTCCGGACAACACGTTCTATGTCAGCGGCGGCGGCAATATCGGCTTTGGCACGATGCTGCCGCAAAGCTCGCTGCACATCGTGAGAGCCTCCAAGCCCCAGATCCGCCTGCAAGAGGTCGGCGGCGGCGGCACGGCCAACTGGGTTATGCAGGGCAGCGACACGGAATTCACGCTGTTTGATTTCGAAACCCCCTCTCTTCCGCTGCGCGTCCTGGAAGGGGCGGAATCCTCGACCCTGCTTCTGGGACAGGACGGCCGCGTCGGCGTCGGGCTCGACACGTTCAACGGCACCGCCGTGGCGGCCAAACTCGAAGTGGCGGGCGACGGGCTCTTTCGCGGCGACGATGCCACGATGGTGGTGCGCAACAGCGCCGCGGCCCCGGCGGCGCGCGAACTTTTGCGCCTGGAAAACAATGGCGGCTCCTACATGACGCTCGACAACCAGGAGGCCGGCAAGAGCTGGTTCATCGTACATGAAAACGCCGATCCGCACCGCTTCATCATCGCCGACGGTGTGAACGACGGCCCGGAACTGGAACTGTCCGCGGGCGGGGACCTCACGGTGCAGGGCAACTTCATCTCGGGTGCCACGACGCTCAATGTGCCCGATTACGTCTTTGGCCCCGACTACGCGCTGCGGCCGCTTGCCGAGGTTGCGGCGTTCATCGGCACCAACCGCCACCTGCCCGAGGTGCCCTCGGCGGCCGAGATCGCGGCGCAGGGCCTCGACATGACCGACATGCAGATGGCGCTTCTGAAAAAGGTCGAGGAACTGACGCTCTACACGCTGGAGCAGGAGGACCGGATCGCCCGGCTCGAGGCGGCGCTGGCCGGGCGCTGACCCGGTCTTGCGGCGGCGGACGGGCCTGGCCGGGACCACCCGGACAGAATTGACACCTTGACCCGTCGCCGCACGGCACCGATGATTTCTCCATTGCAGGAGATCCTGCCCTTTCAAAGAGTCCGTTTTTCGACAGGAGCATTACAGATGACACGATTTTCCCCGCGACTTTCCCGGAGTCCCGCCGCCGTGGCGGCGGCCCTGTGCCTGCTGGCAACGACAGCCGGCGCACAGAACGTGATCAACTCGAACACCACGATCTACAACAGCCTCTGCGTCGGCTTCGACTGCGCCAACAGCGAAAGCTACGGCGCCGACACGATCCGCCTGAAGGAAAACAACCTGCGGGTCCATTTCGACGACACGTCGAGCGCGGGCAGCTTTCCCAACCAGGACTGGCGGCTCGAGGCCAATTCCAACGTCAACGGCGGGGGCGAGTATTTCCGCATCGTCGACGCCACCGCCAACCGCAGCGTCGCCACCTTCGAGGCCAACGCCCCCAACAACGCGCTGGTGATCGACAGCGGCGGCCGCGCCGGGTTCGGCACCGCCAATCCGGTGACGGAACTGCACACCAGCAACGGCGACACGCCCACCCTGCGGCTGGAACAGAACACCTCTTCGGGCTTTGCCGCGCAGACCTGGGACCTGGCCGGCAACGAAACCAGCTTCTTCCTCCGCGACGCCTCCAACGGCTCGACCCTGCCGTTCCGGGTGCGCCCGGGCGCGTCCAGCAATGCGCTGGTGGTCGACGAGGACGACAACATCGGCATCGGCATCCTCAACGCCACCGCCGCGGTGCATATCGCCCGCAGCACCAACGCAGCGCTCGATGCCGTCAAGATCGTCAACAACGGCGGGTCGTTCATCTCGATGGAGAACACCGATGCAGGCGCCGGGACGTGGTTCTTCACCCATGAGAACAATGCGCCCAACCGGTTCCTGATCAGCCATTCCGACGGCGGTCTGCAATTCGCGATGGACCGCGACGGCAATGTCGTGCTGTCGGGCGATCTGACCACCACGGGCGCTGTCTGCGGCGCCGGCTGCGACCGGGTCTTCGATGCCGACTATCCGCTGCCCAGCATCTCCGAACAGGCGGCGATGATGTACAGCAACCGCCACCTGCCCAATGTCGGCCCCACCGACGAGGACGGGCCGTTCAACGTCACGCAGAAGGTGGCCGGAATGCTGAACGAGCTGGAGAAGGCGCATATCTACATCGCCGAACTGCACGGCGACATCGACACGCTGTCGGCGCGGCTTGAGGCGCTCGAGGCGCAGAGCGCCGACTGATCCCGCCCCGGGGCCACACCGCCGCGCGGTGGGTGTGGCCCCGGGCCCAGACATACGTCCGGCAGGCCATGGGCCGGGAGGCGCCTGACGCCCGCATCGCCGCCGACGGCCCCCCGCAGCCACGACGCGGGTGCGCCGGGCACGGTTCAGCCATAGCGTGCAATCCTGCAAAAGCCTTCTGACATCAGGCACATCGTGCTATCCAGAGGGTCATTTTGATCGCGCCGCGGTCCGGCAGGGGTCAGCGGATCGCGCCGGGGCAAGGCGCCCTCTGCCGGAGCCTTTGATGCCAAGATCCCTTTTCCCCGCCGCCGCCGCGCTTTTGCTCATGGCCACCGCCGTCCCCGCCCAGACCGTGCTGCCGGGCGATCACAGCGTCGATGGCGATCTGTGCGTCGGCGGCTCTTGCACCGGATCCGAGGTCTTTGACAGCGATCTGAACGCGCAGCTCAAGGTCAAGGGCTCGGGCATCGGCATCGTGTTCGAGGATACCGCCGGCACCTCGGTGAACGACTGGGCGCTCAAGGCCAACGCCCCGTCCGAGGATTCGTTCTTCATCGAGGATCTGACCGGCGGCACCGTGCCGTTCAAGGTGCTTGGTACCGCGCCAAACAACAGCCTTTATGTGGCCGCCAATGGCGATGTGGGGATTGGCACGTCGATCCCGGCGGGACGGTTGCATGTCGAGACGACCTCGGGCACGGGCATCCGGCTTAACCGGTCCAACACCAGCGTCGGGCCGCAGGCCTGGGACAGCTTCATCGACCCGAACGGGGTATGGGGCCTCTTCGATGCCACAAACGGCACGGCCCCTATCGCCGTCCGGTCCGGGACACCGAGCAATTCGCTGTTCCTTGCGGCCACCACTGCCATCTTCAACGGCACCTTTCAGGATTACAATTTCGATGTCCGCGCGCAGGGCAGCGGATCGCTGATCTTTGCCGATGCGGGCACCGAGCGTGTGGGCATGGGCACCGACACCCCCGCCGCGCCGCTGCATGTGACCCGCGACGACGGCAGTGCCGAGGTGCTGGTGGAAAACACCCCCCTCAGCCCAAGCGCCCCGCGCGGCCTGTTCACCATGCGCAACAACGGCGGGTCGTTCTTCACGATGGACAACACCGCCGCCGGCACCACCTGGTTCTTCACCCATGAACAGGCCGCCCCCAACCGCTTCATCATCGCCGACGGCGTCACCGACGGGCCGGAGTTCAGCCTGACCGCAGGCGGCGATATCACGATCCCGGGCAGTTTCATTTCCGGGGCGACCACGCTCAACGTGCCGGATTACGTCTTTGACGACGGCTATGCCCTGCGGCCGCTGTCGGAGGTGGCCAGCTTCATCGACGCGCATTCCCACCTGCCGGATGTCCCCTCGGCGGCGCAGATCGCCGACACCGGGCTGGACATGACGGCAATGCAGATGGCGCTGCTGAAAAAGGTCGAGGAGCTGACGCTTTACACGCTGGAGCAGGAGGCCCGGCTGGCCCGCATGGATACGCTCGAGATGGAAAACGCCGCTCTCTCCGCACGGCTGAAACAGATCGAGGCAGCGCTCGCGATCGGGCGATAAACCCGTCAAAGGCGAACGCGCGCCGGACCGATCCACCTCGACGCGCCACACGGCGCGCGAAGGCCCGCACCTGTCTTGACGCGCCCGCCGCAGCTGATCCACCTTTGATCAAAAACGCTTCGCGCCTTGCGTGACTGGACCAGTACAGAATTGGATTTTCAAATGGCTTCCACCTCCCGAACCTTTTTCGCCTCGCAACCGCTTTTTGCCCTCGTGCTGGGTGTGTTCCTGCCGGCATTGCCCGCCACGGCCCAGGACGTGCTGCAAGACGGCTCTTCCGTAGACGGCAGCTTTACGGTCGATCAAGACCTGGTGGTCAAAGGCGATACCCGGACCGACACGCTCGAGGTGGACGGGCTGGCCACGCTGGACAGCCTGTCGGTGCGCCTGCCCATCAGCCAGGGCGCGCAGATCGGCACCAACGATTTCAACGCCGGGCTGTCGCTTTTCGACGGGCAGGTCTGTATCGGATCAGAGTGTAACGACGCCTCTGTCGGTCAGCCGGCAAACGCCGCGCTGAAGCTGCGCGCACGCCGGCCCGGCATCCTGTTCGAGGATACCGACACCAACCCGGTGGGCAACGGGCGCGATTGGCGGCTGGCGCTCAACGACACCATCCCCGGTGGATTTTCGCGGTTTTCGATCCAGGACGCGGAGTCGGGCCGGGTGCCTTTTACCGTGCAGGGCGGCGCGCTTGAAAACACCCTCTGGCTGGGCGGCAGCCATTTCGTGGGCATCGGCACAACCTTTCCCGATCAATCGCTCGACATTGTGTCGAACGTGGGCACCGGCACCGTGATCGAGATGCAGAACACCGCGCTGGCGGGCAACGTGATCTATCACCTGGCGGTCCGCGCCGACGGCGAGTTCCAGGTCTTCGACCGGGGCTGGCTGACCGCGCCCCTGCGCATCCAGCCCAATATCGGCGACGACCAGCTGGTGATGACGGCGCAGGGGGTGGGGTTCGGCACCGACACGCCCGCCGCGCCGCTGCACCTGCAACGCACCGACGGCAGCGCCGAGGTGCTGGTGGAAAACACCGCCGCCAGCCCTCCCGCCGCCGCGCGCGGCATGTTCACCATGCGCAACAACGGCGGGTCGTTCTTCACCCTCGACAACACAGATGCCGGGACGACCTGGTTCTTCACCCACGAGAACAGCGCCCCCAACCGCTTCATCATCGCCGACGCGGTGACCGACGGGCCGGAGTTCACGCTGACGGCAGAGGGCGATATCACGATCCCGGGCAACTTCATCTCCGGATCCACGACGCTCAACGTGCCGGACTATGTGTTCGAGGAGAGGTACGATTTGCGCCCCCTCTCGGAGGTCGCCAGCTTTGTCGCCGCGAACAGACACCTGCCGGATGTGCCTTCGGCGGCGGATGTGGCCCGCGAGGGGCTCGATGTGACACAGATGCAGATGGCCTTGCTGAAAAAGGTCGAGGAGCTGACGCTTTATACGCTGGAACAGCAGGCGGTCATCACGGATCAGGCCGCGCGGCTGGCACTGCTGGAGCAGCGGCTGGCCGAGTAGACCGGTGCGGTGCGGGCGACGGACCGGGGCCACAAAGCTTTGACAGGGCAGCCTTTTGTGCCGTTAATCTTGTCCGGCGGCCCGTCCCTGCGGCGGGCCGTCATTTCAAGACCCAATTTGCCGATGTCGGACCCCTGTCCCACGGACGCCAAGGAGCATAGTCATGATACTGTCCTTTCCCGCACGAGCCGCAGCCCTGCTTATCGCCGCAACCTGCGCCTCGCCCGCCCTGGCGCAGGTCACCATCCATCCCGACGACACCGTCATCCAAGGCGACCTGACCGTCCAGGTGCCTTCAACAGGCGCCGGCAATCCCATTGAAGGCAGTCTATATGTCGAGGACGACAGCACCATCGACGCCAGCCTGTGTCTGGGCAATTCCTGCTCGACGTCGGAAAGCTTTGCCAACGAGGTGACGCTGCGGTTCCGCTATACCGAGAACGCCATCGAGGTCATCGACACCTCCAGCTCCAGCAACCCCGACCGCGACTGGACGTTGATGTTCAACGACAACGACACCGCGACGGAAATGTTCGCCGTACGCGACGACACCCAAGGCACCATTCCCTTCACCATCGTGGGCGGCGCGCCAGCCAACGCGTTCTGGATGGCCGCCAGTGGCGATATCGGCCTGGGCACCTCGATCCCGCAACAGGATCTGCATATCCTTGCCAATGCCTCGCCCGCCATCCGGCTGGAACAGACCGGTATCGACGTTTTGGGCGAGCCAAGGTCGTGGGACATCCTGGCCAACAACAATTTCGGCATCAGCGATGTCACCGCCGGCACCGCGCCTTTCGGAATCGAGGGCGCAGCGCCCAGCTTCGCGCTCCGCATCGAAACGAACGGGGCCATTGGCATGGGCACGCCCAACCCTGCCGCCGCCCTGCATGTGCAGCGCACCGACAACACCGCACAGGTGCTGGTCGAGGATACCGGGTCCTCGGGCGCGCAGGAGCTGTTCAAGCTCTCGAACAACGGCGGGTCGTACTTTACCTTCGAGAACACCAATGCCGGCACCACCTGGTTCTTCACCCACGAGAACAGCGCCCCCAACCGCTTCATCATCGCCGATGCGGTGACCGACGGGCCGGAGTTCACCCTCACGGCAGAGGGCGACCTGACCATCCCCGGCCAGCTTTTCACCGCGGGTTCCTGTGCCGCGGGCTGCGACCGGGTCTTCGACGCGGGTTATCCTTTGCCGACGATCGCCGAACAGGCGGCGATGATGCGCGCCAAGAAACACCTGCCTGCCATCGGCCCGACGCCCGAGAACGGCCCGTTCAACATCACCGCCATGACCGGCGGCATGCTCAACGAGCTGGAAAAGGCGCATCTCTACATCGCCGAGCTGCATCGGGTGGTGACCGCCCAGGCCGGAGACAAGACCGCGCTCGAGGCGCAGCTGGCCGCCCAGGACGCGCGGATCGCCCGGCTCGAGGCGCAGATCGGCGCGCTGTTGGCGCGTCCCTGACGGGCATCCCGATGTGACAGAGGCGTCAAACGCCCCTAGACTGGCGCCGTCCGCCCCCCGGGGGCGGGCCTTTGACCAAGGATTTTTCACACCGCCGCCGAGGCGTCCGTTTCCAGCAAGGAGATACTGCCGTGCCCGTTTTCCCGCTTTTCCGCCCCGCCGGCCCTGCCCTGGCGCTGCTGCTCTCCGCGGCCCCCGCCATGGCGCAGGACCAGATCATCAACGGCGATCTCGATCTCAACGGCAGCCTGCATACCCAAGACAACAGCGTGATCCAGGGCTATCTCTGCCTCGGCGACGACTGCGCCAACACCGCCGCCGCGCAGAGCTTCGACATCAACTATCCGCTCAAGTTGTCCTATAGCCGCGTCGCCATCGAATTCGACGATCAATCCGTTTCTACACATCCCAGCCGCCACTGGGGGTTGCTGGTCAACGACGCGGACTCCTATTCGGGCGGCGGTATCGACCGCTTTTCGGTGCATGATTTCGACGCCGACAGAACCCCCTTCACCATCCTGCCCGGCGCGCCCGACAACAGCTTCTGGCTCAACGGCTCCGGACGGCTGGGCCTGGGCACCGCCATGCCGCTGGCCCAGCTGCACCTGGTCGGCGGATCGACCGCCAGCTTCCGGATGCAGTCGACCGGCAGCCTGGCAGGCAACTGGGACATCCTCAGCAACAGCCTCAACTGGTTTCTCAAGAATGTCGACGACAATGAAATCCCCGTCGTGGTGCGCGCCGGGGCCGAAAACGGCAGCCTCTATATCGATGACAACAGCGCCATCGGCTTTGGCACCGACAACCCCGCCGCGGCCCTGCATGTGCAAAAGAACGACGGCAGCGCCGGCCTGCTGGTCGAGAACCTGATCAGCTCGCCCCCGGCGGTGCGCGAGATGTTCGCGATGCGCAACAACGGCGGGTCGTACTTCACGCTCGACAACACCGCCGCCGGCACGACCTGGTTCTTCACCCATGAAAACAGCGCCCCCAACCGCTTCATCATCGCCGATGCGGTGGCCGACGGGCCAGAGATGAGCCTGACCGCGGATGGCGACCTGACCATCCCGGGCAATTTCATCTCCGGCGCCACCACGCTCAACGTGCCGGATTACGTCTTTGGCCCCGATTACGCGCTGCGGCCCTTGTCCGAGATCGAAACCTTCATCGCCGACAACCGCCACCTTCCGGATGTGCCGTCGGCCGCGCAGATCGCCGACACCGGCCTCGACATGACCGCGATGCAGATGGCGCTGCTGAAAAAGGTCGAGGAGCTCACGCTCTATACGCTGGAGCAGGAGGCCGAACTGACTCGCCTGCGCGGGATCGAGGCCCGCCTCGCCCAGATTGAAACCCTCTTGCAGACCACCCGCTAAGCCCGGTGCCGGAGAACGTGAAATGACCTTCAGACATCTTTTCGCCACCACGCTCTGCCTGCTACCCGGCCTGGCCGGCGCCGAGGTCCTGTCCGACACGAACCCCACCATCCGCAACAATCTGTGTGTGGGCAATGCCTGTGCGGCCGACGAAAGCTTCAGCAGCGATTTCAACCAGATCAAGCTGAAGAGCGCCGTGAACCGGATCGAATTCGAAGACATTTCGACAACCACCGGCTTTCCCACCGCCGACTGGGCGCTGCAGGCCAACGAGATCCTCAGCGGTCAGCGCGATCAGTTCATGCTGCAGGATCTGACCAACGGCACCACCCCGCTGACCGTCAGCGCCGCGGCCCCCACCAACGCGTTTTTCGTGGCCCCCGATGGCGATATCGGGCTGGGCACGTCGCTCCCGCAGGCGCGGCTGAATATGGTGACCGCCACCAGCTCCGCGATCCGGATCGACCGGACGGACATCGGTGCGGGTGGGGGGCCGAGCTATGAGATCGGCATCGAGGATTTCGGGAATTTCGCCATCAAACGCCCGACCAGCGAAGAGGGGATATTCTCTCTGAGTGCCGGTGCGCCGGACCTGACGCAGGTTATCGGAACCTCCGTCACCTCGTTCAACACCGGGCGGCACGACTACGATTTCGAGGTTCGAAGCCAAAGCCTCGCCCCGCTGATCTATGCCGATGCGGGCACGGCCCGTGTCGGCATCGGCACCGGGACACCCGCGGCCCCGCTGCACGTGACGCGCAGCAACAACACCGCGGGCCTGCTGATCGAGGACACCGGCGCGTCCGGCGCGCAGGAGATGTTCAAACTGTCGAACAACGGCGGGTCCTACTTCACCTTCGAGAACACCGCCGCCAACACCACCTGGTTCTTCACGCACGAAAACAGCGCCCCCAACCGCTTCATCATCGCCGATGCGGTGGCGGACGGGCCGGAGATGAGCTTGACCGCGGAGGGCGACCTGACCATTCCCGGCCAGCTTTTCACCGCAGGCTCCTGTGCCGCGGGCTGCGACCGGGTCTTCGATGCGGATTACCCACTGCCCAGCATCCCCGAACAGGCCGCGATGATGCGCGCCAAGAAACACCTGCCGAACGTCGGCCCGACGCCCGAGGATGGCCCCTTCAACATCACCGCCATGACCGGCGGCATGCTCAACGAGCTGGAGAAGGCGCATCTCTACATCGCCGAACTGCACGCGGACCTGGCGACGCAGCGCAGCGAAAACGCCGCGTTGAAAGCGGTCCAAAACGATCTGACCCTGCGGCTCGAAAAGCTCGAAGCGCGCTTCGCGGACTGATCGGACGGCTGTCAGCCGTGTTGCGAAAATAGCACGCTCAAGTTGTATTTATGGATAGCTAGCACACCTATAAGGAGAATAACGGCGGTGCCATGGCATGCTCGGGGTATCCGCGTCTCACGCGGATCACATCGTTGCTTGTTCAAGGGAATAGTATCATGTCACAACATCACCGCTTTTTCCGTCCCGGTCTCGTCGTCGCCGGCCTGCTGGCCGCCTCTGCCGCACCGGCCCAGACCCTGCTCCTCGGACCCTACAGCATCTCGGGCGATCTGTGCGCCGGGGATGACTGCGGCCTGCTCGAGGATCTCACCGGCCAGACCGTCAAGCTCAAGGACGAGAACACCCGCCTGCGGTTTGCCGACAGTTCCACCACCGCGGGCTTCGCCACCACCGACTGGGAGCTGACGGCCAATGACAGCGGGTCCGGCGGTTTCGACTATTTCGCCATACGCAATGTCGACAGCAACCGTCAGATCTTCCGCCTCGAGGGCGGCGCGCCGGCCAATGCGCTTTACGTCGACGACCTGGGCCAGATCGGACTTGGCACCGCAATCCCGCAGGAGCGTCTGCACATCGTCGGCGACTCCGGTCCGGGTATCCGGATGGAGCAGTTCAACGCCACGCTGGGCAACCAGATCTGGCAGATCACCGGTTCGGAACAGTCCTTCGCGCTGCAGAACGTGACGGCCTCCGGGGCGGTTCCGCTGCAGGTCAGCACCTCCGCCCCCGGCGACAGCCTGTTCGTCGGGGCCTCCGGCAATGTGGGGCTTGGCGACGCCACCCCCGATGCCGCGCTGCATATCAGCCGGGGCGACGGCACGGCCGCGCTTCTGGTGGAGAACGTCGCGGGCAGCCCGGGCGGCACGCGCGAAATGGTCAAGCTGACCAATACCGGCGGATCCTACATCACGTTCGACAACCAGCAGGCCGGCACGATCTGGTATTTCACCCACGAACAGGCCGCCCCCAACCGGTTCCTCATCGCCGACGGGGTGGCCGACGGACCCGAGATGACGGTCAACGCCGCGGGCGATCTGACGATCCAGGGCCGGCTTTTCACCGCGGGCTCCTGTTCGGCGGGCTGCGACCGCGTGTTCGACGCGGATTATCCGCTGCCCACGATTGCCGAACAGGCGGCACTGATGAAGGCCAACAAGCACCTGCCCAATGTCGGCCCGACGCCCGAGGACGGCCCGTTCAACATCACCGCCATGACCGGCGGCATGCTCAACGAGCTGGAGAAGGCGCATCTCTACATCGCGGAGCTCGAGGAGCGGCTGGCCGCGGTCGAGGCGCACCTGGCCCGGCGCGACTGACCCTCCGGGGTTGACAGCAGAGACGTCCAGGGGGCCTATGGCGCCGATGTTCGCAACGGACCGGGCCCCTTGAAGACCCTCTATCTGCATATCGGCCGCGGCAAGACCGGCACCACCGCGCAACAGGCCTATCTGGGGCGCAACCGCGACGCGCTGCTGGCCGCCGGAATCGACTATCTGCTGGCGGGCGACCGCGGGCGCGGCGTCGGCCACCAGGAATTCGCCAAGAGCTTCATCACCGACCCGCCCGGCACCATGATCCCCGCCAGGGACCCCGCAGGCATCCGCGCCGAAACGGCGGCAGAGATCCGCGCCAGCACCGCGCCCGCGCTGCTGCTGAGTTCCGAGAATTTCCCGCTCGCCGATCTCGATGCGCTGGCCGACTGGATCGCGGCACTGGGGGTCGAGTTGCAGGTCAGGGTGATCTTTCTGGTCCGGTCGCAGGACGAGCTGGCGGAATCCGAATACAACCAGATGGTCAAGCTCATGCGCGAGACGCGCAGCCCCGCCGCCTATGCCGACGCTCTGGAAGGGGCCGACTATGCCGCCGAATGCGCGGCCTGGGCGGCACGGTTCGGGGCCGAAAACATCCAGGCCCGGGTCTATGACGGGGCGGCGGGCGATGCGGTGGCGCGGTTCCTCGACTGCCTGCCCGCCCGCGATCTGCCCGCCCCCGAAGATACGGCACAGGATGCAGGCTATGCCAACCGGTCCATCGGCGCGCGGGCGCTGCTGGCCGCACGGCTGCTCAACGGGATCGAGATCGAGGCCCGCCAACCGCTTTACCGCAAGCTCTTTGCCGGGTTCGCCGCGGCGGGCGATCTGCCCGCGGTGCTGCTGAGCGCAGCGCAGGCCCGCGCCCTCCGCGACCGCTACGCCGAGAGCAATGCGCGCTTTGCCCGCGCCTATCTGGACCCTGCGCATCCTGCCTGCCGGACCGGCGATCTTGGCGGACGGCGCCATGACGACGCCACCCGCGACCGGCTTTTCGCCGCGGTGCGGGCGCTGGGGCTGGGCGAGGCAGGGCTTATCCGGGAAACGGATAGCGCCCGCCGGTGATCCGGGCGACAGCGCGCTGGAACACCGCGTTCGACCCCTCCACGGGGCGGTCCAGAAATCGCGCAAAGGCCTGCGCATCGGCAAACACCCGATCCCGGCGGAACGCCTGGCCGCGCAGGTAGTGCAGGAACACGACATGCTCCAGTTCCTGCGGGTACATCCGGTCGGCGATGGGATCGTTGGGAAAGTTCCAGCGCATCGGCAGGGCACGCACCGGCAGGCCCAGGTCGATGCAGGTCAGCGCCAGCGACACCTGCGGCGCCCACCAGTCGCCAAGCTGCGCCGCCACCCTGGGGCGCAGTTGCAGGTCATGGGCGTGGAAGGCGGCCAATTGCGCCGGCGGTCCGGCAAACATGCCGTAGTTGATGTAGAACGGCGCCTCGGGCGGGTCCTCCTGCGGTACCAGCGTATAGCGGTATGGCGTGGCGATATCGCGGCCCAGCACCGCCCGGGCGATCTCGGGCCAGTCGCGCCCGGGGTTCCGGTCACGCCCCTCCCAGGGGAAATGGTAATGCGCGATCACCCCGCCCAGGGCCTGCTCGGCCAGCAACTCGCGCGCCATCGGCCCGACCGGCGCCAGCACCGCCACGTCGGCATCGCAAAGCACCGACAGATCGGCGGTGGGGTCCAGCAGATCGAACCGCATCTCGTGCTGGTGCATATGGGCGGGGTTCGGAGCCCCCGGGGCATGCGCCCAGTGCACCTCGATCCGCTCGAAATACGGCTGCCATCGGGCGGGTATCTCTTCGACCGTGTGATCGCCGAAGGTGCAGACCAGCCGGGCGCGCGCCTCGTCGCCGCCAAGCGCGTCGAGGCAGAGCCGGAAGAACGCCATCTGGGAAAAGAACCCGTCGGTGGGGCTGCCGCACAGCAGAAATTCCAGTTTCATCTCGTCCCGCCAGCCGTTGCGCCATCTGTCGTCCCTGCCTTAACAAATCGCCCGCACCCGCACCACCTTTGCCGGCGCCGGGGCCAAGAGACGCTGGACAAGGCGAAACCCCGCACGGTATCTGCGGGACCACCGCAGCCGGAAAGCCGTCAGATGAATTGGGTCTCCAGATATTACGACCGCCGCGTCGCCGCCGGAGCCGGGAAGGGCCTGTTCTGGCAGGTCGGCCATACCCATCAGGGCCAACCCATCGGTCCGGCACAGTTCGAGGCGATGCTGGCGGCACTCCTGGCCCAGCTCGATCCCGCGCCGCGGTCCACGCTGCTGGAGCTGTGCTGCGGCAACGGCGTCGTCACCCGGGCGCTGGCGGGGCATTTCGCCCATACCGTGGCGATGGATTTCTCTGCCGAGATGATCCGCGTCGCAAAGGCCGAATGCGCCGCCCCCAACCTCGACTACCGGGTGGCGGATGCCAAACGCCTGCCCGACGACCTGGGCGGCGGGTTCGACCGGGTGCTGATGAACGCCGCCCTGCAGCACTTTTCCAAGGCCGAGTTCCGCGACCTGCTGGTGCGTCTGAAGACGATGACCGCGCCCGGCGCACGGCTGCTGTTCGCCTTCGTGCCCGATGCGGCGCGGCGGGACGCGTTCGACCGTCGGCTCAATCCCGGGCTGCGGCTGCGGCTGCGCCGGCTTCTGGGCCGCGACCTCGTCACCCATTGGTACGGGGCCGACGAGGTGCGCGCGATCTGCGCCGATCTGGGTCTGTCCGCGCGGTTCACCGACGCCGATCCGGCGATCGCCGGGGCCTGGTACCGGCACGACATCCTGATCGAGAGATGACCGGCGCAGAGCCCGGCTACCTGTCCCCGGCCTTCGGACAAAGCTACGGCGACTTCGGCACGCCGGTCCGGCTGCCCGCCAGCGGCCTGCAGCTGCTGCGCCGGCCCCTGGGGCCGGACAGCTGGGACTATATCGGCCCCTACCCCTATGCCATGTGCACCGACTGGAGCGCGCTGGACCAGGACCTGTCAACCCTGGCGATCCCCGGGGCGGTCTCGCTGACCTTCGTCGCCGATCCCTTCGCCACCGGGACGGTGCAGAAGGCCACCCGCGGCTGGGATCTCTGCCGCCCGTTCAAGACCCATTACGTTGCCGATCTGACCGCCGACTGGCGCCGCAGCCGCCCCAAGGAGATGCGCCGCATCGCCCGCCGCGCCCTGGAAACGCACGAGATGGAGATCGTCGCCGATCCCGCCGCCCTGGCCGGCACGCTCTGGGACCTCTACCAGACCACGGTCGCCCGCCACCGCGTGCGCGGGCTTCAGGCGCTGTCGCCCGCCACCGTGGCGAAGCAGCTGGCGGTACCCGGCGGGCTGCTGATGACGGCACGCGACGGCGCGGGCCTCGCCGGGGCGATGCTGAGCTTCTGCCACGGCGCCACCGCCAACCTGCACCTGATGTTCCTCGATCCCCGGGCGCACCGGCAGAACACCAGCTACGCGCTGATCCACGCCACGCTCGAGGCGCTCGAGGCGCGCGGCCTGACCCATGCCAACCTGGGCGGTGCGGCGGGCCATGACGACGCCGCGCGCGACGGGCTGGCGCGATTCAAGGCGGGCTGGACCACCCAGACCCGCAGCGCGCTGATCTGCGGCAAGGTGCTGGATGCGGCGCGCTACGACACTCTGGCGGGCGATGCCGGGCCGGGCGGCTTCTTTCCCGCCTACCGCGCGCCCGGCGCGGCTTTTGCCGACGGCGGCGATCCCGTCCCGGATTGAGCGCCCCCCGGAAACGTGTCAGGGATATCCGCATCTTCACGCGAGCGCTCGAATGCCCGACAGCCCTGCCCCCTCGTTTCACCACAAGCCCCTGACGGGGCCGGAGGATCTGGCGCTGTTCGGCGCGCCGCCGGTGTTCGACACGCCGCGCCACGTCAACCGCCCGGCGGCGCCCGACCGCGCCGCCTTCGACGCGATGATGGACGCGGTCTGGGAGCGGCGCTGGTTCACCAACGACGGCCCGCTGGTGCAGGAGCTTGAACGCCGCCTGTCGGCCTTCCTCGACGTGCCGCACTGCGTGCTGACCAGCAATGCCACCGCCGGACTCGACCTGGTGATGCAGTGCCTGGGCATCCGGGGCGAGGTGCTGCTGCCCTCCTACACCTTCATCTCGACCGCGCACCTGCTGGCGCTGCGCGGCCTCACCCCGGTCTTCTGCGAGGTCGGCACCGACATGGCGCTGGACCCGGCGGATGCGGCCGCGCGGCTGACCGAGCGCACCGATGCGGTCGTGGCCACCCATGTCTGGGGCAGCCCCTGCGACATCGACGGACTTGGCGCGCTCTGCGACGCGGCGGGCATTCCGCTGCTCTTCGATGCCGCCCATGCCTTCGGCGCGCGCCACCAGGGCCATCCGCTGGGCCGGTTCGGCCGGGCCGAGGTGTTTTCCCTGCACGCCACCAAGGCCTTTCACACCTGCGAAGGCGGGCTGATCACAACCTGCGACGCGGCCCTGGCCGACCAGCTGCGGCTGGCGCGGAATTTCGGCTTTTCGGGCAGTGACAGGGTCGATTGCACGGGCGTCAACGCCAAGATGTCGGAACTGCATGCGGCGATGGGGCTGGCCAATCTCGACGCCTTTCCCGCCACCCGCGCGGCGGCGCGCGCGGTGCATGCCGCCTATCGCGACGGGCTGGCGGGGCTGACGGGGCTGCGGCTCAAATGCCCGCCCGCGGCAGAGGACAACAACCACCATTACGTGGTGGCCGAGGTCGATGCCCGGGCCTTTGGCCTGACCCGCGACCGGCTGGTCGAACTGCTGACCGCCGAAGGCATCTGGGCGCGGCGCTATTTCTTTCCCGGCGGCCACCGCAGCCCGCCGCACGCCGCCGCGAACCCCGGCCTCTCGCTGCCGCGCACCGAGGCGCTCTGCGACCGGGTCATGCTGCTGCCGGGCGGCGGGGCCGCGGACCTGGCGGAGGTGGCCGAGATCTGCCGGATGATCCGCTTCGTCGCCGGGTCGGCAGCGGCGATCCACAACGCCGGCAAAGCGGGCTAGCCGCGGCGCGCCCGGCGCGGAACAAGGCCGAAGGCCGCCGTGCCAGCGCCGGGCCGCCCCCGGCACGGCGATGTGGCACAGCCTCGCGCACCGCGGGACCGGAGTCCGGATGTGGCAGGCATGAACCGCGCCGCGCAAAGGCCCGGATCGCCGCATCGCGGCCCGTCGATGCCCCGTCTCATGCCCGCATCCGGCTGTCGGATCCTGCTCTTGGGACTGGCGCGAAACGAAGAAAGCCTTTACCCTCTGCGCCATTGGTTTTCCCGTCGTCCATTGCCATTGCTCAACCCAATTCCACAGTCCCAGGTGACACACCCGCCATGTCCAGCCTCATTGCAAAACCCTACGAAAAACGCTTCCTGCTCGCCGTCCTGATCGTCGCGGTCCTCGCCTACCTGTTCTGGACCGGCTCGCGCTATCCCGCGCTCAACGAAAAGGCGATGATGTCGGGCGCGATCCAGCTCGAGGACGCGCTGAGCTTCGAGGCGAAATTCCCGATCACCGGCGACATGACGATCTACGAGCGGATCTTCTGGTCGACGCTCAACTGGATCAACACCAACAAGAAGGGCATGACCTTCGGCGTGCTCTTCGCCGCCGCCTTCCTCACCGCCGCCAGTTACCTGCGCACCAAGAGCTTCAAGGGCCGGTTCTCGAACTCGGTTCTCGGGCTCGTCATCGGCACGCCGCTGGGGGTCTGCGTCAACTGCGCCGCCCCGATCGCGCGGAGCATGTACACCAGCGGGCTGCGGGCCGAAACGACGCTGTCGGCGATGATCGCCTCGCCGACGCTCAACGTGGTGGTGCTGACGATGCTCTTTTCGCTGCTGCCGCTCTACATGGCGCTGACCAAGATCGCGCTGAGCCTGGTGATCATCCTCGCGGTGGTGCCGCTGATGGCGCGGCTCCTGCCGCGGGTCGAGATCGCGCCGGAACACCGCATCGACACGCCCTGGACGGCGGCGGAGCTGGCGGCGGGCAGCCTGGGGAGCGAAGGCCTGCACGTCGCGGTCTGGGAAGTGGCCAGGGCCTATGTGAAAAACCTGTGGTACATCATCAAGATGACCGTGCCGCTGATGATCCTCGCCGGGTTCCTGGGCACGGTGGTGGCGATCTTCCTGCCGACCGAGGCGGTGATGGGCGCGGGCTTTTCGCTGCTGGTCCTCATCGCCGTGGCCGCCGTCGGGGTGTTCCTGCCGGTGCCCATCGGCTTCGACGTGGTGATGGCGGGCGTGCTGCTGTCCTCGGGCATGAGCCAGGGCTACGTCATGGCGCTCCTGTTCACCCTGGGCAGTTTCAGTGTCTATTCCTGGTTCATCGTGGCGCAGTCTGTGGGCCGCCGCGCCGCCTGGATGCTGGCCGCGACGGTGATGATCTTCGGCATGGTCGCGGGCTGGGGCGCGCAGGCCTGGCACGAACGCCAGACCGACCGGGCGCTCGAGATGCTGACCGGCGAGGCGCAGACCGGCGCGCCGCGGCTGCTGTGGGCGGCCGAGGCCGCGACCGCCGACCCCTGGAGCGTGACCAGCGCCGATGCCGACCGCGTCCGCCTGACCGCGACGCCCTTTGCCGCCAAGTCCCCGGCCGCCGACACCGGGTTCACCCGGATGGAAGCGGCGCAGATCGGCATCGACAAGCCGCTGGAGTTTTCCATGACCGACATGTGGCCGCCCTTCTGGGAAGGCCGCAGCCTGGCGTCGGGCGACATCGACAACGACGGCGATCTCGACCTTGTCGTCGCTTCGACCGAGGCCGGGCTTTACCTTTATGCCAACGACGGCACCGGGCAATTCGCCCGGATCAGTGTCGATCTGGGCCCGCTCGCCGACATGGCGATCTTCAACGCGGTGCTGGCGGATGTGGACAACGACGGCTGGCGCGACCTGATCCTCGCCAGCTACCGCGAAGGCAATTACCTCTGGCGCAACGTGCAGGGCAGCTTCCCCGGCGCCCCCACCCCGATCGCCAACCGCGACGCCGCGGTGCTGAGCCTGGCGCTGAGCCTCGGCGATCCCGACCGCGACGGCGACCTCGACCTCGCCCTGGGCAACTGGACCTCGGGCTGGTACCGCCGCGTGCCGGGGGAGGAAAGCCGCAACCGCATCGTCTGGAACGGCCACGACACCGGCGGCACGCTGGACGGCTCCGACTACACCGACCTGCCCGGCATCCCCGGCGAAACCCTGTCGATCCTGTTCTCGGACGTGGACCGCGACGGCGCCGCCGACCTGTTGGTGGGCAACGATTTCGAAATCCCCGATTACCTCTACATGGGCGACGGCGCGGGCGGGTTGCGCCAGATCACCCATGCCGATGCCAGGCTGCCCCATACCACCACCACCACCATGGCGATCAAGGTGGCGGATCTCATGAACGACGGCCTGCCCGAGCTTTACTTCGCGCAGATCGCGGGCCGGTCCTCGGGCGTGTCGAAAAAGCTCAAGATGCAGGACCTCGCCCTCTATTGCGACAGCATCCGGAACCCGGAGGCCAGGGCCACCTGCGCGCGCAACATGGAGATCAAGACCTGGTACCGCTCGGGCAACAATTTCGACCCGACCTATGCCAGCAAATGCACCGAACTCAGCGGCGCGCTGCAGGCCGAATGCAAGGCGATGCTGGTCAAGGACCTCGCCATCCAGCGCAACGATCCCAAGATCTGCGCCCTCATCCCCGACAGCCAGCCGCGCCCGCGCAGCTTCTGCGACCTGCATTTCCTGCCCGTCCGCGCCGTCACCGCCGACGAGGCCGAGGCCGGCGTGCAGCAGATCCTGCGCTCCAACGTCCTGCTCGAACTCGAGGGCCGGGGCGGCGCCTACAGCGACACCGCCACCGCCCGCGGGCTCGAGGTCGGCGGCTGGTCCTGGGACACCAAGGTGGCGGATTTCGACAATGACGGCTGGCAGGATGTCTATATCGTCAACGGCACCTGGGTGCCGAACGAGGTCTCGCCCTCGAACCTCTTCTTCCACAACACCGGCGAGGGCACCTTCACCGAAGCCTCCGGCCCCTTCGGGCTCGAAGACTACCTGATGACCGCCGCCGCCACCGCCTTCGACATGGATGGCGACGGCGATCTCGACATGGTGACCCACCCGGTCAACGGCCCCCTGCAGGTCTTCCGCAACAATGCGCAGGACGGCAACGCGCTTGCCATCGCGCTCGACGACCGCGCCGGCAACCGCGACGGTATCGGCGCGGTGCTGACCCTGACCACCGAGGACGGCCGGCGCCTCAGCCGCGAGGTTCAGATCGGCGGCGGCTTCATGTCCTTCGATGCCCCCCGGGTGCATTTCGGCCTGGGCAGCGCCACCGCCGCCGCGTCGCTGCACATCCGCTGGGCCGACGGCAGCGAAACCACGGTCACCGGCCCGCTCGAGGCGGGCGCGCTCTACACCCTGCGCCGCGACGGCTGACACGCCGAACCACCGGACCGCCTCCGGCGCAGACCGTGACCACCCAGCCCCTGCTTCATCTTGCCGATAAACCTCCAGAGAGCACGAGAGACAGCGTCTCTCGTATCGCCCGAAGGGCGATCCTGCTGCGCCGATGCCCAAGCGCATCGGACGGCGTCTCTCGTATCGCCCCCCCGGGGCGATTCTAGTCCCCCCGTGCCCGCAGCACCGCCGCCACCGCATCGCGGATGTGCTGCGGCCGCGTGCGATGGTTGGTGATCGCCGCGCGCAGGCCGGTGACACCGCCGATCTCCACGGTGGAAAACACCGCTTCGCCGGAAAGTTGCAGGTCCTGCGCGATCCGCCGGTTGAGCGCCGACTGATCCTCCGCCGGCAACCGGGAATCGGCGGTGAAAACGCAGAGATTCGTCTCTACTGCGGCCAAAAGCGCCATATGCGGCGCGGCCTCGACCGCCGCCGCCATGTCCGCCGCCCGCGCGCAATTGCCCGCGATGGCCGCGCCAAGGCGGTCCTGGCCATAGGCGGTGAGCGCGGTCCAGACCTTGAGCGCGCGATTGCCGCGCGACAGGTCCACGCCGTAGTCGCAATACCACGGGTCGCCCCCCGCCAGCCCCCGCGCCTGCCCTTCGAGGTAGGACGGCCGCGCCGCAAAGGCCGCCCGGTGCCAGGTCTCGTCGGCGATCAGCACCAGCCCGCAATCGTAGGGCACGTACATCCACTTGTGGAAATCGCAGGCCAGGCTGTCGGCGCGTCCGATGCCGCGCACCCGTCCCGCCCAGGGCTCTCCCGCGATCGCGAGCCAGGCGCCGAAGGCCCCGTCCACATGCAACCACAGGTCTTCATCGCGAGCCAGATCCGCCAGCGCCTCCAGATCGTCGAACCGGCCCAGGTCCACCGAACCGGCGGTGCCGATCACGGCAAAGGGATGCAGGCCGGCGGCGCGGTCCCGGGCGATGGCCGCGCGCAGCACATCCGTGTCTATTCCGGCCGAACCGTCGGGGATCCTGCGCAGGGCCCCGGCGCCGATGCCCAGAAGCGCCAGCGCCTTTTGCGCGGCATTGTGCACCCCGGCCCCGGCATAGGCGACAAGCGGCGCGCCCTGCATCCCGCGCGCCACCACCTCCGGGCCAAGCGCCCGGGCGCGGGCGGCGGCCAGGGCGATCACCGTCGCCTGGCTCGTGCCCGCCACCAGCAGCCCGCTCGCGCCCGCGGGCATCCCGAAGACGCCGCGCGCCCAGTCCACCACCGCGCGCTCCATGTAGACCGCGCCGTGATCGCGCCCGCCGCAATTGGCATTCATCGTCGCGGCCACCATCTCGGACAGGAGCCCCGAAGCCAGCCCCGTGCCATGCACCCATCCAAAGAACTGCGGATGGGTGTTGCCGGTGCCATAGGGCAGCACCTCGTCGCGCAGCCTGTCCGCGAGCGCCGCCGCATCCGCGGCCACCGGCCCCACCGCATAGCCCGCGCGCACCCTGTCGGGCACCGGCTGCCAGGGATGATCCCCCGCCGCGGCCAGCCGGTCGATGCAGCTGTCGAGCAGGTCGTGCGCCGCGGCGCGGAACGCATCCCAGTCGTCGGGATCGAGAGAGGCGGGATCGTCGGTCATCGGCAGGCTCCGGTCAGGGCTGCCCGCACCCTATCCCAGCACGCGGCAATGAAAAGCCCGCGCACCGCCGTTGAACCGATTGCGCAAACCCTCTAGCGTTTTTCGAAAAAGAGCAGCCCCCGGAAAGGCCTTCCATGACCCCCCCGCTGTCCACCGTCACCCCCAACACCTGGGCCTTTCTGCGCGACGCGATGATCGCCCCCACCGGCTTTCGCGAATACGACGCGCGCTGGACATACCCCGAAGGCATCAACCTGCCCGGCGTCACGGCGCTGGGTCTGGGCCTCGGCACGCAGATGCATTTGCGTGGCATAGAGCCTGTGATCGCCGTCGGAAACGATTACCGCGACTATTCGCTGTCGATCAAGAATGCGCTGATCCTGGGGCTCATGCAGGCGGGCATCTCCGTGCGCGACATCGGCCCGTGCCTGTCGCCCATGGCCTATTTCGCGCAGTTCCACCTCGATGTGCCCGCCGTCGCCATGGTCACCGCGTCGCACAACCCCAACGGCTGGACCGGGGTCAAGATGGGGTTCGACCGCCCCCTGACCCACGGCCCCGACGAGATGGCGGAACTCAGGGACATCGTGCTGGGGGGCCGCGGCCAGCGGCGCCCGGGCGGGGCTTATGAATTCGTCGACGGCGTGCGCGAGGCCTACCTCGATGACCTCGCAGGCGATTTCAGGATGACCCGTCCGCTCAAGGTGGTCTGCGCCTGCGGCAACGGCACCGCCGGGGCCTTCGCGCCCGAGCTTCTGCGCCGCATCGGGGTCGAGGTGGTGGAAAGCCACTGCACCCCCGATTACACCTTCCCCCACTACAACCCCAACCCCGAAGCGATGGAGATGCTGCACGACATGGCGGCCTCTGTGCGCGACAGCGGCGCGGACCTGGCGCTGGGATTCGACGGCGACGGCGACCGCTGCGGCGTGGTCGACGACGAGGGCGAGGAGATCTTTGCCGACAAGGTCGGCGTGATCCTGGCGCGCGACCTTTCCAGTCTCTATCCCGGTGCAACCTTCGTGGCGGATGTGAAATCCACCGGGCTGTTCGCCTCCGATCCGGTGCTGCGCGCCAATGGCATCACCGCCGATTACTGGAAGACCGGGCACAGCCACATGAAGCGCCGGGTGCGCGACCTGGGCGCGCTCGCCGGGTTCGAGAAATCCGGGCATTATTTCCTGTCGGGCGACATCGGGCGCGGCTACGACTGCGGCATGCGGGTCGCGGTGGAACTGTGCAAGCTCATGGACCGCAACCCCGGCCAGTCGATGTCGGGCCTGCGCCGCGCCCTGCCCCGCACCTGGTCGATGCCGACGCTGTCGCCTTATGCCGCGGATACCGAGAAATACGATATCCTGGCCCGCACCGTCGCCCGCCTCGAAAAGCTCGACACGCTTGCGGGACAGAAGATCAGCCAGGTGGTGACCGTCAACGGCGCGCGGCTGATCCTCGAAAACGGCTCCTGGGGCCTTGTCCGCGCCTCCTCCAACACCCCCAACCTTGTGGTGGTCTGCGAAAGTGCGCAAAGCGAGCAGGAACTGCGCGCGATCTTTGCCGAGCTCGACGCGGTGATCCGCCAGGAGCCAGGCGTCGGAGACTACGATCAGACCTTCTGAGGCGGGCGCGTTTTCCGCGAGGAACCCGGCTCGGAATTCTCGAGCATTCCGGGCCACGCCCGTCTCTGCGACGGCTGCGGGCCGCCTCGGGGCCGTGCCCTGCCGACCAGCGCGGGCCACAGACCGCCGACGATCCCGTTCGGCGCGTTGACACCGAAGCCGCGCAGGGCTTTAACCGCCGCATATTCAGCACCGGCAAAGGACATATTCCATGAAAATCGCAATGATCGGCACCGGCTACGTGGGCCTTGTCTCGGGCGTGTGCTTTTCCGATTTCGGGCACGATATCGTCTGCGTCGACAAGGACCCCCGCAAGATCGAGATGCTGGAACGCGGCGAGGTGCCGATCTTCGAGCCAGGGCTCGACCGGCTCATGGCCAAGAACGTCGAGGCCGGGCGCCTGACCTTCACCCGCGACCTCAAGGCCGCCATCGCCGGCGCCGATGCGGTGTTCATCGCCGTGGGCACCCCCACCCGCCGCGGCGACGGCCATGCGGACCTGACCTATGTGATGGCCGCCGCCGAAGAGATCGCCAAGGCCGCCGATCACTACATGGTCATCGTCACCAAATCGACCGTGCCCGTGGGCACCAACCGCAAGGTCGCCGAGGTCGTGCGCGCCGCCAATCCCGATCTCGACTTCGACGTCGCCTCCAACCCCGAATTCCTGCGCGAAGGGGCGGCCATCGACGATTTCATGAAGCCCGACCGGGTGGTGGTGGGCGTGCAGACCGACCGCGCCGCCAAGGTGATGGAAGAGATCTACCGCCCGCTCTACCTGCGCGATTTCCCGATCGTCACCACCGACCTGGAATCGGCCGAGATGATCAAATACGCCGCCAACGCCTTTCTCGCGACCAAGATCACCTTCATCAACGAGATCGCCGCGCTCTGCGAAAAGGTCGGCGCGGACGTCAAGATGGTCTCCAAGGGCATGGGCATGGACGGCCGCATCGGCAACAAGTTCCTGCACGCGGGCCCGGGCTATGGCGGGTCGTGCTTTCCCAAGGACACCAAGGCGCTGGCCCGGATCGGCCAGGAACATGGCCAGCCGATGCAGATCACCGAGGCCGTCATCAAGGTCAACGAAGAGGTCAAGCGCCGGATGATCGACAAGCTGCGCGACCTCTGCGGCGGGTCGTTCAACGGCAAGACCGTGGCGGTGCTGGGGGTGACCTTCAAGCCCAATACCGACGACATGCGCGACGCGCCGTCGCTGACCATCGTGCCGGCGCTGGTGGGCGGCGGCGCGCGGGTGCGCGTGACCGATCCGCAGGGCCGCCACGAGGGCGAGGCGCTGCTGCCCGGCGTCACCTGGGAGCCCGATCCCTATGCCGCCACCGCCCATGCGGATCTGCTGGTGATCCTCACCGAATGGAACGAATTCCGCGCGCTCGACCTCGCGCGCATCGCGAACGGCATGAGCACCCGGCGCATGGCCGACCTGCGCAACATCTACAGCGCCGAAGATGCCGCCGAGGCGGGCTTTGACGCCTATGACAGCATCGGGCGCCAGGGGCACGGCACGGACATCTCTGCGTGAACCGGGACCCGGGCATGGTTGCGCCGCCCCAGCCGGACCGCTAGGGACGGCGCGTATCGTCATGTTCCGGAACATCATGTCCTCCAGTTCCCCACCTGCCCCCGTACCGACCGTGCTGATCGTGATGGCGGTGTTCCGGCCCGACCCGGCGTACCTGGCCGCGCAGATGGCCTCGCTCGCCGGGCAAAGCCACGGCAAGCTGCGCCTGATCGCGGTGATCGCCGACGGGGTGTCGGAGGATCTGGTGACGCGCACCGCCGCAGAGGCCGGGCTGCGGGATACGGTCACGGTGCCCTGCGACAGCGAGATGGACGCCGTCTGCGCCTTCGAGGCGGGACTCTGGGAGGCACAGGCCCTGGCCGGGGCGATGGACGGCGGCGATCCGCTGATCGCGCTCTGCGACCAGGATGACATCTGGCACCCCGACCGGCTGGCCCGCGGCATCGCCGAGCTGGACCGCAGCGGCGCACAGCTGGTGCATTCCGACGCGCGGCTGGTGGGGCCGGACGGCACCAGCGTGCTGCAGCCCTCGATGTTCCGCTTCGAACGCCGCCACCGCCACCCCGGCCTGCGCGGCCTGCTGTACCGCAACACCATCACCGGCATGACCCTGCTGATGCGCGCCGAGGTCATGCGCCTCGCCCTGCCCTTTCCGCAGCAGTCGGGGGTGCATTTCTACCACGATCTCTGGCTCGGCCTGATCGCCGCCGCCACCGGCGGCGTGGCGCGGATCGACGCGCCCCTGGTGGACTACCGCCAGCACGGCACCAATGCCATCGGCGCGGTGGACCGGCAGAAGGGCTGGCTGCGCGCCGGGCGGCGGCGGCGGCCCGATGCCATGTGGCTGCGGCGCGAGGCGGCCTCCTACGCGCTGGCCCGCTACCTGGCGCAATCCGCCCATGCCCGGATCAGCGATGCCCTGGCCGACGGGCAGCTGACACCCGGGCGCACCACGCTCACGCCGCTCCGGCCCTATCTCAAGCGGCTGCGCGGCACCGGCAGCCATCTCTGGGATGCCCTCCGGCTGGGACTGACCGGGCATCTGGGCCTGGCGCGCATCGCCGCCGGCTTTGCCGTGGTCAGCGTCGGCCGGGTGTCCTGGGCCCTGCGCGAGGCGCTGGGGCCGGGGCTCAGCGCCGCCATCGAAAGCTTCGACACCCGGCTCTATTCGCTCAGCCCCGGCGTGCCCCCGGCCCGGCCGCGGAACGCCGCAGAGGTCGCCACCCGCCCGGTGCCGTATGCCACCCATACCGACATCCGCAAGGAACCGCGCTGGGACCCCGACTTCACCGCCGACACGCCCGCCCTGACCGTGCTGGTGCCGACGTTGAATCCCACCGAGGTCTTTGCCGGGATCGTCACCGCGCTCGATATCGGGCTGGGTCTGGCGGCGCGCGGCCACACGGTGCGCTTTGTCGCCACCGACCTGCCGGTGTCGTCGCAGCCCGCCTCGCGCGCCTTCCTGCTGAACCGGCTGCCCGGCGACGCGCCGGCGGGCACCGCCGCGCGCATCAGCCTGGCCTGCGGCGTCAAGAGCGGCACCATCCCGGCCCACAAGGGCGATGTCTTCCTCGCGACCGCGTGGTGGAGCGCGCATGTGGCCGACAGGCTCATTCGCCGTTTCAGGCTGGAACAGAGCCGCTTTTTCTACCTGATCCAGGATTTCGAGCCGAATTTCTACGCCTGGGGTCCGGAATATGCCGACGCCCTGGCCAGCTATGATCTCGACTTCGTGCCGATCTTCAACACCACGCTCCTGCGCGATCATTTCCAGCAGCAGGGCTTCGGATTCGCCGGGCCCGACGCGCTGACCTTCCGCCCCGCCATCGACATCGCCCGCTATGCCGCGCGGCCCCGGACCGGGCGCGGCCCGGGCCCGCGTCGGCTGGCGGTCTACGGTCGCCCCGAGGTCGCGCGCAACATGTATGCCACCGCGATCGAGGCGCTGGCCCGCTTCATCGAGACCGAAAAGCTGGCCCCCGGCGATATCGACCTGGTGTCCCTGGGCATGTCCCACCCGCCGGTGACCCTGCCGCGCGGGCTGGAGCTGCGCAGCCTCGGCAAACTGCCGTGGGAAAAGTACCCCGCCTATCTGCTGGGCACCGACTTGGGCCTGTCGCTGATGTATTCGCCGCATCCCAGCCATCCGCCGCTGGAGATGGCCGCCGCCGGGGTCCGGGTGGTCACCAACAGCTTCGGCCCCAAGGACCTGGGACGGCTCAGCCCGGCGATCCTGTCGGCGCCGGCCACGGCGCCGGCGCTGGCGCAGGCGCTGTCCCGCGCCTGGCACCTGCCCGCCGTCGACGAGGCCGACCGGAAAATCGACCTCGCACCGCTGGGTCCGACGCTCGAGGCCACGATCGACCGGCTGTCGCGGCGGCTGGCCCCCCTCACCGCCGGGCGCGCCGCATGACCCGGCGGCTGATCCTGCATGTCGGCTCGCCCAAATGCGGCTCGACCTTCCTGCAACAGGTGCTGCTGCGCAACCAGGCGCAGCTGCTGGCGCAGGGCATCCGCTATCCGCATGACGGCGGCGGCCATCCCGGCAATGCCGCAGAGATCGACAAGCTCGACCGCGCCGGGTACGAGGCGTTCTTTGCCGATGGCGTGGACACGGTCATCCTCAGCCACGAGGACCTCTACTCCATGGCCCGGCGCGGCGCGCCCCTGGCCGGCCTGGCGCGCGCAACCGGCACCGAGGTGCATATACTGGCGTTTCTGCGCCCGTTTTCCGAATTCATCTTCGGGGACTATTCGCAGTTCATGAAGCAGTTCTTCGAGGAGTTCCTGGCCAAACGCAGACCCTACAACGGCCAGAGTTTCGACGAATTCGCCCTGCGCCGGGTCCACAACCTCAAGCCTGCGACCTTCCTGACCAACTGGCAGCAGTGCTTTGGCGCCGCCCGGGTCACCGTGGACAGTCATCGCGCGATCCGCCCGGTGCTGTCGCGCCTTGTGGGTCCGGATCTGCCGCTGGACTGGGATGTGCCGCGCTACATGACGAATCCGTCGCTGCGCATGGTGGATTGCGACCGCCTGGCCGCCGCGATGCGC
Source organism: Thalassococcus profundi (assembly GCF_003344785.1). Taxonomy (GTDB): domain Bacteria; phylum Pseudomonadota; class Alphaproteobacteria; order Rhodobacterales; family Rhodobacteraceae; genus Puniceibacterium; species Puniceibacterium profundi. The sequence continues at coordinate 21,430 of NZ_QPMK01000023.1, read as the reverse complement.
GACCCCTCCCGCCCGGACGCGGAAATCCGCGACCTGTTCCACGCGGCCTACCACACGACCGACACCGAAGACCCGGGCCGCACGGAGGCGCGCATCGCCCTGATCGAGACGGCCTTTGCGCCGCAGAACCACGCGCTGTTCGAGGCGTTCGGTTATGACAACACTCTGTCCGGATTCGCACTGCCGGGCGCATAAAGCGGATGCGCTGACGGCGCCGCCTGCCTATCGTCGCCACAGAGAAACCGCGGAAAAGGGCCTGACATGAAAATCGTTCCCGTGCTTCTGGCCGGCGGGTCGGGCACCCGCCTGTGGCCGCTGTCGCGCAAGAGCTATCCCAAACAGTTTTCGGCCCTGACCGCGCCGGAGAGCCTGTTCCAGGCCTCGGCCCGGCGCCTGTCCGGACCGGGTTTCGCGCCGCCGCTGGTGATCACGGGGGCCGATTTCCGGTTCATCGTCACCGATCAGCTGGCCCAGGCCGGCCTGCCGTCCGGCGATGTGCTGATCGAACCCGCCGGGCGCAACACCGCCCCCGCCGTGCTGGCCGCCGCGCTCTGGCTGCTGGCGCGCGATCCCGAGGCGCTGATGCTGGTCGCGCCGTCCGATCACGCCATTCCGGATGCCGACGCCTTTGTGCGCACGGTGCAGGGCGGTGTCGACGCGGCGCTGGCCGGGCAGCTTGTCACCTTCGGCATCACCCCGGCCCGGCCCGAAACCGGCTATGGCTATATCGAACTGGGCCCGGATACCGGCGCCCCCGCCCGCCCCGTCGCGCGCTTCGTCGAAAAGCCCGATGCCGCGCGCGCGGCCCGGATGCTCGCGGCCACGGGATATCTGTGGAACGCCGGCATCTTCCTGTTTTCGCCGCGCACCATCGTCGAGGCCTTCCGCACCCACGCCCCCGATCTGCTGGCCCCGGTCGAGGCGGCGGTGCGCGATGCCGCGGCGGATCTCAACTTCTTCCGCCTGGCACCCGATGCCTGGGACAAGGTCGCCGACATCTCGATCGACCACGCCATCATGGAACGGGCCGACAACATCGTCTGCGTGCCGTTCGCCGCCGGCTGGTCGGACCTGGGCGACTGGGATGCCGTGGGGCGGGAAACAGGCTCTGATACGGCCGGAAACGCCCTGACCGGGGCCGCGACGGCGCTCGATTGCACGCACAGCCTGCTGCGCTCGGACGACCCCGCACTCGAAGTGGTGGGCCTGGGGCTGAGCAACATGCTGGTGGTCGCCACCCGCGACGCGGTGCTGGTCGCCGACCGCGCCCGCGCGCAGGACGTCAAGCAGGCGGTCACCGCCCTGCGCGCCAAACAGGCCCCCCAGGCCGAGGAGTTTCCCTGGGAGCACCGCCCCTGGGGCCGGTTCGAGACGCTGGCGCTGGGACCGCGGTTCCAGGTCAAGCGCATCGTGGTCAAACCCGGCGGCGTGCTGAGCCTGCAAAGCCATCACCACCGCGCCGAACACTGGATCGTGGTCGAAGGCACCGCGCAGGTGACCATCGGCGAGACGGTGAAGCTGGTGAGCGAGAACCAGTCTGTCTACGTCCCCCTGGGCGAGGTGCACCGGATGGAGAACCCGGGCAAACTGCCGATGGTGCTGATCGAGGTGCAGACGGGCAGCTATCTGGGCGAGGACGACATCGTGCGCTACGAGGATGTCTATTCCAGGGGTCAGGGCGCGAAGGGGTGAAGCCCGCCCGCAAATGCTCCGGGAAGCGTTTGCAGGTTCGAACAGGCGGTTTGTGCAGACGAACCGAAGGGACGATCATGATCGCCCGCGCACCGGCGGCGCGCCTCCGGTGCCGCGCGGACCTCCTCCAAAAACAGACCCTAACGCGCCCTGTTCTTGTCTGGCGGCGGGCTTTTCATCAGTTCCTGGTGATGGCGGATCGCCTCCTGGGGGTCGGTATAATAATACAGATGCCCGTCTTCCAGCACGGCCGCATGCTGGCACAGGCGCTTCACCTGGCCCAGCCCGTGCGTCACCATGATCGCGCTGCTGTTGCGCAGCCGGTCGGTGAACAGGCGCTCCCCCTTGGCCTTGAAGGACGCATCGCCCACCGCGGTCACCTCGTCCACCAGGTAGGTGTCGAACTTGATCCCCATGGACATGCCGAACGCCAATCGGGATTTCATCCCCGAAGAATAGCTGCGCACCGGCAGGTTGAAATGCTCTCCCAACTCGGCGAAGTCGCGCACGAACTCCACCAGATCGTCGGTTTCCACACCGTAGACCCGCGCCACGAACCGCACGTTCTGGACACCGGTCAGTTCCGGATGGCACGATCCGGCAAAGCCCACCGGCCAGGAGATGCTGCCGGTGGAGACGATCTCGCCGCTGTCGTAATCCAGCGTGCCCGCCAGCATCTGCAACAGGCTCGATTTCCCGGCACCGTTGCGCCCCAGCACGGCAACGCAGGTGCGGTCGGGAAAGACCGCGTTGATGTTGTCGGCCACCACCGTATGAGAGCCGTTCAGATGAAAGGTCTTCCTGAGATTGCGCAGCTCGATCACGCGCGCCTCCATGGCGATTTGGCCTGCCATCGCGGCAGGCGGACATGCAGGCCCCGGCCGGCCCTCAGCGCCGGTCCCGCAGGGAGTAGTAGACCATCGCCATGATCGCCCAGCTGATGAACAGAAAGGCCGCGATCAGCGCCATCAGGATCAGCCGCTGCGGATATTCCGCGGTTTCGGCCAGGGTAGGCTCGATATGCATGGCCAGATAGCGCGACTTGCGCTGCGCCTCGGCCAGCGCCGTTTCATAGGTGGCCTGGGCGGCAAGATAGCTTTTCTCGGCAAATTCGCGATCCACCTGCAAGGCTTCGTATTCCGCCAGGATTCTTGAGAAATCGGCATCTCCCTCGTTGCCGAACTGGCCGCGCTCCTCGTTGATCTGGCTCTCGATCACCTCGATCTTCTTCTGCGCCTGTGTCACCCGGGGATCGTTGGGCGACGAGGATTCCAGCAGCAGCTCGCGTTCGATGATGGCATCGGCCAGCTTGGCCTGCAGGGAATTGAGCAGACCCATCTGGCCCTGGATGTCGGCGGTCGGGTCGACGATCCGGGTGCGCGAGCGGAACGTCGTCAGCGCCTGGCGCGCGCTCCGCAGCCGGGCCTGTTCGCGCTCCAGCTCTTCCTTGGCGTAGCGGGTCGCGTCGGCACGGGCGATCGCCGACAGCTCGTTGATCATGTCGCTGCTTTCGTCGAACACCGCGCGGGCGATGTCCTGCGCCGCCTGCGGCTCGAAGGCCAGCACGCGGATCTCGATCAGGCCCGAGGCGCTGTCGTAGAACACCTTGACCATGCGGCCCCAGTAGCGCGACAGCGCCTCGATACGGGCATCTTCGCCCAGGCCGAAAACCGGATCCTCGGGATTGGTGTAGATCGCGCGCAGGTCCAGCTGCGCATCGACCGCACGCACCATCTGCTGCGACTGGATGAACTCGTACAGGATGTCGGTGTCGGACGAGCTGGACCCCGACAGTTCGGTGATGCCGCCCAGCAGTTCCACCGCCGATCCGACCTCTTCCTTGCGGACCGAAAAGCCGATGTGGCTGGCGTATTGTTCATCCGCCACGACGTAAAGGTACCAGCCCGATACGCCCAGCGGCATCATGACCCAAAGCAGGAAGGACAGCAGCAGGATGTAGTGGCGCTTCTTGGGCTGCGCCGCGCCGATCGCGGGGCGGGGGGGCGGCGCATCTTGATTCCTGGCTGACCCTGCGGGACGGGAAACAGCGGGTTTTGGCGGCTTGCGGGGTTTCTTGGGCGCATTGTCCTGCGCCTCTGGTTTGGGTCTCGCTGCCTCTTCCAAATCGAAACTCTTCGCCTATGATGCGGGCGTACCCTAGCTTTCCACGTCCCTACCAAACGCAGGGTTTCAATGCTAGAGGCTTCTATGACACAAATTGCTGAACCGGTCGGGTCGGCACAGACACCCCGCAAGACCAACACGCTGCGCACAATCGTCGCCCTGATCATGCGGGAAATGTCCACCACCTACGGTCGGTCCACCCTTGGCTATCTCTGGGCGATCCTGGAGCCTGTGTGCGGGCTGATCCTTCTGTCCATCCTGTTCACCTTCGCCTTCCGCTCGCCCTCCATCGGCACCAGCTACCCGCTGTTCCTCGCCTCCGGTCTGCTGCCGTTCATGATGTACTCAACGATCAGCACCAAGATCGCCGGGTCGCTGCGCTTCTCGCGCCAGCTGCTGGCCTACCCGGCGGTCACCTTCATGGATGCGCTGCTGGCACGGCTGATCCTGAACGCCATGACCAACGTGATGATCTATTTCCTCGTGATGAGTTCGATAATCATCCTCTTCCGGCTGCAGGTCATCCTCGATCCCGCCGCCATCGCGCTGAGCCTGTTCCTGGCCATTTTCTTTGCCCTGGGAGTCGGGGTGATGAACTGTTTCCTGTCCGCCGCCTTCCCGGTCTGGAATCAGGCCTGGTCGATCGTGACACGACCCCTGTTTTTCGTGTCCTGCGTGATCTACACCTTCGAGTCCGTGCCGCAGCCTCTGCAGGATTACCTGTGGTACAACCCCCTCGTGCATATCGTTGGCCAGGGGCGCTCCGGGATCTATGCCACCTATGACGCGCAATACGTGTCGGTGATCTATGTGTGTATGATCTCGGGCACCCTGGTGACCACCGGTCTGCTGCTGTTGCGGCGCTACTACCGCGACTTGCTCACGAAATAACGCCAGACCTGACGCAGACGCCGCCGCCGTTCACCCGACGGATCGGCCTGAGCCGCCGCGTCGGTGCCGGATCGCTCCAGCTGTTCCGGGTTGGAGACGATCCAGGCCGCCAGCACGGAGGCGGCCTCCGTCGCCAGCGTGTTGGATCCCACCCCGTCGTCCTGCACGTCGGTGTCGAAGGCCGGCTGCCCGCCCAGATAGTCCCGGCTCAGTGCGGCATTGCTTTTCTCGTAACGCTCCAGCAGGGACACGCGGCGCTTGTGGCTGAGAAGGTAGCGCCGCTGCGGCACCTCGATGCGGCCGGGCGCTTCGTTGAGGAAAACGTGCAGCGGCTTGGGGATCTGCGTCGATTTCATCCCCTTCAGGCGCAGCGCCCGCTTGAGATAGCGCATCGGCTCGATCAGCCCCACCGGAGGGCTGACATTCTGGCGCGCAATCGCGAGATCGCCGGCCAGGGCCGGGTCCATGTCCAGGAATTCCAGGAACCGCTGCAGCGGATACAGGTCGTCCTGCCCGCTCTGCAGCGGCACAACGGTCATGTTGTCCCGCCCGACACTGCGCTCCCAGTTCTTCAGCAGCCAGTGATAATCCAGAACCTTGTTCTTGATGCGAGTCTTCACCAATGCCCCGATAGCGTCGTCCCAGTCCGACCCGCCCTTGATATGCTGCTTGTAGTCGGATTCGATCCAGTGGTCCTGACGGCGGACGTAGCAGATCAGTTTCGGCGTGAACCCGTCCTCGCGGGCGCGGGCGATCAGGTCGTCCGCGAGGCTGTTGCGCGCCAGCCCGATGAACATCTCGCTGCTCAGGATGACATCGCTGTCGCGATCCAGGAAGAAGCTCAGCGCCTCGCGCACCTTGGAGGTGCGGCGGTTGCGGATATCGGCCAGCAGCCCGGTGACGTTGCCCTGCCCTTCGGTGCGGTCGCGCGGCGGGATGTCGTAGAACTTGCCGTGTTCGGCGAACAGATCCGCATGGGTCCGCAGCACCCCCTGAATCGAGGTCGAGGCGCATTTGGGCATGCCGACATGCAGATAGAGGGTCTTGGCCATGCTGCGCCTTTGCCGGGGCTGGGGGTGAACGGTCCGGGACCCGGCGTCGCCGGACAGGGTTCGTTTTAGAAACCCTGCCCTGCGGGCACAAGCCCCGCTCTCGCTCTTGTCCGGGCCGGACCGGGGTACCGGCCCGCCCGCGGCGGCCGGCGTCACAGGAACAGAAAGTCGTCCGTGCTCAGATCCGCCGCAGAGACGCCGGGCAACAGGATCGTGTGATCGCCGTAGACGATCTGCGCCGCGTCCTCACCGCCGAGGCGCACATCGGCGATTCCAAGCTTGCTCAGGGGATCGTTGCCGGGCAGACGGCGGCCCACCAGCCGCAGCAGGTCGGTGCCGTCCTCGAAATCGGTGACCAGGCCGCGGCCGCCCCCCGACAGCGCGTTGAAAACGAAGACATCAGAGCCTGTTCCGCCCGAAAGCGTGTCGTTTCCGTACCCGCCGTTGAGCGTGTCGTTGTCCTCGTTGCCGCGCAGATAATCGTCGCCTTCGCCGCCGCCGAGGAAATCGTCGCCCCTGCCGCCGCGCACCGTGTCGTTCATGTCCCCCGCTCCGATGACGTCGTCGCCATCGCCGCCGCGCATGAAATCATTGCCCGCGCCGCCGCCCATCGTGTCGTTGCCCGCATCGCCGCTGACCGTGTCGTGTCCCCAGCTGCCCGCCAGCCGGTCGTCGCCATCGCCGCCCTCGAGCGCGTCGGTGCCGGCGCCGCCGGAAAAGACGTCATTGCCCGCCTCGCCGCGCAGGGTGTCGTTGCCCTCGCCGCCGCCGCCGCGGTCGTTGCCTTCCCCGCCCACCATCAGATCGTGGCCCAGGCCGCCGCCCAGCCGGTCGTTGCCGTCGCCGCCGAAGATCCGGTCGTTGCCGGCCTCGCCCGGCAGCCGGTCGTCGCCGGCGCCGCCGTAGATCAGGTCATGTCCGGCGCGGCCCTTGATACCGTCGTCCCCCGCCCCGCCGCGCAGCGTATCGTTGCCGCCCGCACCGTCGATCTTGTCGTCCCCGTCGCCGCCGCTCAGGCTGTCGGCCCCTGCCCCGCCAAGCAGGGTCTGGCCCGCGACCGGCGCGGGCGCCGGCGTCGGCGCGGGGATCGGGGCAGGCGCGGGTCGCGGCGCCGGCTCAGGGGCCGGAGGGGCGAGCGGATCCGGCCCCGGCACCGTATCGGGAAAGGGGTCGGGATCGGCCGGGGCGTCCGCTTCGCGCAGCGGCGCGATCTCGACCGCAAACCGGCCCGGCAGTTCCGGCACCAGCGCCGCCAGATCCGCCGCATCGAGGCGCGCGCCGTCAAAGCTGCGCAGTTCCAGCTCTTCGTCGCCGTAGCGCAGCACCGCCCCCCAGCTGGCGCTGGCCAGGTCGATCTGACCCAAGTCGTAAAGAAACGCCCATTGCGACAGGTCCAGCCGGTCCTGCCCGGGCCGGATGTCGGTGATCACGTCGCGCGCGCCATCGGCCTGCAGGACGAAGATATCCGCGCCCGCCCCGCCGGTCAGCCGGTCGGCCCCGGCGCCATCCGACAGGATGTCGTCCCCGCCGCCCGCGACAATCGTCCCGGCGACGCCGCCAAGCGCCAGCATGTCGTCATCTCCGGTGCCGTTGACCGCGCCGGAATTGCGCATCGACACCGTGCCCGGCGCGTCAAAATCGACCCTGAAGAGGCTCAACCCCGCCTCTCCGGCCGCGGTGGTGACGAACTCGAACCCGCCGGTCACGGGTTGCGCGGCGATCCCCGACACGCCGTCGAGCGCCGCCGCCAGGCTGTCGGGCAGGGTGTCCAGATGCACCAGCCGCCCCAGCGGCGTCAGGGCAAAGAGGCTGATGCCGTCGTCCCGTCCTGCGGCCAGCACAAAGACCTGATCCCCGACCGTCACCACCTCGAGCTCTGCCGCCCCGGCAAAGCGGGTGTGGCGGTCGTCGAGCAGATGATCGGCGACGCTCAGCCTGCCGTCATCGGCCACCCGCAGCACGGTCAGGCTGTCCGATCCCGCGGCGGCGGCAATGACGAAACTGCGCCCCGCCAGCTGCGCCGTCTCCAGCGCCATCACGGTCTGCACCGGCAGGCTTTCGGCGCGGCCGAGGTCCTCGACCGGATCGAGCCGGGCATCGGCCCCGACGCGGAAACCGCTGATCCCGTGTTCGCGGGCAGAGGCCGCGTAAAGATAGGTGCCGCCGGGCGTCTCCACGGCGGCCAGATCCGTCACCGCATCCAGGTAGTGCCGCGCCGTATCCACCCGCGCGCGGGGACCGCCGGGCACGCCGCCGGCGCCGATGGCAAAGCCGGTGAGCCCCGCCCCGTCCATCGCCGCGACGAACAGCTGCTCCTGGCCGCCCACCCGGGTGGCCAGGACGGTAGCGGCCTCGTCCTGATGCGCGCCCGGCCCCAGGTAGGCGCGCTGCCCGCCCCCCTCGCCGGCGTCGCGCGCGGCACGGGCGGTGTCGATCACCGCGCGCGGCAGGCTGGCGCCGCTGTGACCCGACACCGCCAGGGCCAGGCGCGTGCCGGGGCTGTGCCAGTCGGTGGCCAGCATCGGCGGCAGCCCGCCGGGGCCGAGATCGGTCTCGAGCGTGGCGCCATAGGCGTAATCGGCCATCGCAATGCGCGTCGCCGTCTCCTGCATGACCCGCGTCATCGAGATGGCGGCGATCGGCAGGTCGAACCCGGCGGCAGTGGTGGTCCCGATGTGGCGGATTCCGGTCGGCATCTGAAGCGGTCCTTCGCGCTGTGAACGCTTCAGGAAGTCGCAACCTTTGCTGTCGGGAGGTTTACAGGACCGTGGCGCAAAAACGGCGCTTTGGCACAAGTCGTGTCAATTTTTCCGGGCCATGCGCAAACCCTTGATCCGGCGGACAAAGCCGGGCGCTTCCACGTAAGGGGTTTTGGAACCAGACTTACCGGCAGGTTAATTCAGGCGGGTGAGAGCCTGATTTCACAGACTGTCCCACCTTGGGGCGTCGGCAGTCTCCGTGCTCCCGTACGTTTCGCGCGCGAAACTTTTGACCATCCGGTCAAATATCTCCGCCCTGCTTGCGCAGGTCGTCGAAGGCCCGCAAACGCCCGATCAGCGCGCCCATGCGGTCCACCGGGATCATGTTGGGCCCATCGCTGGGGGCATTGTCCGGGTCCTGGTGCGTCTCGATGAACAGCGCCGACACCCCCACCGCGCAGGCCGCCCGCGCCAGCACCGGCGCGAATTCCCGCTGTCCGCCCGAGGTCGCGCCCTGCCCGCCCGGCTGCTGCACCGAATGGGTGGCGTCGAAGACCACCGGGTAGCCCGTGGCGGCCATGGTCGGCAGCCCCCGAAAGTCCGACACAAGCGTGTTGTAGCCGAAGCTGGTACCGCGGTCGCAGAGCAGGATCGCCTCGTTGCCGGTGCTGGCGACCTTGGAGGCGACATTGGCCATGTCCCAGGGGGCCAGGAACTGCCCCTTCTTGATGTTGATCGCGCGCCCGGTCTCTCCGGCGGCCAGAAGCAGGTCGGTCTGGCGCGACAGGAAGGCGGGAATCTGCAGCACGTCGCAGACCCGGGCCGCGGGCGCGCAATGGTCAGGCAGGTGCACATCCGTCAGCACAGGACAGCCGAATTCGTCCCTGATACGCCCAAGGATCTCCAGACCCGTCTCCATCCCCAGTCCGCGTTCGGAGCCCAGCGAGGACCGGTTCGCCTTGTCGTAACTGGCTTTGAAGATGAAGCGCGTGCCTGTCGCGGCGCAGGCCTCGGCGATGCGCTCGGCCATCATCCGGGCGTGGTCCAGGCTCTCCAGCTGGCAAGGGCCGGTGATCAGCGCAAAGGGATTGGCCCCGCCGATCCGTATGTCTCCCACGGTGACGGTGCGGGTGTCGCGGATGTCCATTCAAAGCTCCTTCAATGCGGCTTCGATGCGGGGGATGTCGGCGGGGTTGTTGAGCTCCCAGAACACCCGGCCGCGGCCGTCGACTTCGGTGCAGGCGACGGGCGTGCCATTCTCGACGAAGCGCAGCTGTTCGAGCCCCTCCAGCGCCTCGAGCCTGCCCGTGGGCCAGCCCATGTAGGCGCGCAGGGCCGCCGGGCGGTAGGCATAGACACCGACGTGGTGAAACACCGGAATCGGGTCGGGCAGCTTGCCGGGGTCGATGTAGGGAATGACCTCTTTCGAGAAATAGAGCGCATGGCCGTTCGCGCCGAACACCGCCGTGGTGCCGCCGACGCGCCCCGCCTTGCGGTCCTCGACGAAGTGGCCGTAGGTCAGCGCGTCGCAGCGCAGCACCGGGGTGGCGACCTGCGCGGCGGCATCGGCTCCCATGGCGGCGATCAGGTCCTCGACGAACCAGGGCGGGGTCAGCGGCGCGTCGCCCTGCAGGTTGACCACCAGATCCGTCTCTATCCCGGCGCGATCCAGCGCGTCGGCGCAGCGTTCGGTGCCGTTGCGGCAGGTGTCCGAGGTCATGATGACCTCGGCGCCGAAGCCGCGGGCATGGTCCGCGATCCGGTCGTCGTCGGTCGCCACATAGACGGCATCGACGCCGCGCACCGACACCGCGGCCTCCCAGCTCAGGCGGATCAGGCTCTTTTTCCTGCCCGAGGGCAGGGTCAGTTCGGCCAGCGGCTTGCCGGGATAGCGGGTCGAGGCATAGCGCGCGGGGATGATCAGCGTCGTCTTCATGCCACGCCCGCCCGCAGCAGGTCGTGGATGTGCAGCACGCCTTCGGGATGGCCCGCGTCGTCCACCACCAGCAGCACCGAGATCTTGCGTTCGTTCATCATCGCCAGCGCCCGCGCCGCCAGCACGTCCGGCGTCACCGTGACGGGGTGTTTCGTGGCGATCTGCCCGGCGCTGCGCTGCATCAGCGCATCCATGTTGCGGCGCAGGTCGCCGTCGGTGACGATGCCCATGAGCGCGCCGTCCTCGGCCACCACCGCGGCGATGCCAAAGCCCTTGGCCGACATCACCAGCAGCGTCTCGGGCATCGGCATATCAGGCTCTACGAGGGGCAGGGCGTCGCGCCCGTGCATGAGGTCCGCGACCCGGGACATCTGCGCGCCCAGCTTTCCGCCGGGGTGGAAGTCGCGGTAATGGGCGATCTCGAAGCCGCGCGCCTTCATCAGCGCCACCGCCAGTGCATCGCCAAGCGCCAGCATCATGGTGGTCGAGGTGGTGGGCGCCATGCCCATCGGGCAGGCTTCGGGCATTTTGGGCAGGGTCAGCCGCAGGGTGGCGGCGCGCATCAGGGTGCTGTCGGGGTTGCTGGACATGCCGATGATCGGAATGCCGAAGCGGGTGCAATAGGCGATCTCGTCGGCCAGTTCCGGCGTCTCGCCGGAATTGGACATCATCAGGCAGACATCGCCGCCGCTGATCATGCCAAGGTCGCCATGGCTCGCCTCGCCCGCGTGGACGAAATAGCTGGGCGTGCCGGTGCTGGCCAGGGTGGCCGAGATCTTGCGCCCCACATGCCCCGACTTGCCCACGCCCGACACGATGACACGGCCGGCGGTGTTCAGGACCAGATCGACCGTCGCTGCGAAATCGGCGGGCAGATCGGCGGCCAGCGCATCGAGCGCGCGCGCCTCCAGCGCCAGCACCTCGCGGGCGGCCTGGGCGGCGGTGGGGGCAGGGGCGGCGGTATCGGGCATGGCATCCTCGGGGTTGCGTGGCGCCGGTCTAGCAAATCCCGCCGGACGGAGAAAGCCGGGACCGCGTCAGAGCCGCGCCGCCAGCCAGGCGCGCAGATCGGCATGCAGGTCGGGCGGCAGGTTGTCGCCGCTGATGGCGATGTCGCCGTTGTGGAACACCCGCATCCAGACACCGGGCGCCACCTCGCTGCCGCCCGCGCGCGCGCGGCGCACCTGCGCCTCGGTGAGCCGCTCGCCGGACTGCGGCTCGGCGAAGATGTTGGACACCGGTGCTGCGTCTGCGGGCGTCCTGGGGCGGATCAGGGTCTTTTTGTCCGGCTCTGCAGGGACTTTCAAAGCGGCGTCGATCAGGGCCTGTTCCGCTGCGGCATCGGCAGGCGGGCTGGACTCGAGCGCGCTGCGCAACCGCGCGGCAAGGCCGGGATCGTCCTCCAGCGCGCGGGCCAGGGCCAGGCCGCTGCGTTCGCCGATCGCCTCGGGGAAACGCAGCACGCCGTCGAGCTGCGCCACGAGGGTGAGAAAGCTGCCGATCTTCGACCGTTTCGGCCGCGAGGCCGAGGCGAAGAGCGCCGCAAGCGCCGCCTTTTCGCTGGCATAGACACCGTTATCGGCGGCCTTGGCGACGATGCGGGCACGCTCGAAATAGCTCAGACCCACCCGGATCTCGTTTTCCTCGACCATGGCGAGATAGGCGTCCGAAGCGTCCTCGGGCCGGCGCAGCAGCGCCAGCACGGTGCCGAACCGGTCCTCTCCGGTCTCTTGCGCCAGCCGCGCCAGCGCCTGGCAGCGCCGCCAGCCGGAGATCAGGCCATACCGTCCGCCTCCCAGATCCGCCACTTCGACCGGCGTCTGCTGGCCGCGGGCGCGCAGGGACTCCATCAGCGCGGTCATCTCGGCATCGTCGACCAGCGTACGGTCGCGCACGAGGTAGTCGAGCTGGATATCCCCCAGCGGCAGGCTCAGCACCATGCGGCCCTCTGTCCGGGCGCGGCTCAGGGTCTCGGCCATCTCGTCGAGTGCGGCGCTCGAGGCCGCTGCGCGCGCCACGTCGGCGATCGGGGCGGCGGCGAACATGCTCTTGGCTTCGGGCGCCGGGGTCGCGTCGAGGTAACCGGGATTGGGCGGGGTCAGGCGTTTGCGCTTGGCCATGTCAAAGGCTCCTTTTGCCCGGAAAGAGAGCGCATTTGCCCTCAACAGAGTCTGAATGCGGCGGGCGGTGGCGTTTCGCGCGCGAAACTTTTGACCATCCGGTCAAATATGAGCCGCTCATTCCGCCGCCTCCTGCGCGCCCAGTTCGTCGCGCCGCCAGGACCCGATCAGGAGCTGCTTGAAGGCGGCATAGGTGGCATCGAAGGTCTCGCGCCCGCGGGCATAGGTTTCGCGGTTGAAATCGCGGTAATCGGCTTCGTAGATGCCCTGCACCTGTTCGCCGGCCTGGCCGATGAGCGCGGTGAAATCCTGCCGGTGCGGCGACAGCGTCTGGCCCAGGTAGGCCTGCATGAGGGCGGCAAGTTCCGCCTGCTGGCTGCCGTCGTAGCGGGTGACCACGGCGCGCACCGCGTCCCACTGGAAGGCCAGCCCCTCGCGGCCCAGGGCGCGGGCGGCCATGTTCTCGGCCTCCTCGATGGACCCGAAGGTGGAATGCAGCATGTCGAAGAACCGGCCCGTGCTGTCGAATTCCAGGAACGACGCCCCCAAAGGCACCAGCAGGATATCGGCCGCCGCAAGGCCGTTGATGGTGAGGTAGCCAAGCGCCGGCGGCGTGTCGATGAAGACGATGTCGTAGGCGTCGAGCACCCCGTCCTCGGCCAGGCTGTCGGTCAGCGCATCCCAGAGCTTCCAGCCGCGGCCCTGCATCCGCCAGACTGGGATCTGGAATTCCGCCCAGTAGAGGTTCAGCTGCGCGCCGATGAGGTCGATGTTGGGCCAGTGGGTCTTCTGCACGAGGGTCTGGGCGCGCGCCTCCAGCGCCTCGGAGAGCGTATCATCAAGCGGCTGCGGCGCATCCCCCCGGTCCATCCGGCGCTGGTTCTCCAGGCGCAGGTGGCGGGCGTAGTGGCGCGCCAGAAGCGGGAACACCGTCTGCCATTCGTCGGCCACCCGGCCGCCGAAGATCGAGGTCATGGAGCCCTGGCTGTCGAGGTCGATCACCAGCACCCGGTAGCCGTCGAGCGCGGCGGACATCGCCAGGTGCGCCGCCGTCGAGGTCTTGCCGACGCCGCCCTTGAAGTTGGCCACCGCGACCATCTTGGCGGGCTGACCCTTGGGACGGTAGGGCAGGTATTCCTTGGCCTTCGATCCCTCGGTGCCGAAATGCGCGCGCAGGCGCAGCACCTCGTCGAGGGTGAACCACTTGGCGCCGCCGTCGGTCTCGGACCGGCCCTGCGGCAGGTCGGGGTTCTGCTTCAGCACCCGGCGGAAATGGCCCACGGCTACTGGAATGAGGTAGCGGGTGATCTCCCAGGTCGAGAAGAACCGCAGGCTGCGCGCGCCGTTCTCCTCGAGCCCGCGGGAGGCCAGGTCTTCGCGCCCCGCACTGCAGGCCCGGGCGATCTGGCCGAAACCGGCGGTGGCGGTCGGGGACCCGAGCGCGGCAAGGGCCGCATCGGGGTCGATGTTGAAATAGGGGGGCAGGGGGCCCCGGGGATCGGATTTCATCTGCTGCTCGTCCCGTGCCAGAGGGGTGTTCGTTATGAGGGGAGGCCCCCAGCGCCTCTATGTGCGCCCTTTTGGCCAGAGTATCAGAAAACCGCACACATGAAAGCAAAACCCACACATGGGAGTGGTTTCTCAGCAAATTGCGGGAGGTTTCAGGGATTTGGCAGGTCCGGCCCCTGGGCGCTGGCCCTTTGGTCCCTGTTATTTTCTGTTAGTTGATACGTTACGGGCAAGCGGCGGTCTCTGCAAAGCCCTGTTTTTCATGGGCCAAATCGCAGCCGGGACCGTTCATGCGACTCTGAACCCCCGATCGGGCGACTCCGATCCCCCGCTGCCGCGACTCCGATCCGCCGATGGCGGGGCAGGCGATGCTGGACGCAGGCTGTGGATAACTTTACCGTAGGCGTCACTGAAACCCCGAAAGCGGATTCGCATAAAAACCGGGGGCAGGGCGGCAGAGCAGGCCGCGGGACAGATGAGGCAAAAGGCATGACCCCAGCAGGCACTGCGGGTGGCGGCGGACGATTACCCGACCGGCATCCGACGGCGGATTTTTTCGTCTGCGATATCTTCGGCGCCTCCCCCAAGGACGATCTGGGGTCGATGGAGCATCCGATCTTTTCGCTCTCCACCCGGCCCGACCGGCGGGTGCTGCGCTATGACCACAACGGCACGCAGGTGGAGGTCACGCCCTCGGTCAAGGGCCGGGCGACGATCCACGACAAGGACGTGCTGATCTACTGCGTGAGCCAGCTGATGGCGGCGATGAACGCCGGCCGCGCGATCAGCCGGACGCTGCAGCTGACCGCGCATGACCTCTTGGTGGCCACCAACCGCGACACCTCCGGGGACGCCTATACGCGGCTCAAGGAAGCCTTCGAGCGGCTGGCCGGTACGCGGATCACCACCAACCTCGCCACCGGCGGGGTCGAGACCACGCGCGGCTTCGGCCTGATCGAAAGCTGGGAGATCGTCCGCCGCAGCCGCGGCGGGCGGATGATCAGCGTGACGGTGACGCTGTCGGACTGGATCTTTCGCGCGGTGCTGGCGAAATCGGTGCTGACGCTGAGCCGGGAGTATTTCCGCCTGCGCAAGCCGCTGGAGCGGCGCATCTACGAGCTGGCCCGCAAGCATTGCGGGCGCCAGCCCGGCTGGACGGTGAGCGTCGCGGTGCTGCACAAGAAGGCCGGGTCGACCGCGCCGCTGCGGGTCTTTCGCGCCGCCCTGCGGCGGATGGCCCGGGACGCCAACCTGCCCGAATACGATCTGACCGAGGCCGAGGGTGACCTCATGCGCTTTACCCGCCGTGCCGCGGTGGTGGACCCGGTGGGCGCGCCGGTGCTGAGCCCGGAGGCGCTGGACGAGGCGCGCCGTCTGATCCCCGGCGCGGATGTCTATGCGCTCGAGGCGGACTGGCGCGGCTGGTGGGCCGAAAGCGGCCGCAAGCGCCTGGGCAATGCCGACGCGGCCTTCCTGGGCTGGGTGAAGACGCGGCGGGGGTAGGCGCCGCGCGGCACCCTAAGTCAGACCGCCACGCCCGGCCCGGCGCTTCAGACCGCCGTGCCCGTGGCGTCGCGCCAGACACTGCCGTCGCTCCAGAGCGGCTGCGTCAGCCCCGTGTCGTAGATCATCGCGCCCGCGCCCTGTGCCGCGGCATCGGGACGGCTGGCGCTGGCATAGGTGCCGGGCCGCACCGGCCCGGACACCTGAAGCGCGCAGGACGGGGTTGTGGTGCCGATCCCGACCCGCCCCGCGGCGGTGATCGTCATCCGCGCGGTGTTGGCGGTGGCGAACTGCGTCGCCGTCGCCTCGTAGTTCCAGAAATAGGCGGCGTTGGAATAGCCGAACCAGAAGCCGTCGGTGGGGCCGCTGCCGGAGATGCCGTTGCTGAGCAGGATCGAGGCGCCAAGCGTGCCGGGGCGATGGATGTGCAGCGGGTATTTCGGATCGGCCGTGCCCATCCCGATATGGCCGTTGTCGCCACGCAGATGCAGCGCCCCGGTCCAGGTGCTGCCGTCGTCCGACACCTTGAACGACAGCGCGTCCGAGCCCGCCAGCCCGATCTCGGCCCGGCCGGAATAGCCCGACTGGAAGAGCAGCGACGCGGTGTCGGCTGCCGTGGCCTTGTTGATCTTGAGCCGATGCCCGCCGCCGTCGTGGGTCAGCAGCGTGGCCGCCGCGGCCACCGCCAGCCGGTTGGTGGCATCGAAGGCGGCATTCACCCCCAGCCCGTCGAGATTCTCGAGCGGCAGCGCCCGCCAGTCGCCGTCCGCCAGGACCCGCAGCGCGCCGGTGGCGGCCTCGGCGGCCACCCAGCCGTCCTGCGGGGTCACGAAGATCCAGGCGCCGTCCTGGAAGGCCGCCAGCGTCGCCGCGTCCTGACCGGCCCAGGCATCCTGCGCCCCCGCCCCCAGGGCATAGACCGCGCCCTCTTCGGGCACGCCGGGCGGCTGGGTGGCGGCAAAGGCGGTGACGGTGAGCTGCACCAGGATATCGAGCCGGGTCAGCGCCGCGTTGTGGGTGACGTGCTTCTGCGCCTGCGCGGGCGCCAGATAGGGCAGGTCGAGGCGGGGGGAATTGTCGGCCATGAAACCTCCGTCGGTGGCTGCCGGATACCCTGCGTGCGCGGGGTCAACAGCCGCTTAATCCAGCGTACGCACAGGCCGGGGCGCGCAAGGGGCCGCTGTTGCGTCTGGGTGCTTTCGCTTGGGCAGCATCCCGTGTAAGGGAGGCTCATCGACAGATTTCCCTGGGACCGCCCTTGATGCTCGAGATTGAAAAGACCGCCATTCCAGAGGTTCTGATCCTGACGCCCCGCCGCTTCGGCGACGCGCGCGGGTTCTTCAGCGAAAGCTGGAACCGGCAGCGGATGCAGGAGGCGGGGCTCGATTACGATTTCGTTCAGGACAACCATTCGCTGTCGGCCAGGGTCGGCACGATCCGCGGTCTGCACTTCCAGTCGCCGCCCCATGCCCAGGACAAGCTGGTGCGCTGCGGCAAGGGCGCGCTCTTCGACGTGGCCGTCGACATCCGCCGCGGCTCGCCGACCTACGGGCACTGGACGGGGTGCGAGCTGAGCTTCGAGAACGGCAAGCAGTTGCTGGTCCCCGCCGGGTTCCTGCACGGCTTCGTCACCCGCGCGCCCGATACCGAGATCCTCTACAAGTGCACCGATTACTACGCGCCCGAATGCGACGGCGCGGTGCGCTGGGACAGCTGCGGTATCGACTGGGGCCTCGAGGGCGATCCGCTGCTGTCGGACAAGGATGCCGCCGCCCCGGCGCTGGCCGATTTTCAATCTCCATTCGTCTACGAGGGCTGAGCCATGAAACTGCTTGTCACCGGCGGGGCCGGTTTCATCGGATCGGCGGTCGTGCGCCGCGCCATCGCCGACGGCCACAGCGTCGTCAACCTCGATGCGCTGACCTACGCGGCCTGCCTCGACAACGTGGCGCGCGTGGCGGACAGTCCGAACTATGCCTTCGTGCAGGCCGACATCCGCGACCGCGCGGCGCTGGACCGGGCGTTCGCGGAACACACGCCCGATGCGGTGATGCACCTGGCCGCGGAATCCCACGTCGACCGGTCGATCGACGGGCCCGGCGATTTCATCGAGACCAACATCACCGGCACCTACAACATGCTCGAGGCCGCGCGCGCCTACTGGGTGGGGCAGGGCAGGCCGGAGGCGTTCCGCTTTCACCACATCTCCACCGACGAGGTCTTCGGCTCGCTGCCGTCCGACCCGTCGGTCAAGTTCACCGAGGACACGCCCTACGATCCGCGCAGTCCCTATTCCGCCTCGAAAGCCTCCTCCGACCATCTCGTGCGCGCCTGGCACGAGACCTACGGCCTGCCGGTGGTGCTGACCAACTGCTCCAACAACTACGGCCCCTATCATTTCCCCGAAAAGCTGATCCCGGTGATCATCCTCAACGCGCTGGCCGGCAAGGACCTGCCGATCTACGGCGACGGGTCCAATGTACGCGACTGGCTCTATGTCGAGGATCACGCCGAGGCGCTGCTGCTGGTGGTGCAGAAGGGCGAGCTGGGACGGTCCTACAACATCGGCGGCGAGAACGAGCGCAGCAACCTCGAGCTGGTGACGACGCTCTGCGGCATCCTCGACGAGCTGCGGCCCTCGAACCACCCCTATGCCGAGCAGATCACCTATGTCACCGACCGCCCCGGCCACGACGCCCGCTATGCCATCGACCCCGGCCGCATCCGCGCCGAACTGGGCTGGCGGCCCTCGGTCACGGTCGAGGAGGGGTTGCGCCGCACCGTGCAGTGGTATCTCGACAACGAAGACTGGTGGCGGGCACTGCAGACCCGCAAGGGTGTCGGCGAACGGCTGGGTGTGACCGCATAGGCGCAGGCCGCACGGTACAGGACAGAAGGACCGCGAGCACCATGAACATTCTCGTCTTCGGCCGAACCGGCCAGGTGGCCACGGAACTGGCACGGCAGTCGCAGGCGGTGACCTGCCTGGGCCGCGACGCCGCCGACCTGACGGATCCCGCGGCCTGTGCCGCCGCGATCGAGACGCATGACCCCCGCGCGGTGATCAACGCCGCCGCCTGGACCGCCGTCGACCGCGCCGAGGAGCACGAGACCGAGGCTTCGGCCGTCAACGGGGACGCGCCGGCGGCCATGGCGCAGGCCTGCGCGGCACGCGGCATCCCGCTGGTGCATATCTCGACCGATTACGTCTTCGCGGGCAGCGGCACGGACCCTTGGGTCGAAACAGACCCTGTTGCCCCGCAAAACGCCTATGGCCGCACCAAGCTCGCGGGCGAAGAGGGCGTGCGCGCGGCCGGCGGGCCCCACGCGATTCTGCGCACCTCCTGGGTGGTCTCGGCGCATGGCGCGAATTTCGTCAAGACCATGCTGCGGCTGGGGGCAGAGCGCGACCGGCTGACCATCGTCGCCGACCAGGTGGGCGGGCCGACGCCGGCCGCCGACATCGCGCAGGCCTGCCTGGAGATCGCCGGGCAGCTGATCGCGGATCCGGGCAAATCGGGCACCTATCACTTCTCGGGCGGGCCGGACGTGAGCTGGGCCGATTTCGCCCGCGAGATCTTTGCCCAGGCCGGGCTGTCGCCGGAGGTTGCGGACATCCCCACCACCGACTTTCCCACCCCGGCCAAACGACCGCTCAATTCGCGGCTCGACAACGGCGCGCTGACAGCCACCTTCGGCATCGCGCGCCCCGACTGGCGCGCGGGCCTCAAGGACATTCTTGCAGATATCGGAGCTTCCAAGTGAACAAACGCAAAGGCATCATTCTTGCGGGCGGGTCGGGCACCCGGCTCTATCCGATCACCATGGGTGTGTCGAAACAGCTCCTGCCGATCTACGACAAGCCGATGATCTACTACCCGCTGTCGGTGCTGATGCTGGCGGGCATCCGCGAGATCGCGGTGATCACCACGCCGCAGGACCAGGACCAGTTTCGCCGCACCCTGGGCGACGGCAGCCAGTGGGGGCTCACGCTCACCTACATCGTGCAGCCCAGCCCCGACGGGCTGGCGCAGGCCTACCTGCTGGCCGAGGGGTTCCTGGCCGGCGCGCCCTCGGCGCTGGTGCTGGGCGACAACATCTTCTACGGCCACGGCCTGCCCGAACAGCTGGCCGACGCCGATGCCAAACCCGAGGGCGGCACCGTCTTCGGCTATCGCGTCGCCGATCCCGAACGCTACGGCGTGGTCGATTTCGACGATCAGGGCCGCGCCACGGCGATCATCGAGAAACCAGAGGTGCCGCCGTCGAACTACGCTGTCACCGGGCTCTACTTCCTCGACGGCACCGCCCCGGCCCGCGCCAAAGAGGTGCAGCCTTCGGCGCGCGGCGAGCTCGAGATCACCACGCTGCTGGAAATGTACCTGCACGAGGGGCTTCTGGACGTGAAACGCATGGGGCGCGGTTATGCCTGGCTGGATACGGGCACGCACGGGTCGCTTCTCGATGCGGGCAACTTCGTGCGCACCCTGGAAAAACGCCAGGGCCAGCAGACCGGCTGCCTCGAGGAAATCGGCTACGACCAGGGCTGGATCGACCGCGCCGCACTGGAGAAACGCGCGGCGATGTTCAAGAAGAACGATTACGGGCGCTACCTGAAAAGCCTGCTTTGAGCCTGCGCGCCTCAGCTCTTGCGGCGCAGCCGTTTTGAAATCGCCCGGAATGGCGCCGTCAGCCTCCAGGAAGAACTGCTTTGCAGCTCCAGAATGGCGTATTCCGCGCGTTCGGCCGACAGGCGCATCTCTTCAAGGCGGGCGCGCTCCACCTTGAGCGCATGTTCGCTGTCGGACAGCAGACGTGTCACGTCGGCAATTTCCCGGGTGTTCGTGCGCAGGTACTTGTCCAGATCGGCGATTTTCTGATCTCGTTCCGAAATCAGTTGCGCGTTGCGCGTGCGGTCTTCGATGTGCAGCTTTTCCAACTGGTTCAACTTGGATTCCGCTGCTTCTCGCGTTTTGCGTTCGCGGTTCAACGCCTCTTCCGACGTGCTGCGCTCGGTCTCTAGCGCGGTTTCCTTCGTGGCCAGGATACGTGTCATATCGGCCAGTTCACGGCATCTCGCCTTCAGGTTCTCTTCGAGGGAGCTGACCTGTTCGCTCTTGCGCTGCAGCTTGGCGGACATGAGCGCCTCGTGGTCCTCCGTCTGTCTTCGCAGCGTCTTGAGCTCACCGCACAGGCGCTCTTCGGTGTCCTGCAGGGTCGTGCGCAACGTCTCCAGCTCGGCGGTCTTTTCCTCCAGCAGGCGTTCGGACTCGGCGCTCTTGTGGCGCATTTCGTCGGCTTCGTGACTGCGCTGCGCCAGGGCACTCTGGGTCTGGCTCAGCGCGTTTTCCAGATCGCGCAGCCGATCCACCTGTTGCGCCAGCTCGCCTTTCAGACGTGCCTCGGTCGTGCGCAGGTCCTCCTGCGCTGCGGTCAGCTCTGCAGTCTTGAGGCGCATCTCCTCGGTGTGCTGCAGGCTCATCGCCTGCTTGCTGTCGTGCAGCGCGCGCACCTGTGCGTCCAGTTCGCTGGCGCGCGCGGCTTCCCTGGCGTGGCGGGTTTCGAGGTCGGCCAGCAGGGATGTCTTTTCCGACAGATCGTCGCGCAGCCGGCTCATCTGGTGGCGGGCTTCTTCGGCACTCTGATTGTGGCGGATCAGCGCCGTTTCGTTCTGCGCCAGGCGGGCGCGCAGTTCGCTTTCCTGGGTCTGCAGATCGTTGATCTTTGCGTTCTTCTCGTCCAGCGTGGCGTTCAGCTCGGCGACGGTCTTGTCGAGCGTGTCGGCCTTGCCGCGGGCCTGCCGGACGGCGTCGTTCAGGCGGGCGGTTTCGCCCTTGAGCCTGTCGATCTCGGTCTTGCCGGTCTCGGACTCGGTCCTGAGCGCGGCTTCGCGCTCCTGCAGGG
>NZ_QPMK01000022.1 GCF_003344785.1 Thalassococcus profundi | reverse complement strand
CTGTCACGGTCAAAGCGACTGCAACCGAGGGGAGGAGTTTTTTGAGTAAATGGCGCATTCTGAGGAACCTCCATGACCGGAGTCCAGCATACATACGATAATATACTATCGCAACACGAAGTATAAAGTCGCATAATGAAGTTTATGTAAATTAATTATCCAAAAGGGTTACGGCGTGCGGGTAAAATGATCTGTGCGTTTCCAGCGGCGGCTAGGAGCCGCCTACGTGGCCGCCGCAAGTACCAGTTTTCCAATCATTTTAGGGTCCTTTCCTGGTTGAAGTGAAGAAGGGAAGATAATGGAGCCCTCAGTGGGCTCCGTTATCAAGTTGTCAACTGGCGTCTTTGAACTCGGCGTATTCGCCGCGTACCTGAACGGTCACGGTGGCCGTCTCACTGTCGCGATTGCGCCAGAACCAACCGTGTTCGCCGTCGAAAGCAGCAACGATCTCGCCTTCGTCGCCCGTCGATCCGCGACCCTTTTCGTAGGTCACGGATTTGCCACCACCGTGACCATGCAGGTCGAAATTGACTCGACCGCCATCGACCAGCATTCGATACTCTGCCGTTTGACCCACATCCATGACCAGCTTCCACTCAGCCGAGTCACCGGGTGCCAGCGTGAAGGTGGTTTCGTCGCGCCAAACTTCGGCTTCCTGTGCGTGTGCCGCGCCGACAAAAAGGCCGAGAATATCGTTCATCAGGCTCGACTGCTCCTCGGCTTCAAGCTCCAACAGCCTATCGGCTTCGGCCTCTGCCGCGAGCTGGGTTTTGATCTCTCCCATTTCGGCAAGTCTGAGAACGCCGCCGATCCCTGTCGGGTCGATGTTGTATTCGGCGGGAAGCACGACGGTCACAAGGATCGCGACCGCGCTGGCCGCCGCGATGGCGGTGGACCGGATCAGCTGCGCGGAGCTTGGCAGCTCCTCAAGGCTCGGTTTTTCTGCGTTGAACATTTGTCTCTCCAATTTTCTCAGGTGGCTACGAAATAGCCGGTGATTTGCAGGCCTATGAGGATGAACCCCATGGACATCATGACGACGTTGGCGGTGTAGGCCTGGCGGAAGAAGTTCGGGGATTTCCGCCAGTAGCCCATGACGATGAGGATCACGGCAAGCGCCATGATCTGGCCAAGCTCGACGCCCACGTTGAACGCCAGAAGATTGGCCAGCAGCCCGTCCGAAGCGATTTCATAGTCTAGGATTTTCGTGGCCAGGCCCGTGCCGTGGAAAAAGCCGAAGATCAACGTTGCGGCCTTGGTGTTCGGCTGGAACCCAAACCAGCGCTGATACGCCCCGAGATTGTCGAGCGCCTTGTAGACGACCGAAAGGCCGATGATCGCGTCGATGATGTAGGCGTTGATGCCCCAGCCGAACCAGACACCGGCCAGCATCGTGGTCGAGTGCCCGAGGGCGAAGAGGCTGACATAGATGCCTACATCCTTCATCTTGTAGAGGAAGAAGACGACGCCGAGCAGGAACAGGATGTGATCGTATCCCGTGACCATGTGTTTGGCGCCGAGATACATGAAGGGGATGATGTTCACCCCCCAGATTTCCTGGATGTAGCCTGCGTCGCCTTCGGTAACATTGTGGGCGAGCGCATGGCCTGCACTCAGGACGAGTGCCGCCAGCGTAATTGAGGACAGGATTGCGATCCGGCGTATGCCGGGATCGGCCCAGCCCCGATGGACTGTAGTCATCGATCGAACTCCGTATGTGTATCTGATAATCGTCGCAGCGCGCCAATGGCGCGCGGTCGATCAGACGCGCGGAGGTCGTTCGATCAGATATATCCGTAAAGGGTTCGAGGTGGCTGAACTCAGGTGCCAAGCGGCCGCGTAGATGTCGAGCGGCTGCGACGACAGATCGGGACCAGGCACGACCGCCTGGCTATGATCGTGGTCAATGCTGTCGTGGCTGTGTCCATGCATAGCCCACGCCAAATCTTCTTCCAGACCATGCGAGTGCCCGTGCTCGGCGAGCATCTCCGCGTGCTCCTGAAGCACGTCAAGGATCGCAGGCGCGTGCGAGGTTGTAGGCATAACCGACCAGACAAGCACGGCCGCGCAGAGAAGCGTCGCGAACGTGGCCTTTCCGATTGTCCGTAAGGTTGTCATCAAATCTGCCTGCTCGCTCGTTTCTCGCGTGGCGCGTCGCGGCGCCATCTTGTTCTATCCCCCTGGGGAGGATAAGCCGTTATTATGACAACTCACCATGTCCATGCAAGTCATCCTGCTCTCGTCACACGGCTGAAACGCGCTGACGGCCACCTGCGCGCCGTGATCGAGATGATCGAGGCGGGCAAGCCGTGCCTTGAGATCGCACAACAGATGCAGGCGGTCGAAAAGGCGATCACGAATGCCAAGCGGGCGCTGATCCACGACCACATGGACCATTGCCTCGACGCCGAAGGCTCGGAGACAGATCGTGCCGAGCTGCGAACGATCGCGCGTTACCTCTGAGGTCCGCCATGCTCGACATCCTCTCCGACCGCACTTACCGCCATCTGTTTCTGGCGCAGGTCGTGGCGCTTCTGGGAACCGGCCTCGCGACGGTCGCACTCGGCCTGCTTGCCTTCGACCTTGCAGGGGACGGGGCGGCGCTGGTGTTGGGCACGGTATTCACCATCAAGATGGTGGCCTATGTGGGCATCGCTCCCATTGCCGGGGCCTTCGCGGACCGCCTGCCGCGCCGCGCGCTTCTGGTGACGCTCGATCTCGTGCGCGCAGGCGTTGCGCTGGCACTGCCTTTCGTGACTGAGGTCTGGCAGGTCTATGTTCTGATCTTCCTACTGCAATCGGCCTCCGCCGCCTTCACGCCGACCTTTCAGGCGACGATCCCGGACGTTCTGCCCGAAGAGGCGCGCTATACCCGTGCATTGTCGCTGTCGCGGCTGGCCTACGATCTGGAAAACATCGTCAGCCCAACGCTAGCGGCCCTTCTGCTCTCGGTGATGTCCTACAATTCGCTCTTCGTTGGCACGGTTGCGGGTTTCGCCGGCTCGGCGCTGCTCGTGGTCTCTGTCCTCCTGCCAAACCCGAAATCGTCCGAGCCGCGCGGCATCTATGATCGGACGACACGCGGTATCCGCATCTATCTGGCCACGCCCCGCCTGCGCGGGTTGCTGGCGCTGAACCTTGCGGCAGCGGCGGCCGGGGCAATGGTTCTGGTCAATACCGTCGTTTTGGTACGCGGATCGCTCGGCCTGTCGGAAAGCGCGCTGGCCTGGACGATGTTCGCCTTCGGCGCTGGCTCCATGACGGCCGCACTGCTCCTTCCGCGCGTACTGGATGCGCTGCCAGACCGGCCCGTAATGTTCGGCGGTGCTGCCCTGATGGTGGCGACATTGTTGGGGTTGGGGGCAACAGTCCTGACCGCCGGCCTTGGTTGGTTCATCCTATTGGGGGCCTGGCTGCTGGTAGGTCTGGGATATTCCGCCGTTCTCACCCCGTCTGGCCGGTTACTGCGCCGGTCCGCCCATGCCGGGGATCGCCCCGCTCTGTTTGCGGCGCAATTCGCGCTGTCGCACGCTTGCTGGCTGGTGACCTATCCGCTGTCGGGCTGGCTGCTGACGGTCTACGGTGTCGTTCCTGCGCTGATCGGTCTGGCGCTTCTCGCGGCCACTGGCATGCTCGCCGCTCTGAAACTCTGGCCAGCGAGCGATCCCGTGGAGATTGAACACACGCACGACAACCTGCCACTTGATCATCCCCACTTGAAGGGGCATCGCAGGCACAGCCATGCTCTGGTGATCGACGAAAGCCATCCTCGCTGGGCCACACATTTCTGAGCGTTAGCGATTTGACGGAGGGACTGTCTAATTAAGATGGTTCGCAAACCTGTGAAAGAGGGAAGCCGATACCAGAGCGGCCAAAACAAACCAGCCAGAAGGATCATCAATTTATGTACACACGAAGCGCACTTCTTCTCACAACCGTCTTGGCCCTTGGGGCTTGCTCGGAGTCTTTCTCGAATTCACAAAACGCGTCGTCACGCCCGCCGTTACCGGAAAATATCCTGGAACTGGCAGCACCGAACCAAGACCTCGCGACCGCCTATCTGCGGCCCGAGGACAACTGCTACTGGTACATGCACGCGAGTCCGGTTGAAACAACGCGATTGCCGCTCAGGACGATCGAGGGAAACCCGATTTGCGTCAAACGGGCCGAGTAAGCGATCTCTGGGAATGCCCGCAACCGGCTTGTCGCTTCCGTCCGCTTGGGAGGGATCGATAACGTATCATCGACCTAGTGGTGCCCACATGGCAGGCTATTTCAATGGATAGATTTTTCTCTATCAGTATGCCCGCGGCTCAGTTTGTTAGAAATGTCCTGCTGTTCAGCTTCGCTGCATTGCTGCCGGTCCTGTTGTTCTATGTCTTACTGGCTCCGGGCTTTGCTCCGGCTCTTGCTGCCGGCGGACCGGCACTCATGCGCTTTCTAAGGCAGGTTGCGACCAACGGTTTGCCCGTGGTTTTTGCCGTCAACTACGTCAGTTTTTTCCTTTTCGCCATGACAAAGCAACCAAAGGCGGGCTCAAGAGACACGGTGTTTTTCGTGCTGGTCGATGTCTTGCTCAGAGCCCTTCTCTTTCCAGGTCTCCACGTGCTTATATACGTTCTATCTGCCGACTGGTTCGGGTCATTCGGCGGCAATCGTTCAACCGCTTTGGCGGTTGTATCCCCGACTCTTGCGCGTTCGGCGTTTTTCGAGAACATCTCCGGCGTTTACCTCTATGCGACTATGATAAGCGCGTTGCCGCTCTACGTCTCGGCTTTCGGGCGGTCGGAATTTCTTGGACCGGTTGTACGTCGCTTGCCCATGAACACGGGCGTGATGCTGCTTGCCCTGGCTGCGTTTGCCTTGTCGGTCGGGCTGATCACGATCGGCGCACAAGGCATCGCATCTCTTCAGGCCAGGTGATGGCAGGCTAATCACCGTGGGCGTGGGCGGGGGCGACTTGCGGTGCCACCCATTGCGACAAGTAAACGCGCTCGAAGGCGAACACAGCGATCATCCCGACAGCGGCGTAGAGAACGATCATCGGGTCGCTTTGAAGCTTTATCACGGTGAAAGCTGCCAGTACTATCGCATCGAGCGCCAGGGCAGTCAAAAGCACGATACCGAAGGCGCCGACGTCTGCTCGACGATAGCGGAACACGCCCCAATGTATGATCATGTCCATGACGAGGTAAAAGAAAGCACCGAGGGATGCGATCCGGCCTAAATCAAAGAGCACGGCCAACGTCGCGGCGATGACGACAGTATAGACCAGGGTGTGGCGTTGGATGGGACCTGGCATACCGAAGTGGCTGTGCGGGATCATTTCCATGTCGGTCAGCATCGCCAGCATACGCGACACCGCGAAGACGCTGGCCAGAACGCCGGACGCCGTTGCGACAGCGGCCAGGATCACCGTGAGTATGAAGCCGGTTTGTCCAAGGGCGGGCTGCGCCGCTTGTGCCAGCGAATAGTCACGCGCTGAGATGATCTCCTCGATCGTGAGACTCGAACCGACCCCGTAGGCGACCAACAGGTAGACGACGACGCAGATTCCGATAGAGAACATGATCGCTCGGCCAACATTGCGATTTGGTTCAGTGATCTCGGCTCCGCTGTTGGTGATCGTGGTGAATCCCTTGAACGCAAGGATGGCCAGCGCCGTAGAGGCGATGAACCCCGTGAGCCTGTAGGATTGTGAGGTCTCGGACGCCGCGGCGAACGCAAAACCACTGGACCACAGGGCCGCGATGCCAAACAGAGCTATGCCTCCGATCTTGATCGCGGCCATGATCAACGAGAACAGCCCGACCGAGCGGTTTCCGGCGATGTTCACCAAAAAGGCGAAAACGATCACGGCCACAGCCAGAGCGGGGACCAATGGGCCACCTTCGATATCGAAAGGGCGCAGGACATAGGTGGCGAAGGTTCGCGCGACGAGGCTTTCCGCGATCACCATGCTGAGCGCCATCAGCAACGCGGCCCCGCCTGCGATGGCTCCGGGACCATAGCACTTCTGCAGGATCATGGCGATGCCACCCGAGGACGGCCATTTGTTCGACATCCTGATGTAGCTGTAGGCGCTGAAGCTTGTGACGACCGCGCCGGCGATGAATGCAAGAGGGAACAGAGGGCCGGCGAGCTGTGCGACTTGCCCCGTTAACGCAAAGATTCCGGCGCCGATCATCACGCCTGTTCCCATCGCGATGGCGCCGCCCAGACTGATAGAGCCTTCGCGGTACGTGTCTTGTTTGCTCTGCATAAATGGTCTCTCTTTTGCTTTCGGTTCGTCCGAACGATGTTGCGCGCTTCTAGATGCGAACGCCGCGAAGACGCAGCGAATTGAGCACCACCGAGATTGACGACGCGCTCATGGCGAAGGCAGCAAACATCGGACTGATGAGGATGCCAAAGAAGGGAAACAGAACTCCTGCCGCGACCGGCACGCCGGAGGCATTGTAGATCAGCGCGAAGAACAGGTTTTGACGGATGTTGCGCATGGTGGCCCGAGCCAACCGCCGCGCGCGCACGATTCCATCGAGGTTGCCCTTGACGAGGGTGATGCCCGCACTTTCGATGGCCACATCGGCGCCAGTGCCCATGGCGATGCCGACATCGGCCTGCGCGAGCGCTGGGGCGTCGTTGACGCCGTCCCCGGCCATGGCGACCTTGCGACCTTCGGCTTGCAATTCCTTGATGATCCGCGCCTTGTCCTCGGGCAGCACGTCGGCCCGGATCTCGTCGATGCCGAGCCGCGCGCCGATCGCCTTGGCTGTGCGCTCGTTGTCGCCGGTCGCCATGATGACGCGGAACCCCAGTTCATGCAGGTCCTTGATCGCGGCGGGCGTGGTCTCCTTCACCGGGTCGGCGACAGCGACAAGACCGGCAATGTCGCCGTCCAGCACCACGAACATCACTGTCTCACCCTCGTCGCGGCGGGCATTGGCCTTGGCGGTCAGGTCGCCCGCCTCGAGCCCCAATTCACGGATCATCGCCAGATTGCCGAGCGCCACCGCTTTGCCGTCCACAACACCCTTGACGCCCTTGCCAGTGACCGCCTCGAAGTCCCGTGCCTCGTCCATTTTGACATCTCGCTCCTCCGCACCCCTGACGATCGCTTCGGCCAAGGGGTGCTCCGATCCGCGCTCAAGCGATGCGGCGAGACGCAAAACCTCGGCTTCGTCGTGGCCGGGTTGCGGGAGTACGTCGACAAGCCGCGGCTTGCCCATCGTCAACGTGCCGGTCTTGTCGACGATCAGGGTATCGACTTTCTCGAACCGCTCCAGTGCCTCGGCGTTCTTTATCAACACGCCGGCCTGAGCGCCCCGCCCCGTTGCCGTCATGATCGACATCGGTGTCGCCAGGCCAAGCGCACAGGGACAGGCGATGATCAGAACCGCCACCGCCGAAATCAATGCGTAGGAAAGCGCAGGCGCGGGCCCCCAGATCGCCCAGGCGATGAAGGACAGGACCGCGATACCGATGACGGCCGGAACGAAGTATCCCGCCACCTTGTCGGCGTATTTCTGGATCGGCGCGCGCGATCGCTGCGCGTTCGACACCATCTCGACGATCTGCGCAAGCATCGTGTCGGACCCGACACGCGTCGCCTCCATCACCAGGCTTCCAGTGCCGTTGATCGTCGCTCCAGTTACCGGGTCGCCTTCGGTCTTCTCGACGGGCACAGGTTCACCGGAGATCATGCTTTCGTCGATCGAGGACCGGCCGTCCAGAACCACGCCATCGACAGGCACCTTGTCACCGGGCCGTACGCGCAGCCGGTCGCCGACCTGTACGTCCTCCAGCGGGATCTCCTCCTCGGAGCCATCGTCCCGCATGACCCGCGCGGTCTTGGCCGCCATGTCGAGAAGCGCGCGGATCGCCTTGCCGGTTCCTTCACGTGCGCGCAATTCCATCACCTGACCGAGCAACACGAGCGTCACGATCACAGCCGCCGCCTCGAAGTAGACGCCGACATGGCCTTCGGAGTCTCGGAACCCATCAGGGAATATGTCCGGTGCGAGAACGGCAACGACGCTGAAGAGCCAGGCGGCTAGAACGCCCATGCCGATCAGGGAAAACATGTTGAGGTTCAATGTGCGGAAGGAAATCCATCCGCGTTCCAGAAACGGCCAGCCGCACCACAAGACCACTGGCGTTGCCAGGATCAATTCGATCCATTGTGTGGTGCCTTCGCCAAAAAAAGTCCGGACTGCGGGGAAACCGACGAATGGCCCCATCGTGAGGACAAGGAGCGGGATCGTCAGGACTGTGCCGACCCAGAACCGCCGTGTGAAATCCACCAGTTCGGGATTTGGACCTTCATCGCCCGGCACACCGGATTCCAGTTCCAACCCCATGCCACAGATCGGGCACGCGCCCGGATCAGGCTGCCGCACCTGAGGGTGCATCGGGCAAGTGTAAATGGGACCATCATGCCCTGTAGGAACCAGATCATATCGGCCATCGGCCGGCGTGGCACCCGCGTGGTGGTCGTGATGATCATGTGCTGAATGGACCTCGAGCTCCGATTCCGGCACGAGATGCATCCCGCATTTCGGACAATTGCCGGGCTCAACCTGCCGCACCTCAGGGTGCATGGGGCAAACGAATACCGAAGAAGCTGCTGTGGTTTCAGAACTGTCGGGGGTGTTCATTTTGCGGTCCTTTCCGAGAATGCTTCTCTTGCCTAGGGCTTCCATCCACAGGAGGGTCAAGAGAGATCAGTATGGTGATTACATTGCAGCTCTGCGGGGTGGCGCTGTCCGGCCCCGTTCCTGTCGGGCGAGCACGATCAACGCCAGCCCGACCAACACCATCGGCATGGAGAGCAACTGGCCCATCGTCAAACCCCACTCACCAAAATGGAGCGCATGGCCAATCGGGTTGTCCGCCGTCACAAACTGTTGGTCCGGTTGCCGGAACATCTCGACGAAATTCCGGGCAAGACCATAGCCGGTCAGAAACACGCCAGCCAAGGCACCGGGCATTTTCAGCCAGCCCCGGCCCCAAGCGAGATAAATGAGCAGTATTCCAAGAATGAGCCCCTCCAATACCGCCTCGTACAGCTGGGACGGGTGTCGGGCGCAGAGGCCGCTAACCCCTGGGCAGGCCTGCGCGACTTCGCCGGGAAAGATCACCGCCCAGGGAACGTCCGTTGGACGCCCCCACAACTCATTGTTGGTGAAGTTCGCCAGCCTTCCAAGAAACAAGCCTGGTGGTGTTGCCAAAGCCAGCAAGTCGCCAGTGCTGAGCAATGACGCGTTCTGTCTAAGGCAGAACAGCAAGGCCGCGATGACAACTCCCGCGAACCCCCCGTGGAAAGACATGCCGCCTTGCCAGACCATCAGAATTTCCAAGGGATTGGCGAGATAATATGCGGGCTGGTAGAACAGTACAAAGCCCAGGCGACCACCAGCAATCACGCCGATGATGATCCACGTCAGAAGATCTTCGATCTGCGTCCGGTCAAGCGGCGGTCCAACTGATGTCCAGAGCGCGGGACGGCTTATCGCACTCAAACAAATGCGCCAGCCAATCAGGATACCGAAGATATAGGCTAGCGCGTACCAGCGGAGTGCGAATGTGACCCCCCCGATGTCGAAGGAGATGAGGTCGGTTCCAATATCCGGAAATGGCAATCCCGCTGGCAGCACTGGGTGAGTTCCTCATCAGGAATTTACGTGGGGATTAGATGGCATTGATCGAGCACCGCTAAAGGCGCTCGATCTGCGACAGGGCATCCAACGCCCATCCCGCCATCACGCGGCGTCGAGGGCGTCCCGGAGTAGATCGCGGACTTCGCCGGCGACCGCGTCCAGGTCTTGGTTCTGCACCGCCTGCATCGAAGCGACAGGATCGACCGCGCTGACCTCGGTGTCGCCGTCCACTTGCCGCAGGATGACATTGCAGGGAAGCATCGCACCGATGCGAGGCTCGATCTCGATGGCTTTGTGCGCCATGCCCGGATTACAGGCCCCGAGAATGCGGTAAGGCGGCATGTCCGCATCAAGTTTCTTTTTCATCGTCGCTTTGACGTCAATCTCAGTCAGAACGCCGAAGCCCTTGTCTGCCAAAGCATCCCGAACACGCATCTCTGCGTCATCGATATTGGTGTCTTTCAGGACGCGATCATAGGTATAGGCCATGGGAATTTTCCTTTCCGTGTCTCTATTTTTTGGCATAACGAGGCTAAACGGTTCAGGTCGCGGTTCGGTTCAATGTCCCGGCCGAGAACGGTTTTGGCGTTTTGAGGACGGGTGCCGGAAAAAACCGGCACCCGTTGGCTCAGTTGTCCTGCATCATGGAGCCGTTGCCCATGCCCTGACCGTTGCCCGGCCGCGCAGGCGCATCTGCCATGTTCGACCGCATCATCTGCATCCGCTCCATCCTATCGGCCGGAGCGGCCATCTCTTCCGGCGTCACCGCGCCGTCGCCATCGGCATCGAGGTGTTGAAAACGATCCACCATCATTTCGCGGATCATCGCGCTGTGGAGAGCTTCAAACTCGGTAATCGAGAGGTTTCCATCCCCGTCGCTGTCAAACTCGGAAAGCTTGGCCTGCAGCTGCGTGCGCATTTCTTCCGGCGTCGTTGTGCCGTCTCCATCGGTGTCGAACATTTGCATCATGCCGCCAGCCATGCCTGCGCCCATCATACCACTGCCCATGCCTGCGCCCATCATGTTTCCGTGCATGCGCTGCATCATGTCCATCATTCCGCCCATGTTCCCCATCATGCCCGGACCACCGTTCTGCATCATGCCTGCCCCACTTTGGGCACCAGGTTGACCACTGTGCCCATGGTTGGCATCCGCCAAGGCGACGCCACCAAAGGCGGTTGCAGCCAGAGTCATTGCAGCGAGTAGAGTATTGCGTTTCATGTCGATCACCTCGTGTCAGTGTTACGATAGCCACCATATGGGATGCACCTGCAGATGCGGAATGCCACGCGAGCCGGTGTTTTGTATCGCGAGGTCACAAAGGCGGGGTCTGTTACAAATTGCGACAAATCAATTCGGGGCGAACGCTCCTCTTAATCTGAGACTTGCGATATCCAGAGAAAAACCTGTCGAGGAGTCGCGTACCAACCGACACCGAACCCGTGTTTCGGTGGACGTGAAATCCGGAAGAGTTGGTGTCGAGAGTGGTAGAGGACCTGAATATCCCGAAAATTCAATTATTCAGCCCATGGCAGGAGGCTGCAGGGTGCTCTTTTTGAACCGCATTTTCTCAGTTCTAACCTTGGTAATTTTGGCGGGGTGCGGCGCAGGAAACGACATGCGCCCTGATGCTTCAGCCGAAGTCATCAGTAGTGCATCCTACCGTCACGACGGACCGGCTGCGCTGACGCTGTACACCATGATCAGCAACAGATCCGGGGCGGGTGCGCATAGCAGCGTCATGATCAATGGGTCGCAGCGCGTTATCTTCGATCCGGCAGGAACGGTCCGGCTGAGCGCGGTACCGGAACGGGGAGATGTGCTTTATGGCATTACTCCACAAGTGGCCGATTTTTACGCACGGGCTCATGCACGGGAGACCTACCACGTCGTCATGCAAGAGATCGATGTGTCCCCCGAAGTCGCGGAGCAGGCCTTGCGGCTTGCAATTGCCAGCGGCCCAGCCGCTTCCGGTTTTTGTAGTGCCAGTACCTCCGCGGTACTCAGACAATTACCAGGATTTGAATCCATCGGACGCACATTTTTTCCAAAGCGCCTGATGGCGGATTTTGGCAAGTTGCCGGGCGTGCGAACCACAAAGCTGTTCGAGAACGATGAGGACGATAAATCCGTAGCGATCGCACAGTTCGAAAGTTCACTTGCGACACAGCCGTGAGTGTTCGTCCAACAATTCATTGGAAGATGTCCCTGCACGACGCAGTCCTCGGCGTGTGAGCCAAAGATGCAATAGGTTAGCTTCGAGCGGTAACGCTGTCTTCGGCCGAGTAAAGGAACGCCGTCGATCCGACAGCGACATTCGGATAGAGATCATTGATGTGGGCCATCACCATGCGCACGCATCCCGAACTGGCCCGGCCGCCAATGCTGCGAGGGCTCGGCGTTCCGTGAATTCGAAGGTACGTATCCCGATCTCCGACGAATAGATACAAAGCCCTGCTGCCCAAGGCATTGTTGGGGCCGGGCTCCATACCGTCGGCAAACCGCTCGTAAGCCTCCGGATCGCGTTCGATCATTGACTGCGTTGGCGTCCAGTGCGGCCATTCGACCTTTCGGCGGATCGTATAGGTGCCGGGTTCATAGAGATCGCCCTTGGCAATCGCCACCCCGTATCGCATCGCGGTGCCACCTTCCTCGATATGGTACAGATAGCGCGCGATCGCATCGACGTGAATGTCACCCGGGCGCAAACCGTCATTCGCCAAAACGCGTTGCGGCAGCAGCCTGGGATGCAGCCCCCATGGGTTGGTTGTTGCCGGGTCATAGTTGGCGGGCGTGATCTGCGCATCCCAAGCTGCTTTTTCGGCTGTTGACGGCCAGGTCTTAGCGAATGCTGGCGAACTCAGAGAAGCTGAAAACAGCGAGCCGGAAAGTGCAAGGAAGTGTCGTCTTGTAACCATGAAGCGAAGCCCTTTGTTTGTTTTCGATGAATGCGGGACGATTCAAGAAACGTCCGCGACCCCATGCCACCGAACCTTTTGATGTCTTGCGATCGCGACCAACCAGAGGCAAGCAAGGACACCGCTTAGGATCGCGTTCCAACTCGCCATGGACAACGTCAGAAATTCCCAGACAACCTCACTGCACAGAACAAGATTGGACGCATTTGAACTGGCAGAGGGCAGCAATTCCGATACCGACATTTGGGAAACATCGAGGCCGGATCCCGTGCAAGAAGTCGGTCCCTCCCACCAGCCGCGCTCGACACCGGTATGAAACACTCCCAACGCGGATGTGCTGAGTGCCGACAGGGCACCGATTATCAGGATTGGCAGGATCGGCAGAGCAAAGAGCAACATAGCGCCCATTCCAATGGCGATTGCGTGTGGGTAGCGTTGCCAGATGCACATTGCGCACGGCGCGTAGCCAAGAGCCTGGAAAACGAGGGCCCCAAGCAGCAAGGCAGCTGATCCTGCCGCCGCAAGCATACCCAGAGATTTTGGTGTCAGGGTCAATGAACGCTCCCATTGGCAGTCGATGGACCTGTTTCTCGCTTGTCAGGTTACGTAGACGGCGAAAGGCCTGTTATCATTCAGAGATTTGTAACAGTATGTATCCGGCTCGACCCTCAGCCGACTCTGATCCACGTTGCCATACCGTCGGCTTGGTGGCTCAACATGTGGCAATGCAGCATCCACGATCCCGGATTGTCCAGGACGACGAGAATATCCCGCGTCCCGCCGATATCCAGATAGGTCGAGTCCCGGTATGGACCGGCTTTCCCCGCCGCATCGAGTTCCCAGAAATGGTGGCCATGCAGATGCATGACGTGTGGAAACCCGGTTTCGTTGCGGATCGAAATGCGCGCGGTCGTCTCCTGCGCGACGGATAGGAAAGGGGTTCGAGGCAGGCCCGATACGTCATTGAGCGCCCACGTCCCTGTGCCGTTGTGGGACGCGCTTCCCGCACCTCCCTGAAGCACCAGCTCCGCGGTTTGGCCGGGGTCTTGCGGGGCGGGCATTCGGTTGGCGGGCAACGCGGTGATGGGCGCTTTCGCAGGCTCACGAGAGCCGGAAACAGCGATTTCGCCAAGGCTCAACGTCCGCTCTCCAAAGCTGTCGTCAAATCTAATAGGCCCGGTCGCATCACCAATCACATCGCATCTTTGCCCCGGAGCTAGGAGGATGGGTTCGAGTGTCTGTGGCTGCGCCAGGGGCATACCATCCAGTGCAACGATCTTGCCTGCCAGACCGTCCAGCCCGACACGGTAAACCCTGTCGATAGAGGGATTTATCAGGCGCAAGCGCAGGCGGTCGCCTTGTCTCACATTCTTGCTGGTTCCATTGGAAACAAGCGCCGTGACCGTATTGCCGATACGGCCCTCGGTCGCGAAATGAGCCGGGTTGAACCCTTCGTCGTACTGTCCGGACTGATCCAACAAGACATCGAAGAACTGAACAACGATGTCATGGTCGACAGCCGGCGCATTTTGCTCCTCGACGATGAAGGCGCCGAAAAGACCGCGGCTGACCTGATCGTAAGACAGGTAATGCGAGTGATACCAATACGTGCCGGCATCCGGGACGCCGAATTGATAACGATACGAGTCGCCCGGAATGACCACATCCTGAGTGAGGACGTTGACACCATCCATCCGATTTGGAACCCGCAACCCATGCCAGTGAACGAGAGCGCCCTCCTCCAATCGGTTATCGAGGGTAATGCGGGCGGTTTGTCCTTGTCGCATTCTGACTTCTGGGCCCGGCAGACCACCGTTGAAGCCCAACATCGACACGTCGTACCCAGCAAGGTGCGCCTTGATCGATTGGGGCGCGAGGATCAACTCGTGTGTCGCTGCTGGCAAGCGGGTACCAGTCAGCGCAACGGTCATCCCGCCAAGGAAAGACCTCCGGCTCAAAGACAATTCCGTCACCTCATGAATGATAGACTGGCTTTCGCCAACTGCCGCACTTGTGCCATTTCCGGAAGAGGAACTTCAAGGCGACAGAACACTCCTCACGCCGTTGTCACTTTGGGATACAGGAAGACGCGGGCGCCGATTTCAACGCGTTCGTACAGATCCTTCACATGTTCATTCGTCAACCGCGCGCATCCATTCGACACGGCAGACCCAATTGTCTCCGGGGCGTTCGTTCCATGAATGCGAAGATAGGTATCGCGTCCCTCGGCATCGTAGAGATAGAGCGCGCGGGCCCCGAGCGGGTTGTTTGGCCCGCCTTTCAGTCCATCCTTGTACTTTGCGTATTTGCGTGGCTCGCGCCGGATCATGGCGTTCGTTGGCCGCCACCATGGCCATTTGGCCTTGCGCGCTACCGTGAACTCTCCGGGTTCGTACAAACCTTTGCGCCCTACCCCGACCCCGTAGCGGATCGCCATCCCGTCCTCGAGCATGAAATAAAGGAAAAAATCGTCGGGAACGACGTGGACATCGCCTTTAACCCAGTCACCACGACGGGTGTTTACCAATTGTGGTTCGAACCGTTCGGGCAATTTGACTTTGTGGGCCCAGGCAGTTGTGGGCAGAAAGCAACCCATCGCTCCGGCACAAATCAATTCTCGTCTCGTGAAATTCTGCATGGCGCGATCTCCTCGGACCCATGAAAATTCAGTGCGCGTCAGGGGCAAAGAAAAGAAGCCGTGAACCGGGGCAAACGACGCGCCTTTGTTGCCTTGAAACTACGAAAATTCGTGCTTTTGGAACTCTCCAGCGCTGGAATGTTGTTGTTTTACAGAGAACTGCAAGGAGGTGACTGGAAATGCACTACTCACGATTCTTTATGATGATCGGAACATCGACCGTGGTCATGTTCGTTCTGATGTACCTGAACACCTATCTTTGGGGCCATATCTTCTTTTCGGAGACACGCCTTTACATGGCCATCCTGATGGGGGCGACCATGGCCGTGATCATGTTGGCGTACATGTTGTCCATGTATCAGAACACCAAAGCCAACGTCGCGATTTTCGTTGGCGCAATAGTCCTTTTCGCGGCGAGCCTCTGGCTGGTACGCGGGCAATTCACGGTGCAGGACAGGTCCTACATGCGCGCCATGATCCCGCACCATTCGATCGCCATCATGACGTCGACTCGTGCCGAGATCACCGACCCGCGCGTCCGGGGGCTCGCAGACGACATTATCTATGCGCAGGACAAGGAAATCGCCGAAATGCGCTACCTTATTGCTGACATTGGAGCAAACGGCGAAGCATCGGCCACGCGAAGCGAAACGCCGACGCAGGTTGTGGATGCGCAACAGGCGCTTCAAACGGAGGTCGTGTCGAAGGTCGATCCTGAGTTTCTGACGGAAGACGAAATCGCTGCGGTGTTCCCGAATGGCGGAAATTGCCGCTTTGCTTACACCTCGGACAGTCCGGCTGTACTGGTGACTGGTGAAACCGGCGAAGGGTCTGCCGCCGCAATGAAGATCAGCGGTGATCTGGTGCGCCTGAATGCGCAGGGCGAAAATGCATTTTCTGAAGGCCCGCTGTCGGCCCGCATCGCAGAGACAGATGGTGACCTGACCGATCTGATCGTCAGCGCGGGAACCGACTACGAAGCCGGGTTCCGTGGTCAATTTACGTGCAGCGGATAAGGAGGAAAGGACATGCCCCGCGACACAGACAACAAATCCGCGCAACTCTATCGTATGGTCATGCCGGGCCATCTCTGCCCGTTCGGTCTGAAATCGAAAGACCTGCTGGAACGGCAGGGCTTCGAGGTGGAAGACCATCCGCTTGAGAGCCGCGAAAACACCGATGCCTTCATGAAGAAGCATGGCGTCGAGACGACGCCGCAGACCTTCATCGGCGGCGAACGGATCGGCGGCTACGATGATCTCAGGGTGTTTTTCGACATTGACCCGCCCAAGGAAGAGCAAAGCGACACGACCTACCAGCCGGTCATCGCGATCTTTTCCGTCGCCGCGCTATTGGCACTGGGCCTGTCTTGGCACCAGTACGGGTCGGTCTTTACCTTGCGCGGGTTCGAATGGTTCATTTCGCTGTCCATGACCATTCTCGCGATCCAGAAATTGCAGGATGTCGAAGGGTTTTCGACGATGTTCCTCAACTACGATCTGCTGGCGCGCAAATGGGTGCGTTACGGCAAGGTCTACCCGTTCGGCGAAGCGTGGGCAGGTATCCTGATGACTGCCGGTGCGCTGCTGTGGCTCTCGGCGCCAGTCGCCTTGTTCATCGGCACGGTCGGCGCTGTCAGCGTGTTCAAGGCTGTCTACATTGAAAAACGAGAGTTGAAATGCGCCTGCGTCGGCGGGGACAGTTCCGTGCCGCTGGGATTCATCTCGCTGACCGAAAACCTGATGATGATCTTCATGGGTATCTGGATGCCGGTCCGCGCAATCTGGTTCTGAAACGCGCCGAACTGGCCCCGTTTATTCGGACAATTGTACAGGTGAGAGATCTGCGAGGATCGGGCAATCCGGACGATGATCCCCGGCACATTTCTCCACAAGATCGGTAAGCGTCGTTCTCATGGATTGCAGCTTCTCTATCTTCTCCTCAATCTGGCGAAGATGCTCTTCTGCCACCGCCTTCACCTGCATGCTTTCGCGGTTTTCATCCTCGTAGAGCGACAGGAGCGTCCTGCAATCTTCGATGGTGAACCCCAAGGCCCGTGCGCGACCCAGAAACGCCAGCTTGTGAACGTGGTTCTCGGTGAACGCGCGATAGCCGTTCTCGCTACGGTTCGGGCGGATCAGCCCGATGTCCTCGTAGTAGCGGATTGTTTTTGGGGGCACACCCGATTGTCGGGCAACGTCTCCGATGTTCATGTCGGACCTCCGTTATTCTGCTGGAGCAGGAGTGGCGGCTGCCATCTCTGCCGGGATTGCGCGCTGCTCGTCCATCGCCGGCGCGATGCCTCGCAGGCGAAGGGCATTGGTCAGAACGAACACCGAGGACAAAGCCATCGCGCCCGCCGCAAGGATTGGTGACAGGAGCAGCCCAAAGGCGGGATAAAGCACCCCGGCGGCGACCGGAATCAGCGCGACATTGTAGGCAAAGGCCCAGAACAGGTTCTGCCGGATGTTGCGCATGGTCCGGCGGGACACCTCGAAGGCATTCACCACGCCGCGCAAATCGCCGGACATCAGGACGACATCCGCGGACTCGATGGCCACATCGGTGCCGGTGCCAATGGCGATACCCACATCGGCATGCGCCAGCGCCGGGGCGTCATTGATCCCGTCGCCGACAAAGGCGATGCGCTTGCCGCCCTTACGCAACGTATCGAGCGCCGCGACCTTGCCGTCTGGCAGAACGCCCGCGACGACGTGATCAATGCCGGTTTCGCGGGCGATGGCTTCGGCGGTTTCGCGTTTGTCCCCTGTGATCATCGCAACCGCAAGACCCTTTTCGTGCAGCGCTGCGATGGCCGCGCGGCTTGCCGGTTTGACCGGGTCGGCAACGCCGATCACGGCGGCGACACGTCCATCTATGGCAGCGTAAAGCGCCGTGCGACCCTTGCTTGCGATCTTCGTTTCCTCTGGAGCCAATGCCGAGACGTCAATGCCTTCGCGCGCCATGTAGCGGTCGGCCCCAACCAAAACCTCCACGTCTTCGACCACGGCGCGCACGCCGTAACCTGTGACCGATTGAAAGCCTTCGGCCCCCACAAGAGGTGCGCCCTCGGCCCGCGCGGCCCGCACGATGGCGTCCGCGACAGGATGCTCGGAGAGCGACTCCACGGCAGCGATCTTCGAGAGCGTTGTTGGACGATCGAACCCTTCCGCCAGCACAAGGTCAGTCAGTGCGGGTCGCCCCTCGGTCACCGTGCCTGTTTTGTCGAGGGCGATCACATCAACGGAATCAAGTTGCTGCAAGGCGTCGCCTTTACGGAACAGGACGCCCATTTCGGCAGCACGTCCCGTCCCGACCATGATCGAGGTCGGCGTCGCAAGTCCCATCGCGCAGGGACACGCGATGATGAGCACCGACACACCGGCGACAAGCGCCATTGTCAGGGCCGGATCAGGCCCGAAAACCAACCAGACCAGCACGGTCGCCGCCGCGATCGCCATGACGGCAGGCACGAACCAAAGCGTGATCCGGTCGACCAATCCCTGGATCGGCAGCTTGGCGCCCTGGGCCTCTTCGACCATGCGAATGATCTGCGCCAGGGTCGTGTCGGCGCCGACCCGGGTGGCGCGGAATTGCAGACTTCCGGCGCCGTTGACCGTCCCGCCGGTCACCGGATCTCCGGCACCCTTTTCAGCGGGGATCGGCTCGCCTGTCAGCATGCTTTCGTCGACGCGGCTGTTGCCTTCGATGACCTCGCCATCGACCGCGATGCGTTCGCCGGGGCGCACGACGACGACGTCACCCTGAACCAGCGCATCGATCTCGATCTCGATGCTTTCACCGTCCCGCATCACCCGTGCCGTTCGCGCCTGCAGGCCCAGCAGCTTCTGGATGGCCGCGCCTGTTCTCCCCTTAGCGCGCGCTTCAAGAAAACGCCCCAGCAAGATGAGGACGACGATGACCGCTGCCGCCTCGAAGTAGACAGAGCGCAGCGTGTCAGGCAGGGCCGATGGTACGAATGTCGCAACTACGGAATAGAGGTAAGCCGCCCCGGTGCCGACCGCGACGAGGCTGTTCATGTCAGGCGCACCCCGGAATAGGGCCGGGAAACCCTTGGCGTAAAAAGTTCGGCCCGGGCCGAAGAGAACGATTGTCGTGAGAACGAATTGAAGAAGCCAACTCGTCTGCTGACCAATCGCAGTCTCGACCAGCATATGAACGGCCGGAATGACGTGGCCACCCATCTCGATCAAAAAGACCGGCAAGGCGAGGATGGCCGCAAAGGTGACCCGTTTGGCAAGCGCCTGAGCCTCTTCCTCCTTGCGCGCAACTCTGTCGTCACCGGCCTGGGCCGTTGCCACGGTTGCTGGATACCCTGCCGCGCCGCTTGCTTCGATCAGATCGGATGTCGTGACAAGACCTTCGACGTAAACGACCGTCGCCGTCTCTGAGGCGAGGTTGACGTTCACCTCGACCACCCCGGGCACCGCGGCAAGCGCCTTATCGACCCGCCCGACGCAAGAGGCACAGGACATCGCTGCAATCGTGAGTTCGGCCCTGGCCTTCCGCGCGGGGTAGCCCAGCTCGCGAAGGGATTCGATGATGTCGGGAATGCGCTTGAGCGCGTCCACGTTCATGCGAGCAGTTTCCGAGGCAAGGTTCACCGACACATCCTCTACGCCGTCGATTGCATTCAATGCGCGATCGACCCTGCCAACGCAGGACGCGCATGACATGCCTTCGATCGGCAGGCTGATCTGTTTGGGTTCGGGCATATGTGTCACCTGTTTTTCCATTCGAAGTGGAATATGAGGCTTCCAGTTACTGGAGGGTCAATGGGAGGGCGCCAAATAAATTTCTTCACTTGACCTTCCAGCGGGGGGAAGCCCCATGTCACCGATAGAAATCAGATCAAGGAGTGGTTCCGATGAAGTTCAGCGTTCCGGACATGAGCTGTGGGCATTGCACCGCAGCAATCGAAAGCGCGGTGAAGAGCGCAGATCCGAATGCAGGCGTAGAATGTGACCTTTCTGCCCGACAGGTGCATGTCGACAGCGTGTTACCAGCCGATCAGGTC
Organism: Thalassococcus profundi; assembly: GCF_003344785.1. Taxonomy (GTDB): domain Bacteria; phylum Pseudomonadota; class Alphaproteobacteria; order Rhodobacterales; family Rhodobacteraceae; genus Puniceibacterium; species Puniceibacterium profundi. Next base: position 48,263 of record NZ_QPMK01000022.1, on the reverse strand, counting down.
CAAGCGATCATTCGGGATGCGGGCTACAACGTGGAACCTGCGGCCGCTTGATGCAGTGCCTGGACCACCCAAGGGTGGTCCGGGCACAGAATTTCAGTCTTCGACTTTGCGGGCTTCCTCGACCAAGTCGGCAAGCTGCGCCTTTTCGACGAAGCCCGGGACCAGCGCATCCCCGATCACGAAAGACGGCGTGCCGTTAAAGCCCAGAGCTTGGGTCAGTTGCATGGAGGTCGCAATGTGCTCTTCGACCTCGGGGGCCTCCATGTCCTTGCGCAACTGCGCGATATCCAGGCCGATCTCCTCGGCCACGCGCAGCACGGAGGCCTCTTCCGCGCGGCCTTCCAGCCCCATCATTGCCCAGTGAAACTCTTCGTATTTGTCCTGCTTGCGCGCTGCCAAGGCCGCTTTCGCGGCAAACACCGATCCGTCTCCGAGAATGGGCCATTCACGATAGACGAGGCGAATGTTGGGATCGTCTTCGATCAAAGCCCGCACCTCGGGTTTGACCCGCCGACAATAGGGACAGTTGTAGTCGAAAAATTCCACAACAGTGACGTCCCCTTCCAGGTTGCCGAGAACCGGCGCATTCGGATCGTTCTCGATCAGATCGCGCTGGTCATTCAGAACTTGGGCCTGACTGAGCTCCTGCGCTTGCGCCTGCCTTTGTTCGAGGATCGCCACGGCCTCCATGACAATCTCCGGGTTCTCGCGGATTGCCTCGAGCACAAGTTCCTTGACCCGGGACTCTGACAGTTCGTCCGCGAGTGCCGGTATCGGAAGCAAGGCAGCTATCGCGACCGTCGTGAAGGCTTGTCTGAAACGCATTTTAGTTCTCTCCCCGTTGTTCGTCGGCTTCTGTCCGCGCGGCCTGGACTTCGCGGATGCGGTCTGGCCAGGTGGACCGGATGAAGGCCAGGATGTTGTGAATTCGCTGGTCGGTCAGCACGTCTGCGAAACCGGGCATGCCACTGTCGAATTCGACGCCCTGACGCGCCAGAAGCGTTGCACCCCCCAGTTTTGTGTAATCGAAGAGCAGGCTGTCAGGATGATGCCAGGTGTGACCCGTCTCATCATGTGGTGGTGCTGGCAGGCGCCCATCCGCGCCGGGCGTTCGCCATTCCGGCTGGCCTTCAAGACCCGCGCCATGACAAGACGCACAGTTTTCTGCGTAGAGCAACGCGCCTTCTTCGATGTCGTAGCTCTCCGCCCTGGACGCGCTGCCGACATCCGAGGATGCACTGGTCGAGAGCCAATACGTGAAGGCGGCTGCTGCGACAGTGATCGGAAGGGACCAAACGAGATATCTCATGTGACCCGTATCCAGGTTGTCATGCCAGATGCGGCGTGGCTGAGCATGTGGCAATGGAACAGCCACTTGCCGGGATTGTCTGCCGTAAAGGCGATCTCCCGGGACTCGTTGCCGGCCAACAGGATCGTGTCCCGCATCGGCCCGAACGCGCCGTCGGGGCGCAGCTCGCGGAAATGCATCCCGTGCAGGTGCATCGCATGTGGGAAAACGGTCTGGTTCTCGATCTTCAGGCGCACCGGCTCGTTCAGGGATAGATCGGCCAGTGGCGTGTCGGTCATTTCGGCGACATCATTCAGGGCCCAGAATTTGCCCGCTTGGGCAAGCTGACGGAATCCAAGACGTTCCCCGCCAAGCAATGCGGACTGCATTCGCCCCATTGCCCCGCCGGACATGACCAGTCGCAAATCACGCGCATCGGCAAGGTCCGGGGCGTGTGCCGCGGGGTTCGGCGGCAACGGCAGTGGCTTGCCTCTTGGTACTGAACTGGCTGTGCCGTTGACCAGAAAACTCACCAACGGGGTCAGTTGATCATCATCGCCGATGCGAAGCAATTGGGCGGTGCCGCCTTCGTCTTCGGTCACATCCACAATTAAGTCGACGCGCTGTGCCGGGCCGAGGATCAACTCGCCGTCAACCGACTGGGGTTGGCCGGTTGGCATTCCATCCACGGCCACCGTCCAGCCACTGAATCCAGAGAGCCTCAGCGGGAAAATTCGAGCGCTTGCTGCGTTGATGATCCGCAAGCGAATGCGCTCGTTGCGCTGCGCGGGCAAGGTCAGGTCATAGCGCCCGTTGGTCGTGATAAAGTTGCCGGTACGTCCACCGTGGCTCATCATCATGGGCTGTTCGAAATTGTCGAACAGCTGCCCGCTCTCAGGGTCGAGCAACCAGTCCTCCAGAACGATGACTTCCTCGCGGTCGATGTCCGGTCCATCGACCTCTTCGACGATCAAGGCACCGCGCAGACCACGCGCGACTTGCTCGTATGAGCGATTATGCGCGTGATACCAATAGGTGCCCGCGTCCGGTACGACGAAGTCGTAGTCAAAGGTTCCACCCGGCGCTACGGCCTCTTGGGTCAGCCCTGAAACGCCATCCATCGCGTTGTCGATCCGGATTCCGTGCCAGTGAACCGAACTGGGATCGGGTACCTCGTTGCGAAACCTGCGACGCACCCGATCGCCTTGTGTGACCCTGATTTCCGGGGCCGGTACGAGGCCGTCATAGCCCCAGATCTCTGTTTCCGGGTAGGTGTCCGGAAGAAGCTGTCGACGTGCAACCTTGGCAATCAGGTCCTCGAACGGGGTCGCGGCAAAAGCCGACTGCGGGATGGCCGCCGCGCAGGCCGCCAGTGTTGCATGGCGCAAGAAATCCCGACGTGTTTGTCTCATTTCGATCCTCGAGAAAGCGGGGGCGTGTTGCCCCCGCGTGGTGTTAGTTCGACGCGGGGTTCTCCGCCTCGACCGTGTCCTTGTTCAGCAGGAAAAGCGCCATCGCTTCGCGATCGGCAGGTGTCAGAAACCGAGTTCCCTCGCGAACCACTTCCGCCATGCTGCCGCCGAAAGCATCGCCCGAAGGGGTGATGCCGGTCTGGAGCGCATAAGCGAGGTTTGAAACCGTCCAGTCATTTTTGACCAGGTCTTTTGGCCGTATCGCGGGGGCCTTGCTGCCACCGGGAAGCTGGGCGTTGCCTGCAAAGGAAGCACCGATATCGCGGCCTCCCGCAAGATTGCGCGGCGTATGGCAGGCTCCGCAATGTGCCGCACCGCGCACCAATTCCCGTCCTCGATTCCATGCGTCGCTTCGCCCTTCAACCGGTTCGGTATCCGGATCGTAGAAGAACGCCGCTCGCCAGAGCTTCAGCCCCCATCGTTGGTCGAATGGGAAGCTGACATCATTTTCTGGTGCAGGCTCGTCCACGGGCTGCACGGTTTGAAACGCCGCCCAGAGGTCAGCGATATCCTGGTCAGAAAAATCCGCATAGAACGTATATGGGAAAGACGGATAGTAGGGCGTTCCATCGGGGCCGATACCCTGCCGCACGGCTTTTGCGAACTGTTCTGCCGTCCATTCGCCCATGCCATGTTCGGGGTCTGTCGTCAGGTTGGGCGGGTAGAACGTTCCGAACGGGGTTTCGAGCGGCGCCCCTCCGGCAAGTGGTGCGCCGCCCGCTTCAAAATTGGTATGACAGGCAATGCACCCACTGGCGCGCGCCAGATATGCGCCCCGGTCGACATTGCCCTCTATTGCAATCGGAGTCACTGCACTGCCGACAGGCCATGCAATCACGACGCCGAGGCTGGCCGCGCCCAGCACGGCGGCCCCGCTGACGAGTGTCAAGAACCGGCGCATGGTTAGTCTTCTTCCGCCCGGAAGCGTTCATGGCATGCGGAACAGACCTGTGTCGTCATCGCGAATGCCGCGTCGGCGGGCATTTCGGCAATGGCGGCAGCATCCATCATGCCGCCGCTGCCCATCATCGTGCTCCCGCCCATCATGGTTGTATCGCTTCCCATCATGGATCCGCCGCCCATCATCGAGGCGCCATCCGTGGAGGTATTGCCGCCCATGCCGCCTAGCCCATTGTCGGCTGCGCGTTTCAGGCCTTCAGAGTATTCTTCCAGCTGATTTGCCAGTGCTGCGAAGCGGTCCCAATCGGTCCACACTTCGTCTTTGGCTTCCGAGGGCATGCCACCTGTGCCCTCTGGGAACAGCTTTGTCATGCTCTCACCGGCGTGCTGCTGGAACAGGCGCGCTGCATCGCCCACTATTTTTGCGTCATAGGCCGTTTCGCCCCGCATCATCGGGGCTACGGTTTTGACTGCCTTTCCCATGGCGGCCATGGCATCCATGCGTTCCTTTACGATGCCCGTGGCACCGCTATGCGCAAATGCCGCGACCGCGGTTCCTGCAATCAACACTGCCGCTGCGATAGTCGTCTTTTTCATGTCTTCGATCCTTTAATGGGTCTGCTCTAAGAGGGGTGTGAAATCAGACCCACTTCCGTGGGGGTGGAGGATCGCTGTCGGGGCGCAATTCGGTTCGTTGGGTCGCGCCGTCTTGCATGACGGCGTTCATAAAATGAGGCTCGTAAACCACCGTTGCTGGGAACAACAACGCTGCCGGAACAGAACAGTCGAGTCCCGGATGACAGTGACCAGAGGTCTCGCTCGTAGATGGCCCCACATTTTCATGACTGTGTGATTCTTGCGCCAAAGACGCTCTATCATGGAACGCTGGTGCCTCAGGGACACCGAGAACCACAAGGAACCGGCCAAAAACGATCGACAGGATCCATCTGTTTGTCTTCGACCAACGCATCAGTCAATCCCGTTGGCCCGCTGTAGTTCGCGGACATAGGCGGCAACCATCTTGACGTCTCCCTGGGTCAATCCCTCGATCCGTGGCATGTTACCGAAATTCCAGTGATGCGCACGCACGCCATTTTGAGCGGCCAAAACAAAGGCCATGTCCGAATGGTGGCTTGGTTCGTAGATCTTGTGCACAAGAGGCGGCGCAACACCGTTTTGACCGGCAGCATTTTCACCGTGACACTCAGAACACTTTGCCTCGAATATGCTCTTTCCAAGCGCCGCCTGTTGCGAGAGATGAGAAGGCAGCTGGACCTGAACGATCGCGCCGCCTTCAGCGATCTCACTTGTGTCAGGCGGCGTCATGGAGTGGCCAATCGCTGTATCTTCCGCTCCAACGAACTGCCAAACGGCAAAACCCCCGCCGATAACAAAAACGGCACCAATCAGCGCAGTCAATTTGTCCATGCCAGTATCTACCGCCTTGCCAGTTGGGTCAGATGAGTTTGACTTGAGTGCCGACAGGCGCTCGCTCGTAGACTTCCTCGATCTGTTCGTTGAACAAACCGATGCAGCCGTTTGACGACCGACGGCCGATCTTGCGCGTATCCTGTGTCCCGTGAATACGGTAGTACTGCCACGACAGGTACAGTGCACGGGTGCCCAAGGGGTTGTCCGGATCACCCCCCTCGACACGAGCCGGCCATTCCGGATTGCGTTCCCGCATGGAGGGCGTTGGCGCCCAACTGGGGTTTTTGCGTTTTTCCACCACTTCGGTGTAACCGCGTTTGGTGAGTTCGTCGGTCAGCGGAACGGAAGTTGGGTAGATCCGCATCTCGCCATCTGATGTCCAATGCTGGAGCGCCATTGTCACGGTGTCTGAGATGATGATCCCATTCCCGAGTGCGTCGAAGTGATCTTGCCAGTCATGAACTCGGAAAGAAGAAATGTTGCGGCGAATGGTTTCGGCTCGAACCACGCTTGGTGCAACCAAAGCGACAGCCGCATACCCCAATAGACTTCGTCGATTGATCTTGTTGGTTCGCGATGTCGTCATGACACACTCCTAGCCTCCGTTTGTACATGTCTTTTACGGGAGACCCGGCATCAGGCAACCTGACAAGGCCGCGAGAAGTGTATCCATTTGTATCCTTGACCTTACCCTGCTGGAGGGCCGCAAATGACGCGGGGAACGAGACAAAGAGGGTGTCATGAACCACCAAAACCACAGAAAAAAGCCGATCACGGACAGGCTCATGCATTACGGTATGATGGCGTGTTGCGTCGTCATGCTGCTGCCCGTTGCGGGGTTTTTTCTTGCCGGCGGCACATTGGCGGGCATGTGGGGCAATGCAGCGGCTTTCGCCCCGCTCCTGCTGTGCGTTGGGGCGCATCTTGCGATGCACAAATTCATGGGGAAATCGTGCCATTCCGACAAGGCAAAGGATACTATCGAGGAAACGACCGAGCCCATGACCTCCGCCATTCCAGTCGTGGTCCGCGACAGGCCGTGATGTGCGCGGGAAGGTACGCGTAGGCGCGTTGCTGTTGTCGGGTTTCTTGCTTGGGGGATGTGCAGGAAGTCTTGAAGACTGCCCGGATCGCGGCGCTATCGTTTCCACGAAGCAAGCGTCAGACCTTCTGCCGGATGGGTGTCGGTATCTTTCAACTTCTGCGACTGGCGTCGCGCGAGTTGACTGCGCGGATGGTCGTCAGGGTTTTGCCGTAGGTGTCCGTTGAGGCGATCTCAGCCGTCTTGGCGAAATCCGCGTTAAAAATAAGGGAAGGAAGCAGGTATCTTGATCGATTGCCTTTTGATCCTGCGACGGGTTTTGCTTATTCCCTTCGTGCTCCTGGCCCTTGTCTCTGGAAGTGTCGCGGCAGCAACCTCTGCTGAATACCAGAGCGCGCCACTCACCGCGCATCTCATTAGTGCACAGGAAGGCGTTCCAGAGAACACACAGACTCTGTCGGCCGGGCTTCATATTCAACTGAACGAAAACTGGAAGACCTATTGGCGGTCGCCGGGAGAGGTGGGAATACCGCCTTCGGTTGAATGGACCGGTTCCGAAAACGTCGCAGATGTCGAATTCATGTGGCCCGCCCCGACACGCTTCACCGCCTTCGGCATCGAAAATTTTGGGTATGCGGGTGACGTCGTCTTTCCGCTGCGCGTGACGCTCGAAGATCCCGGCGCACCTGTGACTCTTTTCGCGCAGGTCGAACTACTGGTGTGCTCCAATGTCTGTGTCCCGGAAGAGTTTGACCTTTCACTTCGCCTCGGACGGGGCAACGTCATCGACAGCACTTCGGCTGGGCTGATCGGTACGTTTTCCGAGCGCGTCCCCGAAGGAGCCGAGACGAGCGGAGTCAGCGAGGCAAATGCCTTTATCGACGAAGACCTCACGGAGTTGATCGTCAGCCTTCGGGTCGATGAACCACTCCAGTCGCCGGATGTGTTTCCCGAACTGGGTATGGGTGTTACGCTTGGCAAACCCGATATCCGTTTGGGAGAAGAGGATCGTTTGCTTTGGGCGCGCTTGCCGATCCTCTCGTCGAATACGGATGTGACAGTGGCTCCGTCGATTACCGTCACCGATGGCGAGAACCGGGCCTTCTCCGTGATTGCGGATCGCGTGGCGCGACGTACGGCACCGCCCTTCGAACTGGCCACCAGGACACCGGACATGATGGAACTGATCTGGATTGCCGCGATCGCGCTGCTGGGCGGATTGATCCTGAATGTGATGCCCTGCGTGCTGCCGGTGCTGTCCATCAAGGTGTCGTCTGTGCTCAAACACACCGATCACGACACAACCCGTGTCCGGTTCGGTTTCGTCGCTGCCAGCGCCGGCATCATGACGTTCATGTGGGGTCTGGCGCTCGTCCTCTGGGCGCTCCAGACGGCAGGCCTCAGCGTCGGGTGGGGTTTGCAGTTTCAAAGCCCGCTGTTTCTTGCGGCGATGATCGCTGTCCTGCTCGTCTTTTCGGCAAATCTGTTCGGAGCGTTCGAGTTCGCCCTTCCACACGGCATGCAGACGCGGCTTGCAGGGGCCGGAGGACGCAACGGGTATTCCGCCGACTTTTTCACTGGCATGTTCGGTGCCGTCATGGCGACGCCTTGTTCGGCACCGTTCCTCGGCACCGCGGTGGCCTTTGCTTTGGCCGGGCGTGGCGTGGACATCCTCATCGTCTTTACGAGCCTCGGGCTCGGCCTCGCCCTGCCCTATCTCGTCATCGCCGCGTTCCCGCGTCTGGTCGCATTCATGCCCAAGCCTGGTCGATGGATGCTGATCATCAAAAGCGTCATGGGGGTTTTGTTGCTTGCAACCGCCGTGTGGCTGTTCTGGGTGCTCGACGGTGTCGCCGGGCTTGCGTCTGTCATCGCGGTCGCGGCGTTGTCCGGTCTCGCCGTTCTGATACTATCTCTCCCGAATGTGCAGTCCCAATTCAGGTGGTCTATTGCCATAGCCAGCCTTGTCCTGGCCATTGCCGCAGGTCCTCTCTTGCAGCAATCAGCACCTGCGCGTTCGACGCCGCAGTTGGCAATGGCTTGGATCGCATTTGATCGTTCGGAAATAGCGAAACGCGTGTCCGCAGGAGAGGTCGTTTTTGTCGATGTGACCGCTGACTGGTGTCTGACTTGCAAAGCGAACAAGACACTTGTCATCGATCGGGAGCCAGTCCGGAGCGCGCTTGAAGCGCCTGGAGTCACGGCGATGCAGGCAGATTGGACACGCCCGGACACGCGCATTTCCCGCTACCTTGAGAGTTTCGGCAGATACGGCATCCCCTTCAATGCCGTCTACGGACCATCGGCACCGAACGGCATTGTGCTGTCCGAATTGCTAGAAACCGAGGACGTGATGAACGCCTTGGCGCAAGCCAGTGGTCGGGATGTTTCCGCAAAGGTTGCCGGACAGGAGTGACCTGCTTGGCCGGGACACCGAGCAGTAGTCAGCCGCCGAGCCGCTCAAGCGCGGCACGGACCGCCGCACGCCGAGGATCACTGGCGGGCTGCTGCTCCAACAGCGCTTCAGCCTTGCGGTAGGCCTCAACGGCGCGATCGGGCTCCTGAAGGACGGTATAGGCATTTGCCAGCCGCATCCAACCATCCAGATCGTCCGGTTCATCCTCAAGACGCTCGGCCAGCCGCGAGACCATCGATCGGATGAACTCCGCGCGATCCGCGTCATTCATCTCCGACGCCGCCGCGACATCTGCGGCACTCGGGCCTGGTTGCGACGTCGGCCCGCTGGGTAGATTGACGACCGGAAGGTCAGCTGCCGCTGCAATCCGGTTGATCTGCGCTGCATAGGTCTCCATCCAAGGAACGTAAGCCTCTTCCTGATTCAGTCGTGAAACAAGCAGATCGTAGGCCTTACGCGTCTCTTCTTGCTGAAGGTAATACAGAGACTCGAAGTAGGTTGCCGCAGGATTGGATGGGTCAAGGTCCAAAGCGCGATCAATGGCCGATTTGGCCCTTGGAATGACAATGCCGTCATTGGCGACCGCGACGGCCTCGGCCAGCATGGAGAACGTGGCGGACGTGGCGTCTTCCCGTTCGGCGACGACTTCGAAGGCCTCAACGGCATCGGCCGCGCGTCCCATGCGCTGATAGGTCTGGCCCAACAGCATCCACCCTTCGCTAGGGCCGCCGGTCGGATCGGATACAAGCCTTTCGCGAAGTTGTTTTGCCAGCGCCGTCACTTCATCGGTCTGTGCGCGCTCCTCTGCACGGGCAGCGAAGGCCATTGAAGGCACCTCCGGCGATCCCATCGTCAGATAGTAGCCCGCGGCAATAACCGGCGCGAGAACCGCCGCGACAACGAGAGTGACTCTGCCACCACTACGGGACGATCCGGCTTTTTCTTCCGAATTGCGGGTCGTCGCGAGGATCCGTTTCTTGATTTCGAGTCTGGCTGCTTGAGCTTCATGTTCAGAAATCAAACCGCGGTCCATGTCTCGTTGGATTTCCCGCATCTGATCGGCGAGGATGGCCGGTACCGCATTTCCTCTGGTGAGAGTGTTCGATTTGGACAGCAGCAGCGGGTAGAGGACTATTCCGATCGCGACCAGCGTCAGAAGACCAAAAATACCCCAGATCATGACGCATCCCCCGCTTCGTTTTGTCTGAGAATTTCGGACACGGTGTTCTCATCCTCCGCGCCCAAATCTTCAAAAGCCTCTTGCTTTCGCCGACTCATCAGTACTCCACCACCAACGAAAACCCCGATGAGGACGAAAGCGATTGGCGCAAACCAAAGCGCGTAGGTCGCAGGCTCCAGAGGCGGTTTGAGTAGCACGTAATCCCCGTACCGCGCCCGGATGTAGGCGATCACCTCCGCGTCGCTGTCTCCGGTGACCAGTCGCTCGCGTACGAGCAGACGCAAGTCCCGCGCCACACCCGCGTTCGAGCTGTCGATGTCCTGATTTTGACAGACGACGCAGCGCAGATCCTTGGAAATCTCCCGCGCACGCTGTTCCAATACCGGGTCGGTCAGCATTTCGTCCGGTTCGACCGCATTGGCGGCAAAGGGAAGCACCCCGATGCAAAACGCGAAAATCAACTGTCTCATGATTCTGCTACATTCGGCAGCGCGCCTGCCTGCGTCAGGGCTTCGGTGAAACGTTCGACCGCGTCCGGACCGACAACCGGCCCGACATAGCGGAAGAGAACGGTGCCATCGCCATCGACGATGAAGGTTTCCGGCACGCCTGAAAGGCCCCATTCGATCCCTGTCCGGCCTGAAAGGTCGGACCCGATCCGCTCGTAAGGATTGCCGAGGTCATTGAGCCACTTCACGGCATCCTCCGGCTTGTCCTTGTAATTGATGCCAAACAGTCGAATGCCCTCGCGTTCCATAAATCTTGTCAACACGGCATGTTCCGCGCGGCAAGGCACGCACCAGGACGCAAAGACATTGACGACGACCGGTCGTTCGTTGCCGACAAGATCGCTTTGGGACAGGCCGGGTGTCTCCAACCCCGGCACGGGGTCTAGGCCGAACTCCGGGGCCGGCTGCGAGATGAGGACGGAGGGAATTTCGTTGGGATCCCGGTCGGGATTGAGACCCCAGAGAAAGAACCCCCCGAATATGACTGCTGCAAGAAGCGGCAGCCCGGAAATGAGACGCTTCATCTTCTCTCCTACTCGGCAGGAACGGCATCGGTGGCTGGCTGTTTGGCACGGCGCGGTGCCCCGACCCTCAAACGGCGATCCGACAAGGACAAACAGCCACCGATCACCAGCAGGATCGCCCCGATCCAGATCAGGTTTACGAGCGGCTCATAAAGAATCCGCAGGGTCCATGCTCCGGCGTTGTTCACTTGATCGGAGGCCGGCGTCGCAATCGAGGTATAGAGATCGCCCGCCAAAGTGGACCGGATGGCCGATTCCGTTGTCTGACTTTCCGCGACCGGATAGTACCGGCGTTCCGGAAAAAGCGTCGTGACCAATTCGCCATCCCGGCGGACCACAAGGGTGCCGCGATCCGCGATGAAATTCGGCCCCTGAACCTGTGCGGCCCCTTCGAAGGTGATGTCGAACCCGGCGATCGCGACCTCTGTCCCCGGCGCGGCAAAGACGATCTCCTCGCTCTTCCACGCGCTGGAGCCGATCATGCCCATCATCAACACAGCGACGCCGGCATGGGCGAGCGTCATGCCGTGTGACGCACGTGGCAGGTTGCGCGCGCGTCTCGCGGCCTCTGCAAGGGAAACCTCGAACAGACGGATGCGCAGCGCCCATTCTCGTAGGGTTGCAAAAAGCAGCCACGCCGCGCCGAGGATGGCAAGATAGGCCATGATCGGCCCACCGTTCAGAAGATACCATGCGGCCAAGGCTGCAATGACCGCCAGCACGGCCACGAACCGAATGCGATCGAGCAAACCGGCGATATCAGCCCGCTTCCACGACAGGAATGGACCAAGACCCATGAACACGACCAGTGCCAGCATCATCGGAATGAAGGCCGCGTTGAAGAAAGGTGGACCGACCGAGATCTTGTCCCCGGTGACAGCCTCCAGGATCAGCGGATAAAGCGTCCCGAACAGGACGGTTCCCGTAGCGGCGGCCAGAATGAGGTTGTTCACGAGCAGCCCGGCTTCGCGGCTGATCGGGCGAAACAAACCACCCGGCTCCATTTCGGGCGCCCGCCAGGCGTAGAGCGCCAGCGACCCACCGATGGACACCGCGAGTAAACCCAGAATGTAAACTCCGCGCTCTGGATCGACGGCGAACGCGTGTACGGATGTAAGCAGGCCTGACCGGACGATGAACGTCCCGAGAAGTGAAAGCGAGAAAGTCAGGATGGCAAGCAGGATGGTCCAGCTTTTGAACGCATCGCGCTTTTCCGTGACGATGGCCGAATGCAACAGCGCTGTGCCCAGAAGCCAAGGCATGAAGCTTACATTCTCGACCGGATCCCAGAACCACCAGCCGCCCCAGCCCAGTTCATAATAGGCCCACCAAGACCCGAGGGCGATACCCGCCGTCAGGCTGATCCAAGCGGCCAATGTCCATGGCCGGACCCATCTGGCCCAGGCCGGATCGACGCGACCCTCTATAAGAGCCGCAACGGCGAAGGAAAACACGATGGAGAAGCCGACATACCCGAAATACAAGAGCGGCGGGTGCATGGCGAGACCCATGTCCTGAAGCAACGGGTTCAGGTCATTGCCGTCGAGCGGCGGCGGAAACACCCGCTCGAAGGGGTTCGACGTCAGCAGCAGGAAGGACAGGAAGCCGACACTGATCCACGCCTGCACCGACAAGGTGCGCGCCTTGGTCTCGGCGGGGATGTTCGATCCGAACCAGGCGACGCCCGCGCCGAACACCGCGAGGATCAGAATCCAGAGCAGCAGCGAACCCTCATGGCTGCCCCAGGTCCCGGCCACCTTGTAGAGCATCGGCTTGAGCGAATGGGAATTCTCGACGACGTTCCTGACGGTGAAGTCGCTGACGATGAAGGCCTGCATCAGCGCTGCGAAGGCTATGGCCACAAACAGCACTTGTCCTATTGCCGTCGCCTGGGCGGATTTCATCCAGACGGCGTTTCCACGCGACGCACCTGCAATCGGCAGAACGCTTTGAACAAGCGCAAGCGCAAGCGCGAGGGCCAGTGCGAAGTGACCAATTTCCGGGACCATGGCGTTCTTTCCTATCCAGTGTCGGTGGGCGTCGCGTCGGACGGCTTTGGCGTCCGCGGCGGGGTCTATTCGTCGAGCGTTGCTTTGCGGCGACGGAACTCTTCTTCGTCGATTTCCCCATTCGCAAAGCGGCGCCGGAGCGCTTCCTGCGCGTCCGAGTCCGGGGGACGGGTGCCATTGTCCCGCAGCCTGAGCACCAGAAACACGATCAATGCGATCACGGCGCCCCAGAAGGCGAGCATCATGAAGCCGCCCATAAAGCCATAGCCTCCGCCCCACATGTGACCTGTTCAGGAGCCTGGACCATCAGCTCGCGCCATGCTGGCGGGCAAGCTGGCCAGCAACGTTGGAATGAGCGTTTTCAGTTTCATCTGTTTCTCCTTCGATTAGTTCGCTTTCATCCAGTGGGATGGTGACAACAGCGCGCAAACCCGCGCTGTTATGGTTGACCAGCTGGATATCGCCGCCATGGGATTGGACGATTGTCCTCGCGATCGAGAGCCCAAGCCCATAACCGCCCGTTTCCAGAGACCTCGATTGCTCGAGGCGATAGAAGGGATCGAAGACCTTTTCCAACTGGTCGACGGGAATGCCGGGCCCATTGTCATCGATGTTGAGTACGAGGTTCGAACCGTGGGTCGCCCAGCTGACTTTTGCGGCACCACCGTAGCGAACGGCGTTCTCAAGCAGGTTCCTCAGCGCCCTTCGGAACGCGTTGGGTCGAAGCCGCACGGCAACATCATCACTCGGGGCAAAGGTGCAGTGTGCCGCCATATCGCTGCACAAGCTGTCCAGAAAATTGCGCAGATCGACCACTTCGGCACCTTCGGATCCGGTAAGGCCCCGTGCAAAGGTGAGCGTCGCTTCGACCATGCTCTGCATCTCTTCGACCGATGCGATGAGGCTGTCCCGCGTCTCTTCTTCGTCAACCAGCTCCGCGCGGACACGCATAGCAGTCAACGGCGAGCGTAAATCGTGGCCAAGGGCTGCGAGCATAAGTGTACGATCGCTGACAAACCGGGTCAGCCGTCGCTGCATGCGGTTGAAGGCGACGGTAAGATCCTTTACTTCGGTCGGCCCGGTGACATTCAATTCACCCACATCCTCGCCCCGGCCAAGATGGTCCGCGGCTTTGGACAGGTTCCGAAGAGGACGCGTCAGGCGCGTCATGACAAACCAGAAGATCGCCACCAGAAGCAGTCCGGCGGAAATCCCAAAGGTCAGCATCGAGTAAAATGGCCACTGGATTGGCGGCCGCTCGAACCGCGTTCCGACATTCAGCCAACGCGAACCCTTGATGGCGATGGACAGGTTCATTTCAACCGCTGTCAACTCTCCGCGCATCATCGCGAGATGCATTTCCGTCATCTCGTCCGAGAGATTGGGAAGGGGCCGCAACTCGCCCTCGACCTCGTGCAATTCTACGCGAATATCGCGGCTGTAGCTGTCATCCATCAGAGCGCGTATTCGCGCTTCCACGATGCCGCGATACGAGTGCCCGGTGTGATCCACAATCGGCGCGTCCGACAGATCGAACCGGATCAAAGGCGAATTTGCCGCGCGAAGGATCGAGTCCTGCAGATCCAGCGGGGCCTCTTCGATCAACCGCGCGACATTCGCTGCGCGACCCGCGGCCTCGAATCCTAAAGCTGCACGGATCGCAAGGCTGCGCTCGTCGGCGAACAGGAACAGGCTGATCGCCTGGGCCACGACAAGCGCCGCGACCACAAGCAGGATCAATTGGCCGCTCAGAGACCGCATCGCACGGCGCATCACGGCGCATCCTCGACATCGGCAGCCAGACAGTATCCGCCGTTCCGCACGGTCTTGATGACACTGGGCCTAAGTACATCCGGCTCGATCTTGCGGCGGAGACGGCTGATCTGATTGTCGATGGTGCGATCCATCGGGCCTGCCGTCCGACCAGCGGTCAGGTCAAGCAACTGGTCACGGCTGAGCACCATCCTCGCGCGTTCCAGCAGGACCGCCAGCAATTTGAACTCGGAGGTCGTCAATGGGGTCTCGGTGGTGGACTCGTCAATCAGCACCTGCCGGTCGGTATCCAGTATCCAGTGCGCAAAAGAGACTTTCCTCCCAGCGAGGCTTCCGGCCACGGGTTCGTCGCGGTTGCTTCTCCGAAGAACCGACTTGATGCGGGCGAGCAGTTCTCGTGGATTGAACGGCTTGGCGAGATAATCGTCCGCGCCGATTTCGAGACCCACGATCCGATCCGTTTCCTCACCAAGCGCCGTCAGCATGATGATCGGAAGATCACCCTCTGGCGCAAGTCTGCGGCAAACCGACAAACCGTCCTCCCCCGGCATCATGACATCGAGCACGAGGAGGTCAAAGTGACCGGTGGCCAGCTTGGCATCCATCTCCACGGCATCCCTGGCGACGGTCGTGCGCATTCCGCTCTTCTCCAGAAAGCGCGCGACACTTTCGCGTATCTGAGCGTGGTCGTCCACGACAAGAATATGAGGGGGCGGTCCCATGGCGTCCTTCCTAGATCATCGTTGCATAATGTTTCATGGGCAGAATTGTAGCCGTTTGTATCAGGTCAGTCCCTTGCGACAGATGGATACAAATCTGTGCCTGCACCGTGTGGTGCTCCCGGGTAGCGTCGCGGACAAGTCATGCGACCTTTGGGATCGCAACCGATCAAACGACGAGGTTTTCGAATATGGCTCTTGATTTGAACCGGCGCCGTTTCGTTCTGGGTGCTCATATGACGGCGCTGACCGTCACGGCGACACCGCTGCTGGCGCAGAGCCGAACTGTCTGGTCGGCAGAGAATGCCTTTGACGCGATTCTGGCGGATACGGCGCGGATCATCGATGTCAGAGCGCGCGAAGAGTGGCAAGAAACCGGCGTAGGTGCCGGGGTATGGCCGATAAGCATGCACGCGTCCGGTTTTCCGGACCGCTTGTTCAGGGCGAAGGAACTGAGCGGTGATCGCATGGTTGGACTGATCTGCGCCACAGGCGGACGCTCTGCGACCTTGATTCAGGCGTTAAGACAAGCTGGTTATTCGGGCTACGCCGATATATCGGAAGGGATGTTGGGATCAGGCGAAGGGCCTGGCTGGATCGCATCGAACTTGCCGACCGTTCCGGTGGATGTCGCCCTGAACGGGTTGCCCCCCGCGTTGGCCTGACCAGTGAAGAATCAATTGGTCCCGTTGTGCTAAAAGCCTGATGTATGGTCAAATTGACCTGTTTGAACAGGAAGACGGGTTTGGGTGTATGACCGAGTTGATGGCTATGTTTGTCGGAATATGCGCGGCAATCATGATGGGAATTGTCCATCATTATGCGTTGTCGGGCATTCTGAAGTTTTCCCCGCAGCGGTCGGATGGCTCCGGCTTTCGGATCATCCTGACGTTTTCCGCGTTGCTGTTGCTGCACGTATTGGAACTTGTGACGCTCGCCGTGTTCAACACGATGGTGGTGGCAAGCGTTCTGCCGCAATCGTTCAGCAACAGCCCGCCGATGTTTCAGGATGTTCTCTATGTTACGGGCATCTCGTTCTCGACCCTTGGCTATTCGTCCATAGAGGTGGTCGGGCCCTTTCGACTGTTGCTGATGCTGCAATCGCTTTTGGGCTTCATGTTGCTGACCTGGTCAGCGACGTTTCTTTACTCAGCCTGCCAGCAAGTCTGGCAGAAGGCGAAAGATGACTGAAAATCGCCACGCGCGTCGGACATGAGCTTGGCGTCAGCGTCAAATACGTCCTGATATCGGTCCTTTGACCTCACCGTGGAAAGGTTGAGTGAGCGCCGCGATGCGCGCGTGGATGAATAGTCCTTGACCTTCCGGTAGCTGGAATCCCTAGGTACCAAGCCATGGCACAGATTTTCGAAAACAAAGACGATCGCGCATTCCGAACTGGCATATTCCGTTCTGCGTGGCCTTTGACCTCTTTGCAGCGACGTTCTTCGTTCTGCTCTATGCCATGTTTTGAACCATGATGATGCGCATTCTTCTTCTTGCGGTGATCCTGATGGGAGTCGTCGCATTGGCCTTCCCGGACGTCCTTGGCGTTGACATTCGCCTGCCGGATCGCGCGGAAATTGACCGCTGGATCGAGGCGGCAGGTCTTGCCGGGCCAATTGTCATCGTGGCGCTTATGACAATCGCTATCGTGGCAAGCCCCCTGCCCTCGGCGCCGATCGCACTCGCCGCCGGAGCGGCTTATGGGCACACATTTGGGACACTCTTTGTCGTACTTGGCGCGGAACTCGGTGCGCTTGCCGCCTTTGGTCTGGCCCGCGGTCTCGGTCGTCCCTTCGTTGAGCGTCATCTCGGTCAGAAGATTAACGCAGGCCTGTTAGGGTCCCAGAACACTCTGACCTTCCTGGTCTTCGGCAGTCGCCTGCTGCCGTTTCTGTCCTTCGATATGATCAGTTACGCCGCAGGTCTGAGCAAGCTGCATCTTTGGAGGTTCGCGCTGGCCACGATGGCCGGGATTATTCCAGCGAGTTTTTTGCTCGCTCACATGGGCAACCAGGCGATGAACGGAGATGCCCGCACTGCCACATGGACCGCGCTTGCGCTCGGTGGCTTTACCGGCCTGTCGGTTCTCTTCGCCGCGACGCGAAAGACCGGTACACAAGGGGAGGAGAGCTGATATGGCCAGTCATTCTCACGCCGGGCACATGCCGAGTTCCGGCAAGGCCCTTGTGATTTCGGCCTGGCTCACCGGCGTCTACTTCGTGATTGAACTGGCCGTCGGGCTCTGGACTGGCTCGATTGCCGTCCTGTCGGATGCGTTTCACACCCTGTCGGCGGTTGGCGGCGTTCTCGTGGCCATCACCGCGCAGCGGATTGCGCGCCGTCCAGCGGATTCGACGCGCAGTTTCGGATGGTACCGCGCCGAAATCATCGGGGCGCTGGTGAATGGCGGCTTTCTTCTCGGCATGGCGCTTCTGGTGATCTGGATGGGCGCGATGCGGCTCGGAGACCCGATCCACCTGGCCACAGGCCCCATGCTTTGGGTCGCCTTCGGGGGCCTGGTCACGGAAGTGGTCTCTCTGGCGCTGATGTGGCAATCGAGCAAGGACGATCTGAATGCCCGTGGCGCGCTCTGGCACATCATCCAGACCTTTGTCGGCAGCCTCCTGATCATCGTCACCGCCCTTGTGATCGAGTTCACCGGCTTTCTGGCGATTGACCCGATTCTCGGCATGGCGTTCGGGGTGGTTCTCCTCTGGGCCTCTGTGGGCGTAATCAAGGAAGCGGTCCACATTCTCATGGAAGGCACGCCCGAGGGAACGGATCTCGACGCTGTAACAGCGGACCTGAACGGGCAGGACGGGGTTCTGGATGTTCACCATGTGCATGCCTGGACGCTGACCAGCGGCAAACACGCGTTTTCCGCCCATATCCGCCATCAGTCACCCGCCGAGGCCGCGGATTTGCTGAACAGGGCCTATCGGCGGCTGACGGAACAGCATGGGTTTCACATGGTCACGCTGCAGCTCGAAACAGAGTGTCTCGACGAGCGCCACGCGCGGGATCTTGATATAGTCCAGATAGCGGCTGCAAAGGCTGCGCAAGAAAAGACTGATGTGCGAGATGCGCATCCGCACCCAAGCCCTAACACAGAAGGGCCGTAGACTGTGATGGACATAATACTAGCCGCAGAGCCGGAGATTCGTCTGACGGCGTTTTTGAGTGTGCTGGCCGCCATAGCGCTTTGGGAACTCGCCGCCCCGCGTCGGCGGCGTGACATTCCGCGTGTCATCCGTTGGTCGAACAACCTGGCACTTGTCGTGATCGATACGGCGATCCTCCGGTTGTCTTTCCCAATCCTGGCCGTCGGTCTGGCGGTCCTGGCCGAGGAGCGGGGCTGGGGCCTGTTCAACATTATCGAGGCTCCTTTCGGGTTGGCTGTGATCCTGTCCATGCTGCTGCTCGATCTGGCGATCTATCTGCAACATGTCATGTTCCACGCCGTCCCGGCCCTGTGGCGCCTGCACCGGATGCACCATGCGGATCTCGACTTCGACGCAACCACTGGATTACGCTTCCATCCGATTGAGATCCTCATCTCGATGGCGATCAAGCTCGCCCTGGTGGCAGCGCTTGGTCCGCCCGCCGTCGCGGTTTTGTTGTTCGAGATCATCCTCAACGCCACTGCCCTCTTCAACCATGCCAACATCAACCTGCCGAGACCGGTCGACCGGTGGCTCAGATGGATCGTCGTCACACCCGACATGCACCGCGTGCATCATTCTGTCGATCCGCGCGAAACCAACTCAAACTACGGCTTCAACCTGCCGTGGTGGGACCGCCTCATGGGTACTTACGTAGCCCAGCCCGCGAAGGGCCACGAGGGAATGACGATCGGTATCGAGCAGTTTCGCACGACGCGCGACCTCTGGGTCGACAGGATGTTGATCCAGCCCCTTCGCGGGCCAGCAAGCGGACACGCCCTGGATACATCCGCCCTCACGCCGACAAGCAGGAACAGCCTCTGGACTCTCGAAAACACAGTTCTAGGGTCTCGGGTAACTCAAAAAGGAACACATGATGAAACGACGTACGTTCTTGCTGGCCGGAGCGGCTGCCACACTCCCCCTGCGAGCACTGGCCAACACGGAACCGGTCATTAAAGTCCTGAAAACCCCCACCTGCGGATGCTGCACCGCTTGGGTCGATCATGTCCGGCAAGCGGGCTTCGCGGTCGAGGCGCAGGACGTCGATCAGGATGCGCTTTATGCGTTCAAAGATCGGCTTCAAATTGCACCGGAACTTGCTGGATGTCACACGGCGGTCGTGGGCGACTATTTTATCGAGGGCCACGTGCCTGCCGCGGACATCACGCGGCTGCTAGCAGAGCAACCGATGGCGCGCGGTTTGACTGTCCCCCGCATGCCGATGAGTTCGCCCGGCATGGGCGGTCCCGGGGCCGGTGACGCTTTTGACACCTTGCTTGTTGGCTCCGACGGCGCGACCTCGGTCTTCGCGAGCCACAGCTGATCAGGTCATGGGTGCAGGTGATAGATCCCGCGGGACGGGTTCATGACCCGTCCGTCTTGCACAAGCTTTCGCAGCGCCCTGTAGGTCGCCTCATGGCTCAATTGTAACCGAGCGGCAAATTCGACGATGGAGCCTTCGAGCAAGCCTGCGATCAACCCTGCCATCACCCGGTCCTCTGCGCGCCGAATGCCGACGATCTCCAGCATCTGTCGCTGCGCCTGTATCTGTTGAGCCGCCTGACGGCCATAGGCGCGGGCAAATGCCGGGTCGGCAAAAGCGGCCAATACGGAAGCCTTGTCGATCCGGATCAGCGCCCCGGCCTCAACAATGACTGCGTCGCAATGATAGACCTCCGAAAACACCGAAGCTTCGGCAAAGCTTGTTCCGGCTTGGGCACGGTGGATGATGAACCGCTCGCCATCCGGGCCGACCCGCTCGAGATGCACGCGCCCGCGTGTGACGACATAGAGACCATGCGTCGGTCCACCTTGGCGAAACACCACATCGCCAACCGCGCCCGAGAGTGGACGCAGCGCTGAGCCCGGAATACGATCATAAGGGTCTGGCAACATACGATTGTAACCATATTGCGAGGCGTCCACCCCTGCTAGTGAAAACATGAACAGTAGCCCAGCGAAGGACCCGTCCATGCGTCTTATTCCCCTCCTCCTTGCCATAATGATGGCGGCACCCATGGCCGCGCAGCACGCGCATTCCGCGACGGGTCACACAGTGCGAGGGCCACAGCAAACCGGGCAATCGGCCTTTGCCGCCATGGCGGAAATCGTTGCGATCCTGCAGGCCGATCCCGAGAGGGATTGGGAGCGGGTCGATATCGACGGATTGCGCCGCCATCTTGTCGATATGGATCTTCTGACCACGGAGGTCGTGGTCACCCGCATGCCGCGCCCCGAAGGGGCCCGGTTCGAAATTCGGGGGACCCCACGTGTTCTCGAGGCCATCCGCGCCATGGTGCCCGCCCATGCGCCCTTTCTCGCGGCCGAGACCGGCTGGCATGTTGTGACAGAGGACCTGGACGATGGGGTGGCTCTGATTGTCGATTGCGACGCCGCTCAGATCCAAGTCCAGGGGCTTGGCTTTTTTGGCCTGATGACCATCGGGGCGCATCACCAGGAGCACCACCTCATGATGGCAAAAGGCGCAGCCCCACATCATTGACGCGCTGATGCAGCTTGTTTGTTGATCCGAAGAGAGGTCGCTGACAAAACGTTACATCTCGCGTGTTGACCTTCCAGCGCTGGAGACACGGACACATGCCCGATGATGGAAGCGTCAGAGGATACCGCGCGCAGGGATTTCCTGTATTACGCAACGGCCGGGGCGGGGGTCGTGGCCACAGGGGCTGCGCTCTGGCCACTGGTGAACCAGATGAACCCTTCCGCCGATGTCCGCGCTCTGGCACAGATCACCGTCGACATCTCCGATCTTGCGCCCGGAACGCAATTGACCGTCAACTGGCGCGGAAAACCTGTCTTTATCCGTCATCGCACGGAGGCAGAAATGGCTCAGGCTCGGGCAGAGGCGGTCTCTGACCTGCCAGACAGCCAGGCGCGCAACCCCAATCTGCCCGACGATGCGCTGGCAAGCGATGAGAATCGAGCCATTGCGGGTCACGAGGCTTATCTGGTGATGATCGGTGTCTGTACCCATTTGGGCTGTGTCCCTCTGGGCGATGGGGCGGGGGATTTCGGGGGTTGGTTCTGCCCTTGTCATGGCTCGCATTACGATGCGGCCGGGCGCATTCGCAAAGGTCCGGCACCTGAAAATCTGCATATTCCGGACTTGTCGCTCTCGGACGAGATGGTGCTGACGCTAGGGTGACTCACACGAAAGGTCGATCATAGTTCACCGCTTGAAATCAAAACAGAATTAGAGTGGCTACCGATCCTCCTAGATTGCAATTCTCCACATCCGAAATCGTCCTTGTCCAGTTACTTCGCGAATTAGATCTCGGGCTTCCATCCAAGCGAGGTTGCGTTGGACGGCCGCGCGGCTGGCTCCGGTCGTAGCCTCAGCCATGGGAGCGGATACGAGAGGCCATTCGGTAAGCGCAGCTCGCAGAATCGGCGGCGTTTTCCCTGAAAGCGGAACCATCACGGCTTTTGCTCGTGCAGTCCAGTCCTCAACGTCATTCAGATGCCGCATTGCGATCAAGCATGCGCTCTCCATCCCGTCGAGCCAGCGCGCCAGCCTATTGGCAGGCGGCCCCCCAGATCGCAGGCCTCCTACACCACCCATTGCCAGCGGAGAAAAGACTGCTCCCTTACCCTCACTGGCCGCAACGCGTGCGGCGGTAACCGCAGCTTCCATCCGGTCGCCCTGTTGCCCGAGGCCGGCGAGGCTCCAGAGGTGAAATCCCATGCTGGCGCGCGTGATCGGGTGCAGGTCGGCGGCTTGCGCCATCAGGTCAAGCCACCCGCCCGCGCGATCCGCAAAAGGTTCGGCTTCATCAGCCAAGTTTTCGGGGTCACGGCGATCGAGGAAGGCGGACAGGTCCACCTCTGGGCCGGGACCGCCTGTCAGACGGCGCACCGCCCAACCGACACGCGCGAGTGCGGCGGTGTCGTCCTGAACTCCGGAAAGGCGCATGGAGATCCAGAGCGCCAACCGATCTGGACCAATCCGGTCGCCCACAAACCAGCTGAGGTCTGCCGCCTCGATCAGGGCCAGTCTGTGCCGCCATCCTTTCGGGCCACGCTTCAGCCGGTCGTCCAGCGCGCCGATCCGGCCAGCCACACGGGCGAGACGGGCGGCATTGCCCGCCTCTGCCTTCCGCCAATCGTCGAGGACTGCGGTTTCACGCGGCTTTCTCCTTGGCCCAGGAGGCAGATAATCGGGCTCCACTTCCATCGGACCAGGCAGGAACCATAGGTCGTCTTCAGACGTCTCTTCAAGCCCCTCCGTATCCACTAGAGGATCGTCAAAACGTTCATCTTTCATAGAGACTTGAGGCTTCATATATGCAAAATATGGCACTTTTGCATTTTACCCAAGGGTTTTATTTGGGTGCGCCCACACTCCTTATATGGCACGCGCGCGCGGTGGTCTGCGAGAGATCTCTGATCGTGTTCAGCGTATGGAAACTAAGGGTTCCCTGCTGAACAGCGCCAAAGTGCACGCCCTTGCATTCGTTTACAAATGGTCGTTTAGTAACGGTATATGAAATTGCAAACGGCCGATTTTCATGCCCCTGATAGGCTACGCCCGCGTATCGACAGAGGATCAGACCCCCCTGCCCCAGTCTGAGGCCCTGCAAACTGCGGGCTGTGCCGAGATCTTTGAAGAGCACGCCTCAGGCGGCAATCGCGCGCGTCCTGTACTCGCGCGTTTGCTCGAACGCGTTCAGAGCGGCGATACGCTGGTCGTTGTGCGGATCGACCGGCTTGCGAGGTCTCTGTCGCATTTGCTGGAGGTGATCGAACGTCTGGAGGCCAAGGGAGCGTTCTTTCGTTCCATTCAGGACCCGATCGACACCGGATCCCCTCAAGGAAAATTCACATTGCAGGTTCTGGGCGCCGCGGCCGAGTTCGAGCGCGCGCTGATACGTGAGCGCACAAAGGCCGGGCTTGCCTCTGCGCGCGCCAAAGGGCGCGTTGGTGGCAATCCTGGGCTTCGCACCAAAGACCCCGACGCGCTGCGCAAGGTGCGGCTGGCACGACAGGACGGCTACATGGAGCGCCTGAACGAAACCGCGCAGGATTGGGTGCCCCACGTGCGACGCCTACGGCCGGATATGGCCTGGGAAGATGTTTTGCGAATCATTAATGGCCCCCTGCCCCACGACCGGCACTGGACCCAAAGCCGCCTACTTCGTGCTGTGAAAGCCTATGTCCGCGACGGGTTTCTACCAGATGAAGTCCTTGGCCGCGCCGGACGCCGCGAAACCGATGACCGCCTGCCGACTATCGTGGCTGCCATCAAAGGCTCGGGCCCCGAAATCACACTGCAGGCGATCTGCGACCGGCTAGAATCGATGCGTGAGCGCACCCCTCGAGGCCGCACTAGCTGGCAGCCGTCTTCGGTCAAAATGCTGCTTGAGCGTGCGAAAAAGTTGGGGCTCCTGTGAACACGACACTTGTGTTGGCCTAACGGATTACCACTAAATCTAGAAAGTGCTTGCACGAATCTGGCTGGTCGGGCAATAGTCTCGAAAAATAACGCGCGGTCACATAAAAAACGCGCCCACGGATCGGGGCAGACATGAGCGAAGCAGAACAGGATCTAGATATCGCCATCGGGCACTACGCGGAACTTCTCGCGTCGAACCTGCATGCTCAGCGCGCTGCGCACTTCCCACCGGATGCAAAGAAGGTGATGCGCACTTTGACCAGCGGCGAAGCTGCTGAGCTCCTTGGCGTCGACCATACTTATCTTCGGAAGCTTCATCGAGAAGGAAAGATCGTTGACGTCGAGACGACGGCGGGAAGTCATCGCCGCTATACGCTCGACGATATCTGGGAAATCCGGCAGACGCTTGAAGGAAACGCAAAAAAGTCTGGAACTTACGTGCCTGGGCGTCGCGACGGTGACGAGCTTCAAGTCATTTCAGTGGTGAACTTCAAGGGCGGAAGCGGCAAAACGACGACGTCTGCTCACCTCGCTCAGCGCTTGGCGCTCAAGGGGTACAGAGTTCTTGCGATCGATCTCGACCCCCAAGCATCTCTTTCGGCTCTTCACGGAATCCAGCCAGAACTCGACCTCATGGAGGGCGGAACCCTCTATGATGCCGTTCGCTACGACGATCCGGTTCCGATCTCCGAAGTGATCCGCAAGACTTACATTCGCGGCCTTGATCTCATCCCAGGCAACCTTGAACTCATGGAGTTCGAGCACGAGACGCCTGCTGCTATCCAGCGAGGCGGAGCGAAAGCGTTCTTCGCGAGAGTTCATGACGCACTCGATAGTGTTGAAGCGAACTACGACGTTGTTGTGATCGACTGCCCGCCGCAGCTTGGTTTCTTGACGATGTCAGCACTTTCCGCGTCCTCGGGCGTCCTCGTGACGGTTCACCCGCAGATGCTTGACCTTATGTCGATGTCCCAATTCCTGCGAATGACGGCGGATCTCCTGGGAGTAATCAGGGATGCAGGCGCAAATCTGCGCTTCGATTGGCTGCGCTTCTTGCCAACGCGATACAAAGTCGGCGACGCGCCACAAACCGAAGTCATCGCCTTCATTCGCGGGCTGTTTGGGAGGTCGGTCCTGACCAATCACATGGTTGAATCGACCGCAATTTCTGATGCCGGCTTGACCAAGCAAACGCTCTACGAAGCTGACAAGAGGGACTTCACGCGTCAGACGTTTGATCGTGCGATCGAATCTATGAACGCAGTGAACGATGAGATCGCTGAAATCATCCAGAACACATGGGGGCGGAATGGCAAGAAAGCCTAAACTTGGCCTGCCGCTGCAGACCCTTCGCAACGCTCCTGACGCTCTTGAAGGGCGCCGACTGCGTGGCGGTGTTTTTGAGATCGATCCGGCGCAGATTGTTACCGAAGGACGGTTGGATGACAGGCTTCAGATTGAAGTTGAGGGCCTGAAGAACTCTATTTCCAAGAACGGTCAGCGTGTGCCTGTCTTGGTCCGCCCACTGGAAGGCGATCGCTACAACCTGATCTATGGCCGCAGACGCTTAGAAGCATGTCGCGAACTCGGTATCAAAGTTCGAGCCATCGTAACAGAGGTTGAGGGTGATCAAGCGCTTCGAGATCAGCTTCTCGAGAACCAAGAGCGTCGTGATCTGAGCTTTATTGAGCGTGCGCTCGTTGCGACGGCACTTCTGGACGGTGATCATTTGGAAGGGGCTGAGCGCACCAATCGAGGTGTCGCCGAAGTCCTTAACCTCCACGAAGCTGGGGTTTCACAACTCTTGAGTGTCGTTCGGACGGTCGGCGAAGAACTCATCCAGGCAATTGGTGCGGCTCCCGGGATTGGTCGCCCGAGATGGGAAGAGCTCAAAAAGGCTTTGGGTGCCTACGACGGCGATCGAGACCAACTGCAAGCCGTAGCTCATGCAGCTAAGTCCGAAAGTTCCGGCTCGGTCGATGAGGTTTCTGAGCGTGCGTTTCTCGCAGTTCTTGCAGCTGCGAAGAGCGCAGAGAAGAAAGCAAGCCCGTCTAGAAAAGGCGTGCCTGCTTTGGCGATCCCCGGTGTCGGAGCTGCGACGGTCAAGACCGGCCGCCAAGGCAAGCAGCTTAAACTCGATCTGACGACGGATGAACCTGATTTTATCAGCTGGTTGGAGGGCAATGCCCCAAAGCTGATTACCGAGCTTCATGAGCGCTGGAAGCGTTCAGAAGACTGAGGAAGAGCAACCAACAAGAAGGAGGCACGATACAGGCAAAAAGAAAAAGGCCCCGAGAAGCTAGCTTCACGAGACCTTTGTAAGGTTTCGCACCGGGATCAGCCCGCTACAAAATCTCAGTTTTCGCACCTCTGAATGTAGCGTTCTGGCCCCTACCCCGCAAGCGCAAAGCGATTCGCGGGCCCTAGAATTTTTGTCTTCGTGAACATTTTCATGGATTACACACCAATTTCGCCGTTTATGCGGCCGATTTCGCACGGCCATTTGCGCGTCATCGAGCGACCCGAGGCATCTGTTCCGGCCAGACCCGTTAACAAGTGGGAACTCCTGCGCGAGCTCTCCAAGGCGCAAGCGGCCTTTGGCGTGTCAGAACGTGATTTGACTGTTTTGCAGGGGCTCCTCAGCTTCTTTCCAGACGATGCACTTGGCGGGAACGCCGAGATGGTAGTCTTCCCCTCGAACAAGGCGATCTGTGAGCGCCTGAATGGTATGCCCTGCTCCACTATGCGTCGTCACCTCGCGCGTCTTGTCGAGGCTGGCTTGCTCCAGCGGCGTGATAGCCCCAATGGAAAGCGCTACGTCCGCAAGCACGGCGAAGAGCGCGTCGCCTTTGGCTTCGATCTTTCCCCGCTCTACTGCCAGTCCGAGGAGATAGCACGGGCGGCAGAGGCCGTACGTGAGGCTAAGGAGCGCGTCAGGCGTCTGAGAGAGGTCGTAAGCCTCATGCGGCGTGATCTCGCGGCCCTCGCAGAGTTCGGAGACGAGATGCAGCCAGGCCTAGGCTTCTGGGATCAGCTTCGCGACAAGGCTGCCCTCACAGCCCGCGCGCTTCGCCGCAAGCTTTCAATTGAGGACCTTGCGGCCTATCGAGCCGACCTTGAAGCTCTCCTTGACCAGGCACGCAACATCATTGATGGCCCTGAAACAGAAGAAATGAACACCAATGATGCCCAATCTGAGCGTCACCATCATAATTCAAATAAAGAATCTATAGATCTTGAACCTGCTTTAAAAAAAGGCGGGGCGGCGGCGGGTGTGCCAGATGTGGATACGAATGAGCCGGTGGCTGACGTTGATGAACAGGACACAAGACACCTGCCAAAGATCCCGCTCCACCTAGTGATCGCGGCATGTCCCTCGCTTAAGACCTTCTACCAAGGTGAGATCCGGCATTGGCATCAGCTCTTCGATGCGGCGTGCCATGTGCGGCCAGCCATGGGGATCAGTGCGTCTGCATGGGAAGAAGCACAGCGGTTCATGGGTCCGGAGCAAGCGTCGATCGTCGTTGCTGCCATGCTGGAACGCTTCGCCGACATAAGATCGCCTGGTGGATACTTGCGAGCTCTGACTACCAAAGCTGCGGCAGGCGAGTTTTCCTGTGGCCCAATGGTCATGGCATTGATTGGCCGGCGGAACGCGGCTTAACAGCTGTTAAACTCCGATCTCGTGCGGCTGGCATGGCATAACTTAACAGCTGTTAAGTAGGCTCTCGGCACACAAACGGTGTTCGAGAGAGAAAAGTTAGGGGGTTGAGGTGTGGCGATATTTGAGATCGTGAAAGTGGCTTTCGCCTTCGTCGCGGCGAAGATCTGATGACGAGGGCATCCCGATCATCATGATAAAACCTCAGCTGGTGACCATCGCTGCTAGTAGCGCAAAGGCGGCTAGCGAAGAACATACAGAGTGTTGCGCTGCAGCCAACCTAGCAGTTGCGCGCCTCCGCGGCCCCTGCCCTTTTCGATGTCTGAGATCTGATGATGAATACCCTCAACAATTGGCTCTACGCTATCCGGCGCCTGCTGACGGCGATTTGGGTCCTGGCCTCGGATATTCGCTTGGCCTTCATCGGTGCTAATGCTTGAGAGGTAGGTTGTGGATGTCTGTTGCATGATATCGTGGCTACGGGCCGTAGCGCACAAGGAGCAGACGGTCGATGGTTACCAAAACCGTTTGACCAAGGGTTCGATCCTCGAATTCCCGCGCGCTGGGAAGGGGACCCCATAACTTCTCAGTCACTTCGATAATGGCGACATGGCCAGCGAGGCAATCGGCTCCTCAAGCGCAGCAGCTAGTTGCCAGCGGTCCCGCGTTCCGCTGATTTGGTCGTAGTGGACGACGAGGACATCTCAGAACAGCGGTTGCAACTCAATCTCTTGATTTCATGACACCCGAACTATTCAAAAGAGTGCTTTGATGTTGGCTGCGGAATGATCTGATCCATCAGATGGAGGAAAACGATTTAATAACAATAGGTTATTGCGTTTTTTGGTATTCGCGATGAGAAATCATGCCCATAACAGCCTTCATCAACATGGTTTCCCTTTCCAGGGTGCCGATCCGCTACATCGACGGGAAGCCAAAGTATCAGCACGCTCTACGAAGAAGTTGGCAGTTGCGGGCCGATTGAGCGGTCTGGGCTATCTCGTGAAGAAGGAACCGCCACAGGTCTAGCCGATGGGCCCTGTGGAAGTTCTGATCCCGTCGTACCAGTACAGTTCGGTGGCGGTTGGGTGTTTCATGGGTTTGGTCCACGAAAAGTGAAAGTGTCCTTCGGGTTTTGTGACTGACGGATGAGGGCCTTTGGGGTCCCTCAGATGGGTCCGGGCCGGATTCCGGTCTGCCGTTCCTGATGAAGGGCATTCTAATGCAAACAGGTGTCTTGCGCGTATTGCGCGCGACCGCTGCCTCGTGGTGGCGACACAAGGAACTACGCCGATCCGGCCAGACGGGGCAGGCACAGCGGCGCGAGCGCGAGACCGTCCTGTGTGATCTCAGCTATCTGAAGCAGGCGGCGTTATTGCCGAACGCGCATGTTATTTGCGGAGAGGGCGGGACATTCATCCATCTCGGTTGGACCACCGTTTCAACCTTCGCGCCGATCGAGCGCTTTCCCTTGGCCACTCTTGCGGTCTCACGTGGCACCCCGTTCATCGATATCCGACCCGTCACCGATGTCATCGCCTTCGCGAACCTGCCGCGGGTGGCACGGGACGGATCGGACGACTCTGACCCTTGTGGTCCTGGCAGGTCCGTGTCGCTGACCACCTACATCGACATGGTCGAAGTCCTCGGCGCGAGGATCGTCAACGATCCGCGGCCCCGTCAGTCAATCTGATCACCATTTCCTCTCACCAAAACTCGAAAGGAGGCCAGCCATGGCCCGATCCCGCACGCCCAAATTCGATGCCTCCGAGGTCATCACAAACGAAATCATCCGCATCATCGAGCGCGGCGTCCTGCCGTGGCGCAAGCCCTAGACCGCAGGTGGCAGCTCTCGTCCCCTGCGCGTGGGTGGTGAACCCTACCAGGGGGTGAACAACTTCCTGCTGACGATGCGGACCGTGATGGCGGGCCACAGCTCTCCCTTTTGGATGACGTTGCCGCAAGCCAATGCCTTGGACGCAAAGGTCCGCAAGGGCGAGAAGTCCTCTGTCGTCGTTTATTACGGTCAAAGCCGGAAAGACGCGGGCGGCGAGGACGACCGCAGCGACGGGGATGATCACTCCGAGGAAGCCCGCATCTTCCGCTTCCAGAAATCCTACCGCGTGTTCAATGCCTGCCAGATCGATGGCCTGCCCGACAGCTTCTACCCTGACCCGGAGCCCGTGCCCGAGCATCCGCCGTCCGAGCCCATCCCGCACATGCAGGCGTTTTTCGATGCCATCGACATCACAACCGTCTTCACGGGCACGGAGGCGTACTATTTGCCCCCCGTGGACAAGGTTTACATGCCGTCCATCACGCGGTTCCAGGACCCGCGCAATTTCTACGGGGTCTGGGCCCATGAGCTGGCCCATGCCACGAAAGCCCCACATCGACTGAACCGTGATTTCGGGTTCTCGAAGTTTGGCAACACGTCCTATGCGCGCGAGGAGATCCGAGTGTGATCGCGGCGCAGAACGACGCGTTTCGCAAGCTTGTCTGCCTCGGAGTGCCACCTGAGCAGCCGATCCAGGGCCGCATGCACGTCACGCGCTCGATCATGGAGGCTGGTGACGGCTTCATGGCCGAGGCAGTCAAGGCCACCGGAGCGTTCGATGCATTCGAGCCCGAGAATGATCCCGAGGGATGGCACGATTTCGGGGCGGTCGAGATCCGGGGAGAGACCGTGTTCTGGAAGATCGATCTCTATGAGGCGGATTCGGACTTCCGCTACGGGGCTGAGACCCCGGACAATCCTGCTACCACCATGCGCGTGCTGACCATCATGCTGGCGCGCGACTGGTAGAAGGGCAGGGGATGCCTCCCCCTGACATCCGAGACGATGAAGGCCCACTGACCCCTCAAAGGGAGAGATGCCGTAATGGGGCTGTCGGCGAATCGAGCACGTTTCGCTTGTTTGTCAGCATGATGTGGAGTGCCGTTGCCCTTGATGCGCCTGCAGCGCGTCTACGAGGTCGTATGTTTCCATGCGCCTCAATTCCTAAGAATAGAAGGGCAACGACATGAATGTATTTATCGGATTGGATGTATCTCTGGCAAGCACGGCGATTTGTGTGCTGGGGCCACAGGGGAGGATCGTTGAAGAATTGCAGGCGGAGAGCGAGCCTGAGGCATTGGTACGTGCAATAGCGTCATTGTCATATTCGATCGATGCGATCGGGCTTGAAGCCGGACCTTTGTCCCAATGGCTGAGCAAGGAAATGGAAGAAGCTGGCTTTGACGTGGTCATGATGGAAACACGATTAGTGAAGGCAGCCTTGAAAGCCATGCCGATCAAGACCGACAGGCGCGATGCCCAGGGCATTGCGCGCTTGCTTCAAATGGGATGGTACAGGCCCGTGCACCGCAAATCTGTGTCCTCCCAGGAAATCCGCGCGTTGCTGACGGCGCGCAAGTCAGTTCAGCAGGCCATCATCAACCTTGAGCTTTCGATGCGGGGTGTTCTGCGAAACTTTGGCATGAAGCTGGGGCATGTCACCCGGATTAGGTACGAGGCCCGGGTGAGGGAACTGGTTGAGCAGAATGAGATCCTGTCCGCGTCGACTGAGGCTCTTCTGCGCGCGCGTTCCCAGTTGCGCACCGAGTTGGCTGACTTGGATGCCAAAATCGCGGGTCTGGCAAAACACGACGATGTTTGCCGTTTGATGATGACGATGCCAGGTGTCGGTCCGATCGTCGCCCTGACGGTCAAATCTGCGATTGATGATCCGACCCGCTTTGCGCGGTCGAAGGATGTCGGACCGTGGGCGGGGCTTACGCCAAGGCGCACGCAATCCGGAGAGATGGACATCGTTGGACAAATCACGCGAGCCGGTGATCGCGGGCTTCGAACCGCGTTGTATCAGGCAGCGATGATCCTGATGCACCGTGGTGCCCCGAACTGGCTGCAATCTTGGGCACTTAAAGTAGCGCACAGGCGTGGAGCGAAGAGGGCCATGATTGCACTTGCTCGACGCATTGGCGTCGTCTTGCACCGCATGTGGATAGACGGCACGCCGTTCCGCTACACGCAGAACTCCGGCGCGACTGCATGAGCGGGAAGCTTCAAGGACAATTCAGAGCGGAGGGTTGAGCTGCGCCTCATGACAGGTACGTCGAGGTCCCTTGCCGGGACGAGGTTCCTGGAGATGCCGAAGGCCCGCAAGTTATCAGCAAATGCTGAATACGCGGGAAAGATGGGCACCCAGGACCAGATTTGGACCAGGCATAGAGTGGCAGCTATGAGGCTGACTACGGACGGAAGAGCGAAGCCCCCATGAACGCGATCGACGAGTTCGAGGCCTTCGCCCGGATGATGGAGGTCGACGGCCAGACGCCGGAGACCATTGCAAAAACCTTCGGCACCACGGTGGCCGCCGTGAAAGGCCGGTTGCGCTATGGCCTGATCCACCCCGACATCCGCGCCGCGGCTCGGGGCAAGGTGATCACGCTCGACACGATGAAGGCCTTTGCTGAGCATCCGAGCCAGGAGGCGCAGCGCGAGGTCTTCGAGGCGCTCACGAAAGACGGCGGCTATCTGCAGGCCTATACCGTCCGTCAGGCGCTCAAATCCCGCGGGGTGCAGGTCAGCGACGATATCGGGGCTTTCGTGCGCGAAGACTACGAGGCGCGTGGCGGTGCTGTCGCGGCTGATCTTCTGGAAGAACATTCCGTGCTCGAGGATGTAGCACTGGTCGAGACCATCCTGCTCGAGAAGCTCGGGGCCGCCGCCGAAGAGGCGCGTATGAAGCTGGGCTTTGCCTGGGCCGATGCGATGGTCCGCTATGATTACGCGACCATGGCTGACTACGGCCGCGTCTATCCCGGCCCGATCGAGCCGGATGAAGCCGCCCAGAAGCGCATCGACGAGATCACCGCCGAGCTCGAGAAATTGCAGCTCGAGATGGAGGATGAGGGGCTCGAGGACGGTGCCTACAACGCCCTTTACGAGCGCGTGGACACGTTGGAAGAGGAAGCCCGCGATCTGCAGGAGGCCTACAGCGCCGAGGACCTCGCACGGTCTGGGGTGATCGCCTCGTGGCAGGGTGGGCAGATCACGCTCCATGTTGGCCTCGTCCGCCCCGAGGACACCGTCAAAGAGGAGGGCGCACGCGGCTCCTCACCGATGGCAGCACCTGCCAGATCGTCACCGCGACCCACTACAGGCGGGGTCGGCAAAAACGCCGCTGCTACCGCATCGAGGAAACCGGCGGGCTCGTGCGCCTGTCGAAAGCCTCGCTCGCGGGCTCGGAGCTACTCAGCTCCGCGAAAGGTGCTGCCAGCCCGGTGCTGGCGGAGTTCCTGGCGAGGCGAAATTAGGTCCTGCGCCGGACGGGTCATCGACCTGCCCGGCGACAGCAGATGCTGCGGCTTGTCTTGACAAGGCAATGCAAATGCATTACCTATCGCAGGCAGCAAAGATCCCTCTCTTTCAGGAGACTGCCATGACAGCGCTCGCACAAGATGTCTCGAAACTCACGGATCGGTATCAGACGACCGTGCCGGCGGGTGTTCGCAAGCAACTCAAGCTGGGCAAGGGCGACCAGATTCGTTACTGCACCGAGCCGAGTGGCAGGGTCTATATCGAGCCCGTGCGCAGCGACGAGGAAGATCCCGTGCTCGGAGCCTTTCTCGATTTTGTCGAGGCCGATATCAAGGCGCATCCCGACCGCATTCGGGCGTTCGATGGGGCTTTGCATGACCGTCTTGCAGCACTGGTCGGAGACGTTGATGTCGATCTCGATGCGCCGCTATCGCTCGAGGATGAATGAGCGGCGATAGCGTGCCCGCCCAAGCGCCCCTTGTCGTGAATGGATGGTCGATTTATGCGCACCCACTCTTTCTGGACCAGCTCGAAGGGCTGGTCGAGGAGGTCGAGGTGCGTAAGGCACGCGATCCCAAGACCTGGCACAAGAAAAACCCGACGAAACGGCTGGCCGCCATCTTCAAGCTGGTCACCGAGGCCATACCGGCAGATCCGGGTGCCGCCGCCTTCCGGCAAGGCGGCACACTCGGCGATCACCGCAAGCACTGGTTCCGGGCGAAATTCTTCCAGCAGTATCGGCTGTTCTACCGGTTCAACAGCGATGCGAAGGTCATCGTGGTGGCATGGGTGAACGACGACAAGACCCTGCGCGCCTATGGCAGCAAGACGGATGCCTATGCGACGTTCAAAGGGATGCTGGAAGATGGCAACCCACCTGACAATTTCGACGCGCTCTTGAAAGAAGCTGCAGCGGCAGGCAAGCGATTCGAGAAATCCCTTGAAGCGGTGCCCGATCGGTAAGTGGGCCAGCTTGCTGTGACCCTTTGGCATTATCGTTTACGACGCCACGCTCGAAGATGTAGCATCGGCTGATAATGCGGTCGGAGAAAGCACAATGAATGAGACGGAAAAGGATAGGCAGCACCTCGGGCTAGAGGAGCAATGCGCGCCTGACCTGACGGGGCACCGTTTCCCAATTGCTGTGCGCGTTGCAGACATGCCCGATGACCTCGGCAAGCTGCTGGATATCGGGCTCGAGGAGCATTTCCGTGGCCGCTGAAGCGAATTCTTATGACACGTGGTTTTGCGCGCAGGTGCAGGCCGCGCTGGAGGATGCACGCTCGGGAACATCTCAGGTTCAGGTGATGCAGGCCGCACAGGCATTGATTGATGCGAAGCGGCAGGTCGAACCCAAGTCCTGACCAAGCCTTGGGGGGCAGCGCGGTCTGACCCCCGTCACCCTGAAAAGCGAAAGCGGGCTTTTTGTCCTTTGGAACTCAGACCCTGATCCAAAGGAAAATCCCCATGTCCAAACCCAGAACGGCCAACCCGGCTCTCGCAATCTCCGAAGCCGATCTCGCCTCTGCCCTCGCGCAAATCGGCACGGAGGTCGATGACCAGCCCCTGCGCAGTTCAGCGCTCGCGCGTATCATGCGCGAGACGTTTCATGGCAGCGATGCCGGTGGCGCCTGGGACTGGCGCATGGCCTATGACATGATGCAGGCAGCGGCCATCCAGGTGCTTCTGCGTGGGGCCGGTGCCACAGCAGACATCGCCAACGCAAAACTCCTCGCCTCACGTCTACTTACGGAAACCCGCCGCTCCGAGCAGCAGATCCGGCTGCAGCAGTTTTCCACGCCGCTGCCATTTGCGGCGCTGGTCTTGCAGGCCACGGCGATCCGCAAGGGCGAGACCGTTCTGGAGCCCTCGGCTGGCACCGGTGCACTGGCCGCTTTTGCCGCCCGGGCCGGTGCCACGCTTTTGCTCAACGAGATCGACCCCTTTCGCCAGCGCCTCCTACGCGCGGTTTTCGGCGGAGAGGTCACAGGCCATGACGGCGAGCATATCGATGATCTGCTGCAGACGCCGGTTCTACCCGACGTCGTGGTGATGAATCCGCCCTTCGCCTCCTCGGTCGATCGGTCGCGGGACAAGCACATCGCCGCCAAACATCTCATCGCGGCTGCAAAGCGTCTCGCGCCCGGTGGGCGGCTGGTGGCGATCATGCCGCCGGGGTTCACGCCCGAACGCGATGCCGCGCATTGGTCACGCGCCTGCGGTCTCCTGACGCCGCGCTTGGCGTTGACGATGCCGGGGCAGGTCTACCGCAAGCTCGGAACATCTGTCGAAACCCAGCTGATGGTCTTCGACAAGGTGCAGGAAGACGGTGAGATGATCCGCGTCCCTGTGCGGGATCTGGATGAAGCCTTGGCATATGTCGACGCTGTGGCCGCAACCCGGCCCGAGATGCGCCTTGCCCAACGGGCTGAAGCGATCCCTCATGCTCGGCCGACCGTTCCATCATCTGCCCCGCGCAAGACCGTCGCTGCGCCTGTTGCCGCCTCCAAACCCCGGGCCAATGCTGCCATCCCGCTCAGCTTCACAAGCTTCGATGTCCCGCGCGACAACACGCCCGTCTCGGACATCTATGCGCGCTACCGCCCGCAACGGATCGAGATCGCGGGTGCGCAGGAACGTCCCACGCCGCTCGTTGAAAGCATCGCCATGGCCTCGGTTGCCCCGCCCATGCCCTCAAACACGGGCAGTGATGACTTGCGACTGCCCGCACGGTTGATCGAGGAGGGACATCTCTCCGAGGCGCAGCTCGAGACCATCATCATGGCGCATGACGCCCATGGGCGCGACCTGCCCGGTCGGTTTACCATCGATGATGACCAGACCAAGCTGACGCGCGCCGATGATGATCCGGACACACGGGCCTATCGCCTCGGGTATTTCCTCGGCGACGGCACCGGTTGCGGCAAGGGGCGCGAATGCGCGGGGCTCATTCTCGTGAACTGGCTGGCCGGGCGCAGGAAGGCGATCTGGGTCTCCAAATCCGCCACGCTCATCGAGGACGCGATCCGCGACTGGACTGATCTCGGCGGCTCGCCTGCCGACATTCAGCCGCTTTCCAAATGGAAACCGGACCAGCCCGTCCCAATGGGCGACGGTATCCTTTTTGTCACCTACGCCACGCTGCGGTCCGCGGGCAAATGCGGCACCACGCGATTGAGCCAGATCCTCGACTGGATGGGCGAGGGGTTCGACGGCGTGCTGGCTTTCGATGAAGCTCATGCCATGCAGAACGCGGCAGGGTCTGGGCAGGGCAGGGGGGTCAAACCCTCCCAGCAGGGCCTTGCTGGCCTCCGGCTGCAACTGGCCGCGCCGCGCGCTCGCGTCTTCTATATCTCGGCCACGGGCGCCACGAGCGTGCACAACCTGGCCTATGCCGCGCGTCTCGGTCTCTGGGGGCAAGGCCCCGAATACCCTTTCCCGAGCCGCGAGAGTTTCGTCTCGGCGATGGAAGCCGGCGGTGTCGCCGCCATGGAGGTGGTTGCCCGCGATCTCAAGACGCTCGGGCTCTACACGGCCCGCGCCCTCAGCTTCGACGGCGTGGAGTATGACGTGCTCGAACACGCGCTCACCCCGGCCCAGATCGAGATCTACGACGCCTATGCGGGTGCGTTTCGCACGATCCATCAAAATCTCGAGGCGGCACTGACCGCGACCGGCGTCAATGATGCTTCGGGAGAGACCAATGCCTCGGC
This sequence comes from Thalassococcus profundi, assembly GCF_003344785.1. Taxonomy (GTDB): domain Bacteria; phylum Pseudomonadota; class Alphaproteobacteria; order Rhodobacterales; family Rhodobacteraceae; genus Puniceibacterium; species Puniceibacterium profundi. The sequence continues at coordinate 11,723 of NZ_QPMK01000022.1, read as the reverse complement.
CGCTCGCGCCTCGGCCAAGTCCCGCTTCGAGAGCACGCAGCAGCGCTTCTTCAACCATCTCCTGATGGGCATGAAAGCCCCGACCATCATCCGCGCGATCAAGGACGATCTGGCGGCGGGCAAGGCTTGCGTCATCCAGGTGGTCTCTACAGGCGAAAGCCTGCTGAAACGTCGGCTTGAGACGATGGACCCGGAGGACGAGCTGGTCGAGGGCGCGCTAACGCCGCGCGACTACGTCCTGGGATACCTCGAACAGGCCTTCCCGATTCATGCGCAAAAGCTTGTGGAAATTGACGGCAATATGGTGGCGGAACCTTTGCGGGATGAGACCGGCGCGCTCGTTGTCTCGCGCGAGGCGCTCGCCCTGCGCGATGCGGCCATGATGGAGTTGATGACGCTCGCCCCGATCCCCTCGGCGCTCGATCAGATCCTCTGGGCTTTTGGCGACGAGGCCGTCGCAGAGGTCACGGGTCGGTCCATCCGCCCTTTGAAGGCCGAGGATGGCCACCTCTTCATCGAAAAGCGCGCCGCCAGCAGCAATTCATCCGAGACCCAAGCCTTCATGGACGGCGAAAAGGATATCCTGATCTTCTCCGATGCAGGCGGCACGGGCCGATCTTACCATGCGGCCCAAACGGCGAAGAACCAGAAACGGCGGCGGCACTATCTACTGGAGCCCGGCTGGCGCGCCGATGCGGCCATTCAGGGGCTCGGCCGCACGCATCGCTCTGCCCAGGTCAGCGCGCCCTTCTTCCGGGTCTGCACCTCCGATGTGCATGGCGAGAAACGCTTCACCTCGACTATAGCCAAGCGCCTCGACCAGCTGGGGGCCTTGACCAAGGGTCAGCGCGAGACCGGCTCGCAGGGCATGTTCCGGGAGGAGGACAATCTCGAAAGCCCGATCGCGCGGGCCGCACTACGTGGGTATTTCGCCGATCTTGCCGCCGGGCGCGCTGAGGCGATGAGCTACGAGAGCTTCACCGACTGGACGGCCCTGCGGCTGATCGACAAGGACGGGGTGCTCCTTGAGGAGCTTCCCCCGATCCAGCGGTTTCTCAACCGGGTTCTGGCCCTTCCCATCCACATGCAGAAAGCGCTCTTTGCCGAGTTCATGCGCCGGATCGCTGATCAGACCGAACGGGCGCGCGCGGCGGGCACGCTCGATTTCGGCGTGGAAACCCTGCGTGGCCAAAAGATCGAACAGGTCTCCACAGAGGATCTCTGGACCTGCCCAAAGTCCGGCGCCGTGACGCGGATCATCGGGCTCGAGGTGACCGACCCAGTCCATGTACTGGACGCCAAAGAGGCCATGTCGCGCAATCCCGACAAGCTACCGATGGTTAACCGTGCTTCGGGACGCGCGGCGCTCATCTCGGCGCGTCCTATGCAGATGTATGACGAGGATATAGTCACGCTCATGCGCAAGGCGGTGCGGCCAAACGGGTCGAACTATCTCGAAGAGGCACGGTTCGAGTCCTCGGCCTGGGAAGACATCGACAGGCCCGAGTTTGCACGGCTTTGGGATGCCGAGGCCGCATCCCTGCCAAAAACCACCACGACCAAGCTCTACCTGTTGACCGGGCTGCTGCTGCCGATCTGGAAGGACATCCCGACCACCAATGAGCGCATCTACAGGGTCACGCCCGACGGGGCGACCGCCATGATCGGGCGCACGCTGAGCGAGGAAGGGGCGGCCGCGCTGCGCGCCCGCTTCCTCGTTTCCAACCCGCAAACACCGCAGGAGATGTTGACCGCCGCCCTCGGCACCACCGCGCCTGTCGATCTGGGCCGGGGTCTCACCCTGACCCGTCGCCGGGTCGCAGGCGAGATGCGTCTCGAGCTGGGTGGTGCGGATCGGGGCATGATTGATGGCCTCAAGGCAATGGGGTGTTTCACGGAGATCATCTCCTTCCAGCTGCGGGTGTTCCTGCCGCATGGGGACGGGATCGACACGGGAAGCATTCTGGCCCGGATCGTGGACCAGCGAGCCGCTAGAGCGGCAGAACAAGCCGCCTGAAAAGTCAAAGCGGGCTTCCGGTCGGGCGTCGCGGATCTGGATTTCACCGGTCTGCGCTTTCGGGGCGCGGGCAGACCAATGCCACGCTCAGCCCCCCAACTTCAGATGAGAGGACAGACCCATGACCAATCCCCAGATCGACTATGCCGCAATGGCGGCTCAGTGGCGCGCAGAGCGTGAAACCACCTTGAAGGCATCCCGCACGGAGCTGCTCGCGCAACTACGTGCGCTTGGCATCAGCGGGGTCACTGCCGAATACGAAGGCTATGGCGACTCCGGCAATGTCGAGGATGTGACGGTGCAGCCTGCAGAGGTCCAACTGCCTGAGCCGCTTGCCACAGAGGTTGGCGACTTCGCCTGGTCGCTCGCCTATCACCATCACCCGGGGTTCGAAAACAACGAGGGCGGCTACGGCACGCTGACCTGGGACATAGCACTAGACAGCATCACGCTCGATCACGCGGACCGCTATGTCGAATGCTCGCACAGCTATGACGAGGGGCTGTGAGATGGCCCATCCGCTTCATCATGCCGAAAGCTCTGCCCGGAAATTCGGCGGGGTGCCGTCTGACTATCAGGCCGTGCACGACTGGTTCGACGCCTCGAAAGAGCACCTCGCGCTCTTCACGCACCGCGCCTTGCGTCATCATTCCCAAGGCCTGTTCGAATCCGAACGTGTCTTCGGCCTGACCCTGACCAATAGCGCGGGTCGGGACATTCCCGTGCGCTGGATCGGTGAGCAGCATGTCCGTGAAGATTGCCAGGGCCGCATCCCGAGCATGGCGGACTGGCTGCGACGGATACAGCCTGAGCCATGGATGGCCAATGGCCACATCGACCGGCATTCCGGCGATGAGCCCTGCGGCGACCCAAGGGTTGCCTGGGCCTCCGAGGTCGCCGCCGGACGAACGGTTCTTGGCCTGAAAGATTGGATGGCGGCGCGCGCGACGCGGGCCACGCAAAGCGCCTGACAGCTCTCGGCCGTTTGCCAAACGAATACTGTATGGAAGCCCGGTTGGAAGATCGGGCTTCTTGCGTCGTTTCCCCACCATTCTTCTTGAGGAGGATCGCATGACACTCAATGATATCAAGGCGGCCGTCGATGCGGGCCAGACCGTGCATTGGGCCAATACCGGCTACGTCGTCCACAAGGACCGGCTCGGTCAGTACCTCATCACCTATGTGCCGAATGGTAGCTGCATCGGTCTGACCGACCGGGGCGGGCACCGGTTGAACGGAAAAGAAACGGAGTTTTTCGTCGCGCAATCGAAGGACGCCGCAGAAAATCCGGGCAACCAATCAAGACCAGACGGGCAGGGGAGGGGCGTAGCACCCGGAGGCGCGGGGGCATTCCCACTCGGACGGCAGCTTTGACCCGTGGGCGGGGCTGAAAGGAAAGCAGGCTTTCTGATTTGTGATCCCTCAAGGGGTCGAGAAAGCAATCCCGGATGCGTTGGCAAGGACGTCAGGCACCGGCCAATCCAAAAGGCACCATCCCATGTTCGCAGGAACCCTCACCCGCAACGTCGAGACCGCAGCCGCCGAATACACCGGCATGATCCATTCGACGCGCTTTGACATTGCCATCCAGCTCGAGGCACGGGCCAAGATGTCCGAACGCAGCCCGGATTTTGATGTAACCGCGGTCAACAAGTCGGGCCGCAAGGTGCGCATCGGCACAGCCTGGAACGAGACCGGCAATACCAGCGGTAACCCCTACATCTCCATGCAGATCGATGTCGGCCTCGGCCCGTTCCGGGTCAACGCGGTGCAGACGAAAGAGGCGCGCGCGGCCCAGAGCGGCGAATTCGAGATCATCCCGCTGGTCTCGAACGGCCTGATGAAATCCGGCTCGATCTCGGGCGAGCTCACCGCCATGGACGCTGACAACGCCTTCACCGGCTACATCGCCAATATGATGTTCGATCTGGAGTTCATGCTGATCGAGAACAGCTACAAGACCGAGGAGACCCACCCTGACTACCGCATCGAGGTCAGCTCGCCCCGGGGCACACCGATCCGCGTTGGCTCGGCGTGGATGGCCAAGAGCAGCCGCACGGGCAATGACTACCTTTCGCTGCTGATCAACACGCCCGATGGCGACCTGCGTGTCAACGCCGTCCAGAACGAAGAACAGCGCGGTGGCCAGACTTTCTCGATCATCCCGTTCATCGACAGCGGTGAGCAACCGCAGGACGCGGGCACGGGGCTCTCGCTGGTCGCGTGACCTTGGTACGAGGCTTGAACATCTGAACTGCAAGGGGAGCCGTGGGTTCACGGTTCCCCTTTTGCTGTGCTTGCTTCAATAGAGCGATCGAACTGCCACTTCATATGGCGTTCCGGTGTAGATGAGACTGCTAGATCGGAAGTGCCGCGCGGAGTTTCGATTAAAGTCAGACTTGTACAACTGTTTGAGCGGCAATCAATGCGTCAACAGCAACTTGAACCTCGGCGTAGAGCTCGGTGTCCAACTCTGCTGCGTCGATTTCCACAATCAGTGCGTAGCGTACGGAAGGCAAACTCTCAGCGAGAAGCTTTTTCGACTTCCACCAACCGGTGACTGGGTGAACAGCCAGCAAGTTGCGCCGCGCCAGATCTGAAGCCCTGCATGTCAGCTGATCTATATGGAGCGACCCGACATGGCGCCGATTGCTACCGAAGTCCCAAAGATCATCTTCGTCGCTTGCAGGACCATCGGGCTGTTCGGCCGCCTTGCTGATCCGGGCCAGAAATTGGGCTTCGTTCTCGCCAGCGCGATTGAGTTGGAAACGTAAGTTGTGGGACGCGTAGCGATACCGAACGCCGCGCGAGGCTTCGGACGGGTTCGGAGCGATAAAGCTACTGAGTGCCACCCGCAAGGTCACATCGGCATTGCCGAGCGCGCGCAAAGCCTCAACGGGCCAGGGAAGGGCGAACAGCTTCATTTCATTGTGGACATCACCGCCGGTCTTCTCTGAAATCCCGTACGGCGTAATCGTATCTTCCACGATGAGGGTCAGCGCGTTCGACGCGCTGCGGCGGGCACGCGCCATGTCCGGCACACCATACCCATAGCGCTGAAAAAGGGGCGTGAAGTGACCCTTGTTTGGCTGGGCCGGCAGATGCGCACGCATCTGCTGCGTCCACCGCGCTGACGACACGTAGAGACCACGCACTGTCTCGGGCCAAAGCGTCGGATAGTCCGACCAGAGTTCCGTTACATCCTTCGCGGCAAGCGCGGTCGCCGCGCTGGTATCGAAGGTGAATGTGAAGGATCGGACTGGGTAATTGTGGTGAGTCGAAAGCAGCGATAACCATCCATGCCGCATTGGCGGTGGCATGGCACTTAGCGCCCAGTTTCCACCCTCAAGGACGACGTCCGGCTTGTTCGGCCAATGGGACGACCACGATGCAGTTCTCGAAGCTGGCGATAGATCGCCGAATGGTGCAAGCGCCTGGGCCGGCTCTCCGTCTGGCAGTACGGTCTTCTCTGTAAAGGCCCCAACAGACAGAACATTCCACGCTTGGGCAGGCGACTCGATTTCGTTGTCTTCGTGATCGCATCGGTCCAGGTAGTTTCCGGCACCAAAGGTGAAGTTGTCGGTATTCCCTGCGGAGACAAGCACCAAGCGTTGTTGTTTCACCTCACCTGAAACACCGGCGGCGAGCTGATCGACCTCCGTCGACCAGGACGTCGGCGCGCCGTCATGCGGGGTGTCCTCACCCGTCGTCGTGGTCATGGTGAAGGTCCGGCGCCGGGGGCCGACCTGTTCTACTGTATTGATCGCCTGCCTGGTAACCGCGCCGAGGAGATAATGCGGGTTCATCCCTGCATCAGGCAGCAGCTTCACGGATTCCAGACGGTTCACGACAGAAACCGGATTCGCCTGGTGCAGTTTCGGCGTCAGGTCTCCAAAGAGCGCCAGTCCTCCCATCTGCGTGCCATGGCCCTTCACATCCTCCAGCCCCCAGGCCGGGTTGGCGGCATGTCGGTCATCCACGCTGAGCGCCGGCTGAATGAGAGGATGCGCGCGACTGACACCGGTATCCAAAAGCGTGACGTAGCTAGGATCGGGATTGTCAGTGTAGGTCGTACGACCCGCGAGTTCGTCGACCCACTGCGCCTGTTCTGCCACCGGCAAGCCGTCGAAGAAATCCGCTGTGATGGTGGGAGCAGCAAGGGCGCGCACGCCGCCTAGTCGGCGGACGGCTTGGGCGAGCTGATTGCGATCGGCCTCTACGATCACAACGATATCTTCGGGAAACTCCAGCCGATCTGCTCCCACGGTAACGCCATAGTTTGGTGCGGCCGCGACGAAACCTTCGGTCATTTGAGGCTCGAGCCAAACCTCCCAGATGGTCGCAACATCCGCTGCTGGAAATTTGGCTGAAGGGCTGCGCCAGAGGGCACGCAATCCCGCTTCCGTGATGGCAGCGACGCTCTGCACCAGATCCGCGTTCTTCGGACGGCCTGGGATGAATTCACCATCCTTTTCCCGGTCGGGTGTGTCTTCCGTCCGAAACTGCTCGACCTTCTTGCGCAGCTTTTCAATACCCTTGGCTGTCGCAAACACCGTCGCGCGCTCTTCGGTGCCACCGGGATCAGGGGTCTCGGCGACGCGAAGGAGAGTCAGGCCACTAGCGTCGAGGCTGCCTTTCTTCAGGCGCTCGTCGATACGCGAGCGTACTTCCAGATAGACGCCGGGAAGTTCGGCTGCTGGAATATCTGGCAGCGCGTCGATGGCCTGAAGCAATGCTTGGGCGTGCGCCGCGCGATTGGGGACATCACTTGGTCTTTTGGACCCGCCCCCGCCCTTTGCTTGGAACGGGCGAGGTTGTCCGAGATTGCGAAGGTGGAAGTGCCGAAGGTCTCGTGCCATTGTCATCGGTCCCTAGTTCTTGGAGCGACCGTCGGCGTTCGAGGGCATCAAGCAAATCCTGTGTCGCAATCTTGTCGGTATCATTCAGAACAGCACGTCGAGCGGCATCTTCCGCCGCTGCCACAACATCGGCCGTTGAGAGGCCTGTGGCAACGTCTATAACCCGTTTCCATCCCATGCGAGCGAGTGAGAAGCCGATCAAACGGCGTTCGAGCGCCTGCCGAATGGCAGGGCCATCGGGCATGACATATGGCAAAACAAGATCAAAGCGGCGCAGCACAGCGCGGTCAAGAATTCCCGGCAGGTTTGTAGTGGCAATGACGATCGAAGGCCCGGTATCCTCATCCAGGAATTGCAGGAACGAGTTCAGAACCCGCCGGGCCTCACCGACATCGTTCTCACCGCCCCGGGCCGCGGCCAAAGCGTCGATTTCGTCGAAGAGATAGATACCGCGCGTCGTCTTGACGGCATCGAATATCATCTTCAGCTTCTGCGCTGTTTCACCCATGAATTTTGTGATCAGTCCGTGGAGCATGACCGAAAAGAGAGGGTACTGCAGCTCACCGGCAAGCGCTGAAGCACTCAGGGTCTTGCCGGTTCCGGGAGGACCGGAGAGGAGAACGCGCCGCCGTGGCTTCAACCCTTTCGCCTCGAGCTTTTCGCGCATTCGTGTCTCTACAACGAGATGCGCGAGTTCGCTCTCAATCCTGTCTGGCAAGATGACATCGACGAGGCGCTCGGTCGGATAGGACGCGGCAAGGAACTCCGCCAGATCACCGCGGGGTGTTGCGATAGGAGTGATCGCAGGGGTTCGCTTCGAAGGCGGCTTCTGTCCCGCTTCGGCCCATTGTCGCAACTGTTCAGCCAGACGGGTATGTCCCTTCTGCTCTTCAGCCGCAGAGAGTTGCATCGCCAGATCGTAAAAACGATCAGCGTCCCCTTCTGCGTGGCTCTTGACGAGACCGATGAGTTGTTGGGCGGAAGCCAAGGTCGAGTTGCTCTTTCTGAATGATCATTTTCAATGATACTAAGGTCTTTTCTACATTCGAACTCCTCAGCAGACCAGACAATTTGCGCTGTTTGGAAGCAGAGTGTGTCGGTTTTGTGCTCTCGAGCATCGACTTGGATGCTTGCCTTGCGGCCTCCCCCGCTCGGCTTCGCGTGTCGCAGGGGAGAACGGCCCTTCGGTCCGTCGCGCATTCGGCCATGCGGCCTCACCGCGGCGTCGCGCCTGGCATCCCGGTTTGCCCGCCTCGCGAGCACGTCCCTCCCCGGCCGCTCCGCCGGATTGCGCTCTGGTCTGTTTTGCGTGGCAAAACGATCCCGCCGCTCCATCCGTCTCCCGCGTCCGATCGGGCCGTTTGCCTGCTCGGGTCGGTCAAACCTACCGTCAAAACACACACACATGAGTGCGGAAGCATATCCTCCGGATGGCCCCCAAATCAGCCCGCGTCAAGGATCGCAAAACTTTTCGGCGAGGACGGGGCCTGTGGCTTGGGGCGGTCCCGTGCGTGAGGGCGCGCATGTGTCGGGTGCCGCGCTCGGAAAACTTTTGCGCCCGGCAAGCCGGCGGCTGCGCCGTCCCTGACCCGGGCAGATTCGGAAACCAGGCATTCGGCCATGCCCCCACACTCACGTGGTGGCCTTGCAACCGAACACTGGAGACCAGACATGGCTTACGACACCGCAAACGCCTACGAGACCATCGAGCTTTTCGGACTGACCGAGAAGGACGCGCAGCTGCCGATCCCCGAGGATCACATCCTGACCGACCGCATCATCCGCGAGAGCTTCGAGGCATTGCTCGGGCAGCTGCGCGGGACCGGGCTTGAAGCGGAAATCGAACCGCTGGCCCATGGGCTCGCGACGATCCTGCAGCGCCGCAAGGTGGCACTCGGCAAGGAGGTCGACCGCACCGCTGACAAGATCGGCGCGCTGGCGAAATCCCATGACGGATCGGAGATCGCCGAGACCGCGCTCGAAGAGGCGCAGGCGCGCTTTCTGCAGCTGCGCGAGATTGTGAGCGCCATCGAGGTGATGAGCGAGGCAGCGGCGGAATGTTATGAGATCGAGACGGGCCACGCCTTCATCCCGGCAGCCGGGTCGCGCGCAAGCGTCCGGGCGCAAGAGACCGGGGCGGTCTTCGAGGCGCGGCAACTGCTGGAGCAGCACGACCGCGAGACTGCCGAGAAATCGAAAGTCTCAGGGGTGCCCCTGATCGTCTCAGGAGCCACCGACTGGACAGATGTCGATGTGATCTTCAACACGCTCGACAAGGTTCGCGAACGGATCAAACAGAACCGCAACCAGGAGATTTTCCTCTGCCACAAGGGTGGCAAGCACGGGGCGGAGATGATCGCGGCCCGGTGCGCGCGGGCGCGCGGGGTCGCGCAGGCGCGGTTCGATCCGCGCTGGTCTGCACACGGGCGCGCGGCAACGTTCAAGTGCAACGACGAAATGCTGGACGACAAGTTCGCGGCGACGGGGGTTGTACTCTTCGGCGGCAACGGGGTTGCACTGAACCTCGGACAGAAGGCGGAAGCGAAAGGTCTGACGGTCATGCGGGTTGCTGACCCGGCGAAGAAGACCGCGCAGGATTGAAGAGAGCGGGTCGCGCTTGGCGCGGCCCTTTCGTCATGTCTCATGGCGCGTGCGATCGGTCATGCGCGATCGGCAGTCTGCGGCGTCCAGCACCGTTATCCCTCTACCCAGTCCGTCAGAGTGCGGCCCATCCGCATCGGTACGGGATGGGGATGGTGAGCCCATCACGCACATCGTCAGCAGCGCAAGACGCGAGGGGTCGAGACGTCGCACATGAGGCTGAAGACCTGCACGTCCTTCGGGGCGTGTTTCGGAACATCGCATCCACGCGGGCGGGCTCCGTCAGCACCCCGGTCAGGCTCGGTGGGACGCGGACGCGGATGGTGGCGGCTGCGTGATAGCAAGGGTCATCCGGGTCTCTCCTTTTTGCTCATAGATGTGGATCGCACGGGGTCGGCCCAATCGTGCCCTCAGCTCACGCTTCGGCAAGCACAAATACGGCTTCCACGGCTAGCCGCGGACCCTCCGCATTTGCGCTTGCGACCAGCCCTCTTGCCCCCGTGCCGGGTGATCCCCATCGCAACAAGGAGAGACCCAAATGACCAACCACTACGTCGCCACCGTCCCCGTCAAGTTCACCGATACCGATGGCCAGGAGCGCACCCGTTTTCAGCGCGTGGGTGCGATGTTCCGCAACACTCGCAACGGGGACGGCTCGGAGTTCTTCAGCCTCAAGCTCGACTTCCCGGTCGCGGTCTCGGAGCTGGTGATGTTCCCACCGAGCGCGAAAGATCCCCAGGACTGAATCCTCTGACGAGGATGGGCCGCCCCAGGACGATCTTGGGGCGGCCCGATCCCTGTTCCAGGGATGCTGGTCCTTGCGCGTTCAACGGACGCACTCCGCCCGGAATGACCAGTCCGCGACAAACCGGCCAGTCAGCCTCAAGGGGGCCATCCACAAAAACCTATCGGCTAGGGCCTCCCGGTTTTTGCGGCAGAGATTTGGGGACCCAAATCTGGCCCTCCTTGACCCTGCCTGTCCGCCCTGTCGGTGGGGTTTGCGCCCGCCCGCGGTTCCGTCCGAACACATGCGTGTTCGGCCAGAGCCTCGGGCGGGGCTGGCGGACGGGGCCCCTAGGACAGGTGTCGCCCGGTGGTGAGGGCGGCAGAGCCGCGTCCCTGCGGGCCGCGGCGTGAAGCGGACACCAAGGCTGCCTGAACCTGAATGCGACGTAAGTATATAATTGACAGCTCGGTATAATATCGTAAGGCGGGGGCAGCCTTGGTGGAAGGTGGCAGGAAATAGGGGGTCTTTCTTCGCATGTCGCGCTCAAAACGTCTCACAGATGCAGACCGCATGGAGATCGTTCGCGAAGCCGCAGAAGGCGTTTCCACTTCAATGCTGGCGGAACGGTTTGGCGTGTCGGTGCGGGCGATCCAGTACACGCTCAAAGCCGATGCCGAGCGCCAGACGGATGCCGCAATTCCGGTCTCAGCGGTCAGTGTGAAGGTCACGGCTGCGGAGTTGGCGGCGCTCGACGCGGTGCTGGCGAAGGCGGGGATCGAGAGCCGTGCCGAGGGGTTGCGGCGGCTCATTCAGGCGGCAGGCGGGGTGTTCGTTCCGGACGCGCAGATGGCAGCAGAGATGGCGCGCTACCGCGCCTCTCTGCACGAGGTCGGCAATGGGGTCGCGCAGATCGCCAAGCAGATGACGCAGGCCAACCGGCGGGGGCAGGGGGCCGCGGGGGGCACGAGTGCCGAGTTCACCGAATTGCGCCTTGCGCAGATGCGCGGGCTGGCGCGGTTCATCCTGGATTCTGCTGACGAGATCGATTTGCTCCTGCGCCGCCGTCGCGACGCAATGCAGCTGCAGGCCACGGCCGCGCTGAGGGAGTTTGCCCATGCGGCTGAATGATGCCGTCCATGCCGTCACGGGCGAGGTCTTTCGGGATGGCTGGAGCCGCGTCCGGGGCTCGATGCAGGGGCTGCACGCGGCCAAGCAGACCCAGCTCATGCGCGCGGCAGCCGGGCACCGTCCGGCGGTCTTCAAGGCGATCCGGGGCGGGGGCACGCATACCAAATTGCAGCTCGCAAACCAGCTCGATTACCTCACCACCAAGTCCACCCATATCGTGGACAGTAGCGGGTTTCTGGATGGCAAGGCCAATGGCACCTGCACTTGAAATCGCATCCTGCCGGTAGGCGCTCTCAACCTCGATATTGGCTCGATAGAGGGTCAGCCAATCCGTGACGGACAGACCCGCGCGGCGAAGACCGGGATGGCCGGCATAGCGCAGGGCGGTGGT
>NZ_QPMK01000021.1 GCF_003344785.1 Thalassococcus profundi | reverse complement strand
CGCCCGGCGCGCTGCGCGGCCTCGGCGCGGGTCACGCGGTCTGTGACCAGCCGCGACATGCCCGCCGCCGGGTCGAAGCGCGCCCGCCGGGCGCGGCCGGCATCGACGACCACGCGGATGTCCTCGATGGTGAGCGAGGTTTCGGCGATGGCGGTGGCCAGCACCACCTTGCGGCCCGCGGTCTCGGGGCGGATCGCGGCGCGTTGGGCGGCGAAGTCCATGGCGCCGAAAAGCGGCCGGATGACGTGATCGGGGGCCAGGCGTTTCGACAGCAGCGATTCGGTGCGGCGGATCTCGCCTTCGCCGGGCAGGAAGACGAGGATGCCGCCGTCGGTTTCGCCCGCGGCGCGGATCACCAGGTCAGCGGTGGCCTGTTCCAGCCGCGTGTCCTTGGGCAAAGGCGCGTCGAGCCAGTGCGGCGTGACCGGGAAGCTGCGGCCTTCGGAGGTGACGATGTGGGCGTCCATGAGCGCGGCGACCGGTGCGGCGTCGAGGGTCGCGGACATCGCCAGCAGCACGAGGTCGGGGCGCAGCGCGCCCGCCACTTCGAGGCAGAGCGCGAGGCCCAGGTCGGCATTGAGCGAGCGTTCGTGGAATTCGTCGAAGATTACCGCGCCGACGCCGTGCAGTTCCGGGTCGGATTGCAGCCGGCGGGTCAGGATGCCTTCGGTCACCACTTCGATGCGCGTGGTCTTGCCCAGCTTCGCCTCGCCGCGGATGCGGTAGCCGACGGTCTGGCCGACCTCCTCGCCCAGGGTCTGCGCCATGCGCTCGGCGGCGGCGCGGGCGGCGAGGCGGCGCGGCTCCAGCATCAGGATCGTGCCGTCGCAAAGCTGGGCATCAAGCATCGCCAGCGGCACACGCGTGGTCTTGCCCGCGCCCGGCGGTGCCTGCAGCACGGCGCGGCCGGCGCCGCGCAGGGCGTCCAGAAGGTCGGGCAGGGCATCGTCGATGGGCAGGCGGGTCATGGCCGCAGGTATGGGCGAAGTCCGGAATGCGGACAAGGTGGCGTCGTTCCTCATGTGCAGGAGGGCCCCCTGGACCGGCAGATCCCGTTGTGATCGGTGAAAGGGTGGGCCAGCGCCAACGCCGCATCTTGAAGTGGGGGGCCAGCCCCCCACACCGCATGTTGAAGTGGGGGGCCAGCCCCCCACACCCCCCGGAGGTTTATTGGCAAGATGAAGGGGCAGACCGGTTCCGGCTTCATCTTGCCGATAAACTCCCGCCGGAGGCAAAAAGCTCTTTTGGGGAAACGCCGACCGCTCGTGCGATGCCGGGTCTGGACAAGGCGTCCCGACCAAGGGCATCACGGGGGCCAAGCGAAGGGAGCCGCGGGTCATGGACATCAGCGATTTGGCAGAGCGCCTGAAGGCGGGCGAGAGGCGGGCGCTGGCGCGGGCCATCACCCTTGTGGAAAGCCAGAAGCCCGAGCATCGGACCGGCGCGACCGATTTGCTGGAGGCGGTGAAGGATACCGATCGCGAAGCCCTGCGCATCGGGCTGTCGGGTACTCCGGGCGTAGGCAAGTCGACCTTCATCGAGGCCTTCGGCATGATGCTCACGGGGCAGGGGCTGCGCGTCGCGGTGTTGGCGGTGGACCCAAGCTCGGCCCGGTCGGGCGGGTCGATCCTGGGCGACAAGACGCGGATGGACCGGTTGAGCCGCGAGCCGAGGGCCTTCATCCGTCCTTCCCCCAGCCAGACCCATCTTGGCGGGGTGGCCCGGCGCACGCGCGAGGCGATCGACCTGTGCGAAGCCGCCGGGTTCGACGTGATCCTGATCGAGACGGTGGGCGTCGGGCAGTCGGAAACCGTGGTCGCCGAGATGTCCGACCTCTTCCTGCTTCTGTTGGCTCCGGCGGGCGGCGACGAGTTGCAGGGGGTGAAGCGCGGGATCATGGAGATCGCCGACCTCATCCTGATCAACAAGGCCGATGGCGATCTCAAGGCCACGGCGCAGCGCACGCGGGCCGATTACGGCGGCGCGCTGCGGCTGTTGCGCAAGCGACCGCAGGATCCCGAGGGCTTTCCCAAGGCGCTGACCGTGTCGGCGGTCGAAGAGTCCGGCCTTGGGGCGGCATGGGACGAGATGCAGGCGCTGGCGGACTGGCGCCGCGAGACCGGGCACTTCGCCGGGCGCCGGGCCGAACAGGCGCGCTACTGGTTCGAAGCCGAGGTGCGCGAGGGCCTGCTGGCCCGTTTGCGGCGCGAACCGGTCCGGGGGGCGATGCGGACACTTGCGGCGCAGGTGGAGGCGGGCGAACTCACCGCCGCGGCCGCTGCCGAACAGCTCTTGCAGGAGTATCTGCACACCGGCGACAGAGCGGTGGCCATTGGCCCTTGACGCCTCTGGCCCCTTTGCCTATGGACAGCGAACGAGATTCCGGGCGCAGCGCAGGCGGCGCCCTTATCAGTTGGTTGGGCCGTTACCCGGGCCTGCCCGAACAAGACGAGGATGAACCCATGTCGCGTGTGTGCGAACTGACCGGAAAAGGCCCGATGACTGGCAACAACGTCAGCCATGCCAACAACAAGACCCGTCGGCGTTTCCTGCCGAACCTGAACGACGTGACGCTGCAGTCCGAAGCGCTGAACCGCGGCATCAAGCTGCGCATCTCGGCCTCCGCCCTGCGCAGCGTCGATCACCGTGGCGGTCTCGACAAGTTCCTGGCGAAAGCCAAGGACAGCGACCTGTCGGCCACCGCGCTGAAGGTTAAAAAGGAAATCGCCAAGGCGCAGACCGCCGAAGCGTAAACCTTCCGCGATCCGGACGTGATCCAGCCTCGTGCCGCAAGGCCCGGGGCTGTTTCCTTTTGTCGCTTTGCCTCTTCGGATGGGACGGGTATATCCGGAGACATGCCCATCCTGCGCCCATTTCTGAGCCTTTGCCTCGCCTGTCTGATCGCTCTGACCAGCGTGCAGATGGCGCAGGCGCGCGGCCAGGCCAGGCCGGTGGGCATCATGGTGCTATGCATCGGAACCGAGACGCGAACGGTCTCCGTCGACGCGAACGGCCAGCCCGTCGAGGCGCCGCATCTCTGCCCCGATTGCGTTATGGCGCTGATGGCGGCGTTGCCTGACGCAGCCACCCTCCCACCCGTGTCGATGGCCCTGCGCGGGGTCTGGTACGACACCGAACATGCCGCGGTCGCTGACCCTCCGGAGACCCAGGCCACGGCGCGTGGCCCGCCCCTGTCGATCTGATCCTTCCACAATTTCAGATCAACAAAGGACGACCAGAATGATGTTTCAAAGAACCGCTGCCGGCGCGCTTGCGCTGTGCCTCGCCCTGCCTGCCGCCGCCGAGATCAAGGTGCAGGATGCCTATGCCCGCGCCGCCATGCCGACCGCCCCGACCGGCGCGGCTTTCATGGTGCTGGAAAACACCGGCGCGCAGGACGACCGGCTGATCGGCGTGGCCTCCGATGCCGCCGACCGGGTCGAACTGCACACCCATATCGAAGCCGAGAATGGCGTCATGCAGATGCGCAAGGTCGAGGACGGGTTCGTCATCCCCGCGGGCGGCAGCCACACACTTGCCCGCGGCGGCGATCACGTCATGCTGATGGGTCTCACCCGGCCGCTGGAGCAGGGCGAGACGGTCATGCTGACCCTGACCTTCGAAGGCGCGGGAGAGCAGGTGGTCGAGGTGCCCGTTGACCTGGAACGCGCCGCGGATCACGGCAGCATGGACCACGGTACGATGGATCAATCCGGCCACGACGGGATGACCCACGGAAACTAACCGTTCAAAACGCGGTCCACCCAGTCGGGCACCGTTTGGGTGGCCGGCCCCACGATATGTCGGTCGAAACCGTCCGTGACATCCGAGGCGGCGAGGTTGATCTCGAGCGTTTCCGCGCCCGCCATCGCGGCCTCGGCCCCGAATCCCGCCGCCGGGTAGACCGCGCCCGAGGTGCCGATGGCGACAAACAGGTCGCATTCCTGCAGATGCTCCGCGATCCGCTCCATGTGATAGGGCATCTCTCCGAACCAGACGATATCGGGCCGGGTCGCCCGCGCGGCGCAGCCGGGGCAGGCATCGTCCGGGGACATGACCTCGGGCGCAGCCCAGCGATGGCCGCAGGCTTGGCAGAGCGCGCCCGCGAGCGCGCCATGCATGTGGATCGGCGCTGCACCGGCGCGTTCATGCAGGTCGTCGACATTCTGCGTGATCAGTACCGTGTCGGGCCGCGCCTGCTGCAGCCGCGCCAGGGCGTGATGGGCGGCGTTGGGGTCTGCTGCCCGCGCCTTGCCCCGGCGCATGTTGTAGAAGGCGTGGACCTTGGCGGGATCGCGGGCAAAGGCCTCGGGTGTTGCCACCTCCTCGATGTTCACTTGGGTCCAGAGGCCGTCGGTGTCGCGGAAGGTGCCCAGCCCGCTTTCGGCCGAGACGCCCGCGCCGGTCAGGACGACGATTCCGGTCTTTGGTGTCATGCGATCTGCCCCTATGGTGCCAACATGACCCACCGTATCCTCTTTGTCTGCCTCGGCAACATCTGCCGCTCTCCCTCTGCCGAAGCCGTGGTCCGCGCCAAGGCCGCCGACCGGGGCGTGTCGCTGGACCTCGACAGCGCCGGGACCGGCGACTGGCACATCGGCGCGCCGCCCTACGCGCCGATGCAGGAGGCCCTGCGCGCCCGCGGCTACGACGCCTCGGGCCTGCGTGCCCGGCAGGTCAGCCGCGCGGATTTCGACCGGTTCGACCTGATCGTGGCGATGGATGCCGACAACCTCGCGGACCTGCGCCGGCTGCGGCGGGACGGGACGGGGGCGGCGCTGCGGCTCTTTACCGATTACGCGCCGGATGCCGGGATGGACCATGTGCCCGACCCTTACTACACGCGCGATTTCGACGGGTGCCTCGACCTCGTGGAGCGCGCGGCGGACGGGCTGCTGGACCGGCTCTGAGCGGATGGTGGGTTGCAAACCCACCCTACGGTATCACTCGGCGGGCGTGTCCTCGACCTCGACCACCTGCAGGCCGACGTTGCCGATCACCGTGTCGCGCAGGGTCTCGCGGTGCATGAGCACGCCGTCGGAGATGTAGAGGTCCGCCACGTCGAAGATATAGGGCCCGACGCCAGGCGCCGCGACGCGGATCTTGGCCTCTCCGGCGAGCGCCGGTTTGCCCTTGAGCGTGGTGTATTCTTCGCCCTGCGGGATCAGTGAGAACATTGTCGGGTCGGAATTGGCGGCGAGGTTGCTGACGATGTAGAGGATCTCGTCGGTGTCGGTGATGCGCTCGGCGCGGAAGTAGCAGGCGCCTTCGTAGGTGCCCAGGGCCACGGCGGTGGCGCCCGCGACGGCGATGGTCACCGGCGCCGTGGCGATGGTCGCCGCGGTGCCGAGCGCGCCCGAAGCGCCGGTGGCGATGCTGGTGCCCGCCGCGGTGGCGCTGCTGACGCCGGTGCCGATCATGCTGGCGCCGCTGACGGGGCTTTCCAGCGTATAGGCGCCGAGGGCTTTCGCGCGGTCCGCGGCGACCGAGGCGACGGTACCGGCGGTGTCGCGCGCCACCTGACCAGCCTTGCCCGCCACCTTGGAGGGGCGGAAGTCGCAGACATCGGCGCTCGCGGCGGAGGCGGCGAGGATGAGAAGGACGGGGAGAATCGGGCGCATCTGTGGGGCTCCTGCTCGTTTTGGGCGGAGTTTAGCAGGGCTACGCGGGGCCGGGCAGGGGGTGCGGGGTCACGTTGGTGTGGGCGGTGGTGTTCGAACCCACCCTACGCGGTGCGGCGGCTGGGTTTGTCTGGGGATGGTGCGAGCCTGTCCCGGCGCGGAGTCAAGGCCGCTTGTGGCCGCCGCGCATCGCCAGACCGCCCCCCGGTCTGGCGATTTGGCTGGGCTGGGTGCGTCGTTCGGAGGGCGTGCGGATGTGGCTCGGATAAAGTGCTTCGCGGAGAGGTCGGATCGCCAGCCCGCGGTCTGGCTTTGAGGCCGTAACCTCAAGGGGAATGATGGATTTCATAGAATGTAAAACACATCCGGTGTCTAAGACGTGGCTACCGTGTGGGCACGCATGTTTTCCAAGGAAAACACGCTTTCGCCCACGCGCCCTGAAAATGGCCGGCTTTCAGCCGTCCATTTTCAGAGCGGAAATAAACGCCTCCTGCGGGATCTCGACCTTCCCGAACTGGCGCATTTTCTTCTTGCCGGCCTTCTGCTTCTCCAGCAGCTTCTTCTTCCGCGACGCATCCCCGCCGTAGCATTTCGCCGTCACGTCCTTGCGCAGCGCGGCGAGGGTCTCGCGGGCGATGACCTTGCCGCCGATGGCCGCCTGGATCGGGATCTTGAACATGTGGCGCGGGATCAGGTCCTTGAGCTTTTCGCACATCGCGCGGCCGCGCATCTCGGCGCGTTCGCGGTGGACCATCGTGGAGAGCGCGTCCACCGGTTCATCGTTCACCAGGATCTGCATCTTCACGAGGTTGTCCTCGCGGTAGCCGATCATCTGGTAGTCGAAGGAGGCATAGCCCTTGGTCACCGATTTCAGCCGATCGTAGAAGTCGAAGACCACCTCGTTCAGCGGCAGGTCGTAGACCACCATGGCGCGCGACCCGGCATAGGTGAGGTCGAGCTGGATGCCGCGGCGGTCCTGGCAGAGCTTGAGCACGTCGCCGAGGTAGTCGTCGGGCACCAGCACGGTCGCCTTGATCCGCGGCTCCTCGATATGGTCGACCTTGGAGGGGTCGGGCATGTCGGCGGGGTTGTGCAGCTGGATGCGCTCGCCGTCCTTGAGGTAGATGTCGTAGATCACCGACGGCGCCGTGGTGATGAGGTCGATGTTGTATTCCCTCTCCAGCCGGTCGCGGACCACCTCGAGGTGTAGCAGCCCCAGGAACCCGCAGCGGAAGCCGAAGCCGAGTGCGGCCGAGGTCTCCATCTCGTAGGTGAAGCTCGCGTCGTTCAGCGCCAGCTTCTCGATGGCGTCGCGCATGTCCTCGAAATCGTTGGCATCGACCGGGAAGAGGCCGCAGAACACCACCGGGATCGACGGCTTGAAGCCCGGCAACGGCGTGTCGGTGCCCTTCTTCTCGGTGGTGATGGTGTCGCCGACGCGGGTGTCGCGGACCTGCTTGATCTGCGCGGTGATATAGCCGATCTCGCCCGGACCCAGCTCCTTCACCTCCTGCATCGCCGGGCGGTAGACGCCGATCCGGTCGATGTCGTAGGTGCCGCCGGTTTTCATCATCTTGATGCGCTGGCCCTTCTTCAGCACACCGTCGATGACGCGGACGATGACCACGACGCCGAGGTAGGGGTCGTACTTGCTGTCCACCAGCATCGCCTTGAGCGGAGCCTCTGCATCGCCGCCATGGGGCGGGGGCAGGCGGTTGACGATCGCCTCGAGCACGTCGGGCACGCCGAGGCCGGTCTTGGCGGAGATGAGGCAGGACTCCGATGCGTCGATGCCGATGACATCCTCGATCTGTTCCTTGACGCGGTCGACCTCGGCCGCGGGCAGGTCGATCTTGTTCAGCACCGGGACGATCTCGTGATCGGCGTCGATGGCGGTGTAGACATTGGCCAGGGTCTGCGCCTCGACGCCCTGCGTCGCGTCCACCACCAGCAGCGAGCCTTCGACCGCGCGCATGGAGCGGGAGACCTCGTAGGCGAAGTCGACATGCCCGGGCGTGTCGATCAGGTTGAGGATGTACTTTTCGCCGTCCTGCGCGATGTATTCGATGCGGACGGTGTTGGCCTTGATGGTGATGCCGCGCTCGCGCTCGATGTCCATGCTGTCGAGCAGCTGCTCCTTCATCTCCCGTTCGGAGACGGTGTTGGTGGACTGGATCAGCCGGTCGGCCAGGGTGGATTTCCCGTGGTCGATATGGGCGACGATGGAGAAGTTGCGGATGCGCGAGATGGGGGTCATGCTGCGAGGATATGATGCGGTTTCGGGGGGCGGTCAAGGTGGGTTGTGGTTCTGTAAATGCCGGATGTATGGGATAAACGTGCGCGAATTTGACGATCTTGATTTCGAGACGTCTCACCTGACGGAGACGGTGCGTCAACAACTCGGAGCGCGCTGCGCCCTGCGGGTTTTGCCGTTTTTCTGGGCGGCAGAGAACGTGCCGCGATTTGAGGCTGTCGCATTGGCGGCCTTGAGGCAGCTTCTGAGCGTCGAGGTATCCTCCACAACCTCTGCATACAGCGTATTCCCGTACGACTTTCCTCATGATTTCCTGGTCCGACATGAGCACACCTTCGACTATGATATCCGACCGGTAGAGCTGTTGGACCGCGACGCGGCGCATCGGGTCGAATGCGTTTGGAACTGCATCGGGGCGATAAATCCGGGCGCGCGTCAGTCCATCGGGATGAGCGCGCAATGGGAAGCGTCGGTGCTGGAGGAAAACGAGCCCACCTCGGCACTTTTAAAGGACATCGCGCTGGTCTCGGAGACCGACCAGCCACTTGGTGAAACGTCGCTGTGGCCGGGCACCGGGCCGCATGAGGACGTCGGACCGCTCTTGGCGCGGTTTCCGGGAGGCGAGGACGGGAAAGACGATGGCTGGGGGTTCTGGCGCAGATGGTATCGTGGTGCGCTTTACGGGTCGCACCTTCATCCTGATTTGCAGCGAGACGTCGCTTCGATCCCGAACCGGGTCTGGGACGCAGGGGTTGTGACGTTGGCACGGGAAATCGCGCGGATCGAATTGATCCACGAGTTGAAACAAGAGATAGTGGCGCTCAAGGCGCAACTGAACTCTGCTCAAGCGACCGAAACAGCCCCGAACCGGCTGCACAACCAACCGCCCGAGGCAGTGGAGGAAGAAGCGCAGGTTGTTCGCCGGGAAATCACTTTGGTATGGCAGCAGGTCGAAGCGCTGGAGGACGAGATTGCAAAGCCCGATCCGTCGGCTTCCGTTCTTCTGGGTATTGCAAACGCTCTTTGGTCGGCGTCGCTGAAAATCGCGGCCTATTGTGCAGAGCTTGGCGACACGGCGCTCAGATCGACGGCAAAATGGGCGGGGCCGGTTGGCGCCGCGTACCTCGCGACCCCTGACGGACTCCAGCGGATTTCAAGACTTGCCACGGAGTTGGCCAAGGCAATTGCGGGCGGGTAGTGGTGGGTTGAAAACTCACCCTACACAAAGCCGAACGGCCTGAAATATCTTCCCCCGTAACGCGGGCACGCCCGCGATACCGCGCCTGACCGCCCCCACGGGCGGGCGCGATACGCCCACCCGCGGTCCGGCGCGGTGGGACAGGTCTCCGGCGTGGTGCCAGACCCCCCTGAGGTTTTCGTGAATTGATCATCGCGGCGCTTGGTGGCACTCTGCGCGCAGGCAATGAGGGCCGGTGACACGGGGGGCGAACCTCCGGCGGGGTCCAGGGATCGAGGCGGTGATATGAGAGTTTTGGCGATACTGGCATCTTTGGGCCTTCTCACGGCCTGTGGCGGGCAGCGGCAATCGGAACCGGCGCAGGTCATGCGCCTGTCGGGTGGGCCCATCGCGCGGGCCTGCATGGCGAGCGAACGCAAGGCCCGCAACGAGGCGCTCTGCGGCTGCATCCAGACCGTGGCGAACCAGGATCTGAGCGGCGCGGACCAGCGTATGGCCGTCAGCTTCTACGACGACCCGCATCGCGCGCAGGTGATGCGCCAGTCCGACAACCCGCGCGACGAGGCGTTCTGGCTGCGTTACCGCGGCTATGCGGACCGCTCCGAACAGCTTTGCCGCGCCTACAGTTGATCAGCGCGGCAGCCGCGCATCGGCGGTGAGCGCGTGACCCTCCATGCCCTCGGCCCGGCTGATGACGGCGGTGGCGCGGGCGAGGTCGGGCAGGGCATCCGCCGTGGCCCGCTGCCAGGTCACGGTCTTGAGGAACTTGTGCACCGACAGCCCGCCGGTATAGCGCGCGGCACCCGAGGTGGGCAGCACGTGGTTCGGCCCCGCCGCCTTGTCGCCGAAGGCCACCGTCGTCTCGGCCCCCAGGAACAGCGAGCCGTAGGACGCGAGCCGCGCCAGCCACCAGTCCAGATCGTGGGCCTGCACGTGCAGGTGCTCCGGCCCGGTGGTATCGGCAAAGCGCGCCATCTCCTCTCGGGTCTCACACAGGATGATCTCTCCCAGCGCGTCCCAGGCGGCAGAGGCGGCGTCACGGTTGGGCTGCGGCAGGCGGCCTAGGGTCGCGGGCATCGCCGTGGCAACGGCTTCGGCGAGGGCGGGGCAGTCGGTGACCAGCCAGACCGGTGAATTGGCGCCGTGTTCGGCCTGCCCGGCGAGGTCCAGCGCCACCAACGCCGGATCGGCAGTGGCATCGGCGATCACCATCGAATCCGTCGGTCCCGCCACCATGTCGATGCCGGTACGCCCGAAAAGCTGCCGCTTCGCCTCGGCGACGAAGGCGTTTCCGGGGCCGACGAGAATATCCGCCGCGGGGCCGTAATGCCCCTGTGCCAGCGCCGCGACCGCCTGCACGCCACCGAGGTTCAGCACCGTGTCTGCGCCAGCAAGGTGCATGGCGTAAAGGATCGCGGGCGGGATGCCCGGCGCCTCGGCCCGCGGCGGCGAACAGGCGATGACCCGCGGCACCCCCGCCGCCCGTGCTGTGGTGATCGTCATCAGGGCCGAGGCGATATGCGCATAGCGCCCGCCCGGCACGTAGGCCCCGGCGCAGCCCACGGGCAGGAGGCGCTGGCCGCAGGTCAGGCCGGGGCGCAGCTCGGTCTCGAATTCGGTGATCGACGCGCGCTGGGCCTCGGCAAAGGCGCGGATGTTGGCATGGGCATAGCGGATCGCGTCGCGCAGGGCGGGATCGATGCGGTCCTCGGCGGCTTCAAGCTCGGCGGTCGGCACCACGATCTCTCCGGTCCAGCCGTCGAGCCGCGCGGCATAGTCCTCGACCGCCGCGCGGCCTTCTGTGGCGATGCGGGCGAGCATGATCTGCACGGTATCGGCTGTGTCGCGGCTGGTCATCGGCGGCAGGCCGGGGGCGGGTTTCAGATGCGCGATGGGCATGGACGGCTCCGGAACGGTTGACGGGCGGGCCGCACAGTTTCACAAAAGGTGAATGTAGCGGGCCGTGACGGGGGACCATTGTGTTGAAAGGCGTGACCCTGCGCGGGCTCGAGGTGTTCGAGGCGTTGGCGGCCAGCGGGTCGGTGGCGCAGGCGGCAGAGGCGACGGGGCTCAGCCAGCCCGCGGTCAGCCAGCAGATGCGCAACCTCGAGGCGGCGCTGGGGGCGGACCTGGTCGATCACGGCCGCCGCCCGATGACACTGACGCCCGCCGGCCGCACCTTCCTGGCGCGCAGCCGGGAGGTGCTGGCGCTTCTGCGGCAGGCGCAGTCGGAACTGACGGTGATGGACCTGGCGCATCTCAGCCGGCTCACGCTGGGCATGATCGACGATTTCGAGAACGACCTGACGCCACGGCTGGTGACGATCCTCGCCGAGAGCATGAGCCGCTGCCACTTCAAGCTGGTGAGTGCGCCGAGCCACGAGATCAGCGCGGCGATGAAGGCCCGAAAGCTCGACATCGCGGTGGCGGCCAGCGGCGGGCAGGCGCTGGACGGCGTACTGGAGTTTCCACTGGTGCGCGACCCTTTCATGCTGGTCACACCGCGCGGCGCGCTGGACCGGGCCGGATCGGCCGAGGCGCTGATGCATGGCCTGCCGTTCCTGCGCCACGACCGCGACCAGTTCATTGGTCGGCAGGTCGAGGCGCATCTGGCGCGGCTCAAACTGAGCTTTGCCGACCGGTTCGAGATCGGCACGCATCTGTCGCTGATGACGCTGGTGGCGCGCGGCGTCGGCTGGACCATCACCACGCCGCTGGGCTACATGCGCGCGGGCCGGTTCCACGACGAGATCGAGGCGCACGAATTGCCGTTCAAGCCGTTTTCGCGCACCATCTCGCTCTTTGCCGGGGCGGATTTTGCCGACGAGGTGCCGCAGGGCGTGGCCCGGTCGGTGCGGAGCCTGGTGCAGGAGCTGGTGATCGCGCCGGCGCTGCGGCAACTGCCCTGGCTCGACGGCCAGTTGCGGGTGCTCGGAGGCTGAGGCGTCGGGCATGGCGGGGCTCCTTTGTCCCCAGAAACGCCGCGCCCGCGGCTTAGGCAAGCATGACACCGCATATTCGCAAGATCGGATGCCATTCTTTCGAAATCTGAAATCTACGCCGTCGCCTGACCTTTCGCGGGAAAGCGGCGGTCGCCCTGATCAGCCGTCCGTCAGGTCGAGGAAGGCGCGCACCGAGGCTTCGAAATCGCGCGGGCGCTCGGCATGCAGCCAATGGCCGGCGCCCGGCAGGCTGGCAAAGCGCGCCTTCGGGAACAGTGCCCGGATCGCCGGGCGGTGATCGCGGGTCACGTAGTCCGAGGCGCCGCCGGACAGGAACAGCGTCGGCCCGTCGAAGGGCCCGGACAGATCGGGAAACCCGAGGATCTTGTCCATCTCGGCGGCCAGCACGTCGAGGTTCAGCTTCCAGCGTTTTCCGGCGACGTCCAGCGACTGGGTGAAAAAGCTGTGCAGGGCGGGATCGTCCACATGCGCGGCCAGTTGCTTTGCCGCGTCGCTGCGCTTTTCGATGCCGCTCAGGTCCACCGCGCGCATCGCGTCGATGAACTGCATCTGCGTGTGGCCATAGGCGACCGGCGCGATATCCGCCACGATCAGCCGCCCGACCATCTCGGGTTGCGTCAGCGCCAGCGTCATCGCCGCCTTGCCGCCCATGGAATGCCCCAGCACATCCGCCCGTCCGCCATTGGCGGCGATGACCTCGGCGAGGTCCGCGGCCATCTCCTCGTACCCGTGGCTGTCCTGCCAGGCGCTGTCGCCGTGGTTGCGCTGGTCCACCGCGATCACCTCGCGCGCATCCGACAGCCGCTTGGCGATCACACCCCAGTTGCGGGCCGAGCCAAAGAGTCCGTGCACGATGACCAGGGGATCCGTGCCGTCCTGCGGCGTGCCGTGGCGGAGGGTGTTGAGCATTCGGGCGCTCCCGGAAACTGGACCTTTGCCTGTGCTTGGACAGGATTTGAGCGGTTTTGGCAAGCCACGGGGGCGGTGCCCTGCGGTTTTCGGCTTTTGCCGCAGACAGCGCCGCGCTAGCAAGGAGCCATGACCCAGGACCGAGCCATCTCCGACAGCGTCGACCGTCTAAAGGCCCTGCTAGAGGACAAGCTCGGCCTGCGCCGCGGCGACCTCGCGCAGCGCGCGGCCAAGGCCGGGCGGCGCCTGCCCGTCGCGGTGCGGCGCGATCTCGAAGCGGTGTCGCGCGCGGTCTTTGCCATGCAGGTGCCAAGGCTCGCGCGGCAAACCGACCGCGAAGACGTGCTGGCGGCGGCGCAGCGGGCCGAGGCGCATCTGAAAGGCATCGATGCGCGCGATCAGCGCCGCGGGCGGCTGCTGGGGATGCTCGGCGCGCTGGTGTTCAACCTGCTGTTGCTCTTCGTGCTGGTGCTGGCCGTCCTGCGCTGGCGCGGCCTGATCTGACCGGCGGGCACCGACCCTCTCAGCCCGCAGCACGCTCCGGACGCAGGTCCTCGGGTGTCAGCACGAAGGCCTTGCCGAACCCGCCGTTGAGATGCGCACCGGTCGGTGTGAACCGGACGAGGGCGAAATCGCCGAACCCGATGTAGAGCTTGGCCTTGGGATAGAGCGCCAGGTAATGCGCCGCCAGCGCGGCATGGTCATCGTCGCCCTGCCGGACAAAGGCCGCGCGGGCCTGCAGGCTCAGCCGCGGATGGGTCAGCGGGTCGCCCTTGCCGCCCGGCTCTCCCAGCAGCAGGGCGCAGACCGGGTTGGCCACCAGCGCGCGGGTGTGGTGTGACAGGTCCGACACCAGGCTCAGCGGTGCGCCGTCCGGTCCCGGGACCGACGCGATGCGGCTGACCATCGGCGCGCCGGTCTCGGGATCGGTGACGGCCAACGCCCCGAACCGGGCGCTGTCGATGATCTCGCGCGCCATCCGGCGCGCCGCGTCGTCCGTGGGGCGTATGGGGTCCGTCATGACGGCAGCCTAGCCCGGCGTTGTGCCGGGAAAAAGCCCTCAGAACTTTTGCCAGACCCCCAGCTTGAGTCCGTAGGTGTTGTCTCCGGTCAGGCCGAGATGCCCGCCGATGTCGACATAGCGATCCGGCCCGATGGGGATCACCACCGAGGGCGCCAGCCGGGCGAAGACCGGATCGCCGTAGGGCGCGCCGGTCTGCAGTTGCAGAAGATATTTCCAGTCGTTCGGCATCGTTACGCCGAAGGTCATGTCGATCTTCGCATCCAGCTGGCCGGTGGACGTGCCGATCTCGGCCAGGCTGTCCACCGCCAGCCAGCCGCTGGCATCGCCCCAGGAGAAACCGCGCCCGATCGAGAGGCCGGGCCGGATCACCGGTGCGCCGTCGATCCTGCCCAGGCCCAGTTCGACCGAAACCTTGAGCGTCGCCTCTGGCCGCGTCAGCGGAACCCGCAGGAACCCGACGGTCTTGCCGTTGCCAGACACCGACCGGCCCAGGTCCAGCCCGGCGGTGATCCGGTCCGTCAGCCCGTATTCAAGGTAGCCGGTGTAGTATTTGCCCGGCGGCTGCACTTCGGGTCCGATGACGCGGGGCCAGGACAGCCGCGCATCGGTGGCAAAGAACCCCTGTCCTGCGGGCCGCGGCCAGGCCCCGGCGGCGGCCTCGCCAGCGCAGAGCGTCGCCAGACCCAGCAGCAGGGGCAGGGGGCAGAGGGCAGAAAGGTCATGGCTCATGCGGTCACCTCTGCCTGCAAGCTTGTCGAAACCTTGGTTAATGCCCGCTTAACGCGCACCGGGCGCAGGGCGGCCATGGCCTTTCCGGTGCCGTGCGGACAGAATGCATCGCAGACGCGCAGAGAATCAGGGGGCGCCGCACATGGCAGGGGCGATCATCACCGTGGCCCAGCAAAAGGGCGGGTCGGGCAAGACCACGCTCACGGCCAACCTGGCCATCGGGTTCCTGCGCCAGGGCAAACGGGTGGCGCTTGTCGACATCGACCCGCAGGGCAGCCTGGGCCGCTGGTTCATGACCCGGCTGGAAACCGACGAAGCCTTGGTCGAGAACCTCGACTTCGCCACCTCCAGCGCCTGGGGCATCACCTACGAATGCCGCAAGCTGGCCGATGGCCACGACGTGGTGATCGTCGACACCCCGCCCAAGGCCGACAGCGACCTGCGCCCCGCGCTGCGCGCCGCCGACCTGGTGATCGTGCCGGTCTCGATGAGCCACGTGGACCTCTGGGCGACGGAAGGCGTGCTCGACCTCGCCCGCCGAGAGGACAAGGAGGCGCTGGTGGTCATCAACCGCGCCCGCGCCGGCACCCGCCTTGCCGCCGACGTGGCCGAGGCCGCGGGCAAGCTGTCCGCCCGCATCGCCGACACGCAACTCGCCAACCGCGTGATCTATGCCGAGGCGCTGGGCCGCGGCCGCGGCGCTGCCGAAGGCCCCAAGACGCCCGCCCGCGCCGAGGTCGATGCCCTGGCCGAAGAGGTGGCGGGGATTCTCGCCGACCTCTGACCGCGGCGCGGCTTTTCACCGCGCGCCGGGCGCGGTAGACCGGCGGCATGGCCACACCGGAGACCCGCATGACCGACCTCGACGCCCTGCGCGACCTCATCCGCGCCGACAGCGCCACGCGCGGGCAGCCGATCTCCAGGCTCGGCTATTTCTGCGCACCCTTCCGGCCCGCGGAGGGGCCGTTCGCCGACCGCGTGATCAAGGTCTACCGCGGCCTGCGCGACCCGGCGGCTCTGGACCGGCTGGCGGCGGCGCATGACGACTATGCCGCCGCCCTGCGTGACGCCGGCGTGCCGTTGCCCGAGACCGAGTTCCTGCTTCTTGATATCGACGGCGCCCGCGTCCCGGTGATCCTGCAGGAGGCGCTGCCGCAGGACAGCATGATGCGTCCGCTGATGCAAAGCCGGCCATTGCCCGAGACCCTGACGATGATGGAGGCGGCGGGCGACGTGATCGCCACCTTCTGGACCGCCGCCGACCGGTTCGACACCCGCATCGGCTTTCACCCCTCGATCCGCAACTTCGCCATCGTCGACGGCAAGGCGGTATTCTTCGACACCTTCCCGCCGCTGATCCATTACAGCCGCGCCGAGATGGGGAAGATGCTGCTGCAATTCTCCGACAAGGCGCTGATGCGCTGGGTCGGCCCGCTGATGCAGGGGCGCGTCACCGGCATCCAGGACGAATGGTATTCGCCGCCCGAAACGCTGGTGGGGCTGGTGGGGTCGGCCTGCCGCCTGCGGCCCGAGGGCGTGCAGGGCTACCTCGACTGGGGCCGCGACTTCGCCGAGCGCCGGATGCCGCGCTGGCGGGCCGAGGCGCTGGCGGGCCTGGCAGAGCCGCCGCGCCTGCCGGGCTACTGGACCGGCTTCCGCAAGCTGCTGGGGCTGCAGGGCGAACCGAACCTCTGACCGCGCCCGGCTGATCTGGATCAAGGCGCGCCGCCTTGCACCGCTGCACCCTGTACACACGCGACACAGGAGACTTCGCATGTATTCCAACATCCTCGTTCCCGTTCTCTTCGACGACGACGCCCGCATCCAGAAGGCGCTTGAGGTGGCCCGCACGCTGGCGACCCCCGATGGCCGCATCACGGTGATGCACGTGATGGAAGATGTGCCCGGCTACGCCATGCGCTACCTCAGCGACGATTTCATGAAGACCGCCGGCGATGCGATCGAGGCGCAGCTCAAGGACCTCGCCGCCACGCTGCCCAATGCCAGGGGTGTGCTGATCCACGGCCATTCCGGCCGCTCGATCCTCGAATACGCCCGCGAGCACGAGACCGACCTGATCGTCATCGCCTCGCACCGACCTGGAATGCAGGACCTCGTGCTCGGGTCGACCGCGACGCAGATCACCCGCCACGCCCCCGCCGCGGTGCATGTGCTTCGGTGATTGACATCGCCTCTGCCTGTGCCATGTGGCGCGGCAGAGGTGACCCATGACCGACCTGTCCGACGATCTCGATCTCGCCAAGCGCGACCGCATCCCCGAGGCGCTGCTGGAATTGCTCGACGCCTTCCCGCGCGACCGGTGGGAGGCGCATCCGAATTTCGCGGGACTGGTGCAGTTCTGGCTGGAACGGCACCTGATGTTCCGCAAGCTGGGCTCCCTGCTGCGGGAGGATGCCGAGGCCGCCGTCGACGGCCGCATCGACCCCGCGCAGTACAAGCCGCGCCTCGCGCGCTACGGCGGCATGCTGGTCAGCCAGCTGCACGGCCACCACCAGATCGAGGATCACCACTACTTCCCGGTGCTCAGCGGGCTGGAGCCGACCCTGCTACGCGGCTTCGGCATCCTCGACAAGGATCACCACGCCATGGACGGGCTGCTGAACCGCTTCACCGACAGCGCCAACGCGGTGCTGCAGGACACCGGCGAGTCGGGCGATTTCCACTCGGAATTGATGTCCTTCCAGCATATGCTGAACCGACACCTTGAGGATGAAGAGGACCTGATCGTTCCGGTCATCCTCAAACACGGACCGGAGGGCCTGCAATGAGAGCGCTGATATTCCTGACCCTGCTGTCCGGCTGCGGCGTGCCCTTCGTGCCGCTGATCTAGAGCGTTTTGCGTTCAGCTTGAAACAAGATGCATCACTCGACGTGTTGAAACCTTTGGTTTCAGGCCGCATTCCGTGCTGCGGGTTTAACCCGGACGCTTCAGGATGTGTCGATCCGCCGAACCCGCGCGCCCCTTCATCTTGCCGATAAACTCCGGAGAGCACGAGAGGCAGCGCCTCTCGTATGCCGCTGGCATCCAGAACGCCTCACCCCGCCTCTTCGACCGGATAAAGCGCCCGGCATTGCGCCACGTCCCGCCCGGCGGTCTTGCGCAGCTGGGGCAGGATCCGTGCCAGCTCCGCCTGCCGTGCCCGCAGAGCCGGAGCGTCGATCGGCGCCTTGCGGGTCACCGGCTGCAGATCGCGTTCGAAACAGGGATAGAAGCCGCCGCCCGGGATCGGGCAGGCGCGCCGCCGGACCCGCTCCTCGAACCGGGTCTTGAAGACATAGCCGCGGGCCAGGTCGCGGGCGTTGTCCGCCTGCTCGGACAGCGCCGCGCGATAGGGCGCGGCGGCGTCGGATTCGCATTGCTCACGCGGCGTGGCGCAGGCGCCGAGGGCCAGAAGGGCGCAAAGGCTGAAGGACCGGATCATGTCGGCAGTCTATCCCGTAACCGCCCCGAGGGCAGTGCGAAATCGCGCCGCTCTCGGGGTCGTGACACGGTCCGCGCCGCCTCAGCCCTTGATGGTGACCGCGTTGATCCTGCCCCAGCCGTTATCGGCGTTGGAGGTGAAGTTGATCTCGACCGTGTCGCCGGCCTTGAGGCCTTCGGGCACGGTCTTCAGGGTCTCGAGCGACCAGACGGTCTTGTCCTCGAGCACGATCACGTTGGCGACGCGGTCGTAGGCCAGGACGGTGCCCTGGGTGCTGTCGGCGAAGGCGGGAACGGCGGTTACGGCCAGCAGGGCCGCGGCGATCAGCGAACGCATGTACGTGTCTCATGAAGAGGAGGGCGCTCTCGGGGCGTGCTCGCCCCTGCAGCCGCCGGACGGAGCCTCACGCCCGGATTGCGCGCATATGAGGCCAGCGCATGAGTCGCGCAAGGGGAATGACGGGGTGACTGAAAAACTTCCTCCGATGGCCCCTTCCGGCACGAAAAAGCGCGGACCCGAAGGCCCGCGCTGAACATCTTCTCCGTGATCCGGGTTGCGCTCAGACGCGCACCGAACCGCCACGGGGGCCAGCCACCAGCCAGGCGATGAAGCCAAGCACCGGCAGGATCAGGATGGCGAGGATCCACAGGACTTTCGCCAGGGTCGAGGCCCCGGAGGTAAAGACGTTGTAGATCGCGTAGATGTCGGCGATGAGGACGATGAGCCCCAGAAGTCCATATTCCATTGTGCGTCTCCTTTGTTCTGGCAGGACAACGCACGGGATCGTGACATCCGTTCCCGGAAATGTTTTTTCGCCGTGAAGGAACCTTGACGCGAGTACGGTGTTGCGCGGCGCTTTGCGAAGCTCTGCCCCCCGTCGCGCGCATCGCCGGAGACCTTGGACAATCTCGGGCTCAGGAGTTTCCCGACACTCTGATTCCTACCGCTTCTTCCGCCGCTGCACATTGCCGCCGCGCATCCCGCCACGTCCCGCCGTGGACCGGCCCGAGGCCTTGGTCGCGGCCTCCGTCGCCGCGTCGATGGCCGACTGACGTGCCAGAGGGTCGTCGGCGACGGCAAGGTCCACCGCCTCCAGCCGCTTGACCTCGTCGCGCAGGCGCGCGGCCTCCTCGAACTCGAGGTTCTCGGCGGCCTTGCGCATGTCGGTGCGCAGCCCGTCCAGCACCGCCTGCAGGTTGCCGCCGTGAGCCTTGTCGACCTTGGCGGTGACGCGGTTCATGTCGACGTCGCCCTTGTAGAGGCCCTGCAGAATGTCATCGACGTTCTTCTTGATCGTCGCGGGCGTGATGCCGTGCTCCTCGTTATAGGCGATCTGCTTTTCGCGGCGGCGGTTGGTCTCGGCCAGCGCGCGTTCCATCGACCCGGTAATCCGGTCGGCATACATGATGACGCGGCCCTCGGCATTCCGCGCCGCCCGGCCGATGGTCTGGATCAGCGAGGTCTCCGAGCGCAGGAAGCCTTCCTTGTCCGCATCCAGAATGGCCACCAGCCCGCATTCGGGAATGTCGAGACCCTCGCGCAGCAGGTTGATGCCGATCAGCACGTCGAAGGCGCCAAGGCGCAGGTCGCGCAGAATTTCAATTCTTTCAATGGTATCGATGTCGGAATGCATGTAGCGCACCCGGATGCCCTGTTCGTGCATGTATTCCGTCAGATCCTCGGCCATGCGCTTGGTCAGCGTGGTGCAGAGCGTCCGGTAACCGTCGGCCGCGACCTTGCGCACCTCGTCCAGAAGATCGTCCACCTGCATCTCCACCGGGCGGATTTCCACCTGCGGGTCCAGAAGGCCGGTGGGGCGGATCACCTGTTCGGTGAAGACGCCGCCGGTCTGTTCCATCTCCCAGGCCGCGGGCGTGGCGGATACGAAGACCGACTGCGGCCGCATCGCGTTCCATTCCTCGAACTTGAGGGGGCGGTTGTCCATGCAGGACGGCAGGCGGAAACCGTGTTCGGCCAGGGTGAACTTGCGCCGGTAGTCGCCCTTGTACATGCCGCCGATCTGCGGAACCGAGACGTGGCTCTCGTCCGCGAAGACGATGGCATTGTCGGGGATGAATTCGAACAGGGTGGGCGGCGGTTCGCCGGGCGCGCGGCCCGTCAGGTAGCGCGAATAGTTCTCGATCCCGTTGCAGACGCCGGTGGCCTCCAGCATCTCGATGTCGAAATTGGTGCGCTGCTCCAGCCGCTGCGCCTCCAGCAGCTTGCCTTCGCCGACAAGCTGGTCGAGCCGCTGGCGCAGCTCTTTCTTGATCTGGATGACCGCCTGCTGCATCGTCGGCTTCGGCGTCACGTAATGGCTGTTGGCATAGACCCGGATGCGGTCGAAACTGCCGGTCTTCTCGCCGGTCAGCGGATCGAATTCGGTAATCGCCTCAAGCTCTTCCCCGAAAAAGCTCAGCTTCCACGCGCGGTCCTCGAGGTGGGCGGGAAAGATCTCGAGGCTGTCGCCGCGCACCCGGAAACTGCCGCGCTGGAAGGCCTGGTCGTTGCGGCGGTACTGCTGCGCCACGAGGTCCGCCATGACCTTGCGCTGGTCGTATTCCTGTCCAACATGCAGATCCTGCGTCATCGCGCCGTAGGTTTCCACCGACCCGATGCCGTAGATGCACGAGACCGAGGCGACGATGATCACGTCGTCGCGCTCCAGAAGCGCCCGGGTGGCCGAGTGGCGCATCCGGTCGATCTGTTCGTTGATCTGCGATTCCTTCTCGATATAGGTGTCCGACCGCGCCACGTAGGCCTCGGGCTGGTAGTAGTCGTAATAGCTGACGAAATACTCGACCGCGTTGTCGGGAAAGAACCCCTTGAATTCGCCGTAAAGCTGCGCCGCCAGCGTCTTGTTGGGGGCGAGGATGATCGCCGGGCGCTGGGTTTCCTCGATGATCTTGGCCATTGTGAAGGTCTTGCCGGTGCCTGTGGCCCCAAGCAGCACCTGGTCGCGTTCGCCGTCCAGGACGCCCTGCGCCAGCTCCTTGATCGCGGTGGGTTGGTCGCCTGCCGGTTCGAATTCGGTCGCCATGCGAAAGCGGATGCCGCCTTCGAGCTTTTCGCGGGTCTTCACGTCCGGCGCGGGCGCGTGCATCAGGACGGGCGTCGTTTCGGACTTGTCGGAATGGGCATAGGGCATGGGGCGCCTCCTTGTCCTCTTATTTGTCATGCGCGGGCCAAGATGCAAGGCGGCGCGGGCCGGTCTTGGCGATCAGCTGTCCGGGCACTGCCGCGCGTGGGCGTCGAGCACGCGCAGCGTCACCTCGCGCACCTCGTCCACACCGCCCTCGGGGTCGGCGTCGTCGACCAGGGTTTGCAGGAAATCGGCGATCGGCACCACGTCGGAGCAGCGGGTGTCGAGCCAGATCTCGTTCTGGAGGCGGACGGCCGCATACTTTTCCATCAAACCAAGGCGGACACCGTCGTCGGGATGCGTTTCCGCATGGGCCAGCGCGGCACGCAGCGCGTCGCGGGCAGCGTCCGGGTCCTGCGCCGGGCCACGGGCGAAAAGGATGCGCCCGCGCAGCAGGTCCATGTCGCCCTGCCAGATCGGCCCCATGGCGGTCTCGTCCACCGTGTTCGCCACCGCCAGCGCCGTATCGGTCTGTTGCAGGCCCAGCAGCGCCTCGGCCAGCGTGGTCTTTTCCGACCGGGTCAGCTCTTCGGGGTAGTCCTGCCAGAAGGCCACGAGGTTCTTCGTCAGCCGTTCGACCCGGCCGCGCTGCGCCTCGGTCTTGGCAAAGGCCACGCGGTCGTTGTCCTGCGCCTGCTGGATGAAGACGCCTTCGTTGAAGCTCTGCAATTCCGCCAGTTCGGCGCTGGCGATGGACAGGCGGGCCTGGCGTTCCAGCGCCTTCTGGCTGATCAGCTGTTCGTCCAGCACCGTATAGGCGCCCCAGCCCGCGGCCGGAATGCCGACGACGACCATCAGGTTCCTGAGCATCTCCCAACTCACGATCCGCTTCCACAGCGGCGGCTTGGGGGGCTTTTCGATCCGGTCCTTCAATTCGATCAGCCGGCTTTCGAGGACAAGAACCCGGTCTCTGAGGCTTTGGTCATCTGACATGGCGACACCTGCATCCGCGCAATATCCGAAAGGATGCCCGCAGCGGGCGTGTCCGCGCAAGATGATCCCGAGCTCGGTGGACGGTGGACGACCCGGCGCACGTGCGGCGCAACCGGCAGATCGGGAGCGGATGTCGAAAATCGCGGCAAATCGCACGTTGCGGGCAGGCTGCGAATTCACGATACTGCGCCGCAGAGGAAACAGGAGTCTGCTGCATGCGCGCGCGTATCTACCAACCGAGCCGAACCGCCATGTCCTCCGGGCAGGCCAAGACCCATCACTGGGTTCTGGACTTCGCCCCGGACAGCGCCCGCGAAATCGACCCGCTGATGGGCTGGACATCGTCGTCCGACACCCAAAGCCAGGTGCGGCTGCGCTTCGACACCCGCGACGCCGCGGTGGAATACGCCAAGGATCATGGCATCGACGCCCAGGTGATCGAACCGAAAAAGCGCAAGGCGAACGTGCGTCCCCGCGGCTACGCCGAGAATTTCGCCGTCGACCGCCGGGGCGCCTGGACCCATTGACCGAGGCGCCGCTGGTCCGCGCCGCCGCGCAGGATGCTGGCGTCGCGGACCTGCTGGCCGCGCATCACGCGCTGATGCGCGCACAGACCCCGCCGGACAGCTGCCACGTCAAGACCGCCGAGGAACTGACCGCCTCGGGGGCGCAGATTTTCGTGCTGCGAGACGCCGAAGGCGCAGTGCAGGCCATCGGCGCTTTCGAGACCATCGGCCCGGGGGCGGTCGAGCTGAAGAGCATGCACACGGCCGAAGCCGCACGCGGGCAGGGGCTCGGGCGGCGCCTGCTGGAGGGGCTGCTTCACGAAGCGCGGCGCGCGGGGGCTGATAGCGCCTGGCTCGAAACCGGCGCGGAGCCGGGCTTTGCCGCGGCGCGGCGGCTCTACGAAAGCGCGGGCTTCGTGCCGTGCCCGCCCTTCGCCCACTACCGCCCCGACCCGTTGAGCGTGTTCATGACGCGACGGCTGTGACCGGGGTCCGCAGGTGTCTTGCCTCGCCGGGCGAAACCGGGCAGAACCCGCAACAGCGGTCCCTTAGCTCAACTGGATAGAGCAGCTGACTTCTAATCAGCAGGTTGAGGGTTCGAGTCCTTCAGGGATCGCCAGCTTTCGGCACATCATCGTGCGGCCTCGGGTGCGCCGCGTAACTGGCGGTGCAGGGCGGCGTCCAGAGACAGGGCGCCGGCGCCGCGGATCATCAGAACCGACAGGGTGAACACCCAGAAGGCCCGCTGGTCCAGGATCACGCCGTCGGGGGCCGCGTCGAACCAGGCGCCCAGCGTTTCTGCATGGGCGATGCCGCCGTGGCCGTAGAGATCGGTGAGGCTCTGCACCGCGATGAAGCCGATCATGCCGAGCGCGCTCAGCCGGGTGAAGAGACCCAGCACGATCAGCAGCGGCAGCAGGAATTCCGCCCAGGTGCCGGCCACCGCGACGGCCCAGTGAAACACCGTCAGTTGCGAGGCATCGTAGCCCACCGCCTCGAAGGCCTTGGGGAAGATCTGCGCATAGGCGCCGGTCGAAGGCGACAGAAAGCCGAAGACGCCGTCGCCGAGCTTGGTCGCCGCGGATCTCCAGAAATAGACCAGCAGCGTGGCGGCGAAGACGCCTCGCGCCAGCAGCGGGACGAGGGCGCCGGCATGGGCCTCAACGGCGGCAAAAGCACGGTCGTGCAGGTCGAGAATGCGGTCCATGACAAGGCCTTTCAGGGTTGGATATCGGTGATCGCGCCCTGCGCCAGAAGCAGCGACAGGGCTGCGGAAAGGTCGAACCCGTTGCCTGCGGCGTCGATGGACCGGGCCAGCGGCGCGCCGGTCAGCAGCGCCGCGACGAAGGCGCCGCCACCCGGGGGCAGCAGGTGCGGTTCGGGATCGAAGGCGGGGCGGAGGATCACCACGTCCTGCGCGCCGGGGATGGGTTTCGGACTGCCGGGGCGTCTGTTGCGGGCCCAGATGGCGAAGATCGGCCAGGGCGAGCAAATCACCGACACTGCCGGGGCGAGTGACAGGCGCGCGGTGTGCAGCCGGTCTTCGCCGAGGCGGCTCAGACGCGCGGGATCGACCGGCGCGGCATCGGCGGCGTTGTAGGCGCGGCGCAGGGCCAGTTCGATCCGCGCCACGTCGCCGAGATAGGGCAGGCGGGCCAGAGGAGGGAAACTGTCGAGGAAGGCGGGAAAATCGGCGCCGAACTGCATCATCAGCGGCGAGCGGGGCGGCGCGGCGCGCAGGTGGACGCCCGCGACCATGTGGAAATTTTCCGGACCCAGCAGCTTTGCGACCACCGGAAAGCCGGTTTCCAGCGCCTCGCGCAGCGAGACCGCGACGTTGTTGCGGTAGACCGCGAAGCGGCGGCCCGCCGGCCGGCCCGCGCCGTCGGTCAGCCCGGAGGGCACATCCCGGTCCGCGTCCAGAAGCGCGGCTCGAAAGGCGGACTGGACGGTCATGCGGGCAGCGTGGCGCGGCACAGCGCCTCCTCGGCCCTGCGGGCCTCTTCGGCCAGGACCGGCCAGGCGGGCACGTCGGTGTCCCATTCGACCAGAAGCGGCCGCGGACCGGACCGCGCGAGGGTGTACTCCAGAAGCGCCCAGACCGGATCCGCCACTTCGCGTCCGTGGCTGTCGATCAAGAGCGGCGCGCCGTGGTCGTCGTGGTCGTCGTCATGGCCGCCCAGGTGGATTTCCCCGACCCGTTCCAGCGGGAAGGCGTCGATATAGTCCCGCGGCGCGTAGCCAAGGTTCGTGGCCGAGACGAAGACGTTGTTGACGTCGAGCAGCAGGCCGCAGCCGGTACGGCGCGCGACCTCGGCCAGGAATTCGGTCTCGCTCAGCGTCGACTCCGCGAAGGCGAGGTAGCTCGAGGGGTTTTCCAGCAGCATCGGCCGGCCGAGCGCCTCCTGCACCGCGTCGATGTGATCGGCGACGCGGGTCAGCGTGGCTTGCGTGTAGGGCAGCGGCAACAGGTCGTTCAGGAAGTGGCTGTCGTGGGTGGACCAGGCCAGGTGTTCGGAAAAGCTCGCCGGCTGCAGCCAGTCGCAAAGCTTTCTGAGCCGGGCGAGGTGATCGGGATCGAGGCGGCCTTCGCCGCCGATCGACAGGCCCACGCCATGCACGGAAATCGGAAAGCGCTCTGCAAGATGGCGCAGCTGCGCTAGGGGGCGTCCGCCGTCGCCCATGTAGTTCTCGGCGTGGATCTCGAGCCAGCGCACGGGCCCGGCGTCACGGGTGATCTCGGCGAAATGCTGCGCCTTGAAGCCGACGCCGGGGGCGGCGGGCAGACGGTCGGGGGCGGTCAGGTCGAACATCGGTCACCTCTTGCGGATAAGGGTGGCGGGGCGCGGCGCGAGCCGCACCCCGCCGCGCATTTCAGCCCTGCGGCAGGTCGCGGTCGAGCGCTTCAAGCGATCCCATGCGGTCCGATCCGTCGGCCATTTCCGGCAGTTCGATCTCGGTGCAGGTGCCTGCCTCGACCAGCGTCCAGGCGTTGCCCTGGTAGTCGACCTTGGAGGTGCCGGCGCAGGTGGTGCCGGGGCCCGCGGCGCAGTCGTTTTCGCCGGCAAGGCTGACGCCGAAGCACTTTTCCTGCTCCTGTGCCTGCACGCCGGTGGCGGCAAAGGACGCGGCGACGGCGCCGATGATGGCTGCGGTTTTCATGGTGTTGGACATCGGATGAGTTTCCTCTTGGGTGAATTGGATGGTCTGTCGACCCTGTCTGCCCGGGAGCATCCCGGTGACAGCGACAGATTGACCCAGGCCGGAAATCCGCACCATTCACGCCCGCGTGCATCACGCGTGCGTCAGCCCCCGTCAGGGGCGTGTGAAACACCTCTGCCAACCAGAGTTTTGATTTCACGGGAAAACCGCGCGCCTCGTGACGGGGGGCTGAAAGGTTTCGAAGGGGTCCAGCGCTGGAATGTTACAGCGGCGCGCTGGTCGCTGCGGTGCGGCACCTGGGCCACTCTCGCGAGACGTGAGCGCTGTTACACGACCCGGCTCAGACGAAATCGCGCGGTTGGCCCGGTTTCGGGCCGGGATCGTCCGGCCCCAGCATCTGCGCGCGCACGCGCGGGGCGTCCGCGCAGACCACGTCGATCACCGCGTCCAGCGTCACCAGCGCGAAATGCTGCAGCGGAAAGGGCGCGGCGTCGGCGGCGAATGTGCTGGCGGTGATGTAATCGAGATAGGCCGACCGGTCGTAGCGCCGTAGCATGGTCGAGACATCCTCGTCCGCTTCGGGCACCACGTAACTTTCGTCCCGCCAGCCATAGGCCACGCAGTTCTCGAATGTGATCTCGTAGCGCAGGCAGCCCGCGCCGGTTTCGATCGCATGCATCGGGCCGAGGATGCGGTCGACCTCCGGGTCGCCGGTGCCGGCCATTTCCTCGCGCTCCGACACCTCGGCGCCGTCGACCCAGAGCGTGACCGCATCGAAGGACGGTCCCGCCTCCAGGTCGTGGAACCGAAGGTAGCGCTCGGCAGCGAGGAGCCCGGTGGCGTCCGGCCCGATCATGCGCCGCGCAAGTCGGGCGGGGTCGCCTCCGCCGCGAGGTCGCGCACCAGCTCCTCCAGCGCCACGACGCTGGTCTGCTTTTCGCCAAGGCGGCGCAGGGTAGCGGTGCGTTCCTCGACCTCGCGTGCGCCCACGGCCAGGATCACCGGCACCTTGCCGACCGAATGTTCGCGGACCTTGTAGTTGATCTTCTCGTTGCGGACATCGGCTTCGGCGCGCACGCCCGCGGCGGTCAGCGCCGCCACGACCTCGTGTACGTAGTCATCCGCCTCCGAGATGATCGAGGCCACGACGACCTGCCGCGGCGCCAGCCAGAACGGCAGCTTGCCTTCCCAGTTCTCGATCAGGATGCCGATGAACCGCTCGAAGCTGCCCAGCGTCGCGCGGTGCAGCATGAAAGGCCGGTGCTTGGCCCCG
The DNA here is from genome assembly GCF_003344785.1 of Thalassococcus profundi. Taxonomy (GTDB): domain Bacteria; phylum Pseudomonadota; class Alphaproteobacteria; order Rhodobacterales; family Rhodobacteraceae; genus Puniceibacterium; species Puniceibacterium profundi. Next base: position 47,539 of record NZ_QPMK01000021.1, on the reverse strand, counting down.
TCGGCGGCGATGTAATTTGCGTCGAGCCGCTCGGGAAGGTTGGGGTCGACCTGGAAGGTGCCGCATTGCCAGACCCGGCCGATCGCATCGGTCAGGTAGAAGTCGAGCTTGGGGCCGTAGAAGGCGCCGTCGCCCGGCTCCAGCCTGTAGTCGCGGCCCACGGCCTTGATCGCGTTCTCGAGCGCGCCCTCGACGTAATCCCAGCTTTCCTCGGTGCCGACGCGCTTTTCGGGGCGGGTGGCAAAGGCGATCTCGAAGCTATCGAAGCCCAGTTCGCGGTAGATGTCGGCGGTGAACTCGATGAAGCGGGCGCATTCCTGCTGGATCTGCTCTTCGGTGCAGAAGATATGCGCGTCGTCCTGGGTGAAGCCGCGCACCCGCATGATGCCGTGCAGCGCGCCCGAGGGTTCGAACCGGTTGCAGGATCCGAATTCGGCCAGCCGCAGGGGCAGGTCGCGGTAGGACTTGAGGCCCTGGTTGTAGACCTGCACGTGGCAGGGACAGTTCATCGGCTTCAATGCGTTGATCCGCGTCTCGGCCTTGTTCTTGACGCTGGCGTCGTCCTCCTCGCCGTCGCGGGACTCGTCGACTTCGACGATGAACATGTGGTGCTGGTACTTGTCCCAGTGGCCGGATTTCTCCCACAGCTTGCGGTCCACGACCTGCGGCGTGTTGATCTCCTTGTACCCGCCGGCGCGCTGCTTGCGGCGCATGTAGTCCTGCAGTGTGGTGTAGATCGTCCAGCCGTTCGGGTGCCAGAAGACCTGGCCGGGCGCTTCCTCCTGCATGTGAAAGAGATCCATTTCGCGGCCCAGTTTGCGGTGGTCGCGCTTGGCGGCCTCTTCCAGCATGTGCAGATGGGCCTTGAGCTCTTCCTTGTTCGGAAAGGCCACGCCGTAGATACGCTGCAACATCGCGCGGCTGCTGTCGCCGCGCCAGTAGGCGCCGGCCACCGACATCAGCTTGAAGGCATCCGCCGGGACCTGACCGGTGTGTTGCAGGTGCGGGCCGCGGCACAGGTCCTGCCAGTCGCCGTGCCAGTACATGCGCAGCGGCTCGTCGCCCGGAATCGCCTCGATCAGCTCGACCTTGTAGGGCTCGCCGCGGTCCTCGTAATACTTGATCGCAACATCGCGCTCCCAGACCTCGGTGCGGACCGGGTCGCGCTTGTTGATGATCTCTTTCATCTTCTTTTCGATGGCGCCCAGGTCCTCGGGGGTGAAGGGTTCGGCGCGGTCGAAGTCGTAATACCAGCCGTTCTCGATCACCGGGCCGATGGTGACCTTCACGTCGGGCCAGATCTCCTGCACGGCGCGGGCCATGATATGCGCGAGGTCGTGGCGCACCAGTTCCAGCGCCGGGGCGCGGTCGGCCATGGTGTTGATGGCGATGCCGGCGTCGGCCTCGATCGGCCATTGCAGGTCCCAGTGCCGGCCATCGACGGTGGCGGAAATCGCCTTTTTCGACAGCGACCTGGAGATCGACTCGGCGACCTCGGCAGGGGTCACGCCAGCGTCGTACTCACGCGCGTTGCCATCGGGAAAAGTCAGGGAGATCTGGGCCATGTCGGCCTCCTCGTCGGTTTGGCGCCCACGGAACGCCCGGTTGCGGGTTATGATGCGCGCCCTATGTCGCAACAGCGGAACCGGCTGTCAAGCAAGGGCGTTGGCGGGGGATTCGCAGGGACAACACGAAGGGCGGCGGCCGCATGACAGATCTGAACACCGAACTTTACGGCACGCTGACCGACGACGACGGCGAGGCGACCCGGACCGAGGCGCGCAACGGCGCGCGGCACATGGTGTCGCTGTCGATGACCAAGGTGGCGGACGGTCTCATTGACCCGAAACTGGTGCTGAGCTGGCTGATGAACGGCCTTGGCGCCCCCGCCGTGCTGGTGGGCGCGCTGGTGCCGGTGCGCGAAGCCGGGGCGCTGCTGCCGCAGCTGTTCCTGGCGGGCTGGGTCGAGAGCATGCGGCATCGCAAATGGGCCTGGATCACCGGCTGCCTCGGGCAGGGCCTCGCGGCGGCCGCCATCTGTCTCTTCGCGCTGACGCTGGAAGGCTGGGCCGCGGGGCTCGCCATCGTCGCGGCGCTGGCGGTTCTCGCGGTGTCGCGGGCCTGCGCCTCGGTCAGCTACAAGGACATTCTCGGCAAGACCATCCCCAAGACCCGGCGCGGGTCGGTCAAGGGCGTGGCGGGGTCGGTGGCGTCCATCGCGGTGCTGGTCTTCGCGCTCTTGCTGATGTCGGGGCTGGTGCAGAACACGCCGGCGCTGATCGTCGCCATCGGCCTCGCGGCGGCGCTGTGGTTCTGCGCCGCGGCGGTGTTCTCGACGCTGCGGGAAAAGCCGTCGGAGCCCGAGGCGCGGGAAGGTCTGGATTTCACGCCGTTGCGCGAGGATGCGCAGTTCCGCTGGTTCATCGCGGTGCGCGGTCTGCTCACCGCCACAGCGCTGGCCCCGCCCTACCTGGTGCTGCTCGAGGGCGGCGAGGGCGCGCTGTCGCGGCTCGGCGCGCTGGTGCTGGCCTCGGCGGCGGCGGCCTTTGTCAGCTCCTATGTCTGGGGGCGGCTGTCGGACGTGTCGTCGCGCCGGGTGCTGATGCTGTCTGGCCTTTCCGGCGCAGTGGCGATGCTGGCGGCGGTTGCGGCGGCGCTTCTGGGGTGGGCCTCGGTCTACGGCGTGATCCCGGCGATTCTCTTCGTGTTGATGATCGCCTACCAGGGCGTGCGCAGCGGGCGGTCGACCTACCTTGTCGACATGGCGCCCGAGGATGCGCGGTCGACCTACGCGGCGCTGGCCAACACCGCCATCGGCGTGCTGCTGCTGGTGACCGGTCTGATCGGCGGGGCGCTGAGCTTTGTCGGGCCGGTGGCGGCGCTTCTGGGCTTCGCGGTTCTGAGTGCGGCGGGCGGGATCATGGCGCTCCGGTTGCGCGAGGTGGAGCGGGGGTGACCGCCTCCGCGGAGGCGGTACGAGAGGCGCTGCCTCTCGTGCTCTCCGGAGGTTTATCGGCAAGATGAAGGGGCGGTGGCTGTCACCGCCCCGCGTCGTTCCAGGCGGTCAGGACCGCGGCGGCGATGGCCGGGATGCAAAGCCGGCCGGCGGTGACGATCAGCGGGTGCAGCGGCATCCGGCCATGTCCGAAATCATGCCGGCCGCATGGGCCAGGCGCAGCCGGAAGGCGGCGGCGCTGGCCCAGACCGTGATCGCGTTGGTCCCGCCCGCGAGATGCGCGAAGATCACCACCACCGCGAAGGGCATCGCCTGTTCCAAGAGGTTCAGATGCTCCCGGTGCACCCAGGCCGGACAGTCGGTCAGGGGCGCGGACCGGGCGAAGGCGTCGGCGGCGGGGTGCCTGTTGACGCCGACGATGCAGGGAACCCGCAGCGACGCCGCGAGGATCGCGGTGCGGGTCAGCCAGGTGCGTTCTTGGCTCCTGCCGTCGTCTCCTCTGCAAAGCGGTGGCTCTGGCCGGTCTCCAGCCAGGTCTTGAGCCCGGCCGCCCACCGCGCCCAGCCGTCGGCGACGCCGTTGGTCGCCACCGGGTGATGCAGGCCATAGTGCTCTACGGTCAGGCGGCAGTGGTCGCCTTCGCAGGCGATCAGGAAGACCGATCGCGATGGCGGCGTATCGTCCCATTGCGGCGCGAAGGTCGCTTCGATCCGGTGCATCGGCTCGGCCCGGATCGTGCGGTTGCGGAACATCGGGCTGCCGTCCGCCGCATCCATCACCAGTGTGTCGCCGTCCCAGCGGATGTCGCGGGCGATGAAGTGGTAGGCGTTCATCTGATCGACATCGGTCAGTGCTTCCCAGAGCGCCGCTTGCGTGCAGCGGATGAAGGTCTGCAGGATGAAGTCTGGTTTCGTGCTCATCCGGCCATCTCCGGCGCAAAGCGGTGGGTTTTGCCGGTTTCCAGCCAGGTCTTGACGCCCGCCAGGAACCGCGCCCAGCCGTCGGCCACGCCGGTCTGCGTGGCGGGCAGGTCGTCATGTTCCACGGTGAGCTTCATGCCGCTGGCGGTCGCTTCCACGAGGTAGACACAGCGCGAGGGGGTCCGGTCGCCGCCCCAGCCGGGTTCGAAGGCCATTTCGATCCGCGACTTGGGGGTGATCGAGATCACCCGGTTCGACAGCATCGGCGCGCCGTGCGGATAGAGATAGGCGACGCTGTCGCCGGGGGCCTGCATGTCGCCCCGAACGGTATCACAGGCGAAATGGTATAGCGCGATCAGCTCGCCGCGGGTCAATGCCTCCCACAGGGCGTCGTGGGTGCAGTCGATGAACGTGGTCATCGTGAAATCGGGTCTGGTCATGGTCTGTCCTTCAAGGGTTGCCTTGAGGTGGCTCAGCGCCCGGGCCTGAGGCCGCAGGAAGGGGTGGACCCAGCGGTCGACCAGCTCCTGCAGTGGCAGGGCGTTGAGGTAGTGGTATTTGAACCGTCCCGCCTTGCGCGTGACGATCAACCGGGCGTCCTCGAGCATCTTGAGATGCTTCATCACCCCGAACCGTGTCATGTCCAGCTGCTCGCACAGGTCGGTGAGTGTCTGCCCGTCCGTCTGCCGGAGGCTGTCCAGCAGGGCACGGCGGGCCGGGTCGTTGAGAGCTTTGAAGATCGCGTCCATAAGGCCTTATATGTGATTCCATAGTCACGTGACAATATGGTAACTTATTTTTGTATGGAGACGCGGTGTGGGGGCGCTGCCCCCGTCGCCTTTGGCGCCTCCCCCGAGGTATTTGGAAACCGGAGAAAACGGCGGGCAACGGGGCTGGCCACCGACGCGCTGGATTGGCAGAGTGCGGGACAAGGAGGTGCGCATGGCGGAAGTTGAGTACTTGGAAGGCCCGGGCGGGCGGCGGCTGGCCTATGCCTTCACGCCCGGGCGCGGGCCGGTAATTGTGTTCCTGTCGGGCTACAAGTCCGACATGCAGGGCACCAAGGCGGTGCATCTCGAAGCCTGGGCCGAGGCGCAGGGGAGGGCCTTCCTGCGGCTCGACTATTCCGGGCACGGGGCGTCCGGAGGCGTGTTCGAGGAAGGCGCCATCGGCGACTGGGCGGCGGATGCGGAGACGGTGGTGCGCGCCGTCTGCACGGGGCCCGTGGTGCTGGTGGGGTCGTCCATGGGCGGCTGGATCGGCTGCCTGCTGGCGCGGCGCATGGGGGCGCAGGTCGCGGGCTTCGTCGGCATCGCCGCGGCGCCGGATTTCACCGAGGACGGCTTCTGGGCCGGGTTCGACGCCGCGCAGCGGTCGCGGATCATGGACGACGGCGCGGTCGAGCTGCCTTCGGATTACGGCGATCCCTACGTCGTCACCCGGCGGCTGATCGAGGACGGGCGGCAGAACCTGGTGCTGCGCGCGCCTCTGCCGATGCCGTTCCCCGTGCGGCTGATGCAGGGGACCGAGGACACGGCGGTGACTCGCGCCACCGCGCTGGCGCTTCTCGATCATATCGACGGGCCGGACGTGCGGCTGCAATTCGTGAAAGGCGCAGATCACCGGTTCTCCGACCCCGCCTGCCTGACGCTGATCGAGGCGGCGGTGCGCGAGGTCGCCCCGTGAAGATCGCGCTCTCGGCGCTGGTGCTGCTGGCGGCGGGTCTTGGGGCGCTGTGGCTTTTCGGCCCGCGCGAGCCGGTGGCGGTCGGCGTGGTGTTCGACGAAAGCCGCCTCGACGGGGGCATCGATGCCTATCTCGCCGCTCAGGAGGCGCCGGTGCCGGGCATCACCCCGGGCACGGAAAAGCGCGTGCTCTGGGCCGGGGCGCCCGAGACCCGCACCGACTGGGCCGTGGTCTACCTGCACGGGTTTTCGGCCACCTCCGAGGAAATCCGCCCGCTGCCGGACCGGGTGGCAGAGGCGTTGGGCGCGAACCTGATGTTCACGCGGTTGGCCGGGCATGGTCGCGACGGGGCGGCGCTGGCCGAGCCGCAGGTCGGCGACTGGATGGCCGACGTGGCCGAGGCGCTGGCGGTGGGCCGGGCCATCGGCGACCGCGTTCTGATCATCGCCACCTCGACCGGCGCGACGCTGGCCACCATCGCGGCGCGGGACCCGCAGATGGCACAGGGGGTGGCGGGCATGGTGTTCCTGTCGCCCAACTACCGCGTCCGCAACACGGCGGCGGTGATCCTCACCTGGCCCGCCGTGGAATGGTGGGGGCCGCTGGTCGCCGGAGAGACGCGCAGTTTCGCGCCCGAAAACGACCGGCACGCACGCTACTGGACCACCTCCTATCCGACCCGGGCGGTGTTCCCGATGGGGGCCGCAGTGGCTTATGCCCGCGAGATGGATCATGCCGCGCAGACGGTTCCGGCGCTGTTCCTGTTCTCGGACGAGGACGCGGTGGTGGACGCGTCGGCGACGCGCGCGGTGGCGGGCGCCTGGGGAGCCGAGGCCACCGTGCAGAGCGTCACCGTGGGGCCGGGCGACGACCCGTCGCACCACGTCATTGCCGGGGACATCCTGTCGCCCGGCCTGACCGATCCGCTGACGCAGCGGATTCTCGACTGGATGGAGACCCTGCCATGACCGACGCCCCCCTCGACCAACGCGTGAGCCTGATCACCCTCGGCGTGCGCGACCTGGCGCGCGCCACGGCCTTTTACGAAGCGCTGGGCTGGCGGCAGGTGGACACGCCCGACGGGATCGTGGTCTTCGACCTGCTGGGCCAGAGCCTCGGGCTGTATCCCCTGGAGGACCTTGCCCGCGACATGGGGCTGGAAGTGGCGGACCTGGGCACCGGGGCCGCGACCCTTGCCTGCAACCTGCGCGACAAGGCCGAGGTGGCCGACGTGCTGGCCAAGGCCGAAGCTGCGGGCGCGCGGGTTCTGAAACCCGCGCATGACGTGTTCTGGGGCGGGCATATCGCCTATTTCGCCGATCCCGACGGCCATGTCTGGGAACTGGCCTGGAACCCGTTTTCGCCGCTGTCGCCCGAAGGCGCGTTCCGCTGGGACGGGTACGGCGCGCCGGAGGCATGAGACGCCCGCAGAGCATGTGGAGCCTCGAGACGCTGGGCCGCGTGCGCCTGTCGACGCATTTTTACATGCGCGATTTCCTCTATTCCGAGATCGGCAATTTTCATGCGATCCGGAACATTCCCGACGACCCCGATCTCGCCATCGACCGCGGGCGGCGGTTCTGCGCCGTGCTGCTCGACCCGTTGCAGGAAACCTTCGGGCGCATCGCCATTCGGTCGGGTTATCGCTCCGCCACGCTCAACGCCTATGGCAACACACATGGGCTGAATTGCGCGCGCAACGATTATCCGCTGGAATGTCACATCTGGGACCTGCCCGACCGTCCCGTCGCCGGGGCGACGGTGGTGATCCCGTGGTTCGCGGACCGCTATGCGGCGGGCCGCGACTGGCGCGACCTGGCCTGGTGGCTGCACGATCACCTCGACTATTCCGAGGTCTGGTTCTTTCCCAAGCTCTGCGCCTTCAACCTCAGCTGGCGGCCCGCGCCGCGGCGGCGCATCGATAGCTACATCGCGCCGAAAGGCACCTTGCTGAAGGCGGGGGCAAAGCCCGCCGAGCCGCCGCAGGAGCGCGCCGCGCGCTATGCGGACTTTCCGCCGTTCCGCGGGATTCCGCATCCCTGACACCATTCGTTAACCATGTATCGCTAACGCTTTGTCCATGAACCTTACCCGGGGCGACAAAGGTGCGGGCATGAAGACTTTCGATCCCAGCTACCGGGATTTCGGCGAATTCCTCGAAGGCGTGACCGATGCGGTCTGGCAGCAGCGCGGCCTGGCGGCGGGGGTGGGGCGGTTCTACCACCCCGAAACGATCCAGCGGCGCGGCGACGGCATCAGCTTCGGCGCGGGCGAGGTGGCGGCGGTGGCGTTGGCCGACCTGGCCGCCATGCCGGACCGGATGCTGATGACCGAAGACATGGTGTGGTGCGGCGACGCGGCGCGCGGCTATCTCGGCGCGCAGCGGGTGCTGTCGCGCGCCGTGCACACCGGGCCGGGTATCTGGGGGCCGCCGACGGGCAAGCGCGTGCTCTGGCGCGAGATGGTCGAAAGCTATGCCAAGGACAGCCGGATCAGCGACGAATGGCGGATCTGTGACACCGGCGGGGTGATCCGGCAACTGGGTGGAGAGGCGCGCGACTGGGCCCGCGCGCGCCTGCCGCTCTGCGATCCGGCCAGTCAGCCGCTCCGGCCCGAAGTCGACGCGCCGGGGCCCTACACCGGGCGCGGCAACGACAACCGCTGGGGCGCGGCCTTTGCCGGCATCCTCGAGCGCATCGTCGCCGCCGACATCGCGGTTATCGCCGACCAGTACGACCGCGCCTGCCAGGTCGACTATGCCGGGGGCCGCGGCGGTCATGGCCACGGCGCGGCCGAGGCGTTCTGGATGGGGCTGCGGTCCGCCTTTCCCTCGGCCACCTTCACCCTGCATCACAGCATCGGGATCGAGGCGCCGCTGATGCCGCCGCGCGCGGCGCTACGCTGGTCGCTGGACGGGCGGCACGACGGCTGGGGCCTGTTCGGCGCGCCCTCGGGGGCCGAGGTGCATGTGATGGGCATGAGCCACGCCGAACTGGGGCCGGGCGGGGTGCGGCGCGAATGGACGCTGATTGACGAGGCGGCGGTCTGGATGCAGGTTCTGCGGGCCACAGGCTGATCCGCAGGAGGGCACCATGCCGCCACTGTCCGACACCACGAGGGACGTCTACGAGCGCGCTGCGGCGGGCTGGGACGCGCGGCGCAACCGCAGCTTCTTCGAAAGGTCCTGGATCGACCGGGCTGTGGCGGAGGTGGCGCCGGGCGGCGCGGTGCTCGACCTGGGCTGCGGCGCAGGGGAGCCGATCGCGGCCCACCTGATCGCGCGCGGCTTTGCCGTGACCGGCGCCGATTTCGCACCCGCGATGCTGGCGATCTGCCGGGCGCGGTTTCCGCAGGCGGCCTGGGTCGAGGCGGACATGCGCGCGCTGTCGCTGGGCACGGCCTTCGAGGCGATCATCGGCTGGGATTCCTTCTTTCACCTGACGCCGTCCGAACAGCGTGCGGCGCTGCCCCGCATCGCCGCGCGTCTGGCGCCCGGCGGGCGGCTGTTGCTGAGCGTCGGACCGAAGGCGGGCGAGGTGACCGGCACCGTGGAGGGCGCGCCGGTCTACCACGCGTCTCTGGACGCCGAGGACTATCGCGCGATCCTCGCCGCCGCCGGCGCGCCGGTCGAAACCTTCGTGCCCGAGGATCCGACCTGCGATTACCACTCCGTCCTGCTGGCGCGAAAACCACGCGGGCGGCCTGTTTCCGCGCAGTGAGGCCTCCGGGCTTTCCAAGGCCCATGCTTCTGATAGGCTGAGGAAAACGGCGTAAAAGCGCCTCGCGTGAAGGGCAGTACACGCAATGATGTCTGACAGGTCCGTCCCGAAACCCACACCGCCCGGCGGCGCCCGGACGCGGATCGCGGAGCCGCTGGTGCTGCTGCCGGGCCTGATGTGCGACGCACGCCTGTTCGCGCCGCAGATCGAGGCACTGTCGCGCGAAACCTCGGTCTTGGTGGCGCCCACGGCGCTGGGCGAACGGCTGGAGGAAACGGCCTCGACTTTGCTGGATCAACTGCCGTCCAAATGCGCGCTGGCGGGACACGGGCTGGGCGCGATGGTGGCGATGGAGATCCTGCGCCGCGCGCCCGAGCGGGTGACGCGGATCGCGCTGATCTCGACCCATGCGCTGGCGGATACCCCGCAGGAAGCCGCGGCGCGCGAACCGCAGATCGTCGGCGCCCGCGCCGGACGGCTGGCCGAGGTGTTGCAGGCGCTGGTGCCCGCAAGCGCGCTGGCGCCGGGGCCGCAGCGGGCACGGCTCGCGGCGCTGCTGGCGCAGATGGGACAGGACCTCGGGCCCGAGGCGCTGGTCCGCCAGGCCCGTGCGCTGCAGCGGCGGCGCGACCAGCAGGGCACGCTGCGCCGCTGCCGGGTGCCGGCGCTGGTGCTTTGCGGGGCGCAGGACACGCTGATGCCGCTCAAGCGCCATGCCTTCATGGCCGAACTGATACCCCACGCGCTGCTGCGGGTCATCGAGGACGCCGGCCATCTGCCGACGCTCGAGGCCCCCGAAGAGACGACCGGCGCCTTGCGCGATTGGCTGCGCCAGCCCTACGTCCTGCGCTGATCCGGCGGTGCGCGCCCGCAGGGCGCGCACGGGATGTCTCGTCCTTGGCCTGGCGGCCTGCGTCCTCGGGGGTGCGTTGCGGGCGTAACGCGCCGGAGCCGGTATCAAGAGAACGGCTGCGACAGGAGCCTCCGGCGGGAGTTTATAAGCAAGATTAAGCCGGATCGGAGCATTGACCGCGGCAACGGTGCGGCTTATGCGCTGGGGCGCGCGGAGGGCCGGATGGCCGCGGCGGGGATTGCGATCCTCGTCGAGGAAAGTCCGGACTCCCTGAAGCAACGGTGCCGGGTAACGCCCGGGCAGGGCAACCTGACGGACAGCGCCACAGAGAACAGACCGCCCCGGCCTTGGCCGGGGTAAGGGTGAAACGGTGGGGTAAGAGCCCACCACGGGCCTGGCAACAGGACCGGTGATGGCAAGCCCCACCGGGAGCAATGCCAAATAGGGACCCCGCGCGGGGCTGATCCCTTCGGGGATATCGCCGCAGGGCCGCTTCAGCCCGAGGGGTCCGGGTTGGCAGCTTGAGCGGCGCAGCGATGCGTCGCCCAGAGGAATGGTCATCGCCCCTATCGGGGTACAGAATCCGGCTTACAGGCCCTCCGCGCGCATGGCTTGCCGAATATCTTGACCCGGCCCGGTTGACTCGCGGCGCGGGATGCGTAAAAGCCGGGGTTCAGTGATTTCACGGGCCGATCCGCGCCCGGTGCAGGAGACGACCCATGGCGAAGCCAACCACCATCAAGATCCGCCTGAATTCGACCGCAGGCACCGGCCACTTCTACGTGACCAAGAAGAACGCTCGCACGATGACGGAAAAAATGTCGGTCAAGAAATACGACCCCGTCGTGCGCAAGCATGTCGAGTACAAGGAAGGCAAGATCAAGTAAGATCGCCTTCCGCTCGAGGGACAGTGAACGCCGTGCGGACCGCAAGGTCTGCGCGGCGTTTTTCTTTGCACGGGTCCTTCGGTATCCTGAGGGCAGGCCAGCCTCCGGCAGTAAGCTTTGGGGTCCGGCACGGTCACTCGTCACTTGATCCGCTTGCCTGGCCTGCCTGTTGCCTGACCCGCCGAATGCAAAAGGGCCGGTCGCAATGACCGGCCCCCGTCTGTGTCGTGTCGCTGCTGCGTTTATTCGCGATTGCCGAACAGTTGCAGCAGGAACATGAACATGTTGATGAAGTCGAGGTACAGACGCAGCGCGCCCATGATCGCCGACTTGCCCAGCCATTCGCTGTCGCCGTGGCGGGCGTGTTCGATGTACTCGTTCTTGATCGACTGGGTGTCATAGGCGGTGAGACCCGCGAAGATCAGCACACCCAGGATCGAGATCGCGAACATGATCGCGGGCGAGCCAAGGAAGATGTTGACGATCGACGCCACGACAAGGCCGATCACGCCCATCAGCAGGAAGGTGCCCCAGCCGCTCAGGTCCTTTTTCGTGGTGTAGCCCCAGAGGGACAGGCCGGCGAAGGCGATCGAGGTCACGAGGAACACCTGCGCGATCGAAAAGCCGGTGAAGGCCACGAAGATCCACGACAGCGACAGGCCCATGACGGCGGCGAAGACGTAAAAGAATGTCTGCGCGCCGGCCACGGACAGGCGGTTGATAGCGGCGCCGAAGGCAAAGACCATGATCAGCGGCGCGAACATCACGATCCAGCCCAGGATGTTGGGTTGCAGGGTCGCAGGATCGCGGAAGACCGCCAGCAGTTCCGGGCTGGTGCCCACGGCCCATGCCACGGCAAAGGTCAGCAGCATACCAATGGACATGGTGCTGTAGACCTTGTTCATATGTGTGCGCAGACCCTCATCGATCTGGGCGGTGCGGGCGCCTGCAGCGGTCGTCCGCATCGTGTTGTACTCAGCCATTGAAGCCTCCGAATTGAACATGTTGGCCGGTTATACGGCCTATGGGGCAGATATTGGCAGAGGGACACCGCTTTTCAAGCTTTTCCGGAGCGTTTCGGTCGGAAACGACATGTTTCCCGGACGCGCGGCAGCGAAGCCCGGAGACTCGGCGCGCGGCCCGGTCAGTCGCGCCAGGTCGTCGGGACGTCCCAGAAAGGGCGTGTCGCTTCGATCCGGGCGTCTTCGGCGCTCAGGCCGAGGTCGCGCAGCCGGCTGGCGTCGAGGGCGGCGAGCGCCCGGCGCTGGCGTGCAACTGCGCGCAACTGCCGCAGGCGCGACAGAAGGCCGAAACGGGGGGTCGGAGCGATGAGGCGGGAAATCTGCGAAAGGGTCATGCCGGTTCCTTCGGATTTTGTGATGAATGGCGTGTTTGTCATATTGTCTGTTGATATATACGTTACCGAGTTGTATTTCGGAAACGAATGATAGTGACCATCTGCATCACGGAGCGTGATGAATGCGAAATCTCGATATCACCACCCTTCGGTCTTTCCTCGCCGTCGCGCAGTCCGGCGGGGTGACCCGCGCCTCGGGCTTGCTCAATCTCACCCAGTCGGCGGTGTCGATGCAGCTCAAGCGGCTGGAGGAGTCGCTGGGTCTGCAATTGCTGGACCGCTCGGGCCGTGGCGTCACGCTGACGGCGGCGGGCGACCAGCTGCTCACCTATGCCCGCCGGATGGTCGAGATGAACGACGAGATCTACGCGCGGCTGACCGACCAGGCCTACGAAGGCGAGATTCATTTCGGCGTGCCCGAGGATATCCTGTACCCGGTGGTGCCGCGGGTGCTGCAGAAATTCCATGCCGCCTATCCGCGGATGCAGGTGCATCTCACCACGTCGAACACCATCAGGCTTTTGCAGATGTTCAACCGCGGCGAGGTCGACCTGATCCTCACCACCGAAGAGCGGAGCCATGGCGAGACGCTCGACGAAACCCCGCTGCGTTGGCACGGGGCGCCGGGCGGCACCGCCTGGAAACAGCGCCCGCTGCCCTATGCCCAGGCGCGGATCTGCGCTTTCCGCTCGACGGTGATCCGGCGGCTCGAGGCGGCGGGCGTGCCGTGGTTCCAGGTGATCGATTCCGACAGCGACCGCAGCATCGAGGCCACGGTCAGCGCCGACCTGGGCGTGGTGGCGCTGCTCGAAGGGCATGCACCGCCGCAGCTGGCGGCGATCGACGTGGGCGATGCGCTGCCCGATCTCGGGACGATGAAGATCAACCTGCACGTGGAGCCCGCCAAGGGCGAGCCGGTGCAGGCGCTGGCGGACATGGTGCGCGGCGGGTTCGCGGCGCTCTGAGCAGCGCCAGGACGCGACGCGCGGTTGCGGCCCGCCAAAAGATGATCGACGCCCGCCGGCCTCGACCCGTCCTCAGTCGATGGTGATGACCACCTTCCCGGTCGAGGCGCGGCTGCGCAGCAGTTCCAGCCCCTCGGCCGCGTCCTCGAGCGGTAGCACGTGGCTCACATGCGGCGTGATCTTGCCCGCGGCATACCACTCCAGCAGCGTGGCCAGGCTGCCGGTCAGCACCTCGGGACGGAACGACAGGTAGCCCCCCCAGTAGAGGCCCAGCACCGAGATGTTCTTGACCAGCAGGTGATTGGCCTTGATCTGCGGCACGTCGCCGCTGGCAAAGCCGATGGCCAGGTAACGCGCCTCGGGGTTGCAGGCGCGGAAGGCGGCGGTGAACTGTTCGCCGCCCACCGGGTCATAGACCACGTCGGCGCCGCCCAGATCGCGCACCGCGGCGCGGATGTCGTCGGTCTTGGCGTCGATCAGGTGATCGGCTCCGGCGGCGCGCGCCGCCTCGAGCTTGTCGGCGCCGCGGGCGCAGGCGATGACCCGCGCGCCCATGACCTTGCCGATCTCCACCGCGGTCAGGCCGACACCGCCCGCCGCCCCAAGCACCAGCAGCGTTTCGCCCTCGGCCAGCCGCGCGCGGTGGTCGAGCGCCAGGTGGCTGGTGCCATAGGCGATCTGGAACGCCGCCGCCGCCACCGCATCCATGCCCTCGGGCAGTTTGACCGCCCGCGCCGCATCGAACACGCCGAACTCCGCCAGACCGCCCTGGCCGCCAAAGACCGCGACCCGGTCGCCTGGCGCGAATCGCGTGACCTCTGCGCCGGTCTCGACCACCTCTCCGGCCACCTCCATCCCGAGGGTGAAGGGCAGGGGCGGCGTTTCCTGGTACTTACCATTCTGCATCAGCAGGTCGGCAAAGTTCAGACCGCAGGCCCTGATCCGGACCAGAACCTCGCCGGGGCCGGGGCTGGGGCGCGGCAGGTCGGCCAGGGCGGCGGGCTGGTCATGGTCTGTCACCTGGTAGGCGCGCATCGAAATCTCCTTGCGACGAATTTCACGAAAGTGCGGTTGCGCCACCGTAGCTTGACCTCGATCAGTTGCAACCTGACGCAGAGCCGTAAAGAGCGCCGCAATTTCCGAGACAAACTCGCCCTTGAAGTGCATTTTGTTAACCAACTCCAGCATCTAGAAATCAATTATCTTGCTTATGAAAAGATTTCCGATGTAACTTCGGCGCTATTACAAAGGGCTATGGGGCAGCAGGTTCGGGCTGCCACCGGGGTAATGTCCGGGCGATGCCCGGAAAAGCTGAGTAGAAGTTGAAGGATAGGTATATGACTCACCCTGTGGACGTCCATGTCGGCAAACGCATTCGTCATCGTCGTTGGCTGGTCGCAATGACCCAACAACAACTGGCGGAAAAGGTGGGCATCAAGTTCCAGCAAATCCAGAAATACGAAACCGGCGCCAACCGCGTCAGCGCCTCCCGTCTCTGGGACATTGCCGATGCGCTCGACGTGCCGGTCAGCTTTTTCTTTGAAGGGATCGAGGAAAACCCGGTTCAGGCCAATGGCAACGATGCGGTGCCCGCGGATCTGCTGGGCGACAAGGAAGCGCTGGACCTCGTGCGGTCCTACTACGCGATCCCCGAAAACCAGCGGCGGCGCCTCTTCGAACTGGCGCGCGTCCTGTCGGACGTCGCCTGATCTCCCGCACCTGACCTCTGTCGCTTGACCGCGGCGGCCGGCCTGACCTACCTGTGCCCGGCACAGCGCAGGAGCCAAGCCGCATGACCGATCTTTCCCAGGCCGAGATGCAGCATCTCGTCGCCACGGCGCAGGCCATGGCCGATGCCGCGCGCGCAGTGATCCTTCCGAAATTCCGCTCCTCCGCGCTGGCGACGGACAACAAGCAGCAGGGCGGGTTCGACCCCGTGACCGAGGCCGACCGCGCCGCCGAACGCGCCATGCGCGACGTTCTGGCGCGCGAACGGCCCCACGATTCCATCCTGGGCGAGGAATACGGCACCCGCGACGGGACCAGCGGCCTGACCTGGGTGCTGGACCCGATCGACGGCACCCGCGCCTTCATCTGCGGCACCCCCACCTGGGGTGTGCTCATCGCGGTCGCCGATGCCACCGGTCCGATACTGGGCGTGGTGGACCAGCCCTATATCGGCGAGCGGTTCATCGGCGGGCTGGGGCAGGCGGCCTGGACCGGCGCACACGGCGGCGGTACGCTGCGCACCAGCGGCGTGACGCGGCTGGATCAGGCGCGGCTCTTCACCACCTTCCCCGAGGTCGGCACGCCCGAAGACCGGGCGGCCTTCGAACGGGTGGCGGCCCAGGCGAAACTCACCCGCTATGGCCTCGATTGCTACGCCTACGCGCTGCTGTCCATCGGGCATGTCGACCTGGTGATCGAGGCCGGTCTCAACGCCTATGACATTCAGGGACCCATCGGCATTATCGAAGCCGCGGGCGGCATCGTCACCGACTGGGAAGGCGGACCCGTGCACAACGGCGGTCGCGCCGTGGCTGCCGCCACGGAATCATTGCATCAAGAGGCTCTGGCGGCGCTGAAGGGCTGACAGGCGCCGCGGAATGGGGTAGGCCTTGCCCGTCCGGTGAGTCCTTGCCCTTTTCTGTCACCGGTCCGCGTTTTCACACCGAAAAGGGGTCAAAGGTGTGAAACAGCCATGTCCGATATCCTGATCCGCAATGCCCGCAGCGTCCTGACGATGGACGACTCGTCTCGCGAACTGCAAGGCGCCGACATACTCCTGTCCGAAGGCGTGATCGCCGGGATCGGAACCCGTCTTGCCGCGCCGGGGGCCGAGGTGATCGACGCCGCCGATTGCGTCGTGACCCCCGGGCTGGTCAACACCCATCACCACCTCTACCAGAGCCTGACCAAGGCGGTGCCCGGCGCGCAGGATGCGCTGCTGTTCGGCTGGCTGCAGCGGCTCTACCCGATCTGGGCGCGGTTCGGCCCCGAAGAGATGCATGTCTCGGCTCTGACCGGGCTGTCGGAGCTGGCGCTGTCGGGCTGCACGCTGACCTCGGACCACCTGTATCTCTATCCGGGCGGCGCGCGGCTCGACGACACCATCGTCGCGGCGCAGGAGGTGGGGCTGCGGTTTCATCCGACGCGCGGATCCATGTCCATCGGCGAATCGGCCGGCGGTCTGCCGCCGGATTCGCTGGTCGAGGGCGAGGCCGCGATCTTGGACGATTGCATCCGGGTGATCGACGCCTTTCACGACACGTCGGCAGGCGCCATGGTCCGCGTCGGCGTTGCGCCCTGTTCGCCGTTTTCGGTCAGCCGGGAGCTGATGCGCGACGCGGCTCTGCTGGCGCGCGACAAGGGGGTGATGCTGCACACGCATCTAGCCGAGAACGACGAGGACGTGGCCTATTCGCTGGCGCAGTTCGGCTGCCGTCCGGGCCAGTATGCCGAGGATCTGGGCTGGACCGGCGCCGATGTCTGGCATGCGCATTGCGTGAAGCTGGATGGACAAGAGATTGACCTCTTTGCGAAAACCCGCACTGGTGTGGCGCATTGCCCATGCTCCAACTGCCGGCTCGGGTCCGGCGTGGCGCCGGTGCGGGCGATGCGCGATGCGGGCGTGCGCGTCGGGCTTGGTGTCGACGGGTCGGCCAGCAACGACACCGGCAACCTGATGGCCGAGGCGCGGCAGGCGATGTTGCTGCAACGGGTGACGCGCGGCGCCGACGCGATGTCGGCGCGCGAGGCGCTGTGGATCGCCACGCGCGGCGGGGCCGAGGTGCTGGGCCGCGACGATTGCGGGCAGATCGCGGTGGGCCGGCGCGCGGACCTCGCGCTTTGGGATGTCGGCGGAATCGAAGCGGCTGGCAGCTGGGACCCGGCGGCGCTGTTGCTGGCGGGACCGATGACGGCGCGGCACCTGCTGGTCGAAGGCCGGCAAGTGGTGCGCGACGGGCAGATGGTGACGGTCGACCTGCCGCGGGTCATCGAACGGCAGAATGTCCTGGCGCGCAAACTGGCCGAGGCGCTGTGACGCGGATGTTTCGCGGGCGAAACATCTGACCGTACGATCAAAGGGTTAAAATCGTTAACTATTCTGCGCTGCTGTTGGGCGACAGGCGCTGTCAGGCGTCGCCCTTGACCTGCCGTCCGCCAATCCAGACCGCCCGGATCGCCCGGTCGTCGCCCATCATGATGGTCGGAAAAAGCGCCTCCCACAGATCCTCCGCACGCGCCGCCCGCTGCGCGATGGCGGGGGTCGAGGCCAGATCGACCGCGACGATGTCCGCCTCCATCCCCGGCGCGAGCGTACCGATCCGGTCGCCGAGGTGCAGCGCCTCCGCAGAGCCTTGCGTCGCCAGCCACCAAAGCTCTGACGCATGCAGCGGCGTGCCGCGCAGCTGGCCGATCTCGTAGGCGGCGGCCATCGTTCGCAGCATCGAAAAGGATGACCCGCCGCCGGTATCCGTGGCCAGCCCGACCCGCTGCCCCGCCGCCCGCAGACCGGCCATGTCGAAAAGGCCCGAGCCGATGAAGGTGTTCGAGGTCGGGCAATGCACCACGGCTGCGCCGACCTCGCGCAGGCGGTCGCGTTCGCGCGGCTCCAGATGGATCGCATGGCCGTAAAGCCCGCGCGCGCCCAGGAGCCCGTGCGCTTCGTAGGTGTCGAGGTAGTCGCGGGCCTGCGGGTACAATGACGTCACCCAGGCAATCTCGTCGGTCTGTTCGCTCAGGTGAGTCTGCATCAGGCAGTCCGGATATTCGGACCAGAGCGCGCCCATCGCCTCGAGCTGTTCCGGCGTGGAGGTGGGCGAGAACCGCGGCGTGATCACGTAGGACAGCCGGTCCACCCCGTGCCAGCGCTCCAGCAGCGCGCGGCTATCGTCATAGGCCGATCGCGCCGTGTCGCGCAGGCCCTCGGGCGCGTTGCGGTCCATGCAGGTCTTGCCGGTGCAGATCCGCTGCCCGCGCGCCTGCGCCTGCGCCATCAGCGCCTCGACGCTTGCGGGATGGATCGTGGCAAAGGAACAGATCGTGGTCGTGCCATGATCGGCGGTCAGGTCGAGGTAGCGCGCGGCGATCTCGGCCGCGTAGGCGGGGTCGGCAAAGCGCATTTCCTCGGGAAAGGTGTAGGTGTTCAACCAGTCGATCAGCCGCTTGCCCCAGCTGGCGATCATCGCGGTCTGCGGGTAATGCGCATGGGCATCGACGAACCCCGCCGAGAGCAGCGCATCGCCGCAATCGACCACCGTCGCGTCGGGATGCGCGGCGCGCAGCTCGGGCCCGCCGCCGGTCGCCGCGATCATACCGCCGTGGATCAGCACGCCGCCATGGCTGTCGTGCCGGGCGCTGTCTGGCGCGCCGTCGAACGCCAGGGTCTGGCCCAGGATCAATGTCTTTTCGGGCATGGGACGCTCCGTCGCTAATCACGTTGCGATTAGCCGAGCATGGCGGAGAGGTAAATTGCCCGCAGCCCTGTTGCATGGTCCGGTGCTTCTTCTATGGTCCGCACGACGCAGCGCAAATCACGGGGGGCCGGCATGAGCGAAGACACCGAATCGCAGGTCTCCGAAGAACCGCGCGAGGACGAGGACGACGCCTATGCGCTGAATCCCAAGGCGGTGGCGGCGATCCTCTATGCCGTCGACATCAGCGACCGCGATCAGCTCGTGGAGCTGATGGAGCCGCTGCACGCCGCCGACATCGCCGACCTTCTGGAGCAGATCAACGCTTTCGACCGGATGCGGCTGATCAAGCTTTACGGCCAGGAATTCGACGGCGAGATCCTGACCGAACTCGACGAATCGATCCGCGAGGAGGTGATCAACCTCCTGAACCCCGAGGTGCTGGCCGACGCGGTGCGCGAGCTCGACAGCGACGACGTGGTCGACCTGCTCGAGGACCTCGAGGAAGACCGCCAGACCGCCATCCTCGAAGTGCTCGAAGACAGCGACCGGGTGGCGGTTCAGCAGTCGCTGACCTACCCGGAATATTCCGCCGGCCGCCTGATGCAGCGCGAGGTGGTGATGGCGCCCGAGCACTGGAACGTGGGCGAGGCCATCGACTACCTGCGCAACACCGAGGACCTGCCGGAGCAGTTCTACCACATCGTGCTGGTCGATCCGCGCCTGCGCCCGGTGGGCAACGTGCCGCTGGGCACGCTGATGTCGTCGCGCCGCGAAGTGATGCTGAAATCCATCGTGTCGGACACCTTCCATGTCATTCCTGTGACCCGCTACGAGGGCGAGGTGGCCTATGCCTTCAACCAGTACCACCTGATCTCGGCCCCGGTCGTGGACGAGAACGAACGGCTGGTGGGCGTCATCACCATCGACGACGCCATGGCGGTGCTGGACGAGGAACACGAGGAAGACATCCTGCGCCTCGCCGGGGTGGGCGAGGAAAGCTCGCTGTCGGATTCGGTTCTGGAGACAACGAAACAGCGCTTTCCCTGGCTCGCCGTGAACCTCGTGACGGCGGTCCTGGCCTCGCTGGTCATCGCGCAGTTCGAAGAGGCGATCGCGACCGTGGTGGCGCTGGCGGTGCTGATGCCGATCGTGGCGTCGATGGGGGGCAACGCCGGCACCCAAAGCCTCACCGTGGCGGTGCGGGCGCTGGCCACCAAGGACCTTACCGGGTCGAACGTCTGGCGGGTGATCCGGCGCGAGGTCATGGTGGGGCTGATCAACGGGCTCGCCTTCGCGGTGGTCATGGGGCTGGTGGGGCTCGTGTGGTTCGGCTCGCCCGCCCTGGGCTACGTGATCGCCGCGGCCATGGTCATCAACCTTGTGATCGCGGGGCTCGCGGGCACGGTGATCCCGGTGCTGCTGGAAAAGGTCGGCGTCGATCCGGCACTGGCCTCGGGCGCCTTCGTGACCACGGTCACGGACGTGGTGGGCTTCTTCGCCTTCCTCGGCCTTGCCGTGCTGGTGCTGCTGTGATCGGTCCGCAGCTCCTCGAGCCCTTGCGGCCTCTCTTCGCGGGCGGCCGGCAATGAGCCTGGACGCGGAAAAGGCCGCAGCGCGCAAGGCCGCCTTCGTCCGGCGCAAGGCCGCGTTCGACGCTGATCCGGGCACCGGCGCGGGCCTGTTGTCGAGCGTTCTGGCAGGCTACCGCGGCGTTCCGGTCTCGGGCTACCTGCCGATCCGCACCGAGATCGACCCGCGTCCGGCCATGGCCGAGGCCGCTGCTCACGGACCCGTGGCGGTTCCGGTGATCGAAGGCGCGGGCCTGCCACTGAAATTCGCGCTTTGGCAGCCCGGCATGACGCTGGTCGACGGTCCCTTCGGCGCGCAGATCCCCGCCGCCCCCGAATTCATCGAACCCGAGATCCTGATCGTCCCGCTGGTGGCCTTCACCGCTGCGGGCGGCCGGCTCGGCTACGGCGGCGGTTTCTACGACCGTACGCTCGAACGGCTCCGCGCCAAACGTCCGACGCTCGCCGTGGGCTTCGCCTATGCCGCGCAAGAGGCCGAAACGCTGCCGATGGAGCCCACCGACCAACCGCTCGACATGATCGTGACCGAAGCCGGTATCCTCGAGCCGCCCGGCCCGCTCTAGCGCAAGGGCGTCCCTTCATCTTGCCAATAAMCCTCCGGGGGGTTKGGGGGGCTGGCCCCCCAATGAACCCTGCGGTTTGGGGGGCCAGCCCCCACTGTCCGGACGCAGAAGGTCGAATACCGCTCTGATCCCGAAAACCGCTTTGCTTTCCGCCTGTGTCCCTCTACCCCTGAGCGCATGAGAACGCTTTTCCTCGGCGACGTGATGGGCCGTGCCGGACGCGCCGCGATCACCGACCACCTTCCCCGGCTGCGCGCCGAGTGGAAGCTCGATTTCGTCGTGGTCAACGGCGAGAACGCGTCGAACGGCGCGGGGCTGAGCGCCGATCACGCGAAGCTGTTGCTCGCGGCCGGGGCCGATTGCCTGACGCTGGGCGATCATGCCTTCGACCAGAAGGACATGATGGGCTTCATCGACAGCGAACCGCGCATCCTGCGGCCGCTGAACTTCGCCAAGCAGGCGCCGGGGCGGGGGCATCGGCTGTTTACCGATGCGCGGGGCCGCAAGGTGCTGGTGCTGCAGGTGCTGGGGCAGGTGTTCATGAAGCGCGCCTTCGACGACCCGTTCTCGGCCGCGGACGCGGTGCTGCGCGCGCATCCGCTGGGCGGGCAGGCGCAGATGATCCTGCTGGACATGCATTGCGAGGCGACCAGCGAAAAGATGGGCATGGGCCATTTCTGCGACGGCCGTGCGAGCCTCGTGGTCGGCACCCATACCCACGTGCCCACGGGCGATGCGCAGATCCTGCCGGGCGGCACCGGCTACCTCACCGACGCGGGCATGTGCGGCGATTACAACTCGGTCATCGGCATGGACAAGGAAGAGCCGATGCGTCGGTTCGTCACCGGCATGGGCAAGACCCGGTTCCAGCCGGCGCTGGGCGAGGCGACGCTGTCGGGCGTGCTGGTCGAAACCGACGACCGCACCGGCAAGGCGCAGAGCATCCGCATGATCCGCCAGGGCGGACGGCTGGAGCCCGCCGGCCCATGATCCGCAGCCTCGCGGTGCCTGTGCTGGCGCTGGTCCTGATCGGTGCCGCCTGGGGCGCCACGCAGCCGCTGGCCAAGGTCGCGGTCAGCGAGGGCTACCGCCATTTCGGCCTGATCTTCTGGCAACTGGTGATCGGCGCGCTGATCCTGGGTGCGGTGACGCTGCTGCGCGGACGGCGGCTGCCGCTGGGGGCGCGGCACCTGCGGCTCTACCTCGTGATCGCGCTGATCGGCACGGTGCTGCCGGGCCTCGCCTCCTATTCCGCCGCCGTTCACCTGCCTGCGGGCATCCTGTCGATTCTGCTGAGCTCGGTGCCGATCCTCGCCTTTCCCGTCGCGCTGGCCCTGGGCATCGACAGCTTTCGCTGGCGCCGGCTGGCGGGGCTGCTGCTGGGCCTTCTGGGCGTGGCGCTTCTGGTGTTGCCCGACAGCGCGCTGCCCGACCGGGCGCAGGCGGTGTGGATCCCGGTCGCCTTGCTGTCGTCGCTCTGCTACGCGCTCGAGGGCAACTACGTGGCGCGCTTCGGCACCGAGGGGCTGGGGCCGATCGAGACCCTCTTCGGCGCCTCGGTCGTGGGCGTGTTCATCGCCTGGCCCGGCGCGCTGGCCACCGGTCAGTTCATCGACCCGCGCGGGCCCTGGGGCGCGCCGGAGCTGGCGCTGATCGTGTCGTCGGTCCTGCATGCGCTGGCCTATTCGGGCTATGTCTGGCTGGTGGGCCAGGCCGGGGCGGTCTTTGCGGTGCAGGTCAGCTATTTCGTCACGCTCTTCGGGGTCTGCTGGGCGATGATCTTCCTGAACGAGGCCTATGCGCCGCTGATCTGGGCGGCGCTGGCGCTGATGCTGGCCGGGATGGCGCTGGTCCAGCCGCGTCCGCGGACACCGCTTGTGGAGGCCGGGACGCTCGGTCAGAATGCGCAAGGCTCATAGCAGGCAAGGCACCGCAGCATTATGGACTTATTCGACTTTTCGCAGACGACCGAGGCTTTCGTCACCATCGCGGTGGTGGCCGGAATGTTCGTCCTGTTCGTGCGCGAAACCTACCCGACCGAGGTCGTGGCCATCGCGGGGGCGGCGGTGCTGCTGCTGCTGGGGGTGCTGCCTTACGACGCGGCGCTCGAGGTGCTGTCGAACCCGGCGCCCTGGACCATCGCGGCGATGTTCATCGTCATGGGGGCTATGGTGCGCACCGGCGCGCTCGATGCCTTCACCACCGTCGCACAGACCCAGGTCCAGAAACGCCCCGTTCTGGCCATGGCCGGCATCCTCGGGGTGGTGGTGCTGGCCTCGGCCTTCATGAACAACACGCCGGTGGTCGTGGTGATGCTGCCGGTCTTCGTGCAGCTCGCCAAGGTGCTGGGCGTGGCGCCCTCCAAGCTGCTGATCCCGCTCAGCTATGCGGCGATCCTGGGGGGGACGACGACGCTGATCGGTACATCGACCAACCTGCTGGTGGACGGGGTGGCGCGCGGCGCCGGGCTCGACCCCTTCACGATCTTCGAGGTCACGCCGCTGGCGCTGATCCTTGTGGCGGGGGGGATGCTCTACCTTGGCTTCGCGGGCCGGTTCCTGCTGCCGGACCGGACAAGCATGGCAGGGATGCTCTCGGACCGCAGTCGGATGAAGTTCTTCACCGAGGCGGTGATCCCGCCGGACAGCAACCTCATCGGCCGCGAGGTGCTGAGCGTGCAGCTTTTCAAACGCGAGGGCGTGCGGCTGATCGACGTGATCCGCGGCGACGAATCGCTGCGCCGCAACCTCAAGGACGTGACGCTGCAACTGGGCGACCGGGTGGTGCTGCGCACCCAGATGACCGAACTGCTGAGCCTGCAGAGCAACAAGCAGCTCAAGCGCGTCGACCAGGTGAGCGCGGTCGAGACCTCGACCGTGGAGGTGCTGATCACCCCGGGCTGCAAGATGGTCGGGCGCCGGCTGGGCGCGCTGCGGCTGCGGCGGCGGTTCGGCGTCTACCCGCTGGCGGTGCACCGGCGCAACCAGAACATCGGCCGGCAGCTGGACGAGCTGGTGGTGCGGGTGGGCGACACGCTGCTGCTCGAAGGCGCGCCCGACGACATCAAGCGGCTGGCGGACGAGATGGCGCTCGTGGACGTGTCGCATCCCTCGGCACGCGCCTTCCGGCGTGGCCATGCGCCCATCGCGCTGGCGGCGCTGGCGGGGATCGTGCTGCTGGCGGCGTTCAACGTGGCGCCGATCCTGGCGCTGGCGGTGATCGCCGTGGCGGTGGTTCTGCTCACCCGCTGCATCGACGCGGACGAGGCGTTTTCCTTCATCGAGGGCCAGCTTCTGGCGCTGATCTTCGCCATGCTGGCCATCGGCGCGGCGCTGGAGGCCTCAGGCGCGGTCGAGTTGATCGTGCAGGCCATTGCACCCTACCTCGCGACGCTGCCGCATGTGCTGCTGGTGGCGGCGGTGTTCATGCTCACCTCGACCCTGACCGAGCTGGTGTCGAACAACGCCGTGGCGGTGGTGGTGACCCCCATCGCCATCGGGCTGGGGCAGGCGCTGGGGGTCGATCCGCGCCCGCTGGTGGTCGCGGTGATGGTCGCGGCGTCGTGCAGTTTCGCGACGCCCATCGGCTACCAGACCAACACCATGGTCTACGGCCCCGGTGGCTACCGGTTCAGCGACTTCCTACGGGTGGGCATTCCGATGAACCTGGTGATCGGGGTTCTGGCCTCGGTCGCGATTCCGCTGATATGGCCGCTTTAGCCACGCCGATTTTCTCGAGAAAATCGGACCGGAAATCTCGATATTTCCGGGGCTTGGAAGGCGATCCTCAGGTTTCGGGCGGGCGCGATTTTCTTTAGAAAATCGGAACGGATTTCTCGAGAAATCCGGTGCCTAGCCGTAGCGTTGCACGAAATTGGCAAGGATGCGCTGCGGCACCTCGACCGAGCTTGCGCGGCACATCTCGATCAGCGCCTCCGCCTCGGACGGGTCGAAATAGCCGCGGTCCTTGTAGATGCGGATGCGGGTGGCAAAGCCGCTCGCGTCGGCCTCGGGGTGGAATTGCGTGGCATAGACGTTTTCACCGTAGCGGATCATCTGCATCGGGCAGGGGTCCGAGGCCAGCAGGTGGACGCAGCCGGGCGGCAGGCTTTGCAGCGCTTCCTTGTGGCCCACGAAGGCGTCGAACCGGCGGGGCAGGTCGGCCAGCAGCGGATCGGTCGCGGCGGCGGGCTGCGCGGTGCAGGTCACGGACCCCACCGGTTCGCCATAGCGCGCCTTGGAGACCTTGGCGCCCAGGTGGTGGCCGAGGATGCCGATGCCGTAGCAGCAGCCCATGAAGGGCACGTCGTCCCCGGTGATGCGGGGCATGAGCGACAGGATCTGCGCCTCGATCCGCGCCTCGACCGGGTCCTTGGTGGCCGCATCGTCGCTGACGCAGCCCGGCCCGCCGCCGACAATCACCCCGGCATAGTCGCGCGGGTCGAGGTCCGCGGGCAGGTCCTCCTGGTCGAGCCGGATGCGGTGTGTCCGCTCCGCCCGCAGCCCGCCCTTGGCGAGGAAGGCCGCGTATTCATCGTCCGACGCGGCGGTTTCGGGACGCAGTTGCAGGATCAGGAAAGTGCTCATGCCTAGCGCATAGCCAAGGATGCGGGGCAGGGGAAGAGCCTTGGCTCAGAACGGCCAGAACACGAGGATCGCGGGCACCGAGGCGGCGACCACGATGACCTCGAGCGGCAGGCCCATGCGCCAGTAGTCGCCGAAGCGATAACCGCCGGGGCCGAGGATCAGCGTGTTGTTCTTGTGCCCGATGGGCGTGAGGAAGGCCGAGGAGGCCGCGACCGCCACCGCCATCAGGAACGGGTCGGGCGAGACGTCGAGCCGGTTCGCCATCTCGATCGCCACGGGGGCGGCGACGATCGTGGTCGCCGTGTTGTTGAGCACGTCCGACAGGGTCATGGTCACCACCATCAGCGCCGTCAGGATCATCCAGGCGGGCAGGCCGTCGGTCAGCGCCACCAGCCCGTCGGCAATGAGCGCCGTGCCGCCCGCCTCGTCCAGCGCCGCGCCGAGCGGGATCATCGACCCCAGAAGCACGACCACCGGCCATTCGATGTGATCGTAGATCTCTGCCACCGGCAGGATCTGCACGAGCACGTAGGCCACCACCACGAGCCCGAGCGCCACCGGCAGGCCGACGAGGCCGAAACTGGCCGCCGCCACCGCCGCGCCAAACAGGCCGATGGCAAGCCAGGTCTTGGTATTTTGCGTCACGGTCAGGCCGCGGTCCGCGAGCGGCAGGCAGCCCAGCTGTTCCGCGACCTCCCACGACGTTTCCTTGGGCGTCAGCAGCAGCAGGATGTCGCCGGCCTCGACCCGGGTCGAACGCATGGCGTTGCGGACCGGGCGGCCCTTGCGCGAGATGCCCAGCAGGACCGAGCGCAGCCGCCAGGTGATGCCGAAGCCCGACGCGGTGCGCCCGACGATCCGCGCGCCTTCGGGCACCACAACTTCGGACAGGGTCAGGCCGGCGGTGTCGGCGGTCAGCAGCTCCTTGCGCTGGCTGTCGGTGAAATCGAGCGACAGTGCCGTCCGGAATTCGTCCAGCGCGTCCGGCGTCGCCTCGAGCACCAGCGCATCCCCGGCGTGCAGCAGCGTGTCGAGCGCGCGGCCATAGCGCCGCTCGCCGTCACGGATCAGGCCGAGGATCGCGACCTCGGCGCTTTCGGCCTCGGGCAGCAGGTCGCGCAGCGGCTTGCCGATATGGTCGGAGTCCTCGGGCACGGTCAGTTCTGCGAGGTAAGGTTCCAGCTCTGCCGCCGGCGTCGTCCCGTCGCCGCGCTGCGGGATCAGGCGCCAGCCGACCAGCGCCACGAAGGCCAGCCCCGCGAGTGCCGCCGCGCCGCCCACCGGGGCGAAGTCGAACATCGAGAACGGCGCGCCCAGGGCGTCGCTGCGGTATTGCGCAATGATGATGTTGGGCGGCGTCCCGATCAGCGTGACCATGCCGCCGAGAATGGTGGCGAAACTCAGCGGCATCAGCGACAGGCTGGCCATGCGGCCGGCCTTGCGGGCGGTCTGGATGTCCACCGGCATCAGCAGTGCCAGTGCCGCCACGTTGTTCATGAAGCCCGACAGCACCCCGCCGATGGTGCCCATGATGGCGATATGGCTGCCCAGCGAGCGCGAACTGTCCACCAGCGTCCGGGTGATGAGATAGACCGCGCCGGACCGCACCAGCCCGGCCGACACCACCAGCACCAGCGCCACGATGATCGTTGCCGGGTGGCCGAAACCGCTGAAGGCCTGATCCACCGGCACGAGCCCCAGCACCACCGCCACCAGCAGCGCCGAGAAGGCCACCAGGTCATAGCGGAATCGCCCCCAGATCAGCAGCGCGAAAACCAGGCCGAAAAGCGTGAAAAGGGTGATCTGGTCCAGCGTCATGGACGCACCCTAGGCGCAAGTTCCGGCACGCGCCAGAGCCTGCCTGCGGGCTTGCGGACCGGGCGGGCCATGGCCTATAAGCCCGGGCAATTCAGACATCCTGACATCCGAAGAGGGCAGAGCCATGGCCGGGCATTCCAAATGGGCGAACATCCAGCATCGCAAGGGGCGGCAGGACGCCGTGCGGGCCAAGCTGTTCTCCAAGCTGTCCAAGGAAATCACCGTCGCCGCCAAGATGGGCGATCCCGACCCCGACAAGAACCCGCGCCTGCGGCTGGCGGTCAAGGAAGCCAAGTCGAACTCTGTCCCCAAGGACGTGATCGACCGCGCCATCAAGAAGGCCATCGGCGGCGATGCCGAGAATTACGACGAGATCCGCTATGAAGGCTACGGCCCCAACGGCGTCGCGGTGATCGTCGAGGCGATGACCGACAACCGCAACCGCACCGCGTCGACCGTGCGCTCGACCTTCACCAAGAACGGCGGCAACCTCGGCGAAACCGGATCGGTCGCCTTCATGTTCGAACGCAAGGGCGAGGTGACGTACCCGGCCAGCGTCGGCGATGCCGACGACGTGATGATGGCCGCCATCGAGGCCGGGGCGGAGGATGTCGAAAGCTCCGAGGACGGGCACGTGATCTGGTGCGCGGATACCGACCTGAACGACGTCTCCACCGCGCTGGAAGAGGCTTTGGGCGAATCCGAGTCGACCAAGCTGGTGTGGCGCCCGACCACCACGACCGAGCTCGATCTCGACGGGATGCAGACGCTGATGAAGCTGGTCGAAGCGCTGGAGGACGACGACGACGTGCAGCGCGTGACGACGAATTTCGAAGCCTCCGACGAGGTCATGGCGCAGCTCTGAGCGCGCTCTTCTTGCCAGGTCGATCGGTCCGCCCGCCCCCGTCGATCTGCTTCGGCGGTGGGAACGGTGGGTTGAAAACCCACCCTACATGCGGTTGAAACGGCCGTCTGCCTGAAACGGAGTCTGACGTGGATCACGAGTCGCTTCTGGCAGGCTTCGGCCTTGGCTTTTCGCTGATCCTCGCGATTGGGGCGCAGAATGCCTTCGTGCTGCGGCAGGGTCTGGCACGGAGCCATGTGTTCGCGGTGTGCCTGACCTGCGCGTTGTCCGATGCAATCCTGATCGCCGCCGGGGTCGCGGGGTTCGGCGTGCTCACCCAGGCGGTGCCGGGGCTGGAATGGGGGATGCGGCTTTTCGGGGCGGCGTTCCTGATCTGGTACGGCGCGCGGTCGCTGCTGGCGGCCTGGCGCGGCGGGCAGGCGTTGCAAGCGGGCCACGGGCAGCAGAGTCTGCGCGGGGCGCTGGCGACCTGCCTGGCGCTGACCTGGCTCAACCCGCATGTCTACCTCGATACCGTGGTGCTGCTTGGGGCCGTCGCGGCGCAATACGACGACCGGCTGCTCTTTGGCCTTGGCGCCGTGACGGCGTCCTTCGTCTTTTTCTTCAGCCTCGGCTACGGCGCGCGGCTGCTGGCGCCGGTCTTTGCCCGGCCCGGCGCCTGGCGGGTGCTGGAGCTGGGGGTGGGGCTGGTGATGTGGGCCATCGCGGCCTCGCTGCTGCTGGGCGGCTGAGCCGGGTTGCAAACCGCCGCGCGCGGGTGTTCAAGGACGCATGGACAGCAAGGCATCACGCCCCGTCGCGGGCATCGCGTGGATGGTGGTGACGGGGCTTTGCTTTGTCATGGTCACCGCGCTGGTCAAGCTGCTGGGCGGCCGCATCCCCGCCGCCGAAAGCGCCTTTCTGCGGTATCTTCTGGGGCTGGTGTTCCTGCTGCCGGTGTGGCGGCAGCTGGCGGCGACGCGGCTTACGCGCCGGCAATGGCGGCTGTTCGGCATGCGCGGCGCGGTGCACACGGTGGGGGTGATGCTGTGGTTCTACGCCATGACCCGCATCCCCATCGCCGAGGTGACGGCGATGAACTACCTCACCCCGGTCTACGTGACGATCCTTGCCGTGCTGGTGCTGAACGAGCGGCTGGCGCTGCGGCGCATCCTTGCGGTGGTGGCGGCGCTGGCGGGGGCCGTGCTGATCCTGCGGCCGGGGTTCCGGGAGCTCGATCCGGGGCATCTTGCAATGCTCGGCACGGCGGCGCTCTTCTCGGGCTCCTACCTCACCGCCAAGATCCTGTCGGACGAGCTGTCGGCCACGGTGGTCGTGGCGATGCTGTCGGTGACGGTGACCATCGGCCTCGCGCCTTTTGCCGCGCTTCACTGGGTGACGCCGACGCTTTATGATCTGGGCGTGCTCTTCGGTGTCGCCTGTTTCGCCACCGCCGGGCATTTCACCATGACGCTGGCCTTTGCCGCTGCCCCGGTGACGGTGACCCAGCCGGTGACCTTTCTGCAGCTTGTCTGGTCGGTGATCATCGGCGCGGTGTTCTTTGCCGAACCTGCGGACCCCTGGGTCATCGCCGGCGGGTCGGTGATCATCCTGGCGGTCAGTTTCATCACCTGGCGCGAGGCGCAGCTGAAGCGGAAGCACATCACCCCGCCGACCCCGGCAACAAAGGTCTGAGCCGCGTCGCGATTGTTGCGGAACTCGAAATCTTACCGCTTCACCGACGCATTTCCGCCCCATTCGCCGCGTTTACTCCACGTCATGACACGGATGGAGAGTACCATGTTCGCCGAAAACCAACTGACCGAGAATTTCGACCAGATCACCGCCTTCCTGCTGAAAGAGCGGCAGAAGGTCCTGTCGGAAACCGAATGGAAGTTCCGCATGCGCGGCTACGGCTACAACCTGCGCCGCACCGATACCGGGGTGGAGATCGCCCGCCTGCCGCAGAATCGGGTGCTGGGAACGCTGGCTGTCTGAGCCCGTGATGCCTGGTTTGCAGGTGTCCACGACGGCTATCCGGCGCAAGGTCGGATGGTAACATCCTTTGCCGGATGAATAAAAATTATTAATTGACTGATCAGTCAATGAACGGCAGCCTATCTCTAATGGGGATCGGCATGGCACGTATCGGAAAAGAACCGCAGCGTCGCGCCGCATTGGTGGCGGCGACCATATCAGAGGTGGGGGCGGCGGGATCGCTCGATGTCACGGTGGGGCAGATCGCCCGCCGGGCGGGGGTCTCCAGCGCGCTGGCCCATCATTACTTCGGCGGCAAGACGGATATCTTCTTGGCTGCCATGCGCCATATCCTCACGGAATACTCCGCCGAGGTGCGCGCCGCGCTCAAGCGCACGACGGTGCCCGAGGCGCGCCTGCGGGCGCTGGTCGCCGCAAATTTTGCCCAGAGCTTCTTCGAGCCGGCGACTGTGGCCGCCTGGCTCAATTTCTACGTCCTGGCGCAGCGCGACCCGCAGGCGGCGCGTCTCTTGCGCATCTACAAGCGGCGGCTGCGGTCGAACCTGATCGCGGCGCTGCGTCTGCACGCCAGTGACCCGGCGCCGGTGGCGGACACGCTGGGCGCGCTGATCGACGGGCTTTACCTGCGCGCGGCCCTGGGCGGCACGGCGATGGGGGCAGAGGCCACGGAACAGGTAATGGATTGCGCCGAGGCGCTAACACGGGGGAGGACATGAGCGGAAATATCCTGATCATCATGGTGGACCAGCTGAACGGGACGCTGTTCCCCGATGGCCCGGCGGAGTGGCTGCACGCCCCCAATCTGAAGCGGCTGGCGGCACGCTCGACGCGGTTCCGCAACGCCTATACCGCTTCGCCGCTTTGCGCGCCGGGGCGGGCGGCGTTCATGTCCGGGCAACTGCCCAGCGGCACCGGGGTCTATGACAACGCGGCGGAATTCCAGTCGTCCATCCCCACCTATGCGCATCACCTGCGGCGCGCCGGGTACTACACCTGCCTTTCCGGCAAGATGCATTTCGTCGGGCCCGACCAGCTTCACGGGTTCGAGGATCGGCTGACCACCGACATCTACCCGGCCGATTTCGGCTGGACCCCGGATTACCGCAAGCCCGGCGAGCGCATCGACTGGTGGTATCATAACATGGGGTCGGTGACCGGCGCGGGCGTGGCCGAGACGTCCAACCAGATGGAATACGACGACGAGGTCGCTTTCAACGCCTGTGCCAAGCTCTACGATCTGGCGCGAGGTGGCGACGACCGGCCCTGGTGCCTGACGGCGAGCTTTACCCATCCGCACGACCCTTACGTGGCGCGGCGCAAGTACTGGGACCTTTACGAGAACTGCGAGCACCTGCTGCCGCAGGTTCCGGCGATGGCCTATGACGACCACGATCCGCATTCCAAGCGCATCTTCGACGTCAACGACTGGCGCTCCTTCGACATCACAGAAGACCAGATCCGCCGGGCGCGCCGTGCCTATTTCGCCAATATCTCCTACCTCGACGACAAGGTGGGCGAGATCCTCGACGTGTTGGAACGTACCCGGCAGGAAGCGACGATCCTTTTCGTCAGCGATCACGGCGACATGCTGGGCGAGCGCGGGCTGTGGTTCAAGATGTCCTTCTTCGACGGCTCGGCGCGGGTGCCGATCATGATCGCGGCGCCGCAGATGACGCCGGGCCGGGTCGACGCACCGGTGAGCAATATCGACATCTGTCCGACGCTTTGCGAACTCGCCGGGGTCAGCATGGACGAGGTGATGCCCTGGACCATCGGTGAAAGCCTTGTGCCGCTGGGGCAGGGCAAGCCGCGGCAGAGCCCGGTGATGATGGAATACGCCGCCGAAGCCTCTTATTCGCCGCTGGTCTGCCTGCGCGAGGGGCGCTGGAAATACACCAACTGCGCGCTCGATCCCGAGCAGCTGTTCGACATGGAGGCCGATCCGCAGGAGCTGACCGACCTCGCCGAGGACCCGGACCATGCGGAAACGCTGGAGCGGTTCCGGGTCATGGCGGCGGCGCGCTGGGACCTCGAAGCCTTCGACGCCGACGTGCGCCAGAGCCAGGCCCGCCGCTGGGTGGTCTACGAAGCGTTGCGCCAGGGCGGCTACTACCCCTGGGATTACCAGCCGCTGCAGAAGGCGTCCGAGCGGTACATGCGCAACCATATGGACCTGAACGTGCTCGAAGAGAACAAACGGTTCCCGCGCGGCGAGTGACGCTGGACCCCGGAAACGACCCCGCCGCCCGAGGGCCAGGGCGGCGGGGCAAAAAAACAGGCCTTAGGAAACAACAACAGGGAACAGTTATATGCCGGAAATCAAACCTCCGTTGACCGACCTGCCGATCAAGACGGCCACGTCCGGGTTCTACAACGGCTTCAGCCTTGACGTGACGGTCACCTCCAAGCTTGCCGTGGGCGGGCTGGTGCTTTGGGCCGTGGCCTTTCCCGCGCAGGCCGGGGCGGTGCTCTCGGGGCTCAACACTTTCATCCTGGCGAACTTTGCCGCCTGGTACATCTACGTCATGGCCGCCTTCGTGCTGGTCTGCATCGCGCTGGCGATCTGGCCGACCGCCGGGCGGCTGAAGATGGGCGGCCCGGACGACGTGCCGGAGTTCTCGAATTTCTCGTGGTTTTCCATGATGTTCGGCGCGGGCATCGGGGTCGGGATGCTGACTTGGGCGGTGGCTGAGCCGATCTATCACTTCAACAACAACCCGGAGGTGATCCAGGGGCTGGCCACGGCGCGCGGCGAGGACAATTTCCTCAACGCCTACCAGTGGAGCTACCTGCACTGGGGCTTTTCCGCCTGGTCGTCCTATGCCATCGCGGGTCTGGCGCTGGGGTATTTCACCTATCGCCGCGGCCTGCCACTGACCATCCGCAGCTCGCTCACACCCCTGTTCGGCAAGGCGCTGTCTGGGCCGCTGGGCCATGTGATCGACATCGTGGCGGTGATCGCGACGATCCTCGGCGTGGCGCAGACGCTGGGCTTTGGCGTCGAGCAGTTCGTCGCGGGCATGAGCCGCATCGGCATCGGCGACTGGCTGCTGAACGACGAGGGCACGGCGTCGACCGTGGGCATCCTCTTTGCCATTTTCATCATCATGGGTGCCTCGACCCTCTCGGCCCTGTCGGGCGTGGGCAAGGGCATCAAGTGGCTCTCGAACATCAACATGGGGCTGTCGATCTTCCTGCTGGCCTTCCTGATGATCTTCGGCGCCACCTGGTTCGGCATCCAGGCGCTGTTCCTCGGCATGTGGGAATATGTGATCAGCCTTCCGGCGATGATCTTCACGGTCTATCGCGGCGACGGCGGCGAGGTGTCCCAGGCGCTGGAAAACTGGCAGGGCGCCTGGACAGTGTTCTACTGGGCCTGGTGGGTCGCCTTCGCGCCCTTCGTCGGGCTGTTCCTTGCCCGCATCTCCAAGGGCCGGACGATCCGCGAATTCGTGCTGGGTGCCGTGTTTGTCCCGGCGGTCATGTGTTTCGTCTGGTTCTCCTTCGCCGGCGGCACGGCGATCGAGCTGGAACTCTCGGGCGTGGCCGAGGGTCAGATCTTCGGCGCCACCGACGGCGACAAGATCTTCGCCATGACCGGCATCATGCTGGGCGAGACGCTGGGCTGGATCATGGCGGTGATCATCGTGATCCTGCTGATGACCTATCTCGTGACATCCGCGGACTCCGCCGTCCTGATCGTGAACACGATCAACGCCGCCGGGGACGAAGGCCCCAAGGCGCGGCCGCACATCATCTTCTGGGGCGTGGCCCTCGGGCTGGTGGTGGCCGCACTCCTGCTGGTGGGCGGGCTGACCGCGATCCAGACCGCCATGGTGATCGGCGCGCTGCCCTTCAGCCTGGTGATGGTGCTGATGTGCCTGGGCCTCTTCAAGGCAATCTACAACGACGGCATCCGCGAAAAGAACGGCGTGCCGTCGATCTATCCGGCGGCGGCGGACCCCGCCGAATAAGGCTCAGAGAATGCGCGCGGGCGGGGGCAGAAAAGTTCCCGCCCGGTGCCGGACACGGCGGGTTCCTGCCGAAAGAGCGGAACAATAGAGGTCTTGGCCTGTTGTCATATGACATACCGTTCGGCGCCAAGCCGGATGCAAGAAGTATAATCGGGGACAAAGCAATGACTTATCTGATTTCCTTCGGAATCCTGCTGGCCTTCGGGCTGGTGATCTTCGTGACGATCAAATGGTGGAACCTGCGCCTGATCGGACGCGACCCGGTGCCGATGTTCGTGTTCATCGCCATCCTCTTCACCTCGGGGCTCGATGTGGGGCTGATCATGTTCCCGCTGGCCTTCGACTTCCCGCTCTATGCCGACACCGAGGCCAACCCGGCCTATGCCTTCACCAACCCGCTGGCGCTGGAATTCGGGTTCTGGGGTTTCCTGATCTGGGCCTTCTACTTTCTCACGGCTTTCTATTTCTGTGCCATCGAGCCGCGGGTGAAGTTCTTTGAAAAGCCCATCGTGCGGCTGGTGAACAACGTGGTCATCGTCACCACCTGCGCCTTTACCGGGTCGCTCTTCCTGATCTACCTGCCGTATTACCTGCCCAGCATCGGCGACGGAGAGTCCGTGGTCACGACCTTCTACGTGATCGTCTTCGCGGTGATCCTCGCGGCCTCCTACAGCTCCACCGACATCAAGTTCGTCAAGGTGCTGTCGGTGGGGTCGACCGTGCTGTTCCTGCTGCTGATCCTCGGCCTCTGGCTTCACGCGGGTATCGGCCTTGGAGAATTCGGCGCGACGATCAGCAATATCGGCGGCTATTTCGGCAATATCCACCGCTTCGTGCTGCCGCTGACGGAATATCACGAGTTCTACCTTTTCTGGTGGTTCGCCTGGTCGGTGATGATCGGCCAGTTCACCTCGCGCTTCGTCGGCGGGATGAAGGTGCAGCATATGCTGGCGGCGCTGATGATCATCCCGTCGATCCCGCTCGCCGTGTGGTTCGCGGTGCTGTACTACTATTACCTCAACAGCATCCCGACCGACGGGCTGATCAACTGGGCGATGGTGATCGTCGGGACGACCTTCGTGATCAACTCGCTCGACAGCCTGATCCGGCTTTATACCGACAACCTGAACCTGACGACCGAGCGGTTCGGCAAATGGACCTATGTTGCCGCCAACACGGCCGTCCTCTTCAGCCTGACGCTGCTCTTCAAGAGCCAGTGGCTGCAGATCGAATGGATCGGCGGCATCGTCATCGCGCTCTATGTCGGCGTGCTGGTCTGGATCGCCATGCGCCACCGCGACGTCGTGCAGGACGTGAAGGGCACCTACAAGAAACCCGTGCTCGACTGAACTGGTGGTCCCGGCCCGCGGGCCGGGACCGTCGCAGACGAAGACAATGCAAGGAGGGCCATATGGCCTATGACACGCAACCCGAGGCCAGCCACTTCATCGACGGCGCCTATGTGGAGGATACCGAGGGCGAGCTGATCGAGGTGGTCTACCCGGCCACCGGTGAGGTGATCGCCAGGGTCCATGCCGCGACGCCGGCTGTGATCGAGAAGGCCATCGCCTCCGGGAGGCGGGCGCAGAAGGACTGGGCACTGATGACCGGGCGCGAGCGTGGCCGCATCCTGACGCGGGCGGCGGCGATCATGCGCGAGCGCAACCACGATCTGTCGGTGCTCGAGACCTGGGACACCGGCAAGCCCTACCAGGAAACCAGTGTCGCCGATGCCACCAGCGGCGCCGATGCGCTGGAGTATTTCGGCGGTCTGGCCGCCACGCTGACCGGCGAGCATATCCAGCTGGGCGAAGACTGGGCCTATACCCGCCGCGAACCGCTGGGGCTGTGCGTGGGCATCGGCGCCTGGAACTATCCCACGCAGATCGCCTGCTGGAAGGGCGCGCCGGCGCTGGCCTGCGGCAATGCGATGATCTTCAAACCCTCCGAAACGACTCCGCTGTCGGCGCTGAAGGTGGCCGAGATCCTGGTCGAGGCGGGTCTGCCCGCCGGCATCTTCAACGTGGTGCAGGGCATGGGCGCCGTGGGCGGCGCGCTGGTGACCGATGCCCGCGTCGACAAGGTGTCGCTGACCGGATCGGTGCCGACGGGGCGCAAGGTCTATGCCTCGGCGGCGGACGGGCTCAAGCACGTGACGATGGAGCTGGGCGGCAAGTCGCCGCTGGTGATCTTCGACGATGCCGATCTCGAGGACGCGGTGGGTGGCGCGATCATGGCCAACTTCTATTCCTCCGGGCAGGTGTGCAGCAACGGCACGCGGGTCTTCGTGCAGAAGGGCATCCGCGAGCGGTTCGTCGCGCGCCTGGCCGAGCGGCTGGGCAATGCGGTGATCGGCGATCCGATGG
The DNA here is from genome assembly GCF_003344785.1 of Thalassococcus profundi. GTDB lineage: Bacteria > Pseudomonadota > Alphaproteobacteria > Rhodobacterales > Rhodobacteraceae > Puniceibacterium > Puniceibacterium profundi. Next base: position 11,038 of record NZ_QPMK01000021.1, on the reverse strand, counting down.
ACCCCGAGACCAGCTTCGGCCCGCTGGTCAGTGCCCGGCAGATGGAGATAGTGCAGGGCTATATCGCCAAGGGCGTCGAGGAGGGGGCGACACTGGTGACGGGCGGCGAACGACTGGACAAGCCGGGGTTCTGGCTGACCCCGGCGATCTTCGACGGCGTCACCGACGACATGACCATCGCGCGGGAAGAGATTTTTGGCCCCGTGCTGTCGGTGCTGGAATTCGAAAACGAGGACGAGGTGATCGCGCGGGCGAACGACACCGAATTCGGCCTGTCGGCGGGGGTCTTCACGCAGGATTTCGCCCGCGCGCACCGGGTGATCGCACAGCTGGAGGCCGGGACCTGCTTTATAAACTCCTACAACGACGCGCCGGTGGAGGCGCCGTTCGGAGGCGTGAAGATGTCCGGGGTCGGACGCGAGAATTCGAAGGCGGCGGTGGAGCATTATTCGCAGCTCAAGACCGTCTTCGTGCGCATGGGGCATATGGAGGCGCCGTTCTAGGCGGCGTCTCCTCCGCCCTGGCGGGCGTCCTCGCCATCGGGGACGAAAAGAATTTGCTGAGAGGCGGTTCAGGGGCGTTCGGCGGGAAAACGGGTCAAAGGATCGTTTTCTTGTCCGCCTCACCCTTGAACGCGCCAGATCGAGTGTAAGAGGCGAGTCCGCAGAGCCTCAAGGACCCTGGCGCGCCGCCTTCGGCGGTCGCCCGCAGCGCTCCTTGATCCTCTGCGGCCTCACCGGACGGAGTGAGAGATGGACGCGGATTATGTGATCGTGGGGGCCGGATCGGCAGGCTGTGCCATGGCCTATCGGCTGGCCGAGGCAGGCAAGGACGTGCTGGTGATCGAGCATGGAGGATGGGACGGCGGACCGTTCATCCAGATGCCGGGGGCGCTGAGCTACCCGATGAACATGAAGATCTACGACTGGGGGTACGAGACCGAGCCCGAGCCGCACCTGGGCGGCCGCAGGCTGGCCTGTCCGCGCGGCAAGGTGCTGGGCGGGTCGTCTTCGATCAACGGCATGGTCTACGTGCGGGGTCACGCGATGGATTTCGACCACTGGCGCGACAGCGGCGCCGATGGCTGGGGCTATGCCGACGTGCTTCCGTATTTCAAGCGCATGGAGCATTGGAACGGCGGCCGGTCGGACTGGCGCGGCAGCGACGGTCCGCTTCACATCAGCCGCGGCACCCGCGAGAACCCGCTGGTCAGGGCCTTCGTCGAGGCCGGGGTGCAGGCGGGCTACGAGGCGACCGAGGATTACAACGGCGAAAAGCAGGAGGGTTTCGGCCCGATGGAGGCGACGATCCGCAAGGGTCAGCGCTGGTCGGCCGCCAATGCCTACCTGCGGCCGGCGCAGAAGAAGGGCGCCAAGGTCGTGCGCGCGCTGGCGCGGCGGGTGGTGATCCGCGATGGCCGCGCCGTGGGCGTCGAGGTCAAGCGGGGCGGCCAGGTCGAGGTGATCGGCGCACGGGCCGAGGTGATCCTCGCGGCCTCGTCGCTCAACTCGCCGAAGCTGCTGATGCTGTCGGGGATCGGCCCCGCCGCGCATCTGGCCGAGCACGGGATCGAGGTCGTCGCGGATCGGCCCGGCGTGGGGCAGAACCTGCAGGATCATCTGGAGCTATACCTTCAGATGGCGGCGACGCAGCCGGTGAGCCTGTTCAAATACTGGAACCTCTTGGGCAAGGCCTATGTGGGCGCCCGGTGGTTGTTGCGAAAGGACGGGCCGGGGGCGTCGAACCAGTTCGAAAGCTGTGCCTTCATCCGCAGCCAGGCGGGCGTGCCCTATCCGGACATCCAGTACCATTTCCTGCCGCTTGCGGTGCGCTACGACGGCAAGGTCGCGGCCGAAGGGCATGGCTTTCAGGCCCATGTGGGCCCAATGCGTTCGCCGTCGCGGGGCGAGGTGACCTTGCGGTCGGCCGATCCCGAGGATGCGCCGCGGATCCTCTTCAACTACATGAGCACCGAGCAGGACTGGGAGGATTTCCGCCGCTGCATCCGGCTGACGCGCGAGATCTTCGCGCAGGACGCCTTTGCGCCCTATCGCGGCAAGGAAATCCAGCCCGGGGCCGAGGTGCAGACGGATGACGAGCTCGACGATTTCATCCGCGAGCATGTGGAAAGCGCCTATCACCCCTGTGGCACCTGCAAGATGGGCCGCCTCGACGATCCGATGGCGGTGGTGGACCCGGAGGCGCGGGTGATCGGCGTCGACGGCCTGCGCTTGGCGGACAGTTCGATCTTTCCGCAGATCACCAACGGCAATCTTAACGGGCCGTCGATCATGGTCGGCGAAAAGGCGGCGGATCATATCCTGGGGCGGACCTTGGCGCCGGTGAACGACGCGCCCTGGGTCCATCCGGAGTGGAAGACGGCGCAGCGTTAAGGACGATGCGCGAAATCGGTTGATCCCGCCGGCTTTGCCGGCGAGATTAACCAAATGTTAAGACTTTGTTCCCTGTTTGTATTGCTGTGCGCGACCTCGGCCTGGGCCGGGCCGTCGGGGCCGGTCCGCGTGATTGACGGCGATACGATCGACGTGGGCGGCACGCGGGTGCGGCTGCACGCGGTGGATGCGCCGGAAATGGACCAGATGTGCGGCGGGCAGGGCGCGCCGGCCTGGGCATGTGGCGCCTGGGTGCGGCAGGAACTGCGCGCCCGGATCGAGGGGCGGCAGGCGGTCTGCGCAGCCGTCGACACGGATCGCTATGGCCGCGTTGTGGCGAAATGCACGGTTGCGGGCCGCGACCTGGGCGAGATGCTGGTTTCTGACGGGCTGGCCTTTGCCTATCGCACCTATGGCTGGGATTACGACCTGCAGGAAAAGCAGGCGGCGGTGGCGGGGGCCGGGCTGCATGCGACCGGCGTGACCTCTCCGGCGGCGTTCCGGCGTCTGGGGCGGGCTGTTCCGGCGCAGGAAGCTTCGGGCGAGTGCCGGATCAAGGGCAACATTAGCCGCGACGGCAAGCGCATCTATCACGTGCCGGGACAGGCCTGGTACGACAAGACGCGGATCGACGGGGGCAAAGGCGAACGCTGGTTCTGCACAGAGGCCGAGGCGCGGGCCGCCGGGTGGCGCCGGGCGAAGCGGTAGATCGGTCTGCGGTCTCGCGTCGGCCAAAGTGTGCGGGAAACAGAATGCGCGGGCAACCGCAGGGCAGTCCGATCGGCGGATTGCGCGGTCCCGGCACCGTTCAGCTGCGACCTGCCAGCATCTCTTCGACCGGGCCGGTGATGGCGGGGGAGTCGGGCCCGACGGTCGAGCCGTAGGTGCCCGCAATGCTGCCGTCCGGGGCGATCAGGATCTTGTTGAAGTTCCAGCCGGGTTCAAATCCGGCGGTGTCGGCCACCCATTCGTAGAAGGGATGCGCGTCGGGCCCGCGCACATGGGTGATGTCGGTCATCGGCAGGGTCAGGTTGAAATTGACCTCGCAGAATTCCTTCACCTCTTCGGCCGAGGACAGCTCTTGCCGGAAATCGTCGGACGGCACGGCCAGCACCACGAGGCCCGCGTCCTTGTAGCGGTCGTGCAGCGCCTGAAGCCCGTCGTATTGCGGGGTGAAGCCGCAGCGCGAGGCGGTGTTGACCACCAGCACCGGCTTGCCGGCCCAGTCGGCGCTGTCGATCTGGCCGCCGTCGATGCTGTTGAAGGTGAACCGCTCCAGCGCCTGCGCGGGCAGGGCGGTGAGACAGGTCAGGGCGATGGCAAGCAGGGTGCGGGTCATGGCATGAGCCTCCTTGCCGGATGAATTAGCGCGGGCGGACGGGTGTCAAGGCCTGCCGAAGGGGCTGGATCGTACCGCGCGGCAAGCCTATCTTCGGTAGAGGAGGAACGCTCATGGCAGGCGGATGGTCCCGCGACGGCGCGGTGAACGAACAGATCGAAGCCTCGATCCAGGACGAACTGGCGCGGCTCAAGGCCCGGCGCGGGCCGCAGGGCGAGAGCGCGGCATTCTGCGTGGATTGCGAAGAGCCGATTCCCGAAAAGCGCCGCCAGGCGCTTCCCGGGGTGAAGCTCTGCATCGACTGCCAGCAGGAGCGCGACGGCAGCTACAAGGCGCGCGGCGGGATCAACCGGCGCGGCTCCAAGGATTCGCAGCTCAAGTAGGGCCGCGCAGCGGAGAGAGGAAGCCGATGATCCGCGCGTGTCTCTCCGCCTTGTTGCTCGTGCCGCTGCCGGCCGTGGCCGAGACTTTGGGGAAGATCACCGCCTTTATCGGCGCCGACCGCCGGAGCTGGTACACGATCACCATGGAGCAGGGCGGCCGCACGGTGCCGACGGCGAGCCTGCGCCAGGGTCAGCGCCTGTCCGAGATGCTGGTGCAGGGGCATCCGGAGCCGGAATTCTCGACCCGCGGCATGTTCAGCGTCGATGCGCGGTTCCTGGGCAGCATCGCGCCCGGCGTGGTGCCGCTTTCGGTCGATGTGGTGCACATGCCCGAGGGTATGGGCGGACCGTTCTGGACCAGCCGGGGCGCCGCGCAGCGGCCCGTTGTCGAGATCGTCGAACTGGAGCTCTGGGGACGCGTCGGGCAGCTGACCGCGACCTTCGAGGCAGAGCTGTGTCGCAAGGACAAGCTGAGCCGGCCCACCGATCTGGCCGATTGCCGGTCCGTCACCGGCGCGATCGAGACGGACTTCTTTGCAAACTAGGCCCGCCGGGTGACGCGCGCCTGCGGCGACGCCCCACCCGCCGTCCCGATACGCGTCAGTCTTCCATCGCCTCGAGCTCGTCGATGAAGCCCGAAATCATCGACAGGCCCTTGTCCCAGAATTTCGGATCGCTCGCGTCCAGGCCGAAGGGCGCCAGCAAAGCCTTGTGGTGCTTCGACCCGCCCGCCTTGAGCATGTCGAAATACTTCTCCTGGAACCCCTCGGGCTGTTCCTGGTAGGCGGCATAAAGCGCGTTCACCAGCCCGTCGCCGAAGGCATAGGCGTAGACGTAGAAGGGCGAGTGCACGAAATGCGGGATATAGGCCCAGAAAGTCTCGTAGCCCGGCATGAATTCGAAGGCATCGCCCAGCGATTCAGCCTGCACCGACATCCAGAGCGCGTTGATGTCGTCGGGGGTAAGCTCCCCGCCGCGCCGCGCGGCGTGCAGCTTGCATTCGAAGTCGTAGAAGGCGATCTGGCGCACGACCGTGTTGATCATGTCCTCGACCTTGCCCGCGAGCAGCACCTTCTTTTCGGTGTCGGTCTGCGCGTTATCGAGCATCCGGCGGAAGGTCAGCATCTCGCCGAAGACCGACGCGGTTTCCGCCAGCGTCAGGGGTGTCGAGGACAGCATCTCGCCCTGTCCCGCGGCCAGCACCTGGTGCACGCCGTGACCCAGCTCGTGCGCGAGGGTCATCACGTCGCGCGGTTTGCCGAGGTAGTTGAGCATCACGTAGGGGTGTACGTCCGTCACCGTGGGATGCGCGAAGGCGCCCGGCGCCTTGCCCGGCTTCACCGCCGCGTCGATCCAACCCTTGTCGAAGAAGGGCTGCGCGATCTCGGCCATGCGGGGGTCGAATTCGGCGTAGGCGTTCATCACCGTGGCGCGGGCGTCGTCCCAGGTCACGGTCTTGGGGTCCTCGAGCGGCAGCGGCGCGTTGCGGTCCCAGACCTGCATCACGTCGAGCCCCAGCCACTTTCGCTTGAGGTTGTAGTACCGGTGCGAGAGCTTGGGATAGGCGGCGACCACCGCGTCGCGCAGCGCCTCGACCACCTCGGGCTCCACGTCGTTGGAAAGGTGCCGGCCGGTCTGGGCGGTGGGCATGCCGCGCCAGCGGTCCATGATCTCCTTTTCCTTCACGGCGGTGTTGTGCACGCGGGCGAAGGTGCGGATGTTGGCGGCAAAGACGCGCGCCAGTTCCTCGGCGGCGGCCTGGCGTGTCGGGCGGTCGGGATCGGTGAGCAGGTTCAGCGTGCCCTCAATGGTCAGCGCATCGCCCTGCACCTCGAATTCAAGTCCCGCAATGGTTTCGTCGAACAAACGTTCCCAGGCGTCGCCGACGACGCTGAGGTCGTGCAGGAACTTCTCCATCTCGTCCGAAAGCTGGTAGGGCTTCATCGCGCGGATGCGGTCGAAGGCGGGTTTGTAGCGGGCAAGGTCGTCATTCGCGGCGAAATGGCCATCCAGCACCGCGTCGTCGAGCCGGTTCAGCTCGAGCGTGAAGAAGACCAGCGGCGTGGTGTAGGTGGTGATCTTTTCCTGCGTGTCGCTGAGGAACTTGGTGCGCGCGGAATCGGTGGTCAGCTGGTAGTAGCGCAGACCCGCGAAAGACATGATGCGTCCGGCGATGTTCTCGATCTTCTCGTGCCGGTGCACGGCGTCGAGGAACCCGGCGGCATCCAGATCGGCCAGCTTTCCCTCGTAATCGACCGCGAAAGAGGCGCATGCCTGCTCAAGCCAGTCGAGGTCGCGCTTGAGCTCGGGCGCGTCGGGTGACGGGTAGAGATCGGTGAGGTCCCATTCCGGCAGATCGCCGAGGTTTTTGCCCCCGGCAGAGGCATTGGCATCGAAGAACGGGCGGATCGGCATGGGGCACTCCTTTGTCGGCGTCCCGAGCGGGACGCGCGGTTGTCTCGGGTTCAGAGGTAGGCGCCCGCCGCCGCAGTCTCAAGCAGAAACCGGCGCCGCGGCGGGTGGATCAGGCCGCGTCGCTTTTGGTGTCGATGGCGGTGAGCAGCGCGGTTTCGAGGTCTTTCTCCAGCTCGCGGGCGCGGGCGATATAGGCTTCGTTCTGCGCGGTGGGGATCTTGGGATCCCAGAGCGCGGCCAGTTCGCGGACCGTGTGGCGGTCGTGATGAAAGAACGTCTCCTGCGCCACCGCGGCCTCGTATTCCGACAGGCCGATGTTTTCCAGCACGTAGCGCCCGGCGCGCAGGGAGCTGTCGAACAGTTCGCGCACGATATCGTCGGCCTTTGCCTGGTAAAGCGCGTAGACATGGGTGCGGTCGCGGGCGCGGGCGACCACGTGCAGTTCCGGGCGCAGCTGCTTGGCCAGCGCCACCAGCTTGGTGGTGGCGGCGGGATCGTCCAGCGCCACAACCAGCACCTTGGCGTCGTCGATGCCCGCGGCATGCAGCAATTCCGGCCGGGTCGGATCGCCGAAGAAACCCTTGAAGCCGAACTGCCGCATCAGCTGAATGGTTTTCAGGTCGTTGTCGATCACCACGGTCTTGAAGCCCGCCGATTGCACCATGCGGTTGACGATCTGGCCGAAGCGGCCGATCCCGGCGATGAGCACGGTGCCCTTCTCATCGATCTCGTCATCCTCGGGCGTGTCGTCCGGTTCGGCGGCCAGCCGCGCCGACAGCCATTCGTAGAGGATGAAGAGCAGCGGCGTGATCAGCATCGACAGCGCCACCACCAGCAGCAGGCGCTGGCCCAGCGTTCCGGTCAGCACCCCCTGTTGCAGCGAGAACGAGATCAGCACGAAGCCGAATTCGCCCGCCTGTGCGAGGCTGAGGGTGAAGAGCCATTGCTGCCGTCCGCGCAGGCCGAAGAGCCAGCCCAGCACGAAGAGTATCGTGCCTTTCAGAAGGATCACACCCAGCGTCATGGCCAGGATCACGAAGGGCGCGGTCAGGAAGGCGCCGAAGTTGATGCCGGCGCCGACGGTGATGAAGAAGAGCCCCAGCAGCAGGCCCTTGAACGGCTCCACGTCCGACTCGAGCTGGTGGCGGAATTCGGAGTTGGCCAGCACCACCCCGGCCAGGAAGGTGCCGAGCGCGGGCGAAAGGCCCACGAGCATCATCAGGAACCCGATGCCGACGACGATGAGCAGGGCGACGGCGGTGAACATTTCGGGCAGGCGCGAGGCGTTGATGAAGCGGAAGAGCGGCCGAGCGCCGTAGACGCCGCCGAGGATGATGAGCGCCACGGCGCCCAGGGTCACCAGCGCGACGCCCCAGCCGGGCAGCCCCTCGACCAGGCTCATGCTGGCGCCGTGGCCCGCGCCGTGATCGTCGCCGCCGCGCAGGATCGACCCGTCGGCGTTCAGCGTCGGCTCGAACCCGTGGGCGAGCAGCGGCAGCAGGATCAGCATCGGGATGACGGCGATGTCCTGGGTCAGCAGCACTGAAAAGGCCGACCGTCCGCCGCCGGTCTGCATCAGCCCCTTTTCCGAAAGGGTCTGGAGCACGATGGCGGTAGACGACAGGGCAAAGATCATGCCCACCGCGAGCCCGGTCGCCCAGTCGAGCCCCAGCGCCATGGACGCTGCCATGATCGCCAGCGTCGTCAGCGTGACCTGAAGTCCGCCCAGCCCGATCAGCCGGTGCCGCATGTCCCAGAGCGCCCGCGGCTCGAGTTCGAGCCCGATCAGGAACAGCATCATCACCACGCCGAATTCGGCGAAATGCTGCAGGTCTTCGGTGGCGGCGACGATGCCAAGCACCGGCCCGATGATCAGCCCGGCAACAAGGTAGCCCAGCACCGATCCCAGCCCAAGCCGCGCCGCAACCGGCACGGCGATGACCGCAGCCAGAAGGTAGATCGTCGCCTGGAAAAGAAAGGTGTCCATGAAAAGTCCTTGTCAGTATGCGCGAACGATGCGCGCGCGCTCCGGGTGAAAGCAACCGGAATGGGCTGCGCACTCACCCAAAGGCCCGAATCGGCGCAGGGTCTGTGCAGCTTTCGTGCAGATGTCGGTATGGTAGCGGGCCGGGCGGGCAGGGCAATATGCGCAGCCGCGATCCCTTGGCCGGCGGGCCTACCGCGGCGAAAGAGGTTACGGCATGCTGAGCGTCGCGCTGCGGCCGCCCTTGGTGTAGCGCAAGTCGGAATCGCCGATCGCCGCGACCCGGCCGCCGTCGATCCGGTCGCCGACCTGGACCTTCTGATACCGGCCGTTGGGCAGCCGCACGAGCGCGCGCCGTGCCGCCGGCTTGCCGTAGACGCCGATCAGGCTGATCCGCCGCATGTCGAGCGCGCCCCGCACCGTCGCCCGCTGCGCCACGTTCGCGGTCGAGGGGATCGACGGCTGCACCGCGCGCGGCGCGACGGCGGCGGCCGAGGCGACCTGCACCTCGGGCTCCGGTTCGGGGGTGCTGGCGGCGCGGGCGCGGGCTTCGGCGACGATCCGCTCGATGTCACGCGGACGGCGCAACGGCTTGGGCGAGGTGTCGATGGCCTGTGCCGTGGCGGTGACGTCGGCCTCTTCCGCGAGCTTGGCGACCTCGGGGCGGATGGTCGGGCGCAGTTGCGCCAGTTCGGCCCGCGACACGCCCTGCAGCAGCGACCGTTCGTTGCGCTCCACGATGCCGTCGGGCCGGGCGGCGGGGCGGAAGCCCTGCAGCCGGTCCTGCTCGGCGCGGGTTTCCTCGGTCACCGGCGCATCGGGGCTGCCCGGCACGGGGCGGCCCGGCGGCACGGCGGGGGGCAGGCCCGCGTAGATCAGCACTCCGTCGGCGTTCAGCGCGCCGGTGGCCACGGCGCGCACCAGGCCGCGGTCGTCGATGTCGAAGACCGTGCCGGCGGGCGCGGGCACCGGCGGAGAGACGTAGGACGGATCGCCGCTGCGCGCGGCTTCGGGCAGGGCCACGGCGTCGAACTGCTGCACCTCGGTGTCGATCGAGGCCACGTAAAGATCGTCGAGACCGCCCTGCGCAGGCTCCGACGGCGCGCCGGGGGCGCGTTGCCAGATGCCGGTCGCGGCATAGGTCGCCTCGGCTTCCTCGGGCGACAGCGCACGCGGGCGTTCGGGCTCTGCCAGCGGTTCGGCGGGGTCGGGCACAGCGGTCTCGGGTGCCGGATCCAGCGCCGCGAGTTCCACGGGCGGCTCTTCGGGCGCGGCCTCGGGCGTCGGATCGGGGCTCGGCAGCGCCTCTTCGGCGACCTGGACGTCGGGCGAGGTGTCGGGGCGGAAGAACCGCGCCAGCCCGTCATCGAGGAAGACCGAGGCCCAGGCCGCGACGCCCGCGAGGAAGATCAGCAGCACTGCGGTCAGCATCAGGCCCAGGAACCGCGGCTTGCCGCCGACGCGCGCCTGGCTCTGCCGCGCGCCGAACACGGTCATGCGCTCGCGTTCCATGTCCTCGGGCGACGGACCCGCTGCGGCGGCAGCGCGACTGCGTCCGCCGCCCAGACGGGCCAGCGCCGAGGTCAGCACCGGTTTCGGCGGCGAGGTGTCGGTGCTGTCGGCGCGCGCCTTGATCCGCGTGCTGGCGGCGACGGCGGGCTTGGGCGTCTCGGCCACGGGCTCGGACACCGGCGCCGCGATCGGTGGCGGTTCATGGCGTGGCTTGCGGCGGCTGAAGAAACCGCCCAGCACCGATGGCTTGGCCGCGGTTGCGGTCTCCTGCCGGTGCGCCTGGGTTTTCCGGTGATCGTCGGCGCGGCGCTCGAAGGAGGCCGTGGCCTCGCTGCGGGAGGCCGCGATGTCGGCGGGCTTGGCCGTGTCCGCGGCGGCGGCGGTGCTGCCGTCCCCGTCCGCCTTGGTGCCAAGGCCCTGCGGCGTCAGCCGGCCGACGGAGGGCAGGGCGTCGCGTCCCGGCGCGCGCAGCGTGGGCGTGGTCGACGGGCCATCGTCGCTGCGCGAGGCGCGGATGCTGGTGAAGGCCGGGGGCGGGGTCTTGTCCTCGGCATGCGGCGCGATGCTGGGCGCGGCAACGGCGCCCGCCTCGGCAGAGGTCGGCACGGCCAGGCGCGCAGGGGCCGGGCGCGGGGAGTCCGTCTCCTGTTGTGTCCCGGACCCGGTGTCGGCGGCGCCGGGGCGCAGGGCGGCGGCGTCCTCGGTATCGGCATGGGTCGTCTCGAGCGCCGGCTTTGGCGCAGGGGCCGGGGCGGGCGTTTCGGACGGCGGCGTGTCAGCCGCTTCGGGCGCGCCGGTCTCGGGCTCGGCAGCGTCGGAACCGGCGGCGTGCGGTCTCTTGGCCTTCGCTTCGGGCGCTGCCGGCGCAGGTGCCGGTGCGGAAGGTTCAGATGCGGAGGACACAGGCGCGGGGGTGTCCGGCGCGGACGCTTTCGGGGGCGCCGCGGACGCGGGGGCGGCCGCCGGGATCGGGTCGGGCTCGGGCGTCGCTGTCGCCGCGACCGGGGGCGCC